>RXIY01000092.1 GCA_003963405.1 Hyphomicrobiales bacterium
TCGCCTCGTCCACGCCCGCGACGTCCTCGAACGTCACCTTGCCGGCCATCTCCGTCAAAAGCTTCGCCTTCGACTTGCCAAAGCCCATCGCGCGGCCGCCGGCGCCGCCCTGCATTTGGCGGGCCATGTAGATCCAGACGCCGATGAACAGCAGCAACGGCAGGCCATTCACGAGCAGCGTGGACAGCCAGCCCGGATTCTCTCCGCCCGGCTTGGCGCTGATCTGCACCTTTTTAGACTCGAGCTTCTGAACGAGCGACGGATCGTTCGGCGCATAGGTCGTGAAGGAGCGGTTGTCGTTGAAGTGTCCCGTGATTTCATTGCCCGCGATCGTGACGTCGTGCACGCGGCCTTCGTCGATCTGCACCAGCAGCTCGCTGAAGGTTATCTCGCGCGCCGGCGTGCGGGATTGCTGATGCTGGAACATCGCAAAAAGAACCACAGCGACGGCGACGAAGACGACCCAAGGCAAATATTTCTTCCAATTCGCCTTCATTTGCACCTCCCTGGGCGCGCCCCGCTGAATTCGCGAGGAAAACCGGCCCGTGTAACAGCATCGTGACAGAGGACGGATGCCCTCGCCATACTCAACATGAGGTTGGAGCCATCCTAGGTCAGGATGGCGAAATAGCCAAATCGAGTCCATAATTCGCCAAAAAACGAAATTGGTGGGGAGGCATGCTCAAAATCGTCGTCGCGGGCCTGGATGGCTGTCTAGGCTCCGCTTTTGTCGGTTTGTCCGACTTTTTTTCGCTCGCCAAGCGCAGGATAGGCGCCTCCATGCCTCCGGCCGGAGACGCCCCGGCGGGGGCGGATTTCTGCACCGTGACCGCCGGCGTCGCCGCTCGTCCGATTCTCGATGGAGCGGGCGCGCGCTTCGATGTGGAGACGTCTTTCGACGAAATTGCGGTCTGCGACGCGATCATCGTGCCGAGCTTCGCGCCGGGTCCGGAAGGCGAGGTTCCGGACATGGCGAACTTTGGCGCGGCGGCGGCCTGGCTGCGCCGGCACCATTCGCGCGGCGCGCTGATCGGCGCGTGCGGCTCCGGCGTTTTCCTGCTCGGCGAGGCCGGACTCCTCGAAGGACGCCGCTGCACGACCAGCTGGTGGCATCACGAGGATCTGAAAAAGCGTTATCCCCGCGCGGATTTGGCTTGGGGCGCGCGGCTCATCGACGACCGCCGCGTCGTTACCGCGGCGGGGCCGATGTCCTGGATCGACGTCGGTTTGCATGTGCTGAAGACGCTCTGCGGCGCAGAAGTGGGGCGCCTCGCCGCCGATTTCACACTCGGCGACATGGGCCCCGCCAAGGGTCCCGCGCGCGCCGCCGGCTACAGCCCGGTCACGGTCTCGGGAAGCGCCGACGCGTTTCTCACGGAGGCGGAACGAATCGTCCGGCAGGCCGACGCCGATTTCAACGCGCAGGATCTGGCGCGCTCCCTCTCCACCTCCGAGCGCACACTGCACCGCAAGCTCAAGATCGCCTGCGGCGAGTCTCCGAAGAGCTTCATCGACCGCATTCGGGTCGAAACGGCGCGGACGCTACTCGAGACCAGCGAGAAACCCGTAAAAGAGCTGGCGGCGAGCGCAGGCTTCATCGACGAAGCGAGTTTCCGGCGGGCGTTCCGGCGCTATGCTGGCATGGCGCCCTCCGCCTATCGCGTCTGGGCGCGCGCCAAGGCTCAGGACAAGGCGCAGATCTTTTCGGTGAAAAAGTCCGAAATCATTCCGGAGATCCTCACCACGATTCTGGACACCTGCGTCAACGGAATCACCCTGACGGACCCCGATCTCGAGGATGCGCCCATCGTTTACGTCAACAAACGATTCGAGGAGATCACCGGCTATGAGCCAAGAGAGATTCTGGGCCGGAACTGCCGCTTCCTGCAAGGCCAGGACCGCGATCAGGAGGGGCTGCAACGGCTGCGCGAATCGATCCGTAGCCGCCAGCCTGTAGAGGTAACCCTGAGGAACTATCGCAAGGATGGCGTGCTTTTCCACAACAAGCTCAACATCACGCCGCTTTTCGACGAGCAGGGAACGCTGATTTATTTCCTGGGAGTCCAGTACGACGTAACGGAGCAGGTCCGGGCCGAAGCGGAAATTGGCGATCTGAGAGCGAGGCTGAAGGCAATCGCTTGAGCCATGGCTCGCGAAGGATCGTCGCCGCGTTGCGGCGATCTTCTCTCAGCGCTATTCGCTCACGCATTTTCGTGCGGCGGCGACGCCCAGCGCCGCTACGCATCGTGCGTTGCACAACTTTTCCCGCTTGCGCCCTGCCCGGACAGGGTGCGTTATTATGCCGCGCTGCGGGTTAATCTCCCAGAAAGAAGAAACCCTGCGGCGTCGCTAGAGGCAGAGGGAAATGTCATGAGCTCGTTTACCGCCATTGTCTCGATACTCGCCGCCGCAGCCGCCGTCACCTTCGCGATCACGGCTTACGTCAATTAAGGAAAGCGGGCGCCGGGGGAGTGCGCGACGCGCGTCTCGAGCCAGACGCGCGTCGTCCTGTCCCTCAGCGGCGAGCGCCTCTGAGGCGAGCTTTGCCTGTCGTCCTATGCGTGGCGTTTGCCGCAATGAGGCGGGACGATGAAGGACGAGAAGGGAGCGTCTCTGGCGTTTTCGAGAGGGCGTCCATCTCCCGAGCCAGACTGAGCAGCCAGTCCCGGCTCCTCCTGGATCCGCGGCGCACCCGGCGCAGTGAGCCGACGAACTCGACCTCCTCGATCTCAGCGAGCACGGCGACCGCATCACCATTGCAGCGGCGCCGGTAGTCCCTCTCTATTTGCACGTCGAGCAGGGGGAAGTTTCTGTAAGTGATGAAGCGTATCATTCTCTGCCCTCTCCTGATTTTCCCATCGCTTGGCTTCGTGTTCAGCACGCCAACCGCGCCTGCATGTTCCTGATGGCTTCCGGCTCGAGCGTCACGCTCGCCACCCCGGGCGAGGTTGCGCACGCGCGCGTCCCATCCTGGCCCGACCTCGTAGAGGACAGCGTAGGTTTCGACGCCGCCGATCATTTGCGGAGGACCGAGAGGCTCGCCCGCGCAACCGCAACGCATCAGCATGCGGTGCATGACCCGGTCGTAGACTGTGACGATATGCGTGAGCGACGCGGCCTTGCCGATTTCGTTGAGCGCCAGCCCCAATTCGGCCGTGGCGCGGCTTATCGTGGGAACATCCACCCGCGTGTCTCCCGTCATTCGCACGGTGAACCGACTCGATTCCCAGATCAGCGGGCTCTCAATTCGCGCCCCGTCCGGCAGAAGCTGCGGAAAAGTGTCATTCAGCATATTGAATCCGGTGGTCGGCAGCAGCCTGAGCCCGCCAATCACTCGTTCGTCTTCATCGAGAGACAGGACATAGAGAGGATCGAGAGCGTCATAGCCGTCGATCTCCCAGCGGTTGATCACCGTCACTTGCCACTTCAGCCGCTCGTGAAAGACGCTGCGGCGCAGCCGATGCATTTCGTCAATGAGCCGGGGGTAACGGTCCCGCCACTCGCCCGGAATAAGTCTGATCATTGCCAACTCCTCCATCGTAAGCTTTACGATTTCAGGAAAATGCAGCAATGACAGTGGGTTATCACCTCCCGAAAATGGGAGGTGAATCGGTTGTCGAGGCGACTTTCCCCTCCCAAAAAAGGGGGGTTATCACCGTTTCCGGGGGAAAAGGTGGGTAGGCTCGTACGACATGTTAATCAGGCCGAGCGCGAGAGCCTTTGCGACCGTGTGCGTGGCGTTGACAGTATTGAGTCGCGCGCGGGCGGATTCGAGGTGGAATCTCACAGTATGTGGGCTGATTCCCAAAATGCGTCCGATTTCGTCGTCGGTCTTGCCGAGCGCCTTCCACCTGAGACAGCTTGCTTCGCGCGGGGGAAGATGGACGCCCGTTTCCTCCGCCACGCCGCAGCCGCGCAAAGCCGCCGCGTGAAAGTTGAATGCGACAATCATCAGATCGCGCATCAGATCACGCTTCATCGCGCGCCACTCGGCCTCGGTCTCATTGCTGGTGACGGAGAAGAGGGCGAACTCCCCCAAACGGCCACGCATGGGGATCGTCAAGCCATTGGCGCCGACGTCGAGTTCCTGGGCCTCGCCGAAAAACTTGCGAATGATCGGGTCGCTGCCACTCAGCGGAATAAGTAACAGAAAGGAGCGGTCTTTGCGCCCCGGGAGCTGGCATGTTCAACGCCGCGTAGGCGACGTTATGCAACCCCCAGGCTCGGGTGAAATCGCAGATGACAACAGAGGCGGCCTCGATCCGGTCCGCTGCCGCCAATCGATCGATCAGGTCGAAAAAATCATCGGGATGCACGGAACTGCCCATTTCCACAACGCTAAAGCTCACGCTATTCAGTTCGTCGTTTGCATACAACCGACCGACCGCGAATCGTTGAACGTGATGAACAGCTGGCAAGCTTCTGCGCGGCCGAAGAGGTAAAAACCCTCACCCCATGCGCCCATCGCCCTCCCCTTCCGATGCGCGCCAACATGGTCGTCCGCCATGCCTCTCATGCAAAAAGCCTGGCGCTGCGGCCAGGCTTCTTGTTGAGGACGACAGTCCGATCAGTATTTCGCGATGATCGGGGCCGGAGAGCCCCAGTTGAAGTGATAGTTCACGCCGGCGCGAACGATATTGCCATTCACGCGCGCGCGCGTCTGCCCGCCGAAAATGGCGTTGAGTCCGGTGTTGTTGTTCGTGGCCGCCATCGCGAAGTTCTGCGTGACCGTGCCCAAGTCATAATAGAGATACTCGACCTTGGCCGACCAGTTCGGCATGAACATCCATTCGAGACCGCCGCCGGCCGTCCAGCCGACCTGCGTATTCGAGAAGTTGACTCCACCGACAGAGACCGGGAGAACAGGCGCGCCCGCAGCCGTCAGCTGGTTGACGAAGAAGTCATTGTAGATCATCGACGTCGAGTTCAGCGTCACGCCGCCGTAGGCGAGACCGCCCGTGCCGTAAACGAGCATGGTAGGCATGAAGAGCCAACCGAGACGGCCGCGGACGGTGCCCAGATAGTCGAGGCTGCCGCGCACCGAGTGAACGCCCACGTAATTGCTGCCGTCAGCAACCGACGCGCCGGTCATGAAGGCGCGGCTGCCGCTATTGCCGGCGATGCCCTGGATGTCGGCCTCCAGACCCACGACCAAGTTGTTGTAAAACTGCCAGTTGTAACCGATCTGGCCGCCGCCGATGAAGCCGCCGTTCCCGCCACTGTTCGTCCCGGCGGCCGAACCCGCCGCCGAGAAAGCTGCTAGATACGAATCGGTCAGAGCGGCGCCGCCATGCGGCCAGCCCGCGCTGGCGCCGACCGGCCCCATCCCGAGATACTGACCGTTGCTGTTGGCCCAGGCGCCACCTGCGTTGAGGCCGACATAGAACCCCGTCCACATGGGCGGCGGCGGGGGCGGCGGGGGGAGGACCGCCGGGCCCTTGCGGGAGGGAAGATCGGCGGCGAGGGCGGAGCCCGCCGTCACGGCCAGAGCAGCAAGGGAAAGCGCAATCTTTTTCATCTTCATACCTCTTCGTCGGCTCGACGACGCAACAACCGCGTCGCGCTCTGAAGTTGTCTGGCCCAGTCGCGACAACCGCTCCGTGTGCCTCCCCGCCTTTTTGATCGAGCTTGACCGTTGCAGTCAAAGCCTATCTTGACCGTTGCCATTCAAATTGCATCGCTTTCGCCAGAACTGTGGCACGAAGGACACAAAAGCGAAGAGCCCGGCCTTGCGGCCGGGCTCCAGAGTCGAAACCTCGAAAGGTCGATCAGTATTTGGCGACGACCGGAGCCGGCGCGCCCCAATTGAAATGATAGTTCAAGCCAGCCCGAACGATGTTGCCGTTCAGGCGGCCGCGCACCTGGCCGCCGAACAGGGCGTTGCCGCCAACAAGGACGCTCGAGTCCGTCGAGGCAAGCGCATAGTTCTGCGTCACCGTGCCGAGATCGTAATACAGATATTCCACCTTGGCCGACCAGTTCGGCATGAACATCCACTCGAGGCCACCGCCGGCTGTCCAACCAACCTGCGTGTTCGAGAAGTTCACCGAACCGAAGCTGGGAGAAATGAAAGCCCCAGCATAGGGGCCGACGCCGGCTACAACGGATGACGCATTCAGCGTTACGCCGCCATAGGCCAGACCGCCGGTGCCGTAGACAAGAAGCGTGGGCGTGAACAACCAGCCTAGCCGGCCGCGAACGGTGCCCAGATAATCGAGGCTGCCACGTACCGAGTGGATTCCCGTGAAGCCTTCGCCAAAAGTGCCCGGAACGCCCGGAACCAGAGAGCCTGTGGCAAAGGTTCTGCTGGCGCTGTTGCCCGCGATGCCCTGGATGTCAGCCTCGAGGCCCACAACGAAGTTGTTGTAGAACTGCCAGTTGTAGCCAATTTGGCCGCCGCCGATGAAGCCGCCGTTGTTGCCCGAGTTGACGCCGCCGGCCGAGGCCGCAAGAGTGAACGTCCCGATATAGTCGGGCTGGAAAATGGGAGCGGGGCCCCAGGCCGGGCCCACGCCAACGGGGCCCACGGCCATGGTCTGCTGGTTGCTGTTGGCCCAGGTGCCGCCGGCATTCAGGCCGACGTAGAAGCCGGTCCACATGGGCGGCGGCGGGGGCGGCGGGGGAAGGACCGCCGGGCCCTTGCGGGAGGGAAGATCGGCGGCGAGGGCGGAGCCCGCCGTCACGGCCAAAGCGGCGAAGGAAAGTGCAATCTTTTTCATTTCATACCTCTTCGTCGGCTGAACGACACAACCAATGGCGCGCGCTCTGAAGTAGCCTCGGCTCAGGCGCGAAAACTCGCCCCGTTCGCCACGCCCTCTTTTTGCTTTAGCTTGACCATTCGCGTCAAACGCTATGTCGTCATTCACCGACCTGAGGCTTTGCTTTTCGCGCCACTGTGGCGCAAAGGACACAAAAAAAGAGCCCGGCCTTGCGGCCGGGCTCCTGGGACCCAAGAACTCGAAAGAGTTCGATCAGTATTTCGCGACGACCGGAGCGGGAGCGCCCCAGTTGAAGTGATAGTTCACGCCAGCGCGAACGATGTTGCCGTTGAGGCGCGCACGCACCTGGCCCCCGAACAGGGCGCCGCCGTTGCCGCCGAAGGCGCCCGGGAAGTTCGGGTCGAACGACGCCAGGGCGAAGTTCTGCGTG
>RXIY01000107.1 GCA_003963405.1 Hyphomicrobiales bacterium
GTATAAAACACCCAGCGCCAGCTCAAGAATTCGGCGAACCATCCGCCAAGAAACACGCCGATCGTTAAGGGCGTCATGCTCAGCACGCCCCACAATGCGACGGCCCAGGTGCGTCGGCGCTCGGGAAACTCCCTGAGCGCTAGCGATTGCGCGAGCGGGAGGGTCACACCGCCTGCGAAGCCAAGCGCAATGCGGCCCGGCAGAAACGTCCAAAGGGTCTCGCTCGCTGCACAAACCCATGCGGCGCAGGCGTAAAGAAGGAAGGCAACGATATAGACGCGATAGTCGCCAAAGCGGCCCGAGAACCAACGCGCAAACGGCAGGCCAAGCGCCAGGCCAACCATATGGTCGGTCGTCCCCCATGTGCCGAAGCTCGGCGTGACGCCGCCGAGACTGCCCGCCACATATGGCACGGTTATCGTGTAGCCGGGGACATTGGAGAGGACGACGACTGTGCCAAGCGCTAGGGTGGCGGTGAACAACCACAGACGCCAGCCGCGTAACGGCCTGTTGTCAACGAACATCGCGCGCCCCAGGACCGGCGCGCTCGGGGAATGACGAGTGAAGGGGCAAGGCTCTCTCCAACATGCCGTTCGCAACACAATTTCTGACTGCGTCCGGGGCGCAAGTCGCTAGCCAACTGAGCCTTGACCCCAGCCCTCTCCAAACCCCAACGAAGGTAGCAATCGTCAGAGGGCCGGTTCCCTATCCGCCGCTTTGCACCGAAGCTGTTGCACGGGCCCCGTTCCTGGAAACAGGTTGGCATTTGATTTACGAACAGACAAATGTGTTTTATTGAATTTAATACCAAAAAACTTCATATTAACCCATGGACATCAACCTTGCTCGAACCTTTCTGGTGGTGGCTGAAAGCGGAAGCTTCATTGCGGCCGCAGAGCGCCTGCATCTGACCCAAACCGCCGTCAGCGCCCGAATTCGAGCGCTGGAAATGGAACTCGACCGGGTTCTTTTCATTCGAAACAAGGCGGGCGCCCGGCTGACGCCAGCTGGTGAACGCTTCAAGCGCTATGCCGAGACGCTTGTGCAGATATGGGAGAGGGCCCGGCAACAGGTCGCGCTTCCCACCAACAAAGCCGACAAAATCACCCTTGGAGGCGAACTGAGCCTTTGGCATCCCTTGCTTGCCGATTGGCTTATTTGGATGCGCCTCGAGTGTCCGGACATCGCGGTCAGAGCGGAAGTCGATGCTGCAACGCGCCTCGTCGAACGCGTGGAAGAGGGATCTCTAGACCTGGCGGTCGTCTACAGCCCGCCTCAGCGGTCTGGCCTCGTTTGCGAGTTGCTCATGGAAGAAAAGCTTGTTCAAGTGACGAGCTCGCCTGACGGAAGCGTCGATCCAGGCACTTACATTTTCGTAGATTGGGGCAACGCGTTCCAAGCTAATCATCAGGCGGCGTTCCCTGAGCTTGGTAGTCCCGCTATGTCGATCTCGCTTGGGCCGCTTGCTTTGACCTTCCTTCTGTCAGTCGGCGGTTCTGGCTATTTCCGCGTTGGCACGGCGCAACCCTTCATCGATGACGGACGGCTGTATCGCGTACGAGGCGCTCCCGAGTTTTCCTACTCCACGCACGCCGTCTACGCCGCCGGCCGAGCCGATGAGGCTCTTGCGCGTGTCAGAGAAGGCCTAAGAGTCGCGGCCTCCGGCTGCGAAAAGCCAGGCCTCTCGACTGTCATTGAATCGCGGAAACGCCCAAACGATCGTTCCACCGCGCCCCGATAGCGCGCGAGCCAGCGACGATTGCTGGCTGCAAAACATATCCATCCTCGGCCCTCGCTTTTCCGCTGCGGTTCCCGCTGAAAATTCCCCTTGACGGCATTACATAGGCATCCTATGCATTCCAAATGACCTGTGTTTCGACAGATCCCCTCTTAACCCGCCGGATTCGCGACGGTCTCGATCGCATCTGCGCCGTCATGCGCGCGGATCAATGGGCGATCGCCGGGACAGCTGGGCTTAATCCGACGCAGGCCCATGTGCTGACCTATATCGCCGGCCGCGCGGAAAAAGGCGTGCGCGTCGGGGCAATCGCCGCGCAGCTCGGCGTGTCCCAGCCTACGGCGACGGACTCGGTCGCGGCGCTGGTTCGCAAGGGCTTGCTCACAAAGACGTCTGATCCGGAAGACGCCCGCGCCGTAGCCATGCGCATCACCCAAGCCGGACGCGACATCGTGCGAGGGATCGGTCTCGTCATAACCGCGACCGAGCGCGCCCTTGAAACATTGTCAGATCAGGAACAAACCGAGTTACTGCAACTCGTCATCAAAACAATCCGAGCTCTTCAAATCGCCGGCGCGCTTTCACCCCAACGTATGTGCGTCACCTGCCGGTATTTCCGCCCCAATATGCATAAAGAACCGACGGCTCCCCATCATTGCGATTATGTCGGCGCGGCTTTCGGCGCTCAGAGTCTGCGCCTCGATTGCAGCGACCATGAAGCGTTATCCCCCTCCGACGAGGCGCTTCTCTGGAGAAGCTACACGACAACGTTCCCTGAACTTACCACGGGATACGACGCAATGGATATTGCGTCTCGCTCAGAACTTCGTCAGCTCGAAGAGAGTCGCCTTTCGTCAAGAGGCGACTCACGCAAAAAGGAGTGAAACGCCATGACCCGCAAAGCGATTTTCTATCACGCTGGCTGCCCGGTCTGCATCGACGCTGAGCGTCAGTTCGCCGAGAAGCTCGATCCGACCCGATACGAGATTGAGATCGTCCATCTCGGCCAGGCGAAGAATCGGATCGCCGAGGCGGAAGCGGCAGGCGTGAAATCCGTTCCGGCCTTCGTCATCGACGGTCAGGCGTATCATATCAATTTCGGGGCCGATCTCACCGCCCTGAAATAGCCCCTAGAGCGCCCGAGACCGCGCGCGGGCCTTCTATCAATGGCCCGCGTCGCAATCGCCTGGAATGGGCTGAAGCGACAAACGCGCTATCCAGAGAAGCAAGAAGTTATTAGCGGAAAACGCGAGGCGCAATAAGATCGCGAGTCGGACGCTAGACGCGGGATCGTTCCGGGAGGCAGGTCGTGAACATATCCGCTCGCGTTTTCACGGTGACGCTATTCGCGTTGCTCCCGACTCTCGCTGTGCAGGGCATAAATGAATTTCTGCGAAACAACGAGCGAGAGCAGGAGATTCGCAGCTCGGCCTTATCGACAGCCGAACATCGAAATGCCGAGCTAGACGGAATTGTGAACGGGATCGAACGCCTATTGGGCGCCGTTGCCGAACTGCCGGTCTCAAAATCGCTGAATCCCGGAGAATGCACGGAAACGCTCGGGGAACTTGCCAAGCAGTATCGAAAAGACCTTGTGCTCGCTGTCGCCGACCGCAGCGGCACGATCCTGTGCGCGAGCATACCTGGCAATTCAGGAGCTACGATCGGCGACCGTAACTTTTTTGCCGAGGCGCTGAAAACTGGAAAGTTTTCGACCGGCGATTACACCGTAAGCCGCATCAATGGCGAAAAGACAATCCCTTTCGCCCACCCAATTCGGAATGACAAAGAGGAGACGGTAGCGATCGCCGTCGCCTATCTGAGCTTGGACTGGTTTGCCGGTCATTTGCGCCGAGTTCCATTCCAACCCGGCGAGTCGCTTTTGATCACAGATCGACACGGGACCATTTTGGCCGAGCTGCCCAGCAGTACGGGCCGCGTCGGCAAGAACGCAACTCCCGAACAACTGGCGATGATCCGCGCCGATTCGCCCGCGACCGCGGAGCTAAAGGACGAGCACGGCAAAGATGTAATTTACGGCTACGTTCCAATCACGGTGCCACCGCCGGATCTTTTTATCCTTTTTGGAGTCGATCGCGAGCACGCATTCGCCCCGCTCTACACCGAACAATGGCGGAGCTTTGCGCTCAGCCTATTGAGCCTTAGCGTCGCCTTGGCGCTCGCGTGGGCGGTTGGCGCGAACGCCATCCGACGGCCCATCGAGCGGCTGCTGAATGTGATCAGAGGGTGGCAGCGGGATGATTACCAAGTCTATGCCCCACGACCTCTGGAAGCCCCCGAGTTCCGCGAGCTCGGCGAGTCGTTCAACCAGCTGATGAAAACCCTACGCGCGCACGAGAAAGAACTCTCCGAAGCCAATCAATTCAAAGGCCTGATCCTTGCTATCGCCGGACATGACTTGAGACAGCCGCTGCAAATACTCATGGCTGTGTCCAGGTTGCGCAGCCGCGCGCGGGATAAAGAGGATGAAAATCGATATTTGGCGGCGGCTGATGAAGCGATCGAACGCCTGAACAGCCAGCTTGACGCCTTGGTTACCGCGACGCGACTCGATGAAGGGCCTCGTGAGCACAAGCCAGTCGCGATCGGACCTTTGCTCCAATCTGTCGTGGATCAATGGGGCTCGAAAGCTGATCAGAAGGGCTTAAGAATCCGATTACGATCGTGTGACGAGGACGTATTAAGCGACTCCATCCTTCTTGAGGCGATCATTCGCAATCTGATTGGTAACGCGATCAACTACACGGTTAAAGGCGGAATTTTGATCTGCTGCCGACGAAGGGCTGGACGGGTTTGGATCGAGATTTATGACACTGGGATCGGAATTCCGAAGGATAAAGTCGATAAAGTTTTCGGAAAATTTCGCCGCCTGAATTCCGACACGGCAGGCCTCGGTCTCGGCCTGTGGATCGCCAGAACTGCGGCTGATACGCTCGGCCATGAATTATCGGTCTGCTCCATTCCGGGGCATGGCTCGCGCTTCAGGGTCGAGGCGCCGCTTGCGCCTTGTAAATAACGTAATGAGGTAATTCAGACCACTTTCGAAAGAGTCCGCTCGTCGCGCGAACTCCTAAAAGCCTGAAGCAGGATTCGACACTAAACTTCGGACCCCGTCGTCGCCTCTCTTTAATGCTAGGGCTCGCGGGAAACCTCCATCAATTTTGCGCTAATCATCTTTTCCGTGGACGACCGCGAATCGATCGGGACGGCATTTACTAATCGCTACATTAGCAAAGCCTCACGCTGCGGCATACCTGCATGAGGGCGCATGAAAGAAACTTGCTACGATTTCCGGTAATTTCGACAAGCGGTGCAGAGCGCTTTCGATGGTAAATTTGAATTCTTTCCGGGTTTTGGCCGTTGCTTTGACAATTCGGATATGAGGCTTTGTTTGTGAATGTCTTAGTATCTCGTCTAGCGCCAACACACGGCGATGCAACAATTAGGTGTTTTTGATCGGAGCAGCGCCCGGCGTGCACCCTCTCGACCGTCGGCATGTTCCAAAAGCTATCGTTGCGCCGATGCGTAGCGGTAGCGTACGCAGGGCTCGTAAAAAAAACTGTCCTGGCATCATAAACTAAGATCCTCGTGGATCGATGATGTTACATAACTCTTTAATATAATCCTGACAGTCGCAACCTGCGTTTCCCTCCGTTCGACACACAAATAGGGGCGAGGGTTTGCAGGTTGAGCAAGCCAAATTCGAGTATGGCTGCCGAGCACGCGGATATCACATGAAATCGCACGAGAAGCTTCTCCTTGAAAACAAGGCCTGGGCCGAAGAAAAGACGCGTCATAAGCCCGAGTTTTTCGAAAAGCTCGCACACGGACAGCAGCCCGAATTCCTTTGGATCGGTTGTGCGGACAGCCGCGTCCCGGCGGATATTATCGTCAATGCTGAACCCGGCCTGATTTTCGCGCATCGCAATATCGCCAACCAGGTCGTCGCCACCGACCTCAATTGCCTCAGCGTCGTGCAATACGCCGTTCAAGTTCTGAAGGTGAAGCACATTATCGTCTGCGGCCATTACAATTGTGGCGGCGTGAAAGCGGCTTTGTCACGTCAGCGGTCGGATTTCACGCTGCTGAACAAATGGCTGCTGCACGTGAAAGATGTTTATCGCCTGCATCGCGACGAACTCGACGCCATCAATTGCGTCGACGCCAAGACCAACCGCCTCGTCGAGCTTAACGTCATCGAGCAAGCCAACAACCTCGCCTTCTCATCGATCGTTCAGAATGCCTGGCGAAGCGAGCAACGGCCAATGATTCATGGATGGGTTTATGCGCTCGACGACGGGCTCTTGAAGCAGCTCATCACGTTAGGGCCAGAGAGCGCGATGGACCCCATTTATCGATGGGACGATGAGCCAACAGTGCAGGCGCACTAAACGCTTCAAGAGGAGGCACCCAACGTCATGCGCAAGCATCTCGATTATTACACGCGTTATCTGGACCACGATATCCCCGCGGGGGTCGTCGTGTTTCTTGTGGCCCTACCACTCTGTCTGGGAATCGCGGTCGCCTCCGGGGCTCCGCCCTTTTCCGGCGTCATCGCTGGCATTGTCGGCGGTCTCGTCGTCTCCGTCGTCAGCGGTTCGCAACTCAGCGTCTCCGGTCCGGCTGCGGGTCTCACCGTCATCGTCGCGGCGGCGGTGGAGAAATTTGGTCTCGGCGGAGCCGTCCTGGCGATCGCGCTCTCCGGCCTCTTCCAGATCGGCATGGGCTATGCCCGCGCGGGCGTGATCGGCGCCTATTTTCCATCCGCCGTCATTAAGGGCATGCTGGCGGCGATCGGCCTGATCCTGATCTTAAAGCAGCTGCCGCACGCGATCGGCTATGATGCGGACGCGGTCAGCGATCTATCGTTCCTCGAAAACGGGGCCACCGCGACGTTTTCCTTTGTCTGGTCGTCGCTGAATTCCATCTCGGCCGGAGCCACAGTCGTCACTCTCGTCTCGCTCGCGATCCTGATACTCTGGGATACGAACAGGATACGGGAGCATCGCATCCTCGCCCTTGTGCCGGGCCCGCTCGTCGCGGTGATCTTTGGCATTCTCTTCAACATGACCGCCCAGGCCGTGGCGCCTTTCTTCGCGATCGCCCCCCAGCACCTCGTGACGCTGCCGCAAATCTCAGGCCCCCTTCAATTCGCGGGACAAATCCGCTTTCCGGATTTTAGGCTACTGACGGACTACCATATCTACGTGACGGCGGCGACCCTTGCCCTTGTCGGCAGTCTTGAGACGCTACTGAGCCTCGAGGCTGTCGACAAGCTCGATCCACTCAAGCGCACGGCTCCGACCAATCAGGAGCTCAAAGCGCAAGGCGTCGGCAATCTCCTGAGCGGCCTGATGGGCGGACTGCCCATCACAGCGGTGATCGTGCGTAGCTCCGCCAACATCAACGCCGGCGCACACACCAAGGTCGCTTGTATCGTGCATGGCGTATTGCTGCTCTTGAGCGTCATGTTCCTCGCCGCCGTGCTGAACATGATTCCGCTTGCCTGCCTCGCGGCAGTGCTTCTGCTCACCGGTTACAAGCTCGCGAAGCCAAAACTTGTCGCCGAGCAGTTTGAAAAGGGCTTCGAGCAGTTTGCGCCTTTCGCAGTCACAATCGCGGCCATCCTTTTGACTGACCTCCTCAAGGGGATGGCGATCGGCATGGCGGTCGGTCTGTTCTTCGTGCTTCGCGCGAATTATCATTCCGCCTTCGCGCTCACGCGCGATGGCAACCATTACCTCTTGCGCCTGCAGAAGGATGTCTCGTTTCTCAACAAGGCGCCTCTGCGTGACATTCTCGACGAGATAGAGGGAGACAGCTTCGTCGTGATTGATGGCTCCCGAGCGACTTTCATCGATCACGACATCATGGAAACCCTGGAAGACTTCATAAAAGCCGCAAGCGACAACAACATACGCGTCATCGTGAAGGACCTGCCGAGATTCGAGCAGACTCCAGCGCTGGCGGTGGTCGCCTGAAAGGGACCGGCGCCGCGGCTGAGTTTGGTGGCGCTCGGACGCTCTGCCTTGCGAGGAAAAGAAATTGAAGACGCTGGGCGGGGCGCTCGGATTTCTTAGCCCCGCCCTCCGCGATCCGTGGGCGCAATTATTCCACGGGCGCATAGGCGGCGGAACCGTCCGCCCTTCCGAACTTCAAGGGGATGGAGCGGCGATCGAGAAAGCGCTCCCCCTACGGGCGCTAAGGCTCTATTGAGCAAACGAAAATCCCGCCGCAATTCAACTGGGGAGCCCGAACGCGACGCCCCTCGATCTCGCCTGTGTTGCGGCTTGGCCGGCTGCACGCCATTCTGCGACGCTCCACGACCCCAAGAGAGGCGAATCATGCCCCCCATTCCGCGCTACCGCGCCCAAGAGAGCCAAACGTTCCTGGCGACTTTCCTTTCGGCAGGGTTTCGTCCCTTCTTTCTTTCCGCCGCGCTCTGGGCCGCCGTCGCGCTGCCGCTTTCGATCGCCTATTTTGAGATGGCCGCTGAACTGCCGACGCGATTCTCCCCCAGCATCTGGCATCCGCACGAGATGGCCTTTGGTTTCGGGGGCGCGGTCGTGGCGGGATTTCTACTCACGGCGATCCCCAATTGGACAGGCCGAATGCCTTTGCAAGGCGCGCCGCTCGCCGGTCTTGTCGCGCTATGGCTTCTCGGCCGCCTCGCCGTCTTCTTCTCGGCAAGTGCGCCGGCGCTCGTCGCGGCAGTGCTCGATCTCGCCTTTCCGGCCGTGTTCTTCCTCGTGATCGCACGCGAGATTGTGACCGGACGGAACTGGCGCAACCTTCCCATACTGGTCGCCCTCGCCCTTCTCTTTACCGGCAATTTGCTCACGCATCTCGAGGCGATGGATGTCGCTGAGACGGGTTCCCTCGGGGCGCACATGGGCATCGCGACGCTCGCGATGCTCGTCGCGCTGATCGGAGGGCGCATTACGCCCAGCTTCACCCGCAACTGGCTGGTCAAAACCTCGCCCGGTGCGACCGAACCCGCCCCTTTCGGCGCGCTCGACCGCGTTGCGCTCACGGCAACGCTCGTCGCGCTCATCGCCTGGGTCGCGCTCCCCGACGCCTTAGTGACCGCCGTCCTTCAAATCGTCGCTGGCGCCGCGCTGCTTCTGCGGCTGGCGCGCTGGCGCGGGGCCCGCACGCGAGCGGAGCCGCTCCTCTTTGTGCTGCATCTGGGCTATGGCTGGCTTGCGCTGGGCCTGTTGTTCATGGGCGTCAACAAACTTTTCCCTGTCACGGATGCGACGACGTCCCTGCATACGCTTACCGCCGGCGCCATTGGAACCATGACGCTCGCCGTGATGACCCGCGCGACACGTGGCCACACTGGCCGCCCGCTCGTCGCGGATCGTGGAACGATGGCCATTTACGTGGCCGTGACGCTCGCGGCGGCCCTTCGCGTCGGCGCGCCTTTTATGGGCGAATATTACTTTTTCGCCCTCGCGGTCGCAGCTGGGCTTTGGAGTTTAGCTTATGGGCTCTTCGTGCTGTTGTATTTCGGGATGCTGACGGGACCGCGCACGCGGGCCGACGCATAGGTGTTTTCGCCGCGCGCGCCTTGCGTTCGTAGCATCTTCCTGCTTGGCCTCCTTCATCAGGAAAGCACAAGCCTTCTCGTTCCGGTCAGGAGTCCTGGCCTCGAGCCAATGCAGGCAACAATCATTCGGCCGGTTCGCCGCGAGTCGCCGATTCCGTGTGCTCGATTGCCTGCCAGAAGAGCGGGCGAAGTTTCACGATGAAATCCCAGGCCATGAGAAGCGCCCCCAACGCAAACAGCACATCGCCGGGCAGTCGTAGCCATTGCCAAAGCAGGGTTTTCGAATAGAAGGCGTTGCTTCGGGCATAGGCGAAGCCGTGTTCGAACACCGCATCTAGTTGAGACCACCCGATCGGAAAGAAATTCAGAGCTATCCACAACATCAAGCCAGCGTTATAGAGCCAGAAGGCGATCAACCCGATCTTTTCGTTGAACGGGTTTCTGTCCGCGGCGGCGTAGCGCAGACAAA
Organism: Hyphomicrobiales bacterium; assembly: GCA_003963405.1. Taxonomy (GTDB): domain Bacteria; phylum Pseudomonadota; class Alphaproteobacteria; order Rhizobiales; family Beijerinckiaceae; genus Methylocystis. The sequence continues at coordinate 9,781 of RXIY01000107.1, forward strand.
AATAAATGAGGCCGATCGCGAGCAGACCGAAGGCGCCGAACAACGCCGTGTGCGCGTGGTTGAGCGTCAGGAACGTCCCATGCTCATAGTAGTTGATGAGCGGCGCGTTGAGCGTGCCGCCTCCGAACACTCCGGCTCCGACGAAATTCCAGAAAGCGGCGCCAATGACGTATGTGTATGCGAGCCTATACTTGAATTCACGATGCGCCTTGATGAGAAGATACTGGTTCATCGCTTCGATGACCAGGAGCACCAGAGGCAGCACCTCAATAAAGGAGAACATGCTGCCCATCGGCACCCACATGCTGGGACCGCCGACCCAATAAAGATGGTGCCCCGTGCCGATAACGCCGCCAAGAAAAATCAAGATCAACTCGAAATACACCGCCCGTTCGGCCAGGGTACGCGACACCAGACCAACGGCCATCAGAAGATAAGCGCTCATGCAGGAGGCGAAGAACTCGAAAGACTGCTCCACCCAGAGATGGACGACCCACCAGCGCCAGAAATCGGTGAGGGTGAAGGACTTTTCGATGCCGGTAAGCGGTATCATGCCGAAGACATAAAGAACGGCCACGTTGATCGTCGAGGCCCAAATCAGATGCTCGAGCCTTATGCGACCCGCCCAAAATTCCCCTGCGGCGCGCCACCAAAGAGGTCCACTCGGCCAAAGCGCGCGCATGACGAGCACGCTCCACAGTAACAGGCCTACAAAGAAGCCGATCTGCCAGAAGCGTCCGAGTTCAATATATGAAAGCCCCTGATTGCCGAACCAGAACCACTCGCTGTCGATCGAGCCCATAATCCCGTAATAATCGCCAATAAGCGCGCCGGCGATGATCAGCAGTGTCGCCCAGAACAGCATATCGACAAAGAAACGTTGCCCCGTCGCTTCATGGCCGCCCGCCATCGCGGGAGCGAGAAAGAGCGCGGCGCCAATCCAGGAAAGCCCGATCCACAGGATGGGGGCTTGGATATGGACGTCGCGCAGGAAATTGAACGGGAAGACATCATTGATCGCGATCCCGTAGAAACTGGTCCGATCGTAATAGGAGTGCGCCATGATCGTTCCTGCCGCAATCTGAACGAGCAGCAGCAGCGCCACCACGACAAAGTATTTGCCGATTCGCCTTTGGCTTGGAGTTAGCGGTCGAAATTCCGCCAGGACCGGGTCCATCCGACCTACATCAAGCTTGTTGAGAAAGAACTCATAAATGAACAGAACGACGCCGAAGGCGAAGAACGTGAAGCAGAAACTGATCCACGTCCACCGGAACGTGTTGAGGGTCGGCGTATTGCCGACTAAGGGCTCAAAGGGCCAGTTCTCGGTCCAGGACCAGCTGACGCCCGGCCGGCGCGCCACCGTGGTGAGCGCTGAGAACACCAAAAAATCCGCCGTTTGTCGCGCGGCTTTCGGGTCAAGGCTGTAAGCGGGCGTCCATCCCGCGGATGGATTTGCCGTTCTAAGCGAATTTGCGACCTCATCCCGGACCGCGAGAAACGCGTTTGTCACAGAGTCGGGCAACGTCACTACGGATTTCGTCAGATCGATCCCCTGCAGCGCGCGCTGCATGGCGGCCGTTACGCCGGCTTGCTGATCCTCCCCCAGCTGCCCAAATTCCTTGCCAAGGCAGGCCATGGCTATGTCGTAACGGGTTGACTTGGCGAGGCTAACGAGGATCGAGGCGGTGTAATCCTCGCCCTAGTAGGATCCCATGCCGTAAAGACTGCCGTAATCCATCAGATCGGCCTTCTGGAATCCGGCCTTGCCGGCGGCGATGTCAGCCGCGGTCATCAGCACTGTTCCATCGGCGGCGACAAATTGGTCGGGCTGCGGCGGCGATGCCTGATAGGTGGCCCAAGTGGCCCAACCCATAAGACCGAAGGTCCCAATGGCGACGGCGAGCAGCACCCATTTTAGGACGTTGCTGATTGGATCCTCGCTCGGCCTATCGATGCGTTTTGCCGCTGAAGTCATATCAAGATCTCTCCCTTACCTTCGATTGACGATTTGCGGGAAAACGATTCGATCATGACGAAAGCTATCGTTTTTGGCGGATTTCGCCTCTCGAAAGGCCAGTCGTCGGAACCGTGGGCTTGGGGGACCATGCTCTCGGAACAATAGCGCGTGAACAGCTTTGAACAAGATATGGTCCAGCCCACCTCCGATTGGCGGAGCGCCTTCCGCCCCAACGCGCAGCAGGGTCAGCGACCGAAAATAACAATGCGAACGAGCCAAAAAGCGCCCCACAACGCGGCGCCCCAAAATTCGACAAACAAAGCCTCGTATAGTCAAATCGCGCTCACTGAGCAGCAGCTGTCAATTGCCGCAGCCTATCGCATCCGGGCTCGGCTCCTCGAGCGTTTTGGCAAGCCAGTCGACGATCTGCGGGTGTTCCCGACCCCCGAGGGGATTGCAAACGCCTCGCTCGACGAGCTCAGGGCGTGCGGTCTCTCGCGTCAAGGAGCTGGTTACACCCAAGGCTTTGCGCAACGCGTTGCCGAAGGCGGACTGACTTTTGAGGATTTGAAACGCAAGACCGACGCTGAAGTTCGTGAACAGCTTAGGACCTGCAAAGATTTTGGCAAGTGGTCGATTCAATACGTGCTCATGCGAGGCTTTGGACGACCCGATTGCTTGTCCTCGGAAAACATAGGCCTGCGCCCCGCAATCGGGATGTATCTCGCACATGGCCGCTTTCTCAGTCCGGAACAGTTCAGAGAGGCAGTGTCGACATTTGCGCCATCTCGGGGTCTCGCCGATTTCTACTTGTCAGTCGACGCGCGTCTCCCGAGAGCGAGCGCGCAGAGGAGCCGAGCATCGAAGGCTCTCCGTCCCATCGAAATCCAGGCAAACCGCCGGTGATTTGCATCGGTACCGTCGTCTGCCCGACGCCGTTCCTTTCTCGCACTCCTCGCGACCGCTCTAAACGTGAAAATGCGCTGAGCCCATGGCAATACGCCGCTCAATGTGGGAACGGCGCGCCAGCCACAAGCTTGCGAGACGACGCCCTCCCGTTCAGGCCTTTTCGAGATAGGTAGGAAGGCCGTTATTAATCAGTTCATAAGTATCTCGACATCTTCCTTGTCTGAACGACCCGCGTGTGATTCTTAATTGTTGATGAAGGCAAACGGCGTGCGGAAGCTCGATCACAAGACGCCTGAAGGCGACGCTTGCAAAACAACCCTGTGAAAATCCTTCGCTTCTGCCAAAAACCGTCACTGCGATACGCTGCATGAATGTAGACCTACTTATGAACTGATTAATAATTTCACGCTGACCCCGTCGCAGTTATACTCGCCGACTCGACGCAATGCATCTTGACAAGATCTAGCGTCGTCCCCCCGCCGCAATCAAATAAGCGTCGATCATGCGATCGGCGGCGCCGCCATAACACTGCTTCATACACCAGCGTCAGCCATCTGGGTTTCATTCTGCTCGTGATATACGCCTGGAACGCGCTGACTCTGCGCGGCGCTCTCGTGCAAATGCTCGCGCATGGTTTCGGCGGCCAAGGTTTTTATGGCAAAATTATCCGAATTATCGCTCAAGGAGGATCGTAAGAAGTAAAGACGAGTCTTCCACGCCTCTCACCGAGTGCTCGGAGCCGCGGTCTAAGTACACCCATTGACCTGCCGACATTTCCAGGTCCGTCGCGCCCAGTCCAAGTACGATGTGTCCTTCCAGGCAATGTAGCATGACTGTACCCGAAACTTGGTGAGCGGGGATGCTCGCTCCGGCGTGAACGATAAGGCGGATGGCTTCAAATATCTTGGATTTCACGATTGCTGATGTTTTGGCGCACTTCAAGTCCTGCCCGAGCGGACGTAAGTCGACAATCTCCTCGGCTCTAGCGTGATGTATGGCCATTGCATCCTATCCTTCATTGCGCTGCTCGCCGGAGAGCGCCTGAAAGCGCAGTCGCGGCCAAGAACCCGCTCCCGCGCAAGCTGAGTAATCGGGCGATGTCCATATATGTCCGCATTCGCGTCGCGAACGTACAGCGCGGATGGGTCATATCCGTCAGCTTGCGGGATTGCTGACCGATGCCGCGCATTTCGACGAGCCGCATACGGCGCTCGTGCGGGAAGCATGCGTCCCGCATCGGTAACGATAGGTAACAGATCCTAAACCGCCAGACAGCACCCTAATTGCGAATGCCGAGTCTGTGTCGCTCTCTCGCCGATCGCAGCCTCAAGTCGCTGGGCGCCGGCTGGGTATCAGCGCTCACGAGCTTCCCAACTTCCCCCTAATCTCGGCGGGCGGCTTCCAAGCTTTGCCGCCCTGTGTGCCTCTCTCACTTTCGATCCCAGGGGCCCCAGCGGATGTGCCGCTCGGTCCCGAGATTTCGGGGTTTGGAGCTGTAACGTACGGATTATTTTTCTCTACAACGGTTGGCGGCCGAACTGCGGTTCCCGCCGCGGGCCCAGACGTATCGCCTGCTTGTTCCGCCCGGAGCGCCTGCGCCCCAAGGAAGACGCCGCCAATGGTGAAACCGAAAAGCATAACGAGTTCTCTCATGACGTTCCTACCCCCTTCGGCGAGGATAATGTGCGCGTCGGCGTCCCACCCCTGCGCTTGGGCTTTTCATAACCTCTACGTATTATGTAGCGGTCGAGTCGGGAGGCAAGGCCGTCCGGCGAGGAACACTTCTCTACTGCCCTAGTCTAGTTATTGGCCTCGTCAATGTACGTTGCCTCCCTAACGCACGTAAAGCGATGCGGCGTCGCCCACGTTTCTTGGAATCGCTCCGCTTGGTCCCAAGTCCGCCCGCTTGAGACGGGATTGCTCCGGCGAGGGATACTTTCCGCGCAGCGCTCAACATGCGTGGGACCCCAAACTTGTATTCTCCAATCAAATTGGACGGGCGTCCGTCACGGCAAATGGCTTTTTCGTTGTTTCACCGAGTGGTGAATACACAGAAATCTCTATGACAACGTTCCTCCGACCGGAGTCGGAGCGCTTATCCAAGCAGCTCATTCTCAAATGAAAGCAGGAAGGACACGTCATTTGCGAATCGACATTTTCGCCGGTTTGAGGCCCTTCAAACTTCGCGATGCGGGGCGAGACGTCCTGGCGGGCTTGACTCTCGCATCGATGGACGTCCCGCAAGTGCTTGGCTACGCGCGAATCGCGGCCATGCCGGTCGTCGCCGGCCTCTACACCGCCTTGCTGCCTCTCGTCGCCTTCGCGATCTTTGGGTCTTCGCGACATCTCGTGGTGGCTGCTGACTCGGCGACGGCGGCCATTTTTTCCAGTTCCCTTTCCCACATGGCGAAACCCGGAGGCAGCGAATATGTTGAGCTCGTCGCCATGCTTGCGCTTTTGACGGCGGCGCTACTTTTGCTGGCGCGGATATTCAAGCTTGGCTTTCTCGCCAACTTCCTCTCGGGCACGGTATTGATCGGGTTTCTCGCGGACGTTGGATTTCAGGTTGGAATTGCGGTGGCTGGAGACATGCTTGGCATCGATGCGCCCGCGCACCGCGCAATTCCCCAGCTCGAAGAGCTTTACGATAACTTTTGGCAATTCGACCCTGAAAATTTCAAGCTTTCACTGCTTGTTGTAAGCGTTATCCTGATTGGTCGTCGCTTTGCGCCGCGATTTCCTGTCGCGCTCCTTACCGTCATCGGCTCAGTCGCGACGAGTGCGAAATTTCACTTCGAAGAGCGCGGGATCGCGGTCATCCGGGCGGTGTCGGGAGGGTTGCCGTCGATCAGATTGCCGGAGGCCTCGTTGAACCAGATCCTCGCGCTTCTGGTGGCGGCGTCCTCGGTCGCCATGAGCACGATTTGCGCCTTCAGGCGCGTGCGATGCTACGTTCTGGCCGAGCGAGCCAAACCCTCGAGCTTGCTCCGCTCTTCATCCGTCAATTTGATCGGACCCGCTTTCATTTGGCTGCTCATGGAGCCTTGAGCCATGACTCAGCAATCATCGATAGCGAGTATTCGCGCGAGCTGCCGGAGTGACCGGAGTGGTTCAGTCATGAGGCGAGCTGCGAGCCCACCTCCAACGTAGATACAGGATCGAACCGTGACAAAATTCCCACTCGAACTCGACCGCGTCGGCGCTCTGGCCTGGACGCATACGATCCCTTTCGTTTACACTACCCGTGATGAAACGCACTTCGAGCCGATCGGCCCGAAACGTGGTTTTGAGAGGAAAACAAGGAGCTAACGAGATGGCGAGACGATTCAAAATCGGCGATCATGTTAGCTGGAATTCCGAAGCGGGCCGGGTGACAGGGATCATCGTTGCGATCCACACCAGCGACTTCGACTACAAAGGACATACGCATCGCGCCTCTAAAGACGATCCGCAATACGAGATTAAAAGCGACAAGACCGACCATATCGCCGCCCACAAAGGTAGCGTGCTTGACTATGTGCGATGAAGGCGCCCGTGTGAAGCTTCCGTTCTTTACGATCGGTCATTCCAATCGGAGCATCCGGACGTTCGCCGAACTCTTGCGCGAAGCGCAAGTTGAACTGCTCGTCGATATCAGGAACGTCCCGATGTCGAAAGCCAACCCGCAATTCAATAAAAATCTGCTGCCCGACTCTCTCGCGCCCTTCCAGATTTCATACGAACATATCGCCGCTCTTGGCGGACTGCGTGGAAAGGCGCACACCCTCTCTCCCGATGTCAATGGATTTTGGACGAACGAGAGCTTCCATAACTATGCCGATTACGCGCTTTCCGCTCAATTTCAGGCGGGTTTTGCGCATCTGCTTAACGAAGGGCGCAAACGGCGTTCCGCGATCATGGGTTCCGAGGCGGTCTGGTGGCGGTGCCATCGCCGCATCGTCGCCGATTACCTGATCGCGAGCGGTGAAGCCGTTTTCCATATCATGGGAGAGGGTCGCCTTGAGCCGGCCCGCATCACGCCAGGCGCCGCCGTTCGGCCTGACGGAACCATCGTCTACCCTGCTTCGCGCGGCACTATTCGGACGCCAATCTGAGCGCGGGGTCGATAAGGAAGGCCGGCCATTCCGGCCCAGGCTACACTATTATGTTGGCGACAAATGCAAACGTATGGCTGCGAGGTCGGGCGCCCAATAGCCAGGCGCCGTTGCCCTCGAACGTCAAACGTTTAGCATGGGCTGAATTTGATCAAGGCGACGATTGAAACAACACTACCAGATCCCTACCTGACCGGGTGACCGGAGTCACACATCGCATGGCGCGGGCTCTCATTGCCGCCTCCATCCTTTCGGCCGATTTCGCCAAGCTTGGCGAAGAGACGCGCGCCATGTCGGCGGCGGGCGCGGACTGGCTTCATCTCGATGTGATGGATGGGCATTTCGTGCCCAACATCACTTTTGGTCCGGGCGTCGTGAAAGCACTGCGGCCGATGACGGAACTCCCGCTCGACGTTCATCTCATGATCGCGCCGGTCGATCCCTTTATCGGCGCCTTTGCCAAAGCTGGCGCCGATATTATTACGGTCCATGCCGAAGGCGCGCCGCACCTGCATCGCTCGCTGCAAACGATCCGCGCACACGGAAAAAAAGCGGCAGTCGCGCTCAATCCGGCGACGCATGAAAGCGCCCTCGCCTACGTGCTCGACGATGTGGACCTCATTCTGGTGATGACCGTGAATCCGGGCTTTGGCGGGCAGAGCTTTATCCCCGCGCAACTTGCTAAAATCGCGCGCATACGCCAGATGATTGGGCGCCAGCAGATCCGCCTTCAAGTCGACGGCGGCGTGACGCCGGAAAATGCGCAGGCGATTGTCGAGGCGGGCGCCGACTGTCTCGTCGCCGGTTCCGCCGCGTTTCGCGGCGACCCCTCGTCTTACGTCAATAATATCGCGGCTCTGAGAACAGCCGCCGCCAACGCGGTTTCGATCCTTTCATAAAAATGCGCCTCGCATCTTTTGCGTCGCTTCTTACTATGCGGATCAACCTCGGACGACGCAAAAAGGATCTGCGCGTGCGCCGGCACGCTGAACATGCCGAAATATCGACTTAACTTATAAGATCGAGCCGGTAAGATTTCTCGCGGCTAGCCCTAACCTCATTGGGCGAGTAGCCCCGCGCTATGACCGCGACGCAAAGCGTTCTCGCCCCCTTCGTCGCGGCGTCGACCATCAAGGATTGGAGACCCGGCGGCAAAATCATCCGTTTTGTGGGCAACTCATCGATTAGGCTACCAGCGTCTTGTCTTGCCAGAGACGGAACCCGCCCTTGAACGCTAGCGCGTTGTCGCCGCGGCGGCAATCTTTAGGCATCTCTTCTAGTTTTTCGACGTTGCCCCCGCCGATCACGATATAATCCGGCTGCATCGCGTCGCGCAGGCGCTCCACCACGTCAAAGACGGATTTTCGCCACTTCTTCTCGCCGCGCCTCTCGAGCCCGCGTTCGCCGACATAGTCCTCGAACGACTTGCCTTTCTTGTAGGGTAGATGGGCGAGTTCCATCGGTTGCGCGACGTTGTTGACGATCATTGCCGCTCCGAGCCCCGTGCCCAGGCCGAGGAAAAGCATACGTCCGCCTTCGTAGCTGCCGATAGCCTGCATCAGGGCGTCGTTAACGATTTTTACGGGTGCCCCGAAACTGCCGCGAAAATCGAAACCCACCCAATGTGGCCCGAGATTGGCAGGATCCGCCAGCGGCCTGTTGTGCAGAACAGGGCCAGGATAGCCCATTGCTATGACGTCGTAATGCCAGCCTTCGGTCAGCTTCTTAACTGCGGAGACCATGCCCGCCGCCGTCATTTTACATCCGGAATCGATCCTCCGCTCTTCGCAGTCGAGGCTGGTCATTACCTTTACGTGCGTACCGCCAATATCGATGGCAAGAACAACCTTCGTCTGGACGATCTTCCCTTCAATCTCATTCATATCTCCGCGCCTCGTTTTGTCGGCCCCTCAGATAGTTCGCAGGACCGAGCCCATGGCGTCGGCGAAATCTCGTTCTGGCATATTAGGCACTCGGGCGCGCATCGCGCTCCAGAACAGGAGTCACAGTCTAGCAAGCGTTTCGGCAGCGTCGAGACACATAAGCAGCCGAAGATTGCCTCGCTTGACAGCACAGCCTTCCAAAGCACGATCAACGAATGAAGCGGCATACGCTAACCTGCGGCCGCCGCATCTGCAAAGATCGAAAGCGTGCCGCTTGAGCAAACGCGAGCTGCGGGGAGATGTTGATCGCCCCGTCGGAGCCTGCCCAGGATCGGTCCTTTCTCACGCCCTGTGACTAGGAAGGCCGCGTGTCTACAGCTCTCGATCGCCGGATAGGTTAGTGTGATGCGCGGCTCCGGCTTGACGCCGACGACCGCGCAAACCCACCTGTCGCGCACGTGCAACGCAATGTCTCCTGGAAACAAAGAGGCGGTGTGGCCATCAGATCCCAAACCTAGGAAGTTGACATCAAAGAGAGGTCGCGTGGAATCGAATTGATCGGCGCCATAGAACGATTTGAGCATGCGCTCGTAGGCCGCAGCGGATTCATAGGGATCAAGCCCCTCCGTTGGAATCCGATGAATGTTTTCGACCGGAATAGGCGCGCGCGACAGGAGCGCTTCCTTTGCCATCCGGTAATTGCTCAGCGCATCGAGATGAGGCACGAACCGCTCATCGCCCCAGAACCAATGCGTTCGCGGCCAAGGAAAGCGCTCGCGATAAGATGGATTGGCCAGAAGCTTATAGAGTTCTCGCGGTGTCTCGCCACCCGACAGACACACTGCAAAGACGCCCTCCTTTGCGAGCGCAAGCTCTAACAACCAGGCGGCAACATGCTCCGCCATGAGCCGCGGAGTTGCAAATACTTCAAGCTCCGCCTCGCAGGTCCAAGTCATCGACGCCCTCCGTTTGCCGCTCTCTTTAGCCGCGATGCCCAATCACCCCGAGTTCGGCTTGCGCCTGCTCCTATTGCTGAACGACATAATACTCTCATGCACGAGCGCCGCCGATTATTTCTCTCAGCTATCGACTCTCATCCTCGTTCTCGCTCTTTTCTATGCGCGCAAGGATAAATTTCTCCATCGCCTTTGCGAATCCGTCGTTTTCATTGGTGTCGGTCACCGCGCTTGCCTGCGACTTTACTTCGGCGCTCGCGTTACCCATGGCGATAGAAAATCCGCTTCCGCGAAACATAAGAACGTCATTCGACGTGTCCCCCAGCGCAGCGATCTGCGCGACAGGGATGTTCAGATTCTTGGCCAAGGTTGCGACAACCATTCCTTTGTTGGCCTGTCGATGAGTCACGTCGAGGTAATAAGGTTGTGACCGCGTCACGCTCGCCCTCTTACCCAATTCCGCTTGAGCTTTCATCTCGCAGGCGACAACTCGATCGCGATCGTCAGAGACGCCGACGATCTTCACCGCCTGGGCGAGGTGGACGTCGGTGAACTTCGACACCACCTTCGCGTCGAACCTCACCGTCGATGTTTCCCGGGCGACATGCTGCGCATTCGCATCGCGTATCAGCCATGCATTGAGCGTATAAACCCACGCGTCCAATCCGTCGCCGAGAATGAGATCGACGATCCGTCTAGCGACATCGGGATCAAGGGTATGGCTCTCGATCACTGACATATCCGGACGCACGTAAACGCCGCCGTTGAACCCGGCGATCGGCGTCTTTAGGGCCAAGGGAGCGATCAGCATCGCCAAACCGCGCGGCGGTCGACTACTGGCGATCGCAAAGGCTATGCCAGCGTCATCAAGCGCTCTCACGGCTCTGGCGGCACGGTCGGTTAGCGCCTTTTCCGGCGTGAGCAGCGAACCGTCGACATCGGAGAGCACGAGCAATATTTTTCGCGACGACCGTCCCGAGATCATGGGTGACGACCCCCTTGCGCCGCTGCGCTCGCTGCCCTCGAACGAACTCCGGCAGGCGCAAGACGCATGGCCGCTTCGTCGAAGCCGGGATCGTTATTGCTTAAAGCGACCCAATCGGCGGCCTGTCGCACTTGCGCGGACTCAAATATGGCCATCTCATTTCCCCCATCCCCGAGAACGCCGATCTCGGTCGGAGGGATGTCGAGAACCGCCGCGCCCCTGTCTGCGCGTGGATGCGTAATTTCGAGATAAGGAAGTTGCGGACGCCCGACCATCGTCTCGCTCGCTGGAGCCGTGCGTATCCTGCATGGCCCAGCGAGTTCAAAATGCGCGCTGGCGCCGACGATCTTCGCCGCGTCGTTGAGAGGCGTCTCGAGAACATCGACAGGGCTAAGCCTGAAGCCGACCGTCGGCTTGTCCAGCTGAATGACGCAAGAAATTCGCCTTTTCGACCCTTGTAAGACCGTGCTCATGGCGTCTTAAAGTCTCCGCCGGTCGGGCGCCAGGCCCGGCCGTCGTTTGCGAGCAGTTCGTCAGCGGCGCTCGGCCCTGCGCTCCCCGCCTCATATCTCGGCGTATCGACAGATCCCTCGGCCCAGGCGTCAAGCACGGGTTGCACGATCCGCCAAGTTTGTTCGACCATGTCCGCTCGCATGAACAGCGTCGAGTCGCCGTTCATCACATCGTGAATCAATGTCTCGTAGCCAACGTTCGCCTCTCTCGGGAACCAGTCGGCGTAGGAAAAGTCCATCCGCACGGCGGCCAAATCCATCGCCGGCCCAGGGCGCTTCACCTCGAACTGAAGGGATATGCCTTCTCGCGGCGAGATGCGCAACAGCAGCCAATTGGGTCGCAACGCGTCGACTGGCGTGTTTTGGAATGCGGCATAAGGCGCCTGCTTGAACCGGATGGCGATCTCCGTGGTTCGATGTCCCAGCCGCTTTCCAGTGCGCAAATAAAACGGGACGCCGGCCCAGCGCCAATTGTCGATCTCAACGCGCATCGCGACATAGGTCTCCACCTCGGAATCCGGCGCTACATTCGCCTCTTGTCGATAGGCTGGCACGTCCTTGCCTAGCACCGAACCCGCAGCGTATTGGCCACGCACCACCATCGCCGGCTCGACGACTGGCATGGCCATGAAAACTTCGGCCTTTTTGTTTCGAATCTCGGCCGCGTCGAATCCAATCGGCGGCTCCATGGCCACCATCGACAGCAATGTGAACAAGTGATTGGGAATCATGTCGCGCAAGGCGCCCGTTACTTCGTAGAATTTCCCCCTTCTCTCGACGCCGATCGTTTCCGCCGCCGTGATTTGCACGTGATCTATGCGGTCGCGATTCCAGATCGGTTCGAACAACCCATTGGCGAAGCGAAACGCCATAATGCTCTGGACGGTATCCTTACCCAGAAAATGATCGATGCGGAATATCTGATCTTCGCGCAGCATGCGCAGGATCCGCATATTCAGTTCGCGCGCCGAGTCCAGACTATGTCCGAACGGCTTCTCGATGACGACGCGTCGCCAGAATTTCGGCTTGGTGCAATCCTCCTGCTGGTCGGCCAACTTCGCCTTCCCCAGTTCATCCACAACGACGCCGAACAATCTATCTGCGACCGCGAAATAGAAAAGCACGTTGCCTTCTGTCCCGCAGGTTCCGTCGGCTTGCGCGATGGCGTCGCGGAGCTTTTGATACACGTCGGTTTGGGTCAAATCGCCGCAAATATACGAGCTGCTCTTCGTAAGCCTCCCCCAGGCCGACTCATCGATTTCGTCCACATCGAATTCAGTAGCCGAATCGCCGAGGAAGCTCTTCAGAAAATCATGAAGCCGGTCGAGCCAGCTCCCCGTTGTTTCCTCCGCGAGGTCAACCCCTATGAGGGCGAAGCGCTCCGGCAATAGATTGGTCCGCGCGAGATTGTAAAGGGCCGGGACCACCATGCGCTTGGTGAGGTCGCCGCCCGCGCCGAAAATCACCATTGTGCAAGGATCTGGGCGTCTGGCGTCGCGACGCGGCGGACACTCGATCAATCGCATCGGTTGCGACGCGCCGCCGCCCTGGGTGTCACGGATCATGGCTCTGCTCGGCTTTGTTTTGCGTTATCTTGCGTCCGTTCGTCTGCCTGGATCCGGGCTTCGGATCGATCGGCTCCTGACCTTCAAGATGGCCGCCAAACTCGAAGCGCATGGCTGAGAGCATTTTCTCTCCAAATGTGTGTTCCCTGCGCGAGCGGAAGCGCGCATAAAGCGCGGACGAGAGGACGTCGACCGGCACCGCTTCTTCGATCGCCGCCTCGACAGTCCAACGGCCCTCGCCTGAATCCTGCACATAGCCGGAGAATTTCTCGAGCCCAGGGTCCTTCGCCAAGGCCGCGGCGCCGAGATCGAGCAGCCATGAGGCAATGACGCTGCCACGTCGCCAGACTTCTGCGATGTCCGGTATGTTCAATGTGAAGCGTTCATCCTCTGGCAAATCCGCCGAGTTCTTGTTGCGGAGAATATCGAAACCTTCTGCGTAGGCCTGCATCAATCCATACTCGATCCCGTTGTGCACCATTTTGACAAAATGTCCGGCGCCAGAAGGTCCTGCGTGAATATACCCGCGCTCGGCCCGCGCATCCCCTTTCCGATTCGGCGTGCGCGGAATATCTCCAAGCCCCGGCGAGAGGGCGGCGAAGATGGGATCAAGGCGATCAACCGGTTGCTGCGAGCCGCCGAGCATCAGGCAATAGCCACGATCAAGGCCCCAAACGCCTCCCGACGTGCCGCAATCAATGTAGTGAATCCGCTTATCGGCGAGTTCGCGGGCGCGTCGGATATCATCCTTGTAGAACGAGTTGCCGCCATCGATGATGACATCGTCGGACTCCAGCAGACGGCCAAGCTCGGCTACGGCCTCCTCCGTAATGCGGCCGGCGGGCAGCATGATCCATACGGCGCGCGGTTTTTCGAGCGCCTTGACCAACCCTTCCAGCGACGGAGCTGCGATGGCCCCTTCCTTCGCCAAGGCCTCGCGCGCATTGGTGTTAACGTCGAAAACGACGCAAGAGTTGCCCGCCTTCATCAGTCGGCGACATATATTGCCGCCCATGCGACCGAGTCCGATGATGCCGATTTGCATGCGTTTCGCTCCTGCAAGAATTAATTATTTCACAGCTGCGTCCATCGCTCGGACAAGCTCCCGCAATCCGGCGTCGACATCCTGAAGATGAACGCGTAAAGCGCGCCGACCGCGCTCGACGAGCGCCTCCAGATCGCCGCGCGCCTGCGCCGCCTTGACGACGCCAAAGGTGAAGGAGTGGCCGGGCACGTCGAGGTCGACAGGATCGTCGCAAGTGATTTGCAGAAAGACCCCCGAGTTGCGCCCACCCTTATAGGCCTGGCCGGTCGAATGCTGAAAACGCGGCCCAAAACCGAGACACGTCGCGGAGCGCGTATGATCGCGAATGATCTTGCGAAGCGCAGTCAACGTTTGCATATGCGCCTGGTTGCGCTCGATATAAGCAAGAATAGCGACGTAGTCGCCGAATTCGTCACCCGCATGGACACGGTCAAAATGGCCCTTCAGATAACCGGACAGCGCGTTGTGTCGACCGATCTCCACGGCATTGCGCGGGTCGACATAAAGCGAGACGCCATTCTCGCGGAAGACCGGCTCTTCATTCGGCAGCCTATGCGATTTCTCATATTCGTCCGTCAGGTCGCGGGTTTTGGCTTTGCTCGTCTCGACATCCGGTTGATTGAAGGGATTGATCCGGATGATCGCGCCGGCGACCGCCGTCGCGATCTCCCAGCGATAGAATTCCCCGCCAATATCCCAGATATCTTTGACTCTGATCCTCGCGACCGGATAGCCGGACCGCTCCAGCGCCGCCACGGCCTCGCGCTGCGCCGGATCGTGATGCCCATCCAGTTCGATGTAAGAGAAAAACCGATCTCGGCCATAACGATCCGGCTCCGCAAGGGGTTCATCGGCGATCGGAATGAGACCGCGGCCCTGTTTGCCCGAGCTCTCGGCGAGCAACTGTTCCAGCCAAGCGCCGAAATGAGCGATGCGCGGCGACGCGATGATCGTCACCTTGTCGCACCCGAACTGGGAGGCGACGACCCCCATCGCAACGCCGAGTTGTACGCCCGGGTTTTCCGCCGGAGGCGCATCCGCGGCGCAAGCTCGCTGCATCGAATGCGCTCGCTCAAGCAAGCGCTTGATGTCGAGGCCCATGGCGGCTGCGGGCACGAGTCCGAACTTCGACAGCACAGAATAGCGGCCACCGATCGAAGGCACGCCATAGAATATATGAGCAAACCCCAGCTCTTTGGCGCGCCTCTCCAGCGAAGAGCCGGGATCAGTGACTGCGACGAAGCGCTCGCCAACATTGCCGCTGCCGCGGAGTGAGGAAACGCGATCGTAGAAATAGTCCAAGAAGATATTTGGCTCCAGCGTACTGCCTGATTTTGAGGAAACGATGAAAAGCGTCTTGTCGAGCTCGATCGCCTGCTCGATCGTCCTGATCTGCGCCGGGTCGGTGCTGTCGAGCATGTGGAAGCGCGGCCATCCGACCTGCCGTCCGAACGTTTCCCCCAATACCTCGGGGCCAAGGCTCGATCCGCCCATCCCCAACAGCATCACATCGGCGAACCTGGCCTTCACGTTGTCAGCGAATCCGGCAAGCTGGCCGAAAACGGTAAGTTCATGGTCAACGATGCTCAGCCATCCGAGCCACTCGCCTTCATCCTTGCCGGTCCACAAAGAGGCGTCGCCGGCCCACAGTCGACGTATGCGTCCCTCGACTCGCCAGTCTTCGATTTCCGCATCGAAAGCGGCGCTCAGCGCGGCTGAGTCGAGGCTGAACCTTTGACGCGGCTCCTCGCCATCGACAAGGCGGCGTCGCCGTCGCGCGATCGAAACAAACAACTTGTCGAAGGCGTCGACGAACTGCTCGACGCCATCCTTCACAAGCTCCTCTGCGACCTCTTCCAGGGATATGCCGCTGCGTTGCAGATCGCCCAACACGGCGCGCGCCACGGCCACATCCTTTTCGATCGCATCGGGCGCCGCCTGACCGTGATCGCGGAAAGCGTCCATGGTCGCCGGCGGAATGGTGTCGACCGTGTCGCGTCCGATCAGTGCCTCGACATAGAGCGTATCCTTGTACGCCGGATTTTTGGTGCTGGTGGACGCCCAAAGAAGACGTTGCGTTCTGGCGCCGGCAGCGGCCAAAGCCTCCCAGCGAGCGCTCGAAAACAGCTCTTGATAGCGCGTATATGCGATCTTGGCGTTGGCGATCGCCACATCGCCGCGCAGACGGCTCGCTAACGATTGATCGGGGAGCTTGTCGAGGCGCTTATCGACGGCTGTGTCGATACGGCTGACGAAGAAACTGGCGACGCTCGCGACCTTGGACATATCGCCGCCAGCCCGCTTCAGAGCCTCGAGGCCCGAGACATAAGCCTCGACCACCCGCTCATACACCGATACTGAGAAGAGCAGCGTGACGTTGACGTTTACGCCGCGGCCGATCAATTCGCGGATCGCCGGCACGCCAGCCCGTGTGGCCGGCACTTTCACCATCAGGTTCGGTCGGTCCACCGTCCGCCAAAGCCGGATGGCCTCTTCAATGGTCGCATCGGTGTCGTCAGCGAGGTAGGGAGAACACTCCAGGCTGATATAGCCGTCTCGAGCTAGCGTTTGATCATAGACAGAGCGCAGCACATCCGCGGCGGCGCGGATGTCCGCGATCGCTAGATGTTCATATATTGCCGAAACGCTGTGATCGGCCTGCGACTGGAATTTCTTCAGCGTGGCCTCGTATTCGTCGCTTTCCGCAATCGCTTTTTCGAAGATCGCCGGATTCGATGTCACTCCCCGAATACCATCGCGCTCGATCAGCCTCCGCAACTCATCCTTTTCGATCAAGCTGCGTTTGAGATAGTCCAGCCAGGGCGATTGGCCGCAGGCTTCGAGCTGCTTAAGCGGATTCATCTTCTCGTCTCCCCGCCGCCTTCAGCTGCGCCTTGGCCGCCGCCATAACATTCTCCGGCGTGAAACCGAATTTCGTCATCACGTCCTTTAAAGGCGCCGAGGATCCAAAGCCGCGCATGCCTATCTTGGCGCCGTTGACGCCAGCATAGCGATCCCAACCAAGCATTGACGCAGCTTCCACGGCGACGCGCGCAACGACGTCGGGCGGCAACACTGCATCGCGATAGGTTTGATCCTGCTGCTCGAACAATTCCCATGAGGGCATGCTGACCACGCGAGACCGGATACCTTCCTGGGCGAGTCTTTCGTGAGCTTCGACACACAGCGCAACCTCGCTGCCCGTGCCGATCAGAATGACGCCCGGCACGCCGCCGGCCGCATCCGCCATGATGTAAGCCCCTCGCGCGACCCCGGCGGCCGCCGCATAACGATTGCGATCGAATGTCGGCAATGCCTGTCGACTCAGCACCAGACATGCGGGATGGTCTTTCAAGGCCATGATCACGCGCCATGCTTCGACCACCTCATTGGCGTCTGCGGGTCGCAGCGTGATAAGATTGGGAATACTGCGCAGCGCGATGAGTTGTTCCACCGGCTGGTGCGTCGGACCGTCCTGTCCGAGCCCGATCGAATCGTGGGTGAAAACCGTGATGGTCGGAAGGCGCATCAGCGCGCTCAATCGGAGCGCCGGCTTCATGTAGTCCGAGAAAACCAGGAAGGTCGAACCATAAGCGCGCAGTTTTGATAGCGTCATTCCATTGACGGCCGCTTGCATCGCATGTTCGCGAATCCCGAAATGCAGATTAAGGCCAGCATAATTGTCGGGCTCGAAATCTCCGGCCCCGTCAAAGGCGAGGCTTGTTTTCGTCGATGGCGCGAGATCGGCTGCGCCGCCAATCAGCCAAGGATAATGCGGCGCAATGGCGTTCAACACCTTTCCAGAGGCGTTGCGGCTTGCAAGCCCCTTGGCGTCGGCTGGAAAACTTGGCAGGTCTTTATCCCAGCCGTCGGACCGTCCGTCTTCCAGCATTCGATCGAGCTGCGCCGCGAGATCGGGATGTTCGACCCGATACCTTTGCACGCGCGCCGACCAAGCAGCCCGCAGGTCGCCGCCGCGCCGGCCGATCCCGTCGCGGAAGTGCTCGCGCACCCCGTCCGGCACGAGAAACTTGGCGTCCTGTGGCCAACCGTAGCTTCGCTTAGCGAGGCGAACCTCGTCCTCTCCGAGCGGCTCGCCATGCGCAGCGGCGGTATCTTGCTTGTGAGGCGCGCCATAGCCGATGTGGCTCCTGACGATGATCAGCGTCGGCGCGCTACGGTCGTACCGAAATGCGTCGATCGCTCCTGCCACCCGGTCGACGTCATTAGCGTCGCCAACACGCTGCACATTCCAGCCATAGGCGCGAAAGCGCGCCGCAACATCGTCGCCGAAGGCGAGGGCTGTGTCGCCCTCGATCGTGATGTGGTTATCGTCGTAAATCCAGCACAGATTGCCAAGTCTCAAATGACCGGCGAGGGACGCGGCCTCGCTGCTGATCCCCTCCATCATGTCGCCGTCGCTACACATCGCGTAAACGTCGTAGTCGAAGATCTGGAAGCCCGGCCGGTTGAAATGCTTCGCAAGCCAGTCCCGACCCATCGCCATCCCGACGCTGGCGCCACAGCCTTGCCCCAGCGGGCCCGTGGTCGTTTCGACCCCTGTCGTCAACCCAAATTCAGGATGACCCGGGCAGCGGCTGTCGAGTTGACGGAAACGCTTGATGTCGTCGAGATCAACCGCGAGCGCGCTCGGATGTTCCGCCTGCGATTTGGCTGTTTTCACTCCCGTCAAGTATAGGATGGAATAGAGCAACATCGATGCGTGACCATTGGACAGCACAAAACGGTCCCGGTCAGGCCACGCGGCGTCCTCGGGGTCAAAGCGCAGATATTTTTGCCACAGCGTGTAGACCACAGGCGCAAGCGCCATCGGCGTTCCGGGATGGCCGGAGTCCGCCTGTTGCACAGCGTCCATAGACAAAGTGCGAATCGTATTGATGCTAAGCTCCGCAATCGGACTGTTGCGCATCAAGGTTAGGTCCTTCTTGGTGGATCTATGTGCTGATATCGGCACCTCAACTGCAATTCTTGCGGCGGCTCGTTCTCTATGTCGTTCTCTCGCTACCAGTCACGGCTCCGGCTCACGCGAGTAATTGCCTCTTACCTCCTCCCGCGCAAACGAAGCTATCCTGTTGAATATGCGATTGAGATGAACCTCTGCCCAAGCAGGCCGTCCGCTAAGGCAAGAATTGATCCCCGGTTGCTATAATTAACGTTTTAACTGAGTCCGCGAGAGCGGAGCGATTGAGGAGTTTTGACGACCATGGGACAGGAAGAAGGCGAACCTCGGCGTGGGGTCGTCATCCCACCCTGGATATTTGGCGCGCTCTTGCGCGAAGCCATCACCATAGCGCGTGTTTTGTGGATCTCGCCGGTGCGTGCGGCCTTGATCTGGCTTTCGATGGGGCTCCTCGCCGTAGTTGGCGCGACGGCTTACGGCCAGATCAAGCTCAACGCATGGAACAAGCCCTTTTACGATGCGCTTGCCCGTCGCGACTTGGACGGCTTCGTCCGCCAACTCGGGGTCTTCGCCGTCATCGCCGGCGCCCTGCTGGGGCTAAACGTATTTCAAACATGGCTGAACCAAATGCTTCGCGTGACCTTGCGTAGCGGGCTGACGCGCGATCTTTTCTCGCAGTGGCTTGCGCCGAGGCGCGCCTTTCTCCTCGCCGGAGCAGGGGACATAGGGGTCAATCCCGATCAGCGCATTCAACAGGACGCCCATCATCTTTCAGATCTCACCACAGATCTCGGCGTCGGCCTGCTGCAGGCTGCGCTCTTGCTCGCGAGCTTCATCGGCGTTCTGTGGGGTCTCTCCGCTGGCGTGATCTTCCATGTGGCGGGCCGAGATTTCGCAATCCCTGGCTACATGGTGTGGAGCGCGCTATTCTATTCCGCCGCCGCGTCGCTCGCGGGCTGGGTCGTCGGCCGGCAACTCATCGGTCTCGACGCCGAGCATTACGCGCGCGAATCAGATTTGCGCATCGCCCTTGTGCGCGTCAATGACCACAAAGAAGGCATCTCCGTCTATCGCGGCGAAGCGGAAGAAGAAGAGAAGCTGAACCTCGTCTTCGACCGCCTCTTCGTCGTATTGCGTCAACTCGTGCGTGCGACGACCAACCTCACATGGGTGACGGCTGCCTACGGCTGGTTCACGATCGTCGCGCCCATCATTGTCGCGGCGCCGGCGTTCTTCGCCGGAAATCTCTCCTTCGGCGGTCTGCTGATGAGCGCCGGCGCCTTCACCCAAGTGCAACAGTCGCTGCGCTGGGTCGTCGACAACGCCGGCGCAATCGCCGATTGGCGCGCGACCTTGCATCGTGTGGGCGCTTTTCGACTCGCTTTGCTCGAACTCGACAAAATAGGCGAAACGACGAGCCGAATCGCGATGGAGACGACGGGCGGCGCGAAACTGGTAATAAAGGATCTCAAAGTGTTTCTCCCTTCCGGGAGCATAGGCTTGAGCGAGCCGCGCATCGAAGTCGGACCTGGTCAGCGAATTTTGATCGTCGCTGCGGCGGGGTCGGGCAAGACGTGCCTTTTCCGCGCGATCGCGGGTCTTTGGCCTTGGGGCGCGGGCCGAATCACGCTTCCCGCAGGCGATCGGGTCATGTTCATGCCCCAACGTCCTTTCATTCCCGACGGCGCCATCGATCGCGTTCTCGCCTATCCCGATCCGCCGGAAGCCTTTACGGAAGAACAGCTTGTCTCGGCCCTGACGCGCATGAGACTTGGTCATCTGGCGCCCCAACTTCGCCGTTCGGCAAGCAGCGGCCAAGAGCTGTCCTATGATGAGCAGCTCGTTCTCGTTTTCGCTCGATTGTTGCTGCGCAAGCCCGACTTCGTCGTCGTCGATGAAGCGCTTGAGGCTTTGACTCCTGAAACGCGCGAACTCATTTTCGATATCCTAGCCAAGGAATTGACGTCGACGTCGCTTGTCGCAATCGACGGCCCGCGCGCTGAGACCGCCCGCTATGATCGCGTCTTGCATCTCGTCTTAGATCGCGAGGATCCGGGCCTCGCGCGTATCGACAGGTCGAGAAAACGCGCCTAACGCTTGACAGAACCGCTCGCACTGGAAACCGGAAGATGAACGCGGTCGTGGCGCCACTACTGGACTGGGCAAGCGAGCAGAATCGCTTCTGCACGAACGCGATGCTGCGCGCCATCTCGGCGACAGCTCTGGTAAAGCATCGGCCCGCGATGCGGCAAACGATCCGTCCGGTGCGCGGCTCGATCCTGGCCTCGCCGGCGATGGCGGCCTACGATCCCAAGCCGGACTATTTCTTCCATTGGTTGCGCGACTCCGCTATCGTCGCCGACGCGCTGCGCGAGGCGATCGAAGACGCCCTGTTGGAGTCTTCCGGCGTTGAGCATCTCGTCGATTTCGTCCACTTCAGCCTGCAGCTCTCTCGGCTCGACGGACCGGCCTTCCTGCGTGAGGGTCTCTATCCAGAAGCGGTCGAGCCTTCCTTCAAAGAGTATGTGCGCTCCCCCGCGGAGATCGCCGAGATCGCCGGCGACACAGTTCTCGGGGAGGGTCGCTACAACCCAGACGGTAGTATCGACGTCCTGAAGTGGAGTCGTCCTCAAAACGACGGGCCCGCACTGCGCGCGCTCGCGGTGATACGTTTCTTCGGGCTCGATAGCTTCCGTGCCAGGGCGGGAGACGCGGCAATACCCCTGTTGCGCTACGACCTGGACTACACGCTCTGCCATTTGCGGGCGCGCTGCTACGATCTGTGGGAAGAAGACACAGGCTTCCATTATCACACGCGCCTCGTCCAGCAGGCGGCGCTCGACGCGGGCGCCAAGTTTCTGGCTGCCGCGGGTGACGCGGAGCGTGCGACGGCCTGCGTTGCCGCGGCGAGCGAGCTCCTCGCCGAACTCGATCGACATTTCGACCCCGAGGACGGCATCTATCGCGGTCGCCTCGTCGAGACGGGATCAAATGCGCCGCTCGAGCGGCGACTCGATATCGCCGTGGTTCTCGCGGTAATCCATGCGGGTCGACGCGCCGGAGCACACAGCGTCGTCGATCCGAAAATGCTCGCCACGCTCTTTGCGTTGGAGCGGTTGTTCGACGAAGAATATCCGATCAATCGCGCGCGTCCCGCCGACTGCGCGCCAGCGCTCGGACGCTATCGCGGCGACAGCTATTTCAGCGGCGGGGCTTATTACTTCTCGACTCTCGGCGCTGCGCAATTCTACTTTCTTCTCGCCCAAGCCGCCGCAGAAGGCCAACAGGTTTTGGTCACCGAAGGGAGCCGCCCGCCACTCGCCGAGTTGTTGCAGACACCCGCCGTCTCCTTTCCGCAGGGCCCGCTCGCCGAAAATCTTCGCGAAGCATTGGTCGCCGCCGCGCTTCATCGCGGCGACATGTATCTCGCCACCGTACGCCGCTTCACGCCGGCCTCGCGCGAGCTAGCAGAACAGTTCAGTCAGCGCGACGGCGCACCGACTTCCGCCGACAATCTCACTTGGAGCTACGCCGGCTTCGTCACGGCGTTCGCGGCCCGCCGGCGCGCGGTTCACGCGATGCGGACGCCGCGCGCGAGTTGATCGATTCCAGTTGGGACTTGCGCGGATCGGCGTCAGCTCTACATCGAACCGCACAGCGCTTGGGAAAACGACTCTTGCGAAAATTTCAAGTCCGCTCCTCGACCCGATCGACCTGTCGGCTCCAATCCGGCAGGTTTTCCATCCGTGGAGGTTCAAACGCGCGGTTGGAAAAGATTTATCCTCGCCATGTCGAACTTGTCTTCCCATTGCCGGGCGCGGGTGGCCGTGCGAGCGCCATGTCCCTAATCAGCTTTCGCTTCTCGTCCAAGACCTTCTCGAGAAGGCGAAGGCACGGCGCGTAAGCTGGAGCGAGGTAACGAACGGGCCGCTGAAAGCCGCCTTCGTCATCGTGGCAACCTCCGCCCGCGCTGCGCATAACCGATGTCCCCATTGCAGGCATATCCACCAAAGATCAGTCAAGTGAATCTCTCAAAATACCGCCTGATTTTCCAGAAATCCCTGAACGACGCCCGCGCCTCGCTTTTCGCCCTGGGTCAGAAATCGCCGTCGTCTGGCGTCGCTTTGGCGAATTTGACCGGCACGCCGTCTGTCGACAGATCGCGCGCGCAAGCATCAGCGGCAAGCTTCACGGCCTCGGCCTGAGTCGGATAAGCGTGAATGACTTCGCTGAGACGTTTCAGTCCAATATTGCAATTTACCGCGAGAGAAAGCGCGTTGATCATTTCGCCAGCGTGCCGCGCAACAATCGTCGCGCCGAGAATTTTGTCGTCGCCTTCTTTGACATGAACCTTAACAAACCCTTCATCCTCGCCATCAATGACGGCCCGATCGACATCCTGCATCAGCACAGTGTAGGTTTTTACCGGGATACCTCGCTCTCGAATTTCGCGCACATGCAACCCAACATGGGCAATCTCCGGATCAGTATAAGTGCAATACGGAATGATGAGTCCACTGAGGCGATTTTCCTGTTGCAGCAACGCATTGCGAACGGCAAGCTGGGCGGCGGCTTCGGCTGCGTGGGTATATTTTCTGGACATGCAGACATCGCCTATTGCAAAGACCCGTTCATTGCTCGTCCGCAACCAATCGTCCACTGTCACACCGGCGCCGGCGGCGTATTCTATTCCGCCCTGTTCGAGACCGATATTTTCGACATTCGGCGCGCGTCCAACGCCGACGATGAGTTCATCGACGACGCAAAACGATTCCTGTCCGGCGCTCAGCAAGGTCGCGATTTTCGCGTCATCCTGCTTCCTGACAGCGACAACGTCTGTATTGAGATGAATCTCAACGCCTTCACGCTCCAAAACACCGGATAAAATTTGCGCAGCGTCGCGTTCTTCGCCGGCAAGAAACATTGGGTCGTGCTGCGCTATAGCTACGGAAACGCTGAGACGGGCAAAGGTCTGCGCAAGTTCGCAACCGAGTGGGCCGCCGCCGATCATCAAAACACGGCGGGGCATGTCCGCGCACAGGAAGACGGATTCATTCGTAAAAAAGCCTACGTCCTGAATTCCTTCGATGGACGGCGTCAGGGGGCGCGATCCCGTGGCGATTATCGCGTATTCAAAACACACTGTTTGGCCGCCGATCGCAATGGCGTCGCTTTCGATAAAGCGCCCGTCGCCAAAGAATACATCTATGCCGCCTTCGGCGAGGCGCTGGGCATTTTCGAGACGACTTAAACGCGATTGCATGCGACGCATGCGCTCGAAGGCGTAGGGCAAATCGACTGCAATGTCATTCGGCCGACGCGCGCCGAAATTGCCGGCGGCGCGCATGTCCGCATAGGCGCGCGCCGACCGAATAATCGCTTTGGATGGCACACAGCCTGCGTTAAGCTTGTCTCCGCCGATGAGTTGCATTTCGACAAGCGCGACGGAAGCGCCAAGACGCCGGGCTTCCTTGGCGGCGGCGACGCCGCCCGGACCGGCCCCGAGCACGACGAGATCGTATGTCTTTGTGACCTGTGGGTTTCGCCACTGCGGCGGACGAAGGTTCTCAATCCGCGCCTGCGTATATCGCTCCTGAACGTCGATCATTGGCGCAGCGCCGTCAGTCATTTCGCCTCCGAAATCCAGCCGCCCGAAAAGCCCGCGCGCCGCAGGCCGGCGACCACGTATGGACATCGCTTCATGAGGCTCCAGATCAGGCCAGTGCGATAGTTTTCGATCATCATGACGACGATGCCCTGATCCAATCCTAGATGTCCGTTTGCGACCCATCCGCCTGAGCCTTTTCCCGGCAGTGTCGGATTAAAGCCGCTCGCGAGACGGCCGTCGACAAGGATTTCCGGAAATTTCGCTAGCATGTGGCGCAGCGACTCCAGACAGCGCTCCGTCGTAAAGGGAAGCGACGCAAGCATCTCGCACGGCGCGATGGTGCCGTCGTCCGGTCCGTATGGCGCGCCTCGCGCCGAATAACCGAGAAAATGCCGAAGCCTTCCCTCAACCTCGCGAGTCTCAAATCCCACGCCGCGACTGGCCGATAATCCCCAGCATTTCTGGCTATAGCCCACGAACCCGTGTGGGTTGCGCCGGGCATATTCGATTTGCATGAGCGTGGCGCGCCGGGTATTTTCGGCATAGTCGCACTTTTTTTCCCGCATGAAGGCGTCGCGGATTCCACGAAAATCTATCCACGCCTGCGAGAAGTGATGGATAAATAGCGGCCCAGCATAGAGGTGCGCATAATCGTAGATTTCTTCCCACTGGTAAGTGTGCGTCCAGGCGTCAAACGTTTGCGCCGGCAACGGATGCGTCGGCGAGGCAAGGCCGAGAATGTAGAGGATTGTCGCCTCGTCGTAGCCGTCCCATCCGTAATGGAGAAACCCGCCCTTTGGCCGCCAACCCTGGCGCGCGGTCGGTTGATTGTCGCACGCCCATTCCCAATCCATCCGTCGATAGAGCGCGTCGACAGTCGCGCGGATTTCGGCCTCTTGCGCGTCAGCGCCGTCGAAATAGACGCTCGCGACGAGCATGCCGGCGAGAAGCAGCGTGGTGTCGATAAGGGAGACTTCCGATCGCCAAGCCGGCGCGCCGGTCTGCATGTCTATGAAATGCCGGTAAAATCCCTTGTAGCCGGTCGCGTCGGGGTGATGGCTTTGTTCGCTATTCGCGAAGAAGCGCAACGCCGCGAGCGTGCGCCCGATAGCTTCCGCACGCGGCATCCATCCGCGTTCGACGCCAATCGGATAGCAAGACAGCGCAAAGCCGACGGCGGCAATGCTGCAGGGGTCGCCAGAGTCGCTCGAGTCCGCGATCAGTCCGGTTGCGGCGTTACATTGTTCGACAAAATAGCCGAACGCGCCACACGCAATGCGCTCAAGCAGTGACTCGTCAGTTTCCTCAGGCATTGACTTCTGGCGCGAATCGAAGAGAAGCAACGGCGACTCCATATGGGGGCAGATCAAGCGCAAGAACAAGCCCGTCTCGCGTTGACTCGCATTCGATCGGCATTGGAGCCAACTCCGATCGCCTGCAAAGTGCCGCGATCTGTTCGCGCGTCGGATATTCCGGCGATCCCATTTCAAGCCACAGCGCCTTGGGATTGGCGTGGTCCGCGTCGATGCACGTGAGCTTGGCGTCGATCGGCGACCGCGCGCCCCTCAATTCGACGCGCACGGACTCGGTCGCGATGGCGTGCCGAGGCGCGACGAAATTGGTCACGACGACTGCGAGTTCATTTTTGCCGCGCACGATCCAGCAATCCACCGTGGCGTGAGCGCCCTCGGCTTTTAAAAGCTCCGTTCCGAGGCCGCGCATGAGTTGAAAGGCCCGGTAGGCCGGTTTGGCGATGCCATAGATGGTGAGAAGCCCGAACCCGCCGTGAAAAGGCATGGATGGAAAATAGTTCTCCTCAAAAATATCGGAAAAAGTCCAATAGCTGTAGCCGTCGACAATACCCGTCGCCTCCATCAATGTCTTGACAACGAAGCTCGAGGCGTAAGGCTCGTCATGAAGCCCGTCTCGCGGATTGGAGGAGGTGCACCATTCCGTATAATAAAGCGGCAGGCCTTCAACCTCCTGCTTGGCTTTTGCGGCTTGATCACGGAGGACGCTTCGCGGACTGAGAGACAGTTGCGTGACGGTGTCGTCGCCGGGTTTGCCGAAGGCGTCGGTTGGGTAATGGTGCGTCGTGATGAAGTCGACGGGCGCGCCGGTCCGTCGGCAATAGGCGACGAAATCAGCGATCCACGCGTTGGCCGAGGTTGCCGGGCCGCCGACGCGTAGCGACGGGTCGACAGATTTCACGGCGCGCGCGGTGGCGGCGTAGAACTCGAAATATTCCGCCTGCGAACCGCCCCCGAACCACTTCAGATCGGGTTCGTTCCAAACCTCGAAAAACCATTGGCGCACTTCGTCAATTCCGTAGCGCTCGAGGAAATGACGCAACAGTTTCTCGATTAACAGCGTCCATTTGCCCATGTCCTTGGGAGCCGTTACATTGCCGCGATAATGAAATACGGTCTTGTCGCCTGAAGCGAGCGACGTCGGCATGAAGCCGAGTTCCACGAAGGGTTGCATGCCGATAGACAGCAAAAAGTCGAAGATGCTGTCGGCGTTGAAGAATGAATAGACTTCCCATTCGCCTTCGCCGGTAAGAATCGACATGTCGTCGTCCAGCAGACCGTGGAAGCGCACATGGCGAAAGCCGAGTTCGTCGTGCGCGCGGCGCATCTGCCGCCGCCAATCCTCGCGAAGCGCCATGGCAGCGCGGCCGCTGCCAACGGTGTGCTCCCAATAATGCGGAAAAATTCGACCTCTTTGATTCGCGTCGCAGACAAACGTGGCTGTCATTGCCATTCCCATCGACCAAAATGGCCTGACCCAGATTAGCTTTCATCGATAGCGCCGGATCGCACAGCGATGGGCCGCCGTAAAATGTAGGGGATGAAGCCCAGCCGGAAAGAGAGGCCCCTCCGCGCCCCAGTTTCGGGGCCTCCCTTCGTTGATCCTACCGGTTCTCGCCGGAAGCGTTTCCGTTGGCGATTTCCCCTGGAGGTTGTCAAACGATGTCAGAGCTGCGGCGCGTGACCATGGCCTCTGCGGCTTTTCGGGAGGGAGTATTTCCGCGAGGGTCAGGTCATCATCGATGCCGGTATCGGCTTTATCGACGGTCAGCTCTCAGGCGACGTCGACAGCGCCGCCGTGAGCGGGCTCGACCTCACTCTCACGCCAGTCCCCGAGGGCGTTGGCCAGTTAACCTCCGTGTTAATTTTAGAGAACCTCCTCCAGCTCATCGGGAACGGCAAGGATATTCGGGAGTGATTGGTTGCTTTGTCGTCAGTTCAATCGGCACGCGCTCGGCCGCATCCGTTGCGCAAGCACTGCAAGAATATCCGCTAACGAAACCCACCAACATCGACAGGCGGGGCCTCACGCAAAGGCCGTTACGGGGCTCCCCAATCACGCTGCCCGGGTAAAATCGCAATCGTTCGGAATCGTGGGCGATGCTGCGGACTCGTCCATCTGATTTTTACCACTAGTTCCCAAGGCTAGGCGGAGATCGTGAGGGAGACTGAAGGGAAATTGGCCGCAATCTTCAAACCCTCCGCCAATCTCGTCGCGAAGCTTGTGCTTGCCGGCTTCGCCGTCCTGTTAATATCGGTCGTGCTTCTGCTTTGGTTCGGACCACGCAGCGATTACGCGAGAAACGTAGGACTAACGTTCTTGCAGCCCGTGCCTTTCAGCCATCAGCATCACGTCAGCGGGCTGGGCCTAAACTGCCGCTTCTGTCACACCTCCGTCGAAGCCTCCTCAAGCGCGGGGATGCCGTCGACATACACCTGCATGACGTGTCACTCGCAGGTCTGGACAAGTGCGGGCATGCTTGCGCCTGTGCGGGAAAGCCTCGCGAAGAACAAGCCGCTCGCCTGGCGGCGTGTCACCGACCTGCCCGACTACGTCTATTTCAACCATAGCATTCACATTGCCAAGGGGGTGGGCTGCTCTAGCTGTCACGGTGACGTCGCGCAGATGCCGCTCACTTTCAAGGCAAAGTCACTGACCATGAAATTCTGTCTCGACTGCCACCGCGATCCTGGCCCCAAGCTCAGATCAAAGGACAAGATCTACGACACGCATTGGCATGGAGGCGACGAGACGCGTTCGCCCGACGCGCTGCTCGCCGAATATCGGATCGGCGGTCGAAACCTCACGGATTGCTCGATATGTCACAGATAGCCAAACAATGGCGCAGTCTGGACGAACTCGCCGCTGACGCGGCGACGATCGAGCGCCTTTCGGATGAATTTCCTGACCTGGCCGAGGCGCTAGCGTCGCCGCAGAATCGGCGCCGCGTCATTCGCATGATCATCGCCTCGACCGCCGCCGCCGGCCTATCAGGATGCGGCGACGAGGAAACGCGGCTGGTTCCCGCGGTTCGGGCGCCGCAAGACATTGTGCCGGGCCTGCCGAACTTCTTCAGCGGCGCGCATGTGCTCAACGGATATGCGACGGGGGTAATCATCGCGCACCGCATGGGCCGTCCGATCCGAGTCGACGGCAATCCGCTTCATTCTGCAAGTCTAGGCGCCGTCGACGTATTCGCGCAGGCAGAGCTGATGGAGTTTTACGACCCGCAGCGCGACTGGGCGATAAGAAAGCGTGGCGAGCCGGCGAGCGAAGATGAACTCAAGCAAGCGCTCGCGCTCGAACGCGACGAAATCGCTTCAACGCGTGGCCGTAGCCTGCGCATTCTCACTGGTTTCTCCACCTCGCCAACCTTCGTCGCGCAAATTGACGCGCTGCTTAAGGCCTATCCAGAGGCGCGCTGGATTCAGTGGGAGCCATTCTCCCGCGTCAACGTCGCGAAAGGCGCTCAGCTCGCTTACGGGCAAGCCGTCGAGGCCATTCCGAACCTCGAGGCCGCCGACGTTATTCTTGCGCTCGACAGCGACCTTTTGTACGGCGCGCCGGGTAGTCTCAGCTTCGCGCGACGATTCGCGGCGCGCCGCAACCCCACGCGAACGGCGCGGATGAACCGTCTTTACGCGATCGAGACGATTCCCACGCTGACCGGCGCCATGGCGGATCACCGCTTCGTCGCCGGTCCCCAAGAATTGAACCGCTTGGTCATGACTCTCGCTGCCGCGCTCATGGCCGATGAACCGATCGTCGCGCCGCTATGGCTCGACGCGGTCGCCGCCGACCTCAGAAGTCACAGGGGACGCGCGCTGATTCACGTCGGGCCGGACCAGCCACCGGAAACGCATGCGCTGGTCCATGCCATGAATGAAGCGCTGGGCGCAAGGAACAACACCTTCGACCTGATCGGACCCGTCCTCCGCGACGCCGCGGACGCACACGCCTTGTCGGATCTTGCGGAGGAAATGCGCAAAGGCGACGTGCGCACTTTGCTTATTCTCGACGCCAATCCCGTCTTCGCTGCGCCAGGCGCAGTCAGCTTCGCGGAAGCGATGGCGCGTGTTCCCTTCACCTTCGCCCTGTCGAGATCACCCAACAAGACAACCGACGCGGCGCTCTTCGCCGCGCCGCTGCTGCATCCGTGGGAAAGCTGGAGCGACGCGCGTGCCTTCGATGGAACAGCGACGATCGCTCAACCGCAGGCTCTGCCGCTTTACGGTGGCTATGACCCACACCAGGCGCTGGCTCTCCTGACTCAGGCTGAGCCTCCGACGACCCTCGATATGGTGAAAACGGTATGGGCGTCGCTGCGAAAGAACGACGCCACGGACGGCTGGCATGCGGCGCTGGCGAATGGAATTGTCGAAGGCTCGGCCGCGAAAAGGTCAAACGTCACGCTTAGGTCCGAGGCGCGCAGCTTATCCCCGCCAAATGTTTCTTCGGACGCGCTGACGCTAGTGTCCCGTCTCTCAAATATCGACTATTATTTCCCTGCGAGTGATTTGCAGGAAGTCTTGCTAAGATGGCACGGCCAATCAAGCGGATACA
>RXIY01000096.1 GCA_003963405.1 Hyphomicrobiales bacterium
CCGAGCACGCAGATATTTTTCATAATCCATCTCCTCCGATCGAATCTCCGGCGAGCCTACGACGCCGGGAGGAGGGGCGGCCATCCCATAAAATTATGGCGCGCTCGACCCGAACCGATTGAGCCACTTCAGCCCCTGGACGGATAACCCCTCTCCCCCATTCATAGAAACGTTCACCAATGCCGGCCGCTTCGCCGCCTCATGCGATTGCCACTTGAGGCCAAGAGCAGCGATGACAGACGGGAAGGGCTGGGCCACCGTGTGCTTAACGCCGCTCAACGTTGCGACCCCGCGGCAAACAGGCGAACTCAGCTCGACCAAGGTCATGGACAAGCGAGACATAATCTTCAGCGAACAGGCCCCCGCGCCATCATCTCAGGGGACGCCAGTTCGGAATCAGCAATCGAAGCCAACAAAACAAAAGCGGCGGCCTTTGTCGGGTCGCCGCTTGTGCATGGGCCTCAGTCAGTCTGCCACTATTAACCGGTCGCCGCGTTTTTCAACTTCGACAGCGGACGAACCTTTACACGGACGCTTGCCGGCTTGGCGGCTCCGGGGATCATTTCGCCAGTCGCCGGATTACGCACGAGCGTGCCGGCCCGACGGGCCGGCACCTTTCTCAACGTGACCTTGAACATCCCGGGCATCGTAAATTCGCCAACGCCGCGGGGATGCAGAGAGCCAAGGATCAGGCCTTCGAGCGTCGCATAGACCGCAACCGCTGTCTTACGGGGCAGTTCGTTCTGTTCGGCGATCAGATTGATCAAAGCAGACTTGGTCAGCGTCTCTTTGAAAGGGCGAACGGCGCCCGTTTCTGCGGCGCCGCGAGCGGCTTTCTTGGGGGCAGCCTTCTTTGCGAGAGCCGCTTTCTTCGCCGGAGCAGCCTTGCGGGCGGCGACTTTACCTCTAGCCATTCAGCTTTCACCTTGCGAAATTACGGGATAAACTGGCGTCCCAGATGCAGAACGCCAATAAAAATCCCGTTTATCAACCGATTTGATTCGTGCAAAGGCTTATCTGCGCAGAGAAAAAGAGCCTGGACTCACAAGGAGGATACGATATGGCTACCGGGACGGTTAAATGGTTTAATGCCACAAAAGGCTTCGGCTTCATTCAGCCAGATGACGGCGGGCCTGATGTTTTCGTGCATATCAGCGCCGTTGAGCGCGCCGGTTTAAGGGACCTGCCCGAGGGGCAGAAAGTGACCTACGACGTCGTTGTAGATACTCGCAGAGGCAAATCCTCAGCGGAAAACCTCCAACTCGGATAAGAGCTTCAAACACGGCAGGCTTGCGCTCCCTTTGATTGCCGCCGTGGCGGAGGAGCCTTGCCCAGCTTCAAAACCGTCGAGAGACGTAAAACAGCTGCGCCGGCCTGCGAAGCTTATGAAAAGTCGGCTTTCGGCCGGTTAGGCCATAAGGAACGACTCCGAGACCATTGGCGTCGCCATCGAAAATGACCCCCTTCTTCGGCCGTCCGCTCGGTAGGCTATTGAGCTGTCTCATCACATCCGTGGAAATCGCTTGGCGTCGCTTGGCTTCCACGGCATGACGCTCTCCGGTGATCGGAAATTGAAGAGATGGAGATAGGGCGTTCGCCCAGCTGGGCAATTCCCTCAGCCCGATCCGCCAGACGACAATGGCGAGGCGCACACCCCCCTGCCAGCCGCCCGACCAGCGAGATGAATACGCTATCTACTCGGGGCCCACTAACCCGCCAGGGCAAATGCGCGGCGCTGGCCCTGCCTTTCGTCGACACCACCGCCGTACAGCTTTAACCTGAGGATATAGCGCCATTCGCAAAAAGAGCCCAACGCCGTACTCCTACGCGACCGGCCAACTGGCATACATGCACGAACTCGTTGTCCCTTAAAATTTAAGCTGATTTTTTTTGCGCGCAACCAAGCTCATCACGATGGAGAACGCGGGCGAATATCACGTCCAGACTGGCGCTCGAAACGCGTTGCTTTAAACCTGCGACGCCATCACCGCCGCTGCCTGCGACACTAGGCGAAGGCGCTTTGATATCAGCGCGGATCTGCTGTTCCCTCGATGCAGCGCTTGCAGGCGACAAGTAGATCCGCCGACCGAAACGGCTTGCCCAAGATCTCAGCGCCGTTGAAGTCCCCGGCCAAGCTTCGTTCCCTGTATCCCGACAGGACGACAAACGGGATAGCGCGCGCTTTCAACGCGGCCGCGACTGGAGCCGATGATTCACTGCCGAGATTAACGTCCAGCAGCGCCATATCGCAACCGGGACTGGAAACCAGCTTTAACGCGTCCGCCACTGAGGGGGCTGGGCCAACTACGGCATACCCTGCGTCAGCCAACTGACCAGAGATTTCCAATCCGATGAGAAATTCGTCTTCGACGATGAGGACTCGCACATTCATAGCCGACCCCTCTATACCGAGCTTCTTCCTAAGCCGACGCTAGCTGCCCCAGTATTTTGGCGGCGGGACAGATGAGCCGCCCATGAAGTCCTTCACTTTCAAAAGCTAAGTCGACCTTGCCAGCAAAGCTTGTTTCCGCCATCGCCGTGATCACCGTCGAACCGAAACCGCGGCGCGTCGGTGCCGCAAGGAGAGGCCCGCCGTGCTCAGCCCAGGCGATCGAAAAATCGCCGCTCTCTCCGACGTCCCAGGCAGGCGAAGCGATTATTGAGCGTTTCCTTCAAGGGGACGGTCCTTTCCGATACTCCCCAACTGCGCTTATGCGTGCATTGCTCGTGCAAACCTGGCGTCCCTGCAGCGGAAATGGGCGTGATCCCGCTGTCGGCTGGGCACTCGGCGCCATCATCCCCGACTTCGATGATCTCGCCCGGCCTCTCAAGCGCAGGATCTACTATGCAGTCGTTGCGGCGCTGCCCCTCTCGTTCCGTCCGGCTCTTTTGGCGGCTGTTGCGCAAGCGACCAAGGATCCCGTAATCCTCGATTTCATTTGGGAGGAGACTACCCTTCGCGGGCGACTGTTCGAACGCCTGTGCGAAACAGCCTGGCTTGGGGCTCAAGCAGTGAAGCAAAGCCACTTAACGTGAGAATATTAAAAGTCCATATTCCCACGTATCATGGCTTTTTTGATTGAATCGGAACTTCTCAAGCCAAGATTGTTCCCGACACCCTGCTATTCGTCTCCGCATTCGGAAAAGGCGCGGTGGCTCCATCAGGGCTTAGCTCGACCACCGAAATTTGGGGCTCGTAGAACTGGTGCTGGCTCATCACGATCCGGCCGGCGCCAGTGATCGTCACGTTGCCGGGCCCCTGAGCCACCCGCGCCGCAACAACGAAATTTTCGTCCATTGCGACGCTGGGATCGCACGTTAGAGCGCGCAAAGCGAGAGCGAGAGCGACAGCAAGCTTTTTCTTCACGGCGTGTCCCCATTCTTCCAGAGTTTGCGAAGATGTGACATCAGATGTTCTGGATGAAATGATGATTGCTCATAGCGGTATCATCGACCTTGATTGCCTCTAAGAGTCCGCCGTCTGGGGCAATCTCTTCCGAAAACTGGAAAAGAGAGCCGTGCCCGGAGTCCGGAAAAGGGATAAGCCTAGCGTCGGGAAGCTTTTGCTGGAGGAAGTACAAACTCATTTGGGACCACGATGTGGGCCTAACGTATGACCACGAATGCGCGTGCGTGCCCCTCCTCAATGTGCTATAGCGGTCGGCGGCGTTCTTTCCCACTTCACAAGTGCGGCTAGCTGAGCTTCGGCAACCCTGTGCGACGATGCCGGTCGGCACTCGACCTGCGACGCGGCGATACTTTATGACGAAGCCTTCCGAGCGAGCGGCGCCCGAAAGTGGAGCAAATGCTCGATGACCGCATCCGGCCTGTCGAGCGGCAGGAAATGCCCCCCGTCCTCGACGGTCGCCATTTTTGCGCCGGGCACGAGTTGACGATCATGTTCGCGTTCGTCTGGTCGCGACCAGTCGTGATCTCCCCAGAGTAGCAGTACGGGGATCCTGATGTTGGAATAGGCCCTCGTCGCGGTCTCCCACCTCTCGGCGTTGCGGAGCAGACTGAGGAAGGCGCGATAATGACCGCGTCGGTTGCCGACCAGATACATCTCCTTCAGCAGCTCCGGCGAAATATGCCGCGGGTCGGCGACGCCGCCGTCGAGCACCGATTTCATGATGAAGAATTGGCGCAGACGCATCACTGTGTCGCCGAGGATCGGCAGATCCGCCAAGCCGACGAAGAGGCGCGCGGGAAATGAGCTGCGCGCCATCCCGCGCCCCTTCGCGTAATCGTAGGGATTGATAGCCACAACGCGCGAAACACGCGGATTGTTGCGCGCGGCGATGACGAGAGAAATTGAGCCGCCGATTGAAACGCCCGCGAGCGTGACGTCACGAAGATCCAACGCTTGGAGGAAGTCTTCGATCGTTTCAACGAAATAGTCCGCGTCGTATTTCGCGGGCGGTATGTCGGAATAGCCGTGGCCGGGATAATCGACCGCATACACGGTGAAACTCTTCGCGAGCTCGGGAACGACCTTCTCGAACAGGTCGAGTTGCGTCCGCAGTGTGTGTAAAAGAACCAATGAAGGGCCTTCGCCCGTCTTGATGTAGCGAAGGCGGACGCCGTTGGCGCTGACATACTGGATCGGGATGTCCGGCGCCCAGGAGAGGCGCACTGGAGCTGGCGGAACGGGCCGCATCGCCTCGACGAGGAACGAAAGAAGCACGATCGCCGCCGCGACAAGGAAACCGACGAGGCCGAAGATCACAACATTCGACATGGCATCCTCCTATGATTCGACGACGACGTCGCTCTCGGCGAGCGCTTGGCAGGCGAGAATGTAGCCGCGGGCCTTCTCTTCCTGTGACAGGGAGTCCTCGACCGGCATACGCACCTTGCCCGAGAGCAGCTTGACGCGGCAGGCGCCGCATGTCCCCGATCGACAGGCGTTGTCGATAAAAACATGCGCCTGGTCAGCGACGCCGAGAATGGTGTCATTCTCCGCGATAGGCGCTGAGACCTGCGACATCTGAAAGGTAACGCGCCCGACGATCCTACCGGTCGCCGCCTTATGTGTCGGATCGCGCGTTTCGGTCCCGAACGCTTCCTTCTTGATCCGCTCGGGAGGTACGCCGAGTTCCAGCAATGCGGCCATGACGGCGCTCATCATCGCGAGGGGGCCGCAGAGATGAACGCGCTGCGCCGCGATATTCGGAACGGCCGAGGCGAGGAACGCTTTGTCGATGCGGCCCCGCGCGCCGGTCCACGCTTCGACGTTGGGATCGCTCATCGTGGCCACGACCCGCAGGCGGCTGTTGCGCGCTCGCAGCGCCGCGATCTCCTCTTGGAACGGATATTCGCGCGGGTTGCGGAAGCTCAGGAGTAGTTGGATATCTCCCGGCCAACTTGTGTCGGTGAGATACCGCGTTACGCTCATCAGCGGCGTCACGCCGACGCCTCCACCGATCAGGACGATGCTTTGTTCCTCCTCGCCCGTGAAAGTGAAGGTTCCGTTCGGAGCCACGACTTCGAGGAGATCGCCTGGCGTGGCAGCATCATGAAGCCACCGCGAAACGAGGCCATCCGTTTCCCGTTTCACGGTGATCTCGATCGAGTCTCGGCGCGTGGGCGAGGACGCGATTGTGTAGGAGCGCTTTGTTGGAATGCCGAAAGGCTCGATTGCGAACGTCAGGAACTGCCCTGGCAGGAATTCGAAAGGAATCCTTCCTCCCACCGGTTCGGCGAGGCGGAAGGTTTTGATGTTTTGCGCAACCTCGATGATCTCTGCCAATCGCAGGGCGCCCGACCATTTTATTTTTCCGGTCGCCGCGTCGTTTTGACGATAGGGAGCCGTGTTCGGCCGCAGCCTTGACGCCACCGGAGGGACGGGCGTCGGATCATGGCGAACCGCGGGGCTCGGGAAGCATCTACCGAAGGCGAGAAGGAGCTTGGGCGAGCCGCCGACTCGGATTTTTCTCCGCAGCAGCGCCCAAACCAGACTGTGCTCTCTCGCCAGAAAGCCGAGCCAAGTCAGGCTGTCGGCGGTGACCCGAAGGTCGGCTGAACCGACGTGCCCCTCGTGGACGCGGATGACGCCATCGTGAATATCAATGGTCGCCTTGCGCTGCTCGGCGCCGGTGAATTCGAAATGATACGTTGCGCGCAGGTCGCGCGCCTGGTTAGGCTGAAACGCGACAGGCAAGAGTTGCAGCATCGCGTCGATGCTCCGCGGTCGTAACGCGTTGCCGACGGTCTTCACGGTCTTGTTCTTCCATCTTTTCTTGGCGTACGCCTCGGCGTCCGAGCCTTTCACGACATAAACCGGCTCTTCCTTTTGTTGCAGCGGCTTGACGATTTCCTGAATGTGGCGCGCGCGATCCGCCAGATACGTCCCGATGACGTCTTCGCCGGCGGGACACACCGCCATGCAATAGGCCGCCTTGTAGTTCGCCCCATGGGAGAGGCTCTGCCACATCGAGGCGGTTTCGGGCTCGCTCATGCGGCTGCGATAGTCGAGCGCGTTTTTGCTGTCTGCGATCTGCTCGACCCAATCCGTGAAGCCCCCCATGAATTCGCGATAGTTGTGGGTGAAGCAGGCGG
This sequence comes from Hyphomicrobiales bacterium, assembly GCA_003963405.1. GTDB lineage: Bacteria > Pseudomonadota > Alphaproteobacteria > Rhizobiales > Beijerinckiaceae > Methylocystis. The sequence continues at coordinate 6,559 of RXIY01000096.1, forward strand.
AGAAATTGAACCCTCCGTCGGGGGCGATGGCCCCAACTGGACAGGCCGTCACGCACAACCGGCATTCCAGACAGGGGTTGTAATCGAGCGGCGCGGCATACTCCGTGGCCTCCGCCCCGATCAGAACGGTTCCCAACAGGACGAAGTTGCCGAACTTGGGGTGAATCAAATTGCGATGGATGCCCATGTGGCCGAGCCCGGCGGCAACGGCGACGGGCTTGTGCGATACGATCCATATGGCGCTAGGGAATTGATACATCTCCATCGGAAAGCCCATCGCCGGGCTGACGGCGCGAATTCCTTTCGCCTCGAGCCGCTGCACCAGGCGACGACCAACTTCGTCAACCTCGAGTCCCGAATGGTGAAACTCGATGTTGGCGACAGAGCGCGCCGGACTGCGGATAGGCTCCCGGTTCATCCGGACGACGAAGCTCAGCAGTGTCTTGGTCCAAGGGTAGTGGTGAAGAAGCTCGTCTCTCTGGGAGTCGAGCGCGGGCCGCTTGATCTCCACCAAGCCGGCGTCATCGGCGCCGCATTCCATTGCCAGGCGGCGAAGCCAATCGGCGTCGATCCCGCGCTCTTCGATCTCGATCCGGGCGCCGGCAGTTGCGCGCATACGCTTGACGGTCGGATGGTCCTCGATGTTCATGGCGCTTCCTCGCGAAAATCAATCGGCATGGTCGGTCGCCACTAGCGACCGTCGAACGCAGGCTCTGCGTTCGCCATTTGCGGATCCATTCGCTCGTCCGAAGAGGCGTGCGCATGGACGTCGTCTGCTGTTGGCTTGATCCGGAACCACGCGGCGTAGAGCGCAGGAAGGAAGAGCAGGATCAGCACCGTGCCGACTGCCGTGCCGCCGATGAGCGTATAGGCCATCGATCCCCAGAAGACGGAGTGTGTAAGGGGGATGAAGGCCAACACGGCGGCAAGCGCGGTCAGGATCACGGGCCTCGTGCGTTGCACCGTGGCTTCGATGACCGCGTGATAATCATCGAGGCCTGCGGCGCGGTTCTCCTTGATTTGTTCGGTCAGGATCAGCGTGTTGCGCATCAGGATGCCAGCCAGTCCGATCAGGCCGAGAATGGCGTTGAATCCGAAGGGCTGGTTGAAGGCGAGCAACATAGGCACGACGCCGACGAGGCCGAGCGGCGCGGTCAGCATGACCATGCCCATTGTCGAGAACGATCGCACCTGGAGCATGATGACGATCAGCATGGCGGCGATCATGGCCGGGAAGATCTTGACCAGCGCGACGTTGGCTTTGGTCGCCTCCTCGATTGAACCGCCCGTATCGATGCGGTAGCCGGACGGAAGGGATGCAATCAGCGGCTGGAGGGCCGTCATGATCTGTTTGGAAATCTCCGGAGGCTGGGTCGCTTCATTGACGTCAGAGCGGATCGTAATAGCGGGCGTGCGATCGCGGCGCTTCAGAATCGGCTCTTCCAGACGGATTTCCGAGTGGCCGATCTGGTCGAGCGGAATCTGGCGGCCGTCCCGGCTCATCAGCGAGAAATCCGCCAGACGCGTTGGGTCCAAACGCTCGCCGCCGGCGCTGCGCGCCACGATGGGGACGTTGCGGATGTCCTCGCGGACCTGCGTGACAGAGATGCCCGTAAGGAGGAATTGGAGCTGCTGGCCCACCTCCGCTGGCGAGAGGCCGATGAGGTTCAGTCGATCCTGATCCGGGATGAAGCGAAGCACGGGCGTGCGATTGCCCCAATCGCGGTTCGCTTGCCGCACGTCGGGCACGCCACGCATGATGCCGAGGGCTTTTTCAGAGATATCGTACAATTGCGCGGGATCGGGCCCCATGACCCGAAACTCGACCGGGAAGGGCGTGTAGGGTCCGAACACGAGCTGAGTGACGCGCACATAGGCCTCAGGCGCCAGCCCCTGTGACACGGCCGCTCGGAGCCGGCTCTTCAACGCCTCGCGCGCCTCTGCGTCCGGCGTCAGCACGACGATCTTGGCGAAGGCGGAGTCCGGCAGTTCCGGCGACATCGCGAAGAAGAAGCGGGGAGCGCCCTGACCGACATAGCTCGTGACGATCTTCGCCTCGGCCTGGCTGTTCAGCCAATGTTCGAGCTTCTCGACCGTGGCGGTCGTCGTCTCAATGCTGGCGCCGTCCGGCAGGCGAACCTCCACCAGCACTTCGGGGCGATCGGATGTCGGGAAGAACTGCTGTTTGAGCGCGCCCATGCCGGCGCCGGAAAGCGCGAAGGCGATGCCGACGATGCCGCACGTTACGAACTTGTGGCGCACGGCGAATGTGATGAGGCGTCGTAGACGCTGGTAGTTTGGCGTGTCGTAAATCGCGTGAGAGCCGCCTTCGATTGGCTTGAACGCGGGCAGCAGCTTGACGCCGAGATAAGGCGTGAAGACCACCGCGACGATCCAGGAGACGATGAGGGCGAACCCCACGACCCAGAAGATGTTGCCGGCGTATTCGCCGGCCGACGAGCGCGCGAAGCCCACTGGCAGGAAGCCGGCAATCGTCACGAGCGTGCCGGACAGCATCGGCGCCGCGGTGTGGCTCCACGCATAGGCCGCCGCCTTGATGCGGTCCATGCCCTCTTCCATTTTCACCACCATCACCTCGATGGCGATGATGGCGTCGTCGACGAGAAGGCCGAGCGCCAGGATGAGGGCGCCGAGCGTGATGCGGTCGAAGAAGCGGCCCGTTTCCAGCATGATGAGGAACACGACGGCAAGCGTCAGAGGGACGGCGGCCGCCACGACGATGCCGACGCGCCAGCCGAGGCTGAGCAGGCTCACCAGCAGCACCACGCCGAGCGCCATCGCGAACTTCATCATGAATTCATCAACCGCCGAGGTGATGTTGACGGCCTGGTCGCTGACCTTGGCTAACGTCATCCCGAGCGGCAGGGTCTGTGCGATGGCTGCGGACCTCTCCTCCAACGCCTTGCCAAGCGCGAGACCGTCCCAGCCCTCCTGCATAACCGCCGCGAGCATGATGGTGGGCTCGCCCTGGTGTCGGATGATGTAGGTGGGGGGATCCTCGTAGCCGCGGCGGACCTCGGCGACGTCGGAGAGCTTCAGCGTGCGCCCCGCAGCCACGATTGGCGTGTCGGCGATCGCCTGGACGCTGTCATAGGCCCCGTCGATCCGGATGAAGACCTGCGGCCCCTTTGTGTCGATCGAGCCTGCCGGCGTGACGGTGTTTTGCCTCTGCAGGGCGGCGACAATATCCTGCGCCGACACGCCGAGGGTCGCCAATTTGGCGTAGGAAAACTCAACGAAAATCTGTTCGGGACGTTCGCCAAGGATATTGATCTTCTTGACGCCGGGCACGTGCAGGAGGTCCTGGCGGATGGTTTCGGCTTGCCTTGCGAGCTCCCGCATCGGCATGCCTTTCGCCTTGAGAGCGTAGAGGCCGAAGCTCACGTCCGAATATTCGTCATTGACGAAAGGGCCGAGCACGGTGGACGGCAGCTTGCGGGCTTCATCCCGGAGCTTTTTGCGGGCTTGGTAGAACTCCTCCTGCACGCTCGATGGCGGCGTGCTGTCCTTCAGCGTGACCGTCATATAGGCATAATCTGGCCGTGTGGTCGTCTCCACGCGGTCGTACCAAGTCAGCTCCTGAAGCCGCTTCTCCAGCGGTTCGGCGACGAGGTCCTGCATCTCGCGCGCCGTCGCGCCCGGCCATACCGCCGTGACGGTCAGAGTCTTGATGGTGAAGGAGGGGTCCTCCGCCCGCCCGAGCATGACAAAGGCGTAGGCGCCGGCGGCCGCCAGCAGGAGGATGAAGAAGAGGGTGACGGCCCGTTCGCGAACCGCGATCGCGGAAAGATTGAGGTTCATCGGGCGCCCCTGCTTTCGGGAGCAGTCCTGACGCGCGCGCCGTCTTGCAAGAGATGCGCGCCGAGCGAAACAACCGGGTCGCCGGAGTTCAGTCCGGAGATCACGGCGGTTTCGCTGGCTACACGCACGAGCTTGACGGATCGAAAGTGGACGGTCGAGGTGACGCTGTCGAAGACCCAAACGCCGGTCTTCCGGCCGTCGTCGAGCACGGCTCCGAGCGGCACTTGGACTTCCGGCCGACTTTCCTTGCTTGCTAATCGAATGGTCACCGTGGCCCCGAGGGGCGCCGCCGAAGCCGCGCCCTCGAGCACGTATCGCGCTTCGTACGTGCGTGTCCGACCATCGGCGGAATCCGACAACTGCCGCAGATGCGCCGTATAGCGTCGCCCATCGCCCCCATACACGCTAGCCTGGGCTGTCGAGCCGATCGCCGGTCGGATCGTTTCGGGAAGTGCGACCACCGCTTCGCGAGGACCGGCTTGTGCAAGCCGAACCACGGTCTGGCCGGCGGAGACGACCTGTCCCGGCTCGCCAAGCGTTTCCATCACCATTCCATCGGTGTCCGCCACCAGGACGGAATAGGCCGCCTCGTTCTCGGAGACCCGCGCCTCGGCTTCGGCGGCGGCGAGTTGCGCTTTGGCTGAGTCGGATGCGGCTTTTGCCTGCTCGTAGCGCTGTCGTGTAACCCATCCTTCGCTTAACAACTTGGCGTATCGCCGCTCATCCGGGACCAGCTGGGTGACGGAGGCGCGGGCCGCTGCGACGGCGTTACGCTTCGCGGTGGACGCATGGCGTAGGTCGGTTTCGTCGATCCGCACCAGCGGCTGGCCGGCTTTTACCTGCTGCCCGGCATTCACAAGCCGTTGCACGATCTTACCGGCGACGCGAAAGCCGAGATCGCTCTGCACCCTAGCCCCTATGACGCCCGTAAAGCCGCGTTCGGATCCACTCACTCGCGTCGCCGGCGCCAGTCGAACGAGCGGAGGCTCCTGTCTCGGGTCGTTCATGGCCGAGGCTTCCTGCGTGCGCATGGAAACTATGATGAGCGCGGCAGCCCCAGACACCGTGAGAAGGCCCCCCAGCACGACAGCGGGTCCCTTTTTCATGCCCATCTCCTCAAACCAAAATTAGATTGCGTTTGAACTCTATCTAGAATAGATTTCGAACGCAATCTAAAAGATGGAGATCGGGATGCGCGTAAGTCGCGCTCAGGCAGCGGAAAACCGCGAGACGGTGATCAGCGTGGCAAGTCGTCTCTTTCGGGAGCACGGCTTTGACGGCATCGGCCTTAAGGATCTGATGAAGGGCGCAGGGCTGACCCAGGGCGCCTTTTACAAGCAGTTCGCGTCAAAGGAGGACTTGGCCGCACAGGCGTCCCGGCGGGCTTTTGAAAGCGCCTTCAACCGATGGGCGACCGCGATCGCGGCCAAACCCGAAGATCCGCTTGGCGCGGTGATGGCGTTCTACCTCAGTATGGGCCATCGCGAAGAAAAGATGGACGGCTGCCCACTCGTCGCGCTCGCTGCAGACGCCGCCAGACAGGGCGGTGAGGTGAAGGCGTCATTCGAAGTCGGCATCAAGGCGCATCTTGAAGTTCTTGGCCGCCTGCTTGCCAAAACCGAGGATTCGGAGGCCAAGGGCAAGGCCATGGCCGTCCTCTCGATGATGGTTGGCGCGGTGACGCTATCGCGCGCCGTCAACGACCCCGAGCTCGCTGAAGCCCTTCTGGATGCGGCAGCCGAACAGATTCGCGAAGTCGTCGCTTCGCCGAAGCGCAGGCGCTGATCCGGGGATCATGATCGCCCCGTTCCCCTCATTCTGAGCTCGTTAGACATGTTCAAGAAGACTGGGGCGACGACCATCGGGTCTGTTTCCCGTTTGGTCCACCGCGAGCGTATGTGCTTCTTCGTCATGGCGCTCGGCGGTTTGTTGCTTGGGAAGGCGGAGCCCCTTTCAGCCGAAACGCTTCTCTCCGCGCTTGCGCGGGCCTATGCCGGCAATCCGGATCTCAACCAGAGCCGCGCCGCCGTCCGCGTCCGGGACGAGGAAATGCCCAAGGCGCTTGCCGGGATACGGCCCAAAGTCAATATCCAGGCTTCCGCAGGTCCCCTTTATGGCAATCTGCGCTTGTCGGCCGGGCGAAACGCAATGACCGGCCAGCGTCAGTTCACGCAGGAATATTATACGGGCTATCCGCGCGGCGCGGCGCTCAACGTGTCGCAAAGCATTTTCGACGCAGGCCGCACGACAAATTCGGGAGACAGGCCGAGGCGAACGTCTTCGCAGCGCGCAACCATGAGGCTCACCGAGCAGGCGACCCTGCAAAACGGCGCAACCGCCTATATGAACGTGTTGCGCGACACGGCGATCGTGAATCTGCGCAAGAGCAACATCGCCGTGTTGCGCTATTATCATCGGCACCGCTATTACCGCCGGGGCTATGGTTATCGCTACGATCCCGCCGGGGCGATGTTCGCCGGCGCGGCGCTCAGTATCATGGGAGCGGGCATTGCCGCCGCCACGGCGCCCCGCTACTAAGGCTGGGGTTATCCCTATGGCGGCTGGGGGATGGTGAAGGGGGCTTAAATTGTGCTTCTTTCAGCCGAGCCGGTATTTATCGAGCCAGTTGGTGAGGGTCTGGTAGCTGAGCAGTCCCAGGATGGCGGCCGTGTGCGTCTTGTTGCCATGCGCGGCACCCATGGCCCGGGCGAGATAATGTCGCGCCACCTCGGCTAGCAGATCAGGGAGATCGATACCCCGCTCCAGCGGCCGATTCAGCACGGCGGCGACATCGGTCTGCGAGCGCGGCGACAGGGCGTCAGCGATGTCCTCCACCTCGATCCCCGCGCCGTCGCTCCAAACGGGCGCCCGGCGGAGCGTGTTCTCCAGCTCGCAGATGTTTCCGGCCCACATCTGCCGCATCAGCAGGCTTTTCACCTCAGCCGAGATATTCCTTGGCGTGAAGCCAGGCTCCCTCGCGCTCTGTTCGTTTATCCGCTTGAGCAAGCCATCGATCAGGGGCTCCAAATCGCCCACGCGCTCGCGCAGCGGCGGCATGCGCAGAACCAGAACGGCCAGGCGGTAAAAAAGATCTTCTCGAAAACGGCCAGCGGCCACTTCGGCGGCGAGCTCGCGGTTGGTCGCGGCGATGACGCGGACATCAACCTGCAGGGTCTTGTCGTCCCCCATGCGGCGGACTTCCCCCTCCTAAAGCGCCCGCAACAGCTTCACCTGACCCGCGAGCGGCAACTCCCCGATTTCGTCCGGCTTTCGTGGCCCGCGCGATCAGCCGTTGCTCTGTTCGACTTACAGCAAGGAAACCATGACTGCAGATGCTTGTGGTCGAGTGGGTAACTTTCGCGCTCACAGGAGACCCGTCGAAGGCCGTCGAAATTATGCCTCACCAAGATGCAACTGCACGCCGAGTCCCAAACGCTCTTTCTAGAACGAGGCCGTTTATGAATCGCTTAGTCAGATTTTTATGCACTGCAGCGATCAGCGTAGCGCTAGGCATCGGTCAGCCCGAGTTGGGAGTTGCAGGTGGCCACGGGGGTGGCGGAGGAGGCGGCGGGTTTGGCGGCTCCCATGGGGGCGGCGGAGGTTTTGGTGGTCCCCGTGGCGGCGGCTTTGGCGGCTTGCTTAGCGGCTTCGGCGGCTTTGGTGGTCCCCGTGGGGGCGGCGGGTTTGGTGGCCCCCATGGCGGCGGCTTTGGCGGCATGCTTGGCGGCTTCGGAGGGAGAGGCTTCCGAGGTGGTGACTTTGGAGGTGGCGGCTGGGGAGGAGGAAGGCACGCAGGCGGTTACCAGGGCGGCTTTAGCGCCAGAGGTCCAGCCGGCGTCCACGGCGGTCTCGCCCCGAGTCGCACCGGTTTTCTCGGGGGCGGCGGGTTTGGTGGCTTCCATAATGGAGGTGGAGTCTTTCATGGCCCCCATGGCGGAGGTTTTGGCGGATTTGGAGGCAGGGGCTTTGGAGGTGGCGGCTGGGCCGGCTACGGGGGCCGCGGCGCTTTGGCCGGCGGCTTGGCCGCTTACGGCGGCTGGAGTGGTTACCGCGGCGGCTGGGGCCACGATGGTTGGGGTGGCTGGTCGGGCGGTTGGGGCGAACGTGATGGCTGGGGCGGTTACGGCTGGCGCGGCTGGAACGGCTACGATGGTTGGGATGTTTGGCCTGGCGCTTGGGCTGCCTACGATGGGTGGGGTGCTTGGCGTGGCTTTTGGGGCGGGCCCTGGGGCGGCTGGCCAGTCGCTTATGGCGGCTGGGGCATCTGGCCCGGCTTGTGGGGCTGGGATTTGTGGCCTCTGTGGGCTGGCCTGACACTGGCCAGCGCCTATGCGTGGGACTTGCCCTACGCACCCTACGCATATCCCGTTCCTGCCTACGAGTATCCTCTCTATGGCTCCGGGTATCCGCTGGATGATTATGCGGGGCCTGCGTATGCCTCCCCCGCGTCCTACGCAGTTTATGGAGTGCCGCTTTGGTAAGGTTGTGGGCGCGGAACGTAAGCGGTATGCCGTTCCCTCGCTTCGGCCGCCATAGAATATTGGCGTATCAGCCTTCTAAAAGGAACACTATGAGTATGAATAAGAGCACAGTTGCGTCACTGGCTTTCGCTATCTCTGCCGTTTTTTGCGCGGTCAACGCCCAAGCACGGGGGGCTAGATCGACCAATCAAGAGTCTGCCGACCAGGGTGTGACGTGTCGAATGAACGAACACGTCGACGGTCAGCTCGGCTATATCCAAGCGGAGCTCAAGATCTCCGAGGCGCAGATACCGCAGTGGAATGTCTTCGCCGGCGCATTCCGTGCGGATAAGGAAAAACAGGCTCGGCTTTGCGCGATGGCGCAAGAACAGGCCCGTTCAATGGCGACCGCCCCTCTGCCCGATTCAATGGGAATGATGGCTGATCGTTTGACAGCACGGCTGGAGTCCATACGGACAATGCAGGCGGCGATAGCGCCACTTTACGCGAGTTTGAGCGCGGAACAGAAGAAAAAGGCCGACGAAATTATGAAAGGCGTCTCAGGGATGTGATCCCTCGCTTATAAGGCTGGGCGCGCGCCTCAGAAATCAGGTGGGCCGCCCTCCTCCAGCCTGCATTTGCTTGCCAGGAACGCGACGCTGTCGCAGATTGTTTTCGGAAACACCGATAAATGAAGGACGCAGGGCCAGGTGAGCGCTATGTGACCAGCCAAGGGTCAACAGGGGCTAATCCGTAGTGGGGCGTGACTGGCGATGGCGGACGAGAACTGGCTCGATATTTGCTCCCTGGAGGAAGTTTCCGAGTCGCTACTCTGCCGCGTCAAAGCGGCTAATATCGACTTTGCCGTCTCGTTCAAGGATGCACGAGTCGGAGTGGTTTCCAATATTTGCAACCACGTTGGCGGCCCTCTCGGCGACGGTCGGTTGGAAGGGGAATACATTATCTGTCCGTGGCACAATTGGAAATTCCATCGTTGCACTGGGATCGGCGAACCCGGCTTCGAAGGAGATTGTGTTCCCGCTTATCCAGTGAAAGTCGTGAACGGGCGTGTTCTCGTCGATCTGAAAGCCGTCACAAAGCGCAAGAAGGCTCCGCACGAGCCAAACCCGCTTGCGAGGCGGGTCGAACGTTCGCCAGGCCCACTGCGTCTCGTAGGTATCTCGACTACGGTGATGGATCCCGCGAACCCAAGATTTTCCGGCTCGGACCACGTCCTCACTCAGGCCCTGGAAGCTGCCAACGAACTCGGCGCCGAGACGCGATTGATCAAGTTGAACGACCTCCGATTCCGCGCCTGCGAAGGCTATTATTCCAAGTCCGCGCATGCGTGCACGTGGCCGTGTTCGATCACGCAAATGGATAAAAATGATCAGATGGATCGCGTCTATGAGGCGCTGGTGCATTGGGCCGATGCAATCCTCGTAGCGTCGCCTATCCGCTGGGGAGCTGCCTCCTCTCTTTATTTCAAGATGGCTGAGCGACTCAACTGCATTCAAAATCAGGTCACAATTAGCAATCGAGTTCTCATACGCAATAAGGTTGCAGGCTTCATCATCGTGGGCGGCCAGGACAATATTCAGGCGGTCGCCGGACAAATGCTCGGATTTTTCGCTGAGCTCGGATTCATATTCCCCCAATTTCCTTTTATAGCTCACTCGCGAGGCTGGTCGCATGAAGATATGGAGCGGAATGTTGAGATCGTGCGGCATTCGAAGGAACTGGCGGAGGGTGCCGCGGCGCTTGCAAAACGATGCCTCGATCTCGCGGAAGATCTGATCGCGCGCGACGAGGCTCCTGCTTCCATTCAACGCGGGGGCCGCAAGGCTCACCCGCTTAGCGTGGAGCGATCCGAGCCACAATTAGGCCAACGCGTTAAGCCCATTGACTGAGAAGGGAGAAAAGCCGCTCGCTCAAAGATGTCTTGTCGCCGCCGAGAAGAAATTGAAGGGGGCGGCACTGAATACCTTCACAAAGAAGTGCGAGAGAGATGCGGCCAAAAGCATTTGTGACACTGCCGCCAATGAGAAAAACCTTCATGGAGCGGCGCGGACCAGCTTCACCAATAAGTGTGTGAAGGACTCCATCGCGCATTGAGAAAATTTCGCAGCGTAGCCATGGAAAGAAAATGGAGCCGTGGCCGTGCTCGCTTTCGCATGTTCAGAGCGACTATAGAGAGGATTAAATGACCGGACATATCAAACTCGCGGTGGGTGCGGCCCTAGCTGCTGCCATGGCTACCTTGGCGCCGAGCGCCGCATCGGCCCTGCCAGTAGCGACTGAAGGCGCTATTTCCCGCGCCGCGCCGGGCGTGGAGAAGGCCGGCTTGGTTTGCGACGATTGGGGACGTTGCTGGCGGACAGCCCCCTCTTACTATGGGGGCGGTTGGGGGCCAGGCCCTTACTATGGTGGAGGCTGGCGACCCCGCCCTTGTGTCCCTCGGCAATCAAATTTGGCTCGGGATTATCTGCGGCCTTTCATCACTCTGAAAGAGGTCTTGATTTCGTAACCAGGCAATTGGTTGGCTTCAGGCTTGGCGGGAAGGCAAAATTCAGGCAGCTTAGGAGTGCCGCAATGCCTGAGGGGGGCTATGCGCAGAGCTATAATAATAGAGAATCAACGATGTATAAAAAAATCCTCATTCCGATTGATCATGACGCACCTGAGATAGTCGAACGCTCGCTTGGCGTCGCCCAGGCCCTCGCCAATGCTGACGGCGGGGCGCAGCTGCGGCTGATCAATGTACAACCGCTCGTACCCGTAAGCTTGCTTGGCTATCTCCCACCGAGCTTCGACGAAGACATGCAAAAAGACGCCGAGAAGAAACTTGCAGAAATCGCCGGCAAGCTGTCCTGGCCGTCTGTGGCGCCTTCGACTGTCGTGCGTTACGGCGCCGTCTATCCTGAGGTCCTTGCTGAAGCTGAAGACTGGGGGGCTGATTTGATAATCGTCGGTTCGCATCGGCCGGGAATGGCCACTTATCTTCTGGGCTCTAGCGCCGCTGCGATCGTGCGCCATGCGAAATGCTCGGTGCTGGTCGTGCGCGAATAGGCACTACGCTTCAAGCTTCGTTGATGAGCGGTCAGGGAAGGAATCTGATGTTCTACCCGGCGCAGGCGCAAGACTCGGCAGAATTGGAGTAGGTCGCGTCTCGACATGGCCGGAGAGACGCTAGCCTCCTGACGACTGGGCGTCCGAGCATTTGTCTACGGGCCCGAGACGGGATGGCCGGGACCACATAATCCGGGGCTCACACTCTATATGAGGGCGGCGATGTCACGTTAACTCGCACAGAGTGTAATGAAGGGCTATTGGTCACCATTTCAGAGTGGTAGCGCCACGGATTTGCAATCTGAGATCGCCCTGAGGCGATGCCGATGGGTGGCGATGCGGAGCGGCAAGACACCGGAGCCCCTGCACGCTCGCTTCCGCTTTCGTAAAGGGGACATGGGAGTTTTCGGCGCGATTATTCAAACGTTTGTGCGATTGATCCTCGACGCCGGCATGATCTTTCCGCGCTGCGGCATAGGAGCCGAGCTTGTAGGGGAAAAGTCATTTTATCTTGAACTTGATATTTTTCTCCCGGCGATCGAAGGCGGGCATAGTAAACATGCTGTCTACCATCTTGTTGTGTCCACATTGGAATCCGCGATAGACGCCCGAACGATGAGAGATCTATGAAGGTCAATGACCGAACGATACGGCGCGCCTTGATCGTCGTCGCGCTGGGCGGGCTCGCAGTTGGGCTTGTGGCCACGCTTGCGGCGCGGTCCGAGATCGCGCACTGGGCCTGGATCACTGGAACGGCGCCAGTTATCACAGTTCTCTTGTTTGCGATTGTCCGTGACCTGCGCGCCGGCCGAATGGGCGTCGATCTGCTGGCGCTCCTTTCGATGGCCGCGGCTCTTGCACTTGGCGAAACCCTCGCCGGAGTGATCGTCGCCGTCATGTACGCCAGCGGCCAGGCACTGGAAGACTACGCGGTCGGGCGCGCGGAACGAGACTTGAAAGCACTCATCGATCGCGCGCCGCGCGTCGCACATCGAAAGCGCGGTGACGCCCTCGAAGATGTGCCGATCGACCAAGTCGCGGTTTGGGACACGATTCTCGTGAGCGCCGGCGAGGTCGTTCCGATCGACGGCCAGGTCGCTAGCTCCAGCGCCTTGATCGATGAGTCCATGTTGACAGGCGAGCCCCTCCCTGTGATGCGACAAGTCGGCGAAGCTGTGAGTAGCGGCACGATCAATGTCGGCGAGACATTCGAGATGCGCGCCAGCGCGACAGCGGGCGACAGCGCTTATGCCGGAATCGTTCGGATGGTCACTGCGGCGCAGACCGCCAAGGCGCCATTTATCCGTATGGCGGATCGCTATGCGCTTCTACTCGTGCCCGTCACGCTTTGCATTACCGGCGTCACTTGGTGGCTGTCGGGTGATCCCATCCGAGCGCTGGCGGTGCTCGTTGCGGCGACGCCCTGCCCTTTGATCCTGGCTGCGCCGGCCGCCTTTATTGGAGGCACCGCGCAAGCTGCGCGCCGCGGCATCTTGGTCAAGGGCGGCGGGCCGCTCGAGACGCTCGCGCGCATCCATACCGTGATGTTCGACAAGACCGGAACCTTGACGGTTGGCGGCGCTCGCCTCGTGGCCGTTGAGACCGCTCCTGGCGTGGCGCCCGACGAAGCGTTGCGGCTTGCAGCCTCTCTCGAACAGGCGTCGCACCATGTTCTGGCGGCGACGATCGTGTCCACAGCTCAAAGCAAAGGCCTCTCTCTTCACGCACCTGATAATGTTCGCGAGGCCTTGGGATCCGGATTGGAGGGCGTCATAGAGGGGCGCAAAGTCAGCGTCGGCTCACTCCAGTTCGTCCACGGCGAAGGCCGGCTCGAGGAATGGGCGCGCCGGGCCGCCCGGCGCGCATCCTGGCGTTCGGCGCTTACGGTGTTCGTGGCCGTCGACGGCCGCGTGATCGCAGTGCTTTTATTCGGCGACGAGCTACGCCGCGAAACGCCGCGAGCCATTCAGGCTCTGCGACGTGCTGGCGTCGCCAGGATCGTGATGGTGACGGGTGATCGTGCCGAACCGGCCGAAACGATCGGCGCGGCCCTCGATCTCGAGACGGTGCTTGCCGAGCGCGTTCCCTCCGACAAGGTCGACGCGGTCGTCATGGAGCGACGGCTCGCTCCAACCTTGATGGTTGGCGACGGCATCAACGATGCCCCAGCTCTTGCCGCGGCAAATGTTGGCCTGGCCATGGGCGCGCGCGGAGCGAGCGCCTCCTCGGAGGCTGCAGACGCGGTCATTCTGGTCGATCGGCTGGATCGCGTCGCCGAGGCGGTTGCGATCGCCCGGCGTACGCGGGCGATCGCGATGCAAAGCATGATCGCGGGAATGGGCCTGTCGGGAATAACAATGATCGCCGCTGCGTTTGGATATGTGACTCCGGTCGCTGGAGCACTCATCCAAGAGGCCATCGACGTCAGTGTGATTCTGAATGCGCTGCGCGCGCTTGCGCCGCGGGGCGCCTTCGATCAGCCTCCGATGTCGGAAGCAGCAGCGACCGTTCTTCGCGAGGATCACGAAAGGATAGAGATTAGCCTTGAGCGCCTACGTCAAATCGCAGACGCGCTGGATGGCGCAGAGGCGGCCGAGGCGGTCGAACATGTTCTCGAGGCCAATCGGATTGTGGAGACGGTCATCGTCGGACACGAACGCGAGGACGAAGAGACGATCTATCCGCGCGTATCGAAGTATCTCAACGACAGCCATGGGTTGAGCGCCATGAGCCGCGCCCATCGTGAAATCTTGCATCAGGCCAGGCTGTTGGGGCGCTTGTCGGACGGGCTGCGGCCGAATGAGGCTGAACCCTATCTCATACGCGACGCCCAGCGTATCATTGAGTCCATCGAATCTCTGGTGCATATACACAACGCGCAGGAAGAAGACATTTATGAGCACGCTGCGGCCCGGCTGGGCCTTGAGGCGAGTGCGCCGCGCGATGGGACGCCGAGGATGCATTCCGGACGTGGATCTGCGGCATTTGAACATGCGCTCGAAAGCGCGTCCGAAGGCAGAGGACGTTGGCCAATGCTCGCGGGCGCGCTGATCCTCCTTGCTCTGGTGGCCGGCGGCGCTTATTGGGGCGGCGACTTTTTTGCTCGCTTTCGCCCTGGGGTGCCCTTGGCGGAACGCAAATTGAGCGAGATTAAGACCGTGGGCGTTGTCAGCGGCGAGACGGAAATGCCGATCACAGCTAGCGTCTCTGGGGTCATCGCGGCGGTTTCTTGCGACATCGGTTCCATTGTGAAGGCTGGGCAGGTTTGCGCGGAAATCGACTCCCGCCCGTACCGTCTCATTGTCGAACGCAGCAATGCCGATCTGACTCTCGCCAATGGCCGGCTCACGAAGGCCAAAGCCCAATTTGCTCGCGCGCAAGCGACCTATGAGCGAGCCCAGAATCTCTCTAACCGCAAAGCTATCGCCTCCAGCGCGCTGACGGCCTCGCAAAAACTATTGGAGCAAAGGCAGGCGGACGTCGTACGTGCAGAAGCCTCCGTCGCCCTGATCGAAGCGGCGCTCAGTTCGGCGCGAGGCGATCTCGAGCGCACCTCCATCCTTTCGCCAATTGAGGGGACCGTGGTCGCGCGAGACGTCCGGACCGGCCAAACGGTTGTCGCCGGCCATCCTCTGTTTCGCGTCGTCGCCGATCCTCGCATCGTGAAAATCAGAGTTAGCGTCGATGTACGAGTTGCCACCGCACTGCGAGTCGGCGACGCGGTGTCGTTCAGCGTCGAGCGGGAGCCCGACTATCGGTTCGAAGGCCAGGTAACGCAGATTTCCATTGACCCGAGGGCGACGGAACCCTCCGGGAAATATGACGTCGTCGTCACCGCGGCCAATCCGGATCTGCGGCTCGCGCCGGGTATGTCGACGACGATCCGGATGACGCCTCGGAGTCAGGCCGCTCCCGCCGCCCGACGACGACATAAGTCTCCGTCCCAATCTGCCGATGACGCCGTCAGTCAAAAACGGCGACAGCATACCCGTAGCCTCGGACGGAGCGTTCTTGCGCGCCATTTAGGAGGCGGCGATAATCAAACAGGCGCCACGGCCGGCTGAAGTTCGTCGGCGCTAAGTTGGGTTTGCTCGATGGATCAGCCCGCGATAACGCGCCCTGCCGTTTTCCTCGCGCGGGGCCTATGCAAGAGTTACGTTTCGGGTGAGCGCGTAATCTATGCGCTACGCAATCTGGATCTCGACATCTACGAGGGCGAGTTTGTCGTTCTACTGGGGCCCTCCGGATCTGGAAAGTCGACATTGCTCAATATTCTCGGCGGGCTCGATACGCCGACCTCGGGAAATGCTGCTTGGAGGGAACACGTACTGACGGGGGCGAGCGAAGCGGAGCTCACACGCTATCGACGCGAACATGTCGGGTTCGTATTTCAATTTTACAATCTGATACCCAGCCTCACTGTATTGGAAAATGTCCAACTCGTCGCGGAGATCGCCTTAAATCCAATAAGGCCGGAAGTTGCGCTGGATCTCGTCGGGCTCTCTGAAAGGCTTGACCATTTCCCGTCGCAGCTTTCGGGCGGAGAGCAGCAGCGCGTCGCTGTCGCGCGTGCGATTGTTAAACGACCGGATGCGCTTCTATGCGACGAACCGACAGGCGCCCTCGATCTTGAAACCGGCAAAATGGTCCTTGCGGCGATCGCCCGCGCGAATGTAGAGATCAGGTCAACGACGATCGTCATTACACATAACAGTTCTATAGGGGGAATGGCCGACAGAGTCCTGCGTCTCAGCCAAGGCCGCATTAGCGCTGTCGAACACAATCGTCGCAAGATCGAGCCAAAGGATTTGAGCTGGTGAGCATGCTCGATCGAAAGGTTCTCCGTGACCTTTGGAACCTACGTGGGCAGGTGGTGACGATTGCGCTTCTTGTCGCCGCTGGCGTCACGGTCCTAGTCGGATCGGTCAGCGCCTATGTTTCTCTCGTCACAACAGCGGAGAATTATTATCGGATGAATCGCTTCGCAGTGCTTTGGGCCGATGTGAAGCGCGCCCCGCGCAATTTGGCGGGTAGGATCAGCGAAATTCCCGGGGTCGGCATCGTCGAAGCGCGTGTTGTTAAAGAGGTCCGGGTCGACTGGCCGCAATCGGAAACGGCAGTGTCCGGGCGGATGATCTCGCTCCCCGACGCAGGGCAATCGGAATTGAACGGCCTCACGATTTCGATCGGGCGTTCCGTCGATCCGGCTCAGCGGGACGAGGCGGTCATCAACGCGGCTTTTGCGGAGAGCTGGAACGTTAGACCTGGCGACGCCATAGACGTCGTTCTAAACGGACATGCGCAGAAATTCCGCATCGTCGGGATCGCAAATTCTCCCGAGTTCGTCTATGCGGCGACCCCTGGCAAGCCGCTCCCAGACGATCGCACCTTTGTAGTCATGTGGGTCGCAGAAAGGGCGGTCGCTGCTGCTTTCAACATGGAAGGCGCGTTCAATTCACTCACGTTGTCGCTCGCTCCCGAGGCGATGGAGGCTCAGGTGATCGCCGAGATCGATAGAATCTTGGCGCCTTATGGAGCGGTTGGCGCCTTCGGGCGGCGCGATCAGCCCTCACATCGCTTTCTCTCCGACGAACTCGCTGAGCAGCGAACGCTGGCCTTGACGGCGCCACTCATCTTTTTTTCGATTGGAGCGTTTCTGCTCAATATCGTGCTGACACGGCTAATCGAGGCACAGCGCGAGCAGATCGCGGCTTTAAAGGCGCTCGGCTTCCCTTCCGTCCCGATCGCCATGCATTACGCAAAATTTGTCGGAACAATCGCTCTCGCCGGTTCCCTCGCAGGCGTCTTCATGGGGATTCGTTACGGGCAGGGAATGGTGGCCAATTACCGACCATTTTTCCGCTTTCCGGACCTCGTTTATGTCGTACCGACCTGGCTCCCTGTCCTGGCGACATTGGCAAGTCTCGCTTCGGCCTTGAGCGGCGCGGCGCTGGCGGTACGGCGGGTGCTAAGGTTGACCCCGGCGGAGGGAATGCGCCCGGAGACGCCTGCGGGCGTCGCATTTCGCTTTGCCGACGAACCAATTCTAAGGAGATGGGGCCCCCGCACGAAGATGGTCTGGCGCGCGATCCTCGGCCGACCTGTGAAATCCGCATTGACCGTCCTCGGTCTAGCGCTCGCATTGCCGATGGTTGTCATGGGTCTGTTCTGGTGGGACGCTCTCGCCTACATGGTCGACGTCCAGTTTCGATTCGTCGAGCGCGCTGATGGGACCGTCACGATTGATGAACCCGTCTCTGATCGGGCTGTCCGTGAGATTGCGCATTTGTCGGGGGTTTGGGCGGCAGAGGGGTTGCGTGTCGTTCCTGTGCGGCTTTCGGCCGGCCACCTTAATTATCGCATGACGCTCACTGGCCTGGACGCCGACGCGGTCTTGCGCGCGCCCCGGGACGAGCGTCTGAGGGTCCATGCAGCCCCCCCAGAAGGACTGCTGTTGACTCGCGGTCTTGCCGATAGGTTGCATGTCGCGAGGGGGTCGGTCGTTGTCGTAGAATGCCTCGAAGGTCGCCGGGACGTGTTCCAGTTACCAGTCGCTGCCATCGTCGACGAGGCCCTCGGTTACAACGCTTACGTGGAAATTGGCGCACTCAACCGCTTGCTTCACGAAGGACGGGTGGTCAACCAAGTCGTCATGAGCGTCGATCCAACGCAATCGAATTCGATTTGGCGACGACTCGCGGAACGTCCGCACGTGATGACGACATCGGTCAAATCGGCGTGGCTGCGCATCTTCGATGAAAAAATCGGCGGGCTTGTCGTTCTTGCCGCCGTCGTACTGACGGCCTTTGGCGTAATCATCAGCGTGGCGATCGTCTATAACAGCGCTCGCATCGCCCTGCAGGAGCGCGCATGGGAGCTGGCGAGTCTCTGCATCCTGGGCTTTACGCGCGGGGAAGTGTCAAGGATTCTTTTGGCGGAGCTCGGCGTGCAAATCGCAACATCCATCCCCTTGGGCCTCGTGCTCTCGCAATATATCGTGACGGTCATTCTTGCCGCGCGCAGCAATGAGAGCTTTAGCATTCCGCCTGTCATCAGCAACGCCACCTTCGCCTCCGCGACGCTTATTGTGTTCGGCGCAGGCGCGGCAAGCGCGTTGCTCGTGTGGCGGCGGATTGATCGGCTAGACCTCACGACGGTTTTGAAGACGCGAGAATGAAATGAAAAATGCATGGCGCGTGCTGATCGGCGCAGTCCTTGGTCTTGGAGCCTTTGGAACCCTGTATTGGGCGTTTCGTCCGACGCCTGCCATTGTTGAGATTGCGACTGTAACCGAAGGGACATTCCGGGCGACTGTCGAGGAGGACGGCAAGACCCGAGTCCGCGATCGTTATATAGTGTCCGCGCCTCTTTCTGGCCGTCTGTTGCGGATCGCAGTCAAAGCCGGGGACGAAATTAAGGCAGACAGCGTCCTCGCATGGATTGTTCCGGCGCAGCCAAGCATTCTCGATCCGAGGTCGCGGCGCGAGGCGCAGGAAAAGCTAGGCGCCGCGGAGGCGGCGCTCCAAGAGGCGTCCGCTCGTTTGGATCGGGCGCGGGCCATACTGGATCAGGCCAAAACAGATGTGCAGCGCGTTCGGATTCTCGAGCAACGCGGTTCCGCGACCGCTCAGCGGAGGGAACGGGAGGAGCTCAACCTGCAAACGAGCGAGCGCGAATTCAAAGCGGCGGAGTTGCGCAAACACGCAACCGAACACGATGTCGAGCTCGCGCGCACCCTGCTTCGGCGCTATGACGACAAAACCCCCGACGAGCGGTGGAAGGTGACGGCGCCCGTTGATGGACGCGTGCTGCGCGTCGTCCAGGAGAATGAGGCTGTCGTTACGGTAGGTGCGCCTTTGGTGGAAATCGGCGATCCCAGCGACCTGGAAGTCATTGTTGATTTGCTCACGACCGACGCCGTTAACGTGAAGCCTGGCGCCGACGTTGAGCTGGAGCGATGGGGAGGGCCGGCTGCTCTGCGTGGTCGTGTTCGACGCGTTGAGCCGGGCGGATTCACCAAAGTGTCCGCCCTTGGCGTGGACGAGCAGCGTGTCTGGGTGATTATCGACATCACGTCTCCCCGCGAGCAATGGTCCTCTTTGGGGGACGGGTTTCGGGTCGATGTTCGCATTGAGACCCAGACACTTCCCCAGGTGGTTATCATTCCTGTCGGAGCGTTGTTTCGACGCGAAAGCGGATGGGCGGTTTTCACCGTGGAAGACGGCGTCGCGCGCGAAAAGCGAGTCGATTTGATCGTCCGCTCAGGTCGACTCGGGGCGGTCAGATCGGGATTACACCCAGGGGAACAGGTCATAATCTTCCCCCCAAGCAATTTGACAGAGGGCTCACGCGTCCAGCTCAGGCCGAGCTAGCGCGCCGATTATAATCAATCGCTGATCTAGCCCCTAAGCGCGAACCTGAGGAGCCGTATCCCCTCGGACTTTCGCATCACAGCAGTTAGGATAGCAGCAAGGAAGGCGAAGTCGGATCGAGCTTGCAGGCCTGCGGCAGTGCTCGAAGGAGGCGCGGATGCACCAGCTAAAGCTTGTCTTTTGCCTACTATTGTCCGCCGTTGCCCCTTCGGTAAAAGCCGCCGAAGTTTGTCGAGACATCATCGGTGAGGATCAATCGGTTGAAGTAGCAGCCGGCAAAACCGCCCGAGTGATGTTTTTTCTTCGCGGTCCAGAGGCAGGGTATATCGAAATATGTAAAATACACGGCCAGAAAACGGAGCTTGTGTTTGCTGCCGCAGCAGAGGCAAGTGGCTGGTATCATGCAGTTGACCTTCCAGCGGAAACAGCAAAATTCCAGGCAAAGAACTACTCAGCATGGATTGCAGGGCCCATTCCGCATTCGTGGACCGGCGTAAGAAGGAGTTCTACCCCCGATGGTTACACGTTTAATTGGTTTGAGAACGCGGACGACTCGATCCCGAATATGATTGTCGAATTTTGTCTTCAGGGCGACCCCGAAAAATGCCCGAGCCATTCTCCCGTGCAGCGGGCGAAGAATTTGGCAGGAATGAGTGAAGACGCACGCAAACGATGGTTGTCGCGCTGGGCGGAGAAGCACGGCTATAAGACGAGCCGACCGGATTGAGGAATGTCGCGGCGTGCGTGACCAATGCTGAGCTGAAGGTTTCAATGGTTGGCAGTCCGGTTCGGAGTGCGGAGGCCTCGATCACCCCACGAGCAGGAGGTTCGCTTGCTAAGTCATGTGGTAACACACCTATCTTCAGGGCCATTGGCGAAGGGCTGAAAAATGGGGAGGCCGGATCGGGATCCCGCGCCGACTGGGGGCGACTATTGGTCGAGAGCCCGGGTTCATGCCTTCGCCCGGCTGGCCGCCACTTTCGGCGGGATTTATATTTGTTCCCTTGTGTGGGCGCCGTTCTTATCGACGTTCACCTGGGCGTTGACGCTGGCGATTCTGTTCGCGCCCGGTCACAAAGCGATCGAGGAGAGGCTGAAAAGCCCAAATCTCGCGGCCGCCGCTTCTGTGCTAATTGTCGCGCTGATCGTCGTGGCGCCGATGTTCTTCGTCGCCGAGAGACTTGTTAGCGAGGCGGCAGTTAATGCGGATTACATTCAACGTCAGATTGCGTCGAGTGATTGGCGACAGATAATCGAGAGGCGCCCCTGGGCCGCTACACTCAGCCACTGGATTGCGGAGGAGATTGACCTCCGAGCGATTGTTGGCCAGGTCGCGTCTTGGCTCACGAACATGGGCGCCGCATTTGTTCGGAAGTCAACCGCTGAGCTCATTGGCGCCCTCATTACTTTCTATGCTCTTTTCTATTTGCTTCGCGATGGGCGCGTTGCGCTGTTGATGATGAAGCGCATTTCGCCGCTAGCTGAATCTGAGACGAACCTCATCAAAACTCGCGTCGCGGATACGGTTTACGCAATCATATACGGAACCGTCGTCGTTTCCGCCGTACAAGGCGCTTTGGGTGGACTGATGTTTTGGTGGCTGAACCTGCCAACTCCGCTGCTTTGGGGCTTGGTCATGGGGATTTTGTCAATCGTGCCAATCCTTGGCGCTTTTGTCGTCTGGATTCCAGCGGCGATCGTTCTGGCGCTCGACGGACATTGGACCAAGGCGATTATTCTGGCCTCATGGGGCGCTCTGGTCGTCGGCACGGTGGACAATTTCCTTCGCCCCCTACTGATGAGCGGTCGGCTCAAAATCCATACGTTCACGACCTTCATCTCATTGGTTGGCGGTCTCAACCTCTTCGGTGCGCCCGGGCTCATCCTTGGACCGGTTGCTGCGACGGTAACGATCGCGCTTCTTAGTTTATGGCGCACGCGTGACGAGACGATGGAAACGATCGATGGCGTTCCACCTACGCCCCCGGCAAGAAAACTATGGCATTGCGCGTCAATCAACGAGGTTTTTGACCAGCTCGGCGTTTCGGCGATGGGTCTATCGACGGCGAGAGCGTTAGAACTGCTCGCCGCTCACGGGCCCAACACTCTGAAAGAAACCAAACCGATTCGGGCATGGGCGATCTTTTTCGCCCAATTTGGCAGCATTCTCATTTGGATCTTGATCGCTGCCGCCGTCTTATCCGGGTTCCTCGGCGACGAAATGGACGCGATCATCATCTTGGCCATCGTGTTCCTGAACGCCCTTGTCGGATTTTATCAGGAGTTCAGCGCCGAAAAGTCGATTTTAGCATTAACGCGGATGACCGCTCCTCGCGCGAAAGTATGGCGCGACGGCGCGTTGACGACCATCGCCTCTGCGGAGGTTGTTCCAGGCGATATTTTGGAGCTGGAAGCGGGCGACCTCGTCGCCGCCGATGCGCGACTGCTGAACGCAGCGTCGCTCGCTTGCGTCGAGTCCGCCTTGACGGGGGAATCGGAAGCCGTCGCCAAGAGCGCCGAAACATTAGATCAAACCGACCTTCCGATCGGCGACCGCAAAAACATGGTTTTCATGGGGACCAGCATTGCGACTGGCTCGGGTCAAGCGGTTGTGGTCGCTACCGCGATGCAGACTGAGTTCGGCGCTATTGCCTCTCTCCTTGGCGAAGCGGGCGAGGATGCCGGAACCCCACTTCAGCAGAGGTTGGAAGTTTTCGGGCGCGTCCTGCTCTGGGCCACACTCGCGATCGCCTCGCTGCTGTTCGGACTGGGAGTTTGGCGGGGCGGGGATGCGCTTGAACTCTTCATGACGTCGGTCAGCCTCGCTGTTGCGGCGATACCTGAGAGTTTGCCGGCTGTCGTCACTGCGGCGCTTTCCCTAGGCGTGATGCAGATGTCGCGACGTGGCGCTTTGGTTCGAAGACTTGCGTCTGTCGAAACACTCGGGTCGACGAATGTAATCTGTACCGACAAGACGGGGACTCTCACGGTCGGACAAATGACCGTGCGGCGTCTATTTGTTGCCGGGCGGACTTATGAAGTCACGGGTGAGGGCTATGGCCCCGAAGGCGATATCCGCTTTGAAGGTAAGGCTATTGATTCCGGTTTCGGTGGTTTGAGAGTCCTCGGTGAGATTCTCGTCGGGTGCAATAGCGCTAGTTTAGAGCGAGAGGACGACGCTTGGAAGGTAATCGGCGATCCAACGGAAGGCGCACTCCTCTCGGCTGGGCGAAAAGCGGGGGTCGACAGAGACAGCCTGGAACAAGAGCAGCCGAAAATTTTCGAGATCCCATTTGACTCGGACCGCAAACTCCACTCGGTTGTCCGTCGCCTGCCCGAGGGGCGGCTGCGCGTCTTAACGAATGGCGCGCCTGAACTTTTGCTCGAACGTTGCTCGCACATTTTTGGCGAGTCAGGCGTGCGTCAGATAACGGCTTCCGACCGGGAGGAGATCGCGCGCCGGAACGCTGAATTTGCAGGTGGCGCCTTGCGCGTCCTCGGATCGGCGTTTCGGGATTTCGATGCCATCACCCTCGATCCATTTGGGTCGCAGACGGTCGAATGTGATCTCGTATTCGTCGGGCTGTCCGGGCTATTCGACCCGCCGAGACCGGAGGCGAAGGACGCCATCGCCAAGTGCCGAAGCGCAGGCGTTCGCGTCGTGGTCATTACCGGTGACCATCCCCACACCGCGACCGCCATTGGTCGTGACCTCGGGCTGGATGCCGAAGGCCGCGTTTTGTCCGGCGTCGAGCTGGACAAGTTGACGGACGAGGGCCTCGCGAAAGAAGCGCCGAATACCGCAATCTATGCCCGGGTGAGCGCCGAGCATAAGCTAAGGATCATTAAAGCGTGGCAAGCGAATAAGGCAGTCGTCGCCATGACGGGGGACGGCGTAAACGACGCGCCCGCAATAAAAGGAGCCGATATTGGCGTCGCGATGGGGCGAGCCGGCACGGAGGTGACGAAGCAAGCCTCCGACATGGTCATTACCGACGACAACTTTGCGACCATAGTCGCGGCCATAGAAGAGGGTCGCGGGATCTATGAAAACATCCGAAAGACGCTTTTATATCTTCTAGCCTGCAATTCCGGCGAACTGCTTTTGATGACGATCTGCATCATCATTGGCTTGCCTGCGCCGCTCCTCCCAATTCATTTGCTGTGGATCAACCTTATTACGGACGGTCCGCCGGCGTTATGCCTTGCTGCGGATCGGGTCGACGCCTCGGTTATGAGCAAGCATCCGCGTGAGCGGAACAAGGAAATCGCCGATGAAGAATTTCTTTGGACGATGTTGCTTGTCGCGGCGCCGACGGCCGGCGTGTCATTCGCCGCTTATGCCTACGGTCTCTATTCCGCGGATTTAGAAATTGCCCGCACCTACGCTTTTATGGCGATGATCTTTGCCCAGCTTTTCACTTCCCTGGGCGTGCGGAGCCGAGCGCCAATCTGGCGCCAGAGCTTGTTTTCGAACATCGCCCTTCTGATGGTAATCGTCGTATCGATCTCCATGCAGATCTCGATACAGCAAAACCACTTTCTTGCAGACCTCCTCAAGACAGCGCCGATTCCATTCAAAGACACGGTCAAATTGTTGACGGTCGCCCTCATGCCTCTGCTCGCACTGGAAACTGTTAAATTTCTTCAGTCCCTTTTTGACGGGGAGAGGACGGACCGTCTGGGATTCGCCTCGGACCGAGACGAAAGTGATTTTGATCGAACTGAACCGACGATCTTTGCTCGAAAGAACGGAGCCGTAGAGACGACTGGGCGCGGCTTGGATTTGGTAAGAGGCTCAGCGATCGGCGTGTTCGCCATCATGATGGTTATCGGAGGATGTGTTTATTGGTCCTGGCGACAAGCGCCCGGTATCCAATCCGCTGAAAACGAAGCGCGTGGATTGGTAACCAGTAAACTTACGGCGATTGGCGCTGTCAGCACAGAAAGTGCGTCTCCAGTTGTGGCGGCTGCGCCAGGCATAATCGAAACCCTCTATTGCGATGTCGGTGTGAGAGTTGTCGCCGGTCAGCTATGCGCGAAAATTGATCCGCGGCCCTACCAAGCTGTTGTGGAGCGCGCAAGAGCGAATCTTGCGGCGGCAAGAGCAAAATTTGAAACGGACGCGGCGGGGCTTGCGCGCGCGAAATCGGCGCTCGAGCGCAATCAGGCGCTCGCGCAACGCCGCGCCGCAACACGCCGCACGTTGGTTGGTTACGAAGGCGCCTATAAACGAGCGTTGGCGAAAGCTAAACGTGACGAGGATCTAATCGCCCAACTTCAATCGGAGGTGAACGCCGCCGAAATCGAGCGCGAAAAAACGAATATCGTTTCTCCGGTTGAAGGCACGGTAATTTCCCGATCCACCGAAATCGGCATGAGAGTAACGGCGGGCTCAGTTGACGCCCCGCTGTTTCTCATCGCCTTAGTAAATGCGGAGCTCAAGGCTCAATTTGACGTGAATGACGCCAGCGAGATCAAGATTGGGGACCCGGTCTCCGTCACGGTCGACCACCTGCCGAACCGCATTTTTCAGGGGACGGTTAAAAGTGTCCTTGAATTGTCGCAGACGACGCTGGGCAATAGGCCCTACAACGTCGTCGTCAGCGCGCCAAATCCGGAGGCTTTGCTTGTCCCGGGGATGAAGGCGACAGTCCGAATTGCGATCAATCGGCAGAAAGATATATAGAGCGCAACATCTCGCCTCCATTTCCCATTTTTCCAGCGGCGCCTGGCGAGCGCATCAATTAGTCAGGGACCAGGTCCATTCCGGTCTCTGCCTTCGGAGACATTCTTTTCCCGCGCTCTTGACGGGCTCGCGCGGAATGGCTCCGGTCGAACCGTGCCGGTGGAGCGCGAATTCGAGTCCCTGCTGACGTTGAGCCGGGCTACGTCGAGCGGGCCGACGAGCTGATATCGAGGATACCCAAAATTACAGGATCACGCGCGAGGCGCACTCCATAGCCGGCTGGTTCGAAGGCTACCTGCCGCGGATGCGATTCGGCCAGGGCAACGGCAAGAAACGCTCGTCGAGCCAAGGCCTCATCGGTCTGTCCATGACAGGCTCGCTCTGCGCCCTTCGGCAAATCACGAATTTTTTCTCAATCATCGTCGAACGAGCCTTGTTCGGCGCCCTTGTGGCAAGCCTTGCAGTCGCCTTTGAATTTTGCGCCGTTCTCCGCAAGAGCAGCCGGACCAACCCGGTTTCTCTTTTCATGTTTGCGTTTCCACCACGGTAGGTCGGTGATACGCGCCGGCGTGACCTCTGGATTGAGATCGCGCAGCAATTTCGCACCGATGCCTCCCGTGTCAGCGGCATTGCCGACAAGGTAGCCGGCAATCGCTTTGGTCGTCGCGTCGTCGAGCGAAGCGTTCTCGCCAAAATGGTTGTTAAGATTGGCGACGATCGAGGACCACGAGCGGGCGGGTAGAAGTGCGGGCGGATACAGCATATGGCAGGCCGCGCATTCCTTGGCGACGGTCTTGTCTCGCACTGGGGTAAGGCTCAACCCATCGGCCATTAGCGACTGTGCGCCGAAAGCAACGCCAGACAACGCGGCTACGACGGCGATCGTTCCGGAATTCACATGGCGGCCCATTAGTGATCTCCTCAGATCAGATGGCAAGCAGGAACGCGAGGATGTCGGATTTCTCCTGAGCGGAACATTCCCGACCGAGAACGTCCGAACAATTTCTCTTGAACCATTTCTCTACCTCCGCCCGATCGGTAAAGCGATTGGGCGCGGCGGAAGCCGCCATCGGTCCAATCGTTTTGCCTGCGCGCGTCTTGCCCGGGCCGGAAAGATTGGTGGTATGGCAGGAGATGCAGGACGGCGATTCGGCCTTTCCTCCGGCATGGGTGGCGAAAAACAGGGCTTTGCCGCGCGCCGCATCGCCTTTGACGATGGCCGCATAGGTCTCGAAAAGGGCTTTTTGCGCGGGGTTCAGCGCCGCGGCCGACGTGGTCAAGAAAGCCAATGCCGCGGCGGCAAGAATGATGGGTTTGGAGACCGACATGATGGGGCCCTCGTTGGCTATGTCGTTTGCAGAATTATCGTGCAAGAGCGACGGGAGTTGCGCGCGGTTTCGAGGGGATTATTCGTCACGAGGCGCGCGCTTGCGGCCTGTAAACATTGACAGGACTAGGTTTTCGCCATGCTCGATGGAGGCGACAAAGACGCCGAGAAGATGCAGACCGATTAATGCGAGCATGATCGTCACGGCGCCTTCATGCGCTTCCTCGACCCATTTCTGTCCCCAGAATGCGTCCATCGTCAGCATGATGCCGGTGGCCGAGACCGCGAGGAGCGTCAACATCAGCACGATCACCATAAGGCCGCCGGCGGGATTGTGACCGACGTAGCGCTTTGCCTGGAGCCTGGCGGAATCGAAGACAAATCGCGCCACTTCCCGACGCGAAAAGCAAAAATCGCGAAAGCGCGCATGCTCGGATCCGACGAATCCCCACAAAATACGCAGCGCGACAAGCGCTAAAACGGTATAGCCTGCGCTTTGATGGACAATCTCGTAGATGTCCTTCGTGGCGAAAGCGATCACGAACATACCGACGAGCGCCCAGTGGAATACGCGCACGAACGGATCCCAGACCTTCACGTCGGATCCTTGAGTAAAGAGTTCGCTTTCCGCGACCCGCTGTGTCATCGGGGTTATCCTCTCAAATAGAAAAAGCGCAGGATGGAGCGGTGAAGGCAAGCGCCGGCCCCCCCAGTGCCTTATTACGCACCGGCCTTGCTCGCTCGTCTCACTTGAGGACTGTCGACGCCAGTTGGGCGGTCGTCGGATCGTAGAAAAGTTCGAAGCGCTTGCCGTCCTTGGTGGCGTAGACCTCGTAACAACTGCCTGATACTTTGGATTTCATGATCAAATAGCCATCCGACTTCACTTTGGCTTCAACATCCTCGATCTTCATCCACGAAGCTTGGGGAGACTTGGTGCAGCCTGCCGGGTAGCTGCCTGCGTAGGCAGAGCTCGCAGTGAAGGTGAGAACCGTGGCAATGAGGAGGTTCGAGAGGATGTTTGAGCGGCTCATGATCGCTTGTCCTTCCGCTTTTGGGCTATCTGCGGTCATTCGACCGATGGCCTGACAGTAAAAGAGGCCGCCCCGCATCCGCCTGACGCCCGATGTCAGCGTGCTGTCAGGTTGCGTCGTCCAATAATGGAGCCGGGATGTTTCCGGATCGCTTAAGCCTGTGGCGTTCACCTGCTGGACTGTGTTCAGTCCGAGGCCTGTTGCTTGGCGTCGGCCTTTCGTTCTGCGCGCTCCAGGACGGGACAGCGGACGAAAAGATCGGACAGGACGAAATCCGAACGGCGGTCCGACGCGGCGAAATGCGATCCCTGTCGGAAATCGAAGACCTCCTGCGCGATAGGCTGCCCGGCGAATCCATCAAGGTCGAGATCGAACGCGAGCACGGCCGCTGGATCTACGAATTCAAGGTTCTGGATCGCGGCGGCCAGCGCTTTGACGTGTATGTGGACGCCAGGACCGGCGAGATTCTGGAGACGAAGAGGAAATGACCCGCATTTTGCTTGTCGAAGACGATGCGGCGATTCTACGCGATATACGAACAGTGCTCGAGGCGAACGGCTACCTTGTTGAAACGACGGCTGACGGCGAGGAGGCGTGGTTCAAGGGCGACACCGAGGATTACGCCGCGGTTGTTCTCGATCTCGGCTTGCCGCGACTTGACGGCCTCGCTGTCTTGAAACGCTGGCGCCAGAATGGGCGGACGATGCCGGTGATCGTCCTGACCGCGCGCGGCACATGGCCAGAGCGCGTAGAAGGCATTGACGCCGGCGCTGACGATTATCTCGGTAAGCCGTTCCAGATAGAAGAATTGCTCGCGCGTATAAGGTCTGTCCTGCGGCGTCACGCCGGGCAGGCGACGAGCCTGATAGAATGCGGCTCGGTCACGCTCGACGAGCGACAGATGAGGGTCAGCGTCAAGGGCGCGCCGCTAGCTCTGTCGGCATTAGAGTATCGTCTTGTTTCTTTTCTCATGAGGAATCGCGGCCGCGTTGTGCCGCAGCATGAGCTTATGGAGCACGTTTACGCCCATGACGCCGAGCCGGACAGCAACGCGCTTGAGGTTTTGATTGGACGGGTTCGCAGAAAACTGGGTGTGGATCTCATCGAGACTCGGCGCGGATTCGGTTACATTGTTCCGGGGCCGACATGAGCGGACGCTCGCTTACTCTCCGGCTGCTCGCTGCGGGATTCGTCGCAATGCTGGCCGCGCTCGCTCTTGCGGGATTCGCGCTTGCCTTTCTGTTCGAGCGGCACGTCGAACGCCGCGCCGTCGCCGAGGCGGACCCGCAGCTGCGAACACTAATTGCCGGGTCGAGTCTATCGGAGACTGGAGCGCTGACCGTCGCCACCCCTCCCGGCGACCCGCAATTCGCGGAAGCCTATAGCGGACTGTATTGGCAAATTCAGTCGGACGGAATCGTGCTTGCCCGCTCCCGCTCGCTCTGGGACGAAGAAATCTCGCTGCCGCCGGACGAAGTGCCGGATGGCGGCGTTCATGTTCATGATGTGAAAGGGCCGCGCGGCGCAACTCTGCTGGCGGTAGAACGCTCCGTCCTGCTGACGAGCGGCGGCGTCGCAAGGGTCTATCGTATGGTTGTGACGCGGGACCGCGCCGAAATTGAGCGGGCGCGTAACGCCTTCTCGCGCGATCTGACCGTGGCATTGACGCTGCTCGGCGTCGTGCTCGCCGCAGCGTCCGTCGCGCAAATACGCTTTGGCCTGCGGCCATTGAACGCGATTCGTGACGAATTGCATCATGTTCGCTCAGGCGCACAGTTGCGCCTTCCCGCCGTGTTTCCGCGCGAGGTCATCCCGCTCGCCGACGAAATCAACGTGCTGCTGGATGAGCGCGACATCGCAATCGAACAGGCGCGCGGACGAGCTGCTGATCTTGCTCATGGCCTCAAGACGCCGCTTACGGCGTTGAACGCAGACGCGCGCAAGCTCCGTGAGAGGGGACAAATTGACATCGCCGACGACATCGAGGCGCTCGGCGCGATGATGCATCGCAACGTGCTTCGGGAGCTGATGCGCGCACGCATCGTCGGCCGCCGCGGTGGCGCGCCGCTCGTCAGAATCAGGCCTGTCGCCGAAGCCGTGGCCGCGGTGGTGGCAAAGACGCCGGCGGCGACAGGCAAAGCGTTCGAATTCGACATCGACAGTGATTTTTCGTTGTCTATCGATCGGGCCGACCTCGAGGAGCTGCTTGGCAATCTGATTGAGAACGCCACGCGCCACGCGGTGTCCACCGTCAGAATAAGGGTCGGCGCGGATCGCAATGCTCTACGACTTGCGGTATGCGACGACGGGCAAGGGCTTGAGCCGGATCAGATGACACGTCTGATGCGGCGGGGTGAACAACAGACCACATCGAGCGACGGAGCGGGACTCGGTCTGTCAATCGCACGCGAGCTTGTTGAGGCCTACGGCGGTACGATTTGGCTCGGACGTAGCGACCTAGGCGGGCTCTCCGTTGAAGTCTCTGTTCCTTATCTGAACCGCAATTGAGATTATCCGACCGCCACCATTATCGGTCGTGATCCTCTTCGGCGTGCCGTTTTGACCGATCGCCCTTAGCGGGAAGGGAAACGCCGCTTTGCGATCCCGCTTGGCCGCCAGCAGGAAATCCACCGTGGCGCCGC
The DNA here is from genome assembly GCA_003963405.1 of Hyphomicrobiales bacterium. Taxonomy (GTDB): domain Bacteria; phylum Pseudomonadota; class Alphaproteobacteria; order Rhizobiales; family Beijerinckiaceae; genus Methylocystis. The sequence goes on from RXIY01000096.1 coordinate 36,974, forward strand.
CCTTGTCGACGGCCCGATACATCGTTTGTGTTCTAGCAGGCTGTTGAAAAACCCCTCGCGCTGGCGGCGCTGATGTGATTCCGTTCTCCTGATGCAGGGGGGGCGCGGAATGCGTGGCGGAGACGAGCGATCTGGGGCGCTGTTCAGCTATGTGGACATGGATGCGCGCGTTCCGCAGTCGCATCCCTTGCGGGTTATCCGCAACCTGGCGAACGAGGCGCTCGCTGCTCTGGCGGGGGAGTTTTCGGCGCTCTACGCCTCGACAGGCCGGCCGTCCATCCCGCCGGAGAAGCTTTTGCGCGCCATGCTGCTGCAAGCCTTCTACTCGA
>RXIY01000064.1 GCA_003963405.1 Hyphomicrobiales bacterium
TGTGCGGCATGGCCGAGGAGCCCTTCTGGCCGGCCGAGAAATATTCCTCGGCCTCCAGCACCTCGGTGCGCTGGAGATGGCGGATTTCGGTAGCGAGGCGCTCCACCGAAGAGGCGACGACGGCGAGCGTCGCGAAGAAGGCCGCATGGCGGTCGCGCGGAATGACCTGGGTCGACACCGGCTCCGGGACGAGGCCCATCTTGTGCGCGACATATTCCTCGACGCGGGGGTCGATATTGGCGAAGGTGCCGACGGCGCCCGAAATCGCGCAGGTGGCCACTTCCTTACGGGCCTGGACGAGGCGCTCGCGGGCGCGGGTAAATTCCGCATAGGCCTGCGCCATCTTGAGGCCGAAAGTGGTGGGTTCGGCGTGGATGCCGTGCGAGCGGCCGATGGTCGGCGTGAATTTGTGCTCGAAGGCGCGCTTCTTGATCGCGGCGAGCAGGGCGTCGACATCGGCGACGAGCAGATCGGCGGCGCGGGCGAGCTGCACAGCGAGGCAGGTGTCGAGCACGTCGGACGACGTCATGCCCTGATGCACGAAGCGCGAGTCCGGCCCGATGAATTCGGCGAGATGGGTGAGGAAGGCGATGACGTCGTGCTTGGTCACGCGCTCGATCTCGTCGATGCGCGCCACGTCGAATTTGACGAAATCCGCCTTGTCCCAGATGTTCCTGGCGCTTTCCTTCGGGATGACGCCGAGCTCGGCGAGAGCGTCGCAGGCATAGGCCTCGATCTCGAACCAGATGCGAAAGCGCGTCTGCGGCTCCCAGATCGTCGTCATTTCGGGTCGGGAATAGCGCGGGATCATGGGGGCCTCGGGAACGCTCTTGAAGGAACTGAGCCGGCGGCCTGCCGGCCTTCGGCCCTCCGGTTCGCAAATTCGCGGCGCAGGGTCAATCCGGCGCGGCGTTCGGGCAGGCGACTTCCCTCGCCGGGCCCGAAGGCTGCATAAAGGCGGGCGTTGCTGGAAGACGAGAGGCCTCGGGGCGCATCATGGTGACGGAAAAACTGGCGCGATTGCGGGCGGGGGCGGTCGAGGAGGGCAAGCGGCTCCTTGCGATCTTCCTCTACCTCTGGGTGATCCTCACCCTGCTGTCTCTCCATAAGGCGATCATCTTCAACGAGGATTTGCTCACCTACCAGCAGGGCTTCGCGCTGCTCAACGCCTTCGTTCTGGCCAAGGTCATCTTCTTCGGGCAGAAATTTCATCTCGGCGAGAGCCGCAAGGATGCGCCGGTCGCCCTGCCGGCCCTGATCAAGTCGGCGATCTTCGGCCTGCTGCTCGTCGCCTTTCACGTCGTCGAGGAGACGGTCATCGGCGTGATCCACGGCAAGCCGGCGCGGGAGGCGCTGCCGACGATCGGCGACGGCTCCTTGCAGGCCATCGTCATGACGGCGATCATCGCCTCGGTCGGGCTCATCCCCTTTTTCGCCTTCGTCGAGCTCGGGCGCGTGCTGGGAACCGAGGAGCTGCGCGCGCTGCTCTTTGGCCCGCCGCGCGCGAAAGGCGCGCCAGGGGAGCATGTCGAGCGGCACTTTCTGAACTCGCAGACCGTGCGCGACGTGGTCATCGGAATGGCGGACGGATTGACCGTGCCCTTCGCCCTTGCGGCGGGCATTTCGGCGGCGATCGCCTCGACCCGCATCGTGGTGACGGCGGGGCTCGCGGAGATCGTCGCGGGCGCAACGGCCATGGGGCTCGGCGGCTATCTCGCCGCGCGCAGCGACCACGAACATTTCCTCTCGGAGGAAAAGCGAGAATATGCGGAGGTCGAGAAGCTGCCCGAGCAGGAGCGCCGCGAGCTGCGCGAGATCTTCGCGGGATATGGGCTGGAGAAGCCGGAGGTCGACACGGTCGTCGCCTCGCTCTCCGCCGACAAGAAGCGCTGGGTCGATTTCATGATGCGCTTCGAGCTGGGGCTGGAGCGGCCGGACCCCAGGCGCGCGCCGGTCAGCGCGGCGACCATCGCCCTGGCCTACGCCATTGGCGGACTCATTCCGCTCGCGCCCTACATCGTCGAGGACGACATCCGCCGCGCGCTCGTCCATTCGGCGATCCTCACCGGCGCGGCGCTGCTCATTTTCGGGGCGGTGAAGGGCCGGCTCACCGGGGTCGATCCGCTGAAGTCGGGCGCGCAGACCTTCCTCGTCGGCGGCCTCGCGGCGGGCGCGGCCTTTTATCTCGCCTCGCTGTTCGGCGGCTAGCGTCCGGTTGCACGGAGCTTGCACCGGTCCCGCGAACTGGCGTCGCGCCCTCGCGCCGCCCATATGAAGAATCTCTGGAGGCCCCATGCAGACAGCGGATGCGATCGTTCTCGGCGCCGGCATGGTCGGCGTCTCGGCGGCGCTGCATCTTCAGGCGCGCGGGCGCGACGTCGTCCTCGTCGACAGGCGCGGCGCGGGTCTCGAGACGAGCTTCGGCAACGCCGGGCTCATCGAGCGCTCCTCGATCTTTCCCTATCTCTTCCCGCGCGACCCGAGGCGGCTCGTCAAATACGCGCTGAACCTGCTCCCCGAAGCGCATTATCACCTGACCGCCGTGCCCTCGGTCGCGCCCTGGCTGATGCGCTACTGGCGGGCGAGCGCGCCCGAGCGCGTGCAAAAGAGCATCGCCGGCCGGCGCCCGCTGATCGAGCGCAGTCTCGTCGAGCACGAGGCGCTGATCCAGCAGGCGGGCGCGGGGCGGCTCATCCGCCACACGGGCTGGATCAAGCTTTTTCGCAGCAAGGAGACGCTGGAGCATGGCGTCGCCGACGCGGAGAAGCTGCGCGCCTATGACCTCCATATCGACATTCTCGACGAGAAGGGCGTCGCCGCGCGCGAGCCGCATCTCGCAGCCGTCGCGGGCGGCGTGCATTACCGCGACACCGCCTCTGTGAGCGATCCCGGCGCGCTCGCCAAGGCCTATGCCGATCTCTTTCTCGCGCGCGGCGGGCGCTTCGTCGCGGCCGACGCGCTGACGCTCGAAGAGGAGCCGGACGGGCGCTGGAGCGTGATGGGGCCGCAGGGGCGCATCGCCGCGCCGGACGCCGTTCTCGCGCTCGGCCCCTGGTCCGACCAGATTTTCCGCCGTTACGGCTACCAGATGCCCTTCGGCTTCAAGCGCGGCTACCACATGCATTACGCGCCGCAGCCGGGGGCGCGGCTCGAGCACCCGATTCTCGACGCCGACAATGGCTATCTTCTGGCCCCCATGGACAGGGGGATCAGGCTGACGAGCGGCGCGGAATTCGCGCCGCGCGACGCGCCGCCGACGCCGGTGCAGATCGACCGCTGCGAGCCGATCGCCCGCGCGCTCTTCCCGCTCGGAGCCGCGCTCGACCGCGCGCCCTGGAAAGGCGCCCGCCCCTGCCTGCCGGACATGTTGCCGGTGCTGGGACCCGCGCCCCGCCACAAGGGACTGTGGTTCGACTTCGGCCACGCCCATCATGGCCTGACCCTCGGCCCCGTCTCCGGGCGCCTGCTCGCCGAAATGATGACCGGGGAGACGCCCTTCACCGATCCCGCCCCCTATCGGGCCGACCGCTTCTAGGGGGCGCAAGCTTCACATTGGCGTCATGATCTGAAACTGTCGGGCCTTGGCCCGAATCGCGCCCGACGGCGCCCGTGGAAAGATCATGCGCGCGGCGGAAAGACTAGCCTATATCGACGGATGGCGCGTCATCGCCATCCTTCTCGTTTTCGCTGACCATCTCGGCATGAACAGGGAGATCGGCGCCTTTTACGAAAGAAGCGCGTTCGGCGTCCTCTCCCAATATGGCGAGACCGGCGTCTTCATCTTCTTCTTCATCAGCGGCTATGTCGTCAGCCTGACCTCCTTGCGGGAGGTCGAGCGAACCGGCGGCTTTTCGGCTCCGGCCTTCTATGCGCGGCGGTTCTTCCGCATCGTCCCGCCCTTGATGCTCTATCTCGCGGCGCTGATGGGCCTCGCCCTTGCGGGCGTCATCGAGTTTTCGCCGGTAAACTTCGTCAGCGCGGCGCTATATCTGTGCAATTCCACGGCGCCCGGCGTCTCCTGCGACTGGTATGTCGGCCACACCTGGAGCCTCGCCTTCGAGGAGCAGTTCTACTGCCTCTTTCCAGCGGCCTTCGCCTGGATGACGCTGGGGAAGGCCCCGCGTCCGACCCTGGCGGCGGCGGCGCTCGCCTTCGCCGCCCTGCCTTTCGTCTTCACCATCTGGTGGATCGGCAAGATCGGCTGCCTCATCGCCTATGCTCTGTTCTTCGCCGGCTACGCCGCCGCGGCGCGCGGCGCGGCGATCCAGCGCCTTTTCGCGGATGTGCGCCTGCCGGCGTTCACCGTCGCCGCCCTCGTCGTCTTCATGCCGAGGAGCGTCGTCGCCTCTTTCGGGGATGACGAGGCCATGCGGGCGGAGCTGATCGCGTGGTTCCGGCTGGCCTATGTCGGGGCCATTCCCGTCCTCGTCCTGCTGTCGGGCGCGGCGGAGAGTCCCTTGCGCAAGGCCCTGTCGATCGGCGCGCTCGCGGGGCTCGGCCGGGCGAGTTATTCCATTTATCTCTGGCAGCAGCTCTGCAACGGACCGGTCTTCAACGGTCTCGGCGTCGCCGCGCAATTCGCCCTGATCGGCGGCGCGATCCTGTTTTGTCTCGGCCTGTTCCGCATCGAACTCAAGCTGATCGGCCTCGGGCAGGCGCTGTCCTCGCGCCTTCGGCGGCGCGGCGAAGAACAAGCGGCGGCGCCCGCTTTGGCGATGGACCCTGCGTCATGACAAAGAAAACCCGGCGGCCGGGAGAGCTGGAGCCGCCGGGATTACTCGTCTTACCTGAACAATTGAGACGCCTGATGCATCAAGACAAGAAAAAAGGCGAGCCCGCCAGCAATGAACATTGACGCTTTCAGCATCGACGCGCGGCTGTGCTGGATCATATCTCCATGCTCCTTCGGTTTCCCTGTCAGAGCGCAGAGTAAACTCACTTCTGGCGCGTTGAAGCGCCAATTTGAGCAAAACCCACAAGTCCAGAACGATTATTTTGCTTGAACAGGATCGGCGCGCGGCGATCGCTCCGCGCGGCGCCCGGAGCGCCGCCTTTGCGCCGCGGCCCGCCCTGTGGCAATAACGCGCCCAAACATCTCTCTTCCGAGGATCACCATGGCGGCGGACGTCACCTTTCCCGCAGCGGCGGCGGCGGGGCTCTTGTCTTTTCTCTCTCCCTGCGTGCTGCCGCTCGTGCCGCCCTATCTGACCTATCTCGCTGGCGTTTCGATGGAGGATCTCGAAATCGAGACCCGCTCGCAGGCCCGCCGCGACGTGCTGTTTTCGGCAGTGCTGTTCGTCCTCGGCTTCACGACGGTCTTCGTGGCGCTCGGCGCGACCGCCAGCGCCTTCGGCGCCGTGATTCGCGCCAATCTGCATATTCTCTCCTGGCTGGCGGGCGCGGTCATCATCCTGATGGGGCTGCATTTCGTCGGCGTGCTGAAGGTCGGCCTGCTCTATCGGGAGAAGCGCGCGGAGATCACCAAGCCCATGGGCCTCTTCGGCTCCTATGTGATGGGGCTGGCCTTCGCCTTCGGCTGGACGCCCTGCATCGGGCCGATTCTCGCGGCGATTCTCGCCGTCGCCGGCGCGCAGGAGACGGTCGCGCGCGGCGCCGCCCTGCTCGCCACCTATTCGCTGGGTCTTGGCCTGCCCTTCATCGTCGCGGGCCTGGCCCTCGGCCGCTTCCTCGCCTTCGTCGCGCGCTTTCGCAAGCATTTCGGCAAGGTGGAGAAAGTCGTCGGCGTCCTGCTGATCGTCACGGGCGTCGCCTTCCTCACCGGCGGCGTGCAGGAAATGTCTTTCTGGCTGCTGGAGATGTTCCCCGGCCTGGCGACGCTCGGATGACCGGGATGGCGGGCTGGGACCCCCGCCAGGATCCCCGTCTGCCCGAAATCGACCGGCTGCGCGGTCTCGTCATGGTCGTCATGGCGCTCGATCACATGCGCGATTTCTTCGACGCCGACGCCTTGCGCTTCAGCCCGACGGACCTCGAGCGCACCTATCCATTTCTCTTCTTCACGCGCTTCGTCACTCATTTTTGCGCGCCGACCTTCGCCCTGCTCGCGGGCGTGGGCGCCTATCTCTATGGCGCGCGCCGCCGGGACCCCGAGACGCTCAGCCTCTTTCTCGCGACTCGCGGCGTCTGGCTGATCCTGCTCGACGCAGTGGCCATCAGCCCCGTCTGGGGCGGGCCGGGGCGGATCATGCTGGGCACGCTCTGGGCGATCGGTTGCGGGCTCGTCGCGCTCTCGCTGCTCTCGCGCCTCCCCGCCCGGCAGGTTCTCGCGATCGGCGCGGCGATCGTTCTCGGCCACAATCTGCTCGATGGCGTCCACGCGGCCGACCTCGGGGCGTTCGGCCCCTGGTGGCGGCTGTTGCACGAGAAAGGTCCCCTGCCCCTCGGCCTTCCCGGCGCGGTCTATTACGCCGCCTTGCCCTGGATCGGCGTCGTCGCGCTGGGCTACGGGATCGGACCCCTCTTCGAAAGGGCGCCGGCGGCGCGGGACGAGACGCTCCTGCGCGCCGGCCTTTGCGCCCTCGCAGCTTTCGCCGTGTTGCGGGCGACCAATTTCTACGGCGACCCCGCCCCCTGGACCGCGCAGCGGGAGGCGCTCTTCACCGCGCTTTCCTTTCTCAACGTCACCAAATATCCGCCCTCCCTGCTCTATCTGCTCGTGACGCTCGGGGGCGCGGCGCTGATCCTGCCCGCGCTCGAACGCGTCAACGGCGCCGCCGGCCGCGTCCTCGCCGTCTTCGGCCGGACGCCGCTGCTTTTCTACGTCCTGCATCTCTATCTGGGGGCGGCGGCGGCGCTGGCGCTTCTCGCGGCGCAGGGCTATAGCTATGCCGACGTTGCAGGATTTCTGAAATCCGGCGGGCCGCCGGCCGGTCTCGGGATCGGCCTCGCCGGGGCCTATGCGGCGTGGGTTCTCGTCGTGGCGGCGCTCTATCCAGCGTGCCGCTGGTTCGGGGGCGTCAAGCGCCGGCGGCGGGATCTATGGTGGCTGAGTTATCTCTGAACCTTAACGCTTCAGCGCGATTTACCAGGCGGCCGCGGGCCGGCGGCTTGGTCGCGGCGCATGGCGCGCGGTATAGAGGAACGTCGTTTTTGTCTCAACGCAGGTCCGGGGTTAGGTAGATGCTCGAGAAACTGGTGGCCTTCTGTCTTCGTTGGCCCTGGACCGTTGTTCTTCTCACGCTCGCGTTGACCGCCGGGGGCGTTTACCTCACCGCCGAACGTTTCGCGATCGACACCGACACGGCGAATCTGTTCTCCCCCGACATGGGCTGGCGCAAGAACCAGATGGCGCTCTACCGCGCCTTTCCGCAGCTCGAGAACACCATCGTCGCGGTCATCGACGGGCCCAACCCCGAAGCCGCCGAGGACGCCGCCGCCCGGCTCACCGCCGAGCTGAAGGGCCGGCCCCTGCTTCTCAGGGTGTGGCGCCCGGACGATCCGGCCTTTTTCGCCAAGAGCGGACTTCTTTATCTCGACCGTCCCGAACTCGAGCACACGGTCGGCACGCTCATCGGCCAGCGCGACGTGCTGACGCCCCTCGCCGAGGATCCGACCCTGCGCGGGCTTTCGAGCGTCCTCGTCGCCAACCAGAAGCGGGCGGCGGGCGGCGAGCGCGCCACCGCCATGTATCTTGCGGGCCTCGACCAGTTTTCTCAAGCCTTCGAGGCGACGCTCGCCGGACAGACGGCCCGCGTGGATTGGGAGAAGCTGCTCGCGGGCGGCAAGGAGGCCGCGCCCGTCGGCCCGCCGCCCGAGACGCGGCGCATCGTCCTCATCAATCCGGTCCTCGACTTCACGGCGCTTCAGCCGGGCGGCGAAGCCATCGGGGCGGTCCGCAAGGCCGCCGCCGCGCTCGGGATCGACAAGGAGAACGGCTACACGTTTCGCCTCACGGGCGAGGTGCCGCTCGCCGACGAGGAATTCGCCACGCTCTCCGAGAATATGGCACTCAACACGGCCGGCACGCTGGTCGTCGTCTCGCTCATTCTCTTCGCCGCGCTGCGTTCGCCCAAGCTCATTCTGGCCGTGCTGGTCACGCTGCTGGCGGGCCTCGCCATCACCTCGGGCGCCGGCATTCTGCTCATCGGCCGGTTCAATCTGATTTCGGTCGCCTTCGCCGCCCTCTTCATCGGCCTCGGCGTCGATTTCGGCATTCAGTTCGCCACGCGCTATCGCGAGGAGCGGCACGGCCACGGCGACCTCGAGCCGGCGCTGCTCCATGCGACGCAGGGCATCGGCGGCTCGCTGACGTTGGCCGCGGTCTCGCTGCTCGCGGGCTTCTTCTGCTTCCTGCCGACCTCCTTTCTGGGCGTCGCGGAGCTCGGGCTCATCGCCGGCGTCGGCATGATCATCGCCTATCTGGCGACGCTGACCTTCCTGCCCGCGGCCATCAAGCTGCTGCATCCGCCGGCGGAGCACGTGCCGATCGCGACCCACTCGCTCGCCGTGGTGGATCACTGGATCGCCCACCACCGCCCGATCGTGCTGCTCGGCACGGCGGCGGTCGTGCTCGCCGGCGTGCCGGCGCTGATGCGGCTGCACTTCGACTCCAATCCGATGAATCTGCGCGACCAGAAGGTCGAATCCGTCGCGACCTTCCTCGACCTCTCGAAGGACCCGAAGACGGCCCCCAACAAGATCGAGACGCTCGCGCCCTCGCTCGAGGCGGCGCAGGAGCTGACCAGGAAGATCCTGGCGCTGCCGGAAGTCGACCACGTCGATTCGGTTTTTTCGCTCATTCCCAAGGATCAGGACGAAAAGCTGCCGCTGATCGCGCGCGCCGCGAGCGAGCTGCACGCCGCGCTCTATCCCAAGGTCAAGCCCGCGCCGACCGACGCGGAAACGGTCAAGGCGCTGACCGCCGCCGCCAAGGCGCTGCGCGCGGCCGTGGCGAAGAAGCCGCAGCCCGCGGTGACGCGTTTCGCGGCGACGCTCGACGCCCTCGCCAAGGCGAGCCCGGAGACGCGCGAAAAGGCCCGCGTCGCCGCCTTCGCGGGCTTCGAGCAGCTCATGGGCCAGCTGCGCGACGTCCTGCAGGCGCAGCGCGTGACGCCCGAAAATCTGCCGGAGGAATTGCGCTCGGACTGGATTTCCGCCGATGGCCTCGTCCGGCTCCAGACCACGCCCAAGGGCGACAGCAACGACCGCGTGGTCATGAGCCGATTCGCCGACGCCATGCTGGCCATCGCACCCGATTCGAGCGGCGCGCCGGTCATCATCTCGGAGGCCGGCAAGACGGTGACCCGCGCCTTTCTGGAGGCCGGCGTCTTCGCCTTCGTGGCGGTTTTCCTTATTCTTGCCGTAGCTCTGCGCAATGCAATCGATGTCGCGCTCACCCTCGGCCCGCTCGTGCTCGCCGGGATCATGAGCCTTCAGGCTGCGGAAATGCTCGGGGTGTCGCTGAATTTCGCCAATATCATCGCGCTGCCGCTGATGTTCGGCGTCGGCGTCGCCTTTCACATCTATTACGTGATCGCCTGGCGAAAGGGCGTCGTGGACATGCTGGCCTCGAGCCTCACCCGCGCGATCTTCTTCAGCTCGCTCACCACGGGCACCGCCTTCGGCAGCCTTTTCCTGTCGAGCCATCCGGGCACCGCCAGCATGGGCGAGCTTCTCACCATCTCGCTGTTTTTCACGCTACTTGCGGCCTTCATCATCGTGCCGGCCTTTCTCGGCCCGCCCCGCCATCCGGCGCCGGGCGCGTCCGACCCGGCTTGACGAAAGGCAGCCTTCTGGATTTCGCTGCCAGGCGAAGGCCTTGGCCCACACAACTGGGGATAGACGGCGTCATGAACAAATTTCTGCTGAGCATTGCCGCCGCCACGGCCCTCCTTGCGCCGATCGCCAGCGCGGCGGAGCAACCGATCTATGGCGTTTGGGTCCGCGAAGGCCACCCGACCGACAAGCTCGAATTCTACGACTGCTCTGGCAAGCTCTGCGCCAAGGGCGTGCTGCCCATGCTGGACGGCAGCCCGCCGCCGGTCGTGCTGCGCTCGGCCGCCAAGACCGGGCCGAACAGCTGGAAGGGCGATCTTTTCAACCCCGAGGACGGCAAGACCTATACGGGCAAGATCACCTATGACTCGCCCACGCAGTTCACGCTGACGGGGTGCCTGATGGCCTTCCTGTGCCAGAGCGAAACCTGGACCCGCGTCTCCGGCCCGCCGAAGAAAGCCGAACCGAAGCCCGAGGCGAAAGCCGAGGGCAAGAGCGACGGCAAGTCGGAGAGCAAGACGGAAGGCAAGGCCGAGAGCAAGGCTCCCGTCGCCGAACACGCCGAAAAGGCGCAGGCTGCGGCAAAGCCGACCGGCGAAAAGGCCGCGAAGCCGGCGGCTGATTCGGCGAAGACCGCGAAAGCCGCGAAGCCGGCGGAGGCGAAATCCGCGGCGCCGAAGGCGCAGCCTTCGCATCCAAAGCCCGTTGAAGACGCCGACCAATAGGCCTTTCCTCGCGCATGTGACAACAGGTTGAACTTGACGCCTCAGAGCCGGCGGGCCAGCTTGGCGCCCGCCGATTTTGCGCCTGCACGCCACTGGCTTAAGAACCGCCCCAGGACGGGCCCGGCGGGGCGCCGACGTTGGTCGCAGGACAGGCCGCGCCGGGCGGATGGCGCGTCGGCGGAAGAGAGGGAGTGAGCTTTTTGACGGCCGTCGGGGCGTTCCGGTTCCTGCCCTCTCCCTTGCTACTCGCGGCCGCGGCTGCGCTGCTTTCCGGCTGCGATCTCGACTGGGAGAAGCCGGACATCGCCGTTCCGCCGCCGCCGAAGTTCCGCGAGGCCAAGAGCGCAAACGCGACGCCCATCCCGCGCGGGCCGGATTTCGCCGCCAAATTCGGCTCCCGGGAGCTGACGGGTCTCGTCGAAGCGGCCGTGGGCGAAAATCTCGACATTGCCGCCGCCGCGGCGCGCATCGCGCAAGTCGACGCGCAGGCGCGGGTCGCGAGCGCGGCGCTGTGGCCCAATATCTCGATGCAGGACATCGCCCGCACGACCCGCGTGCCGGGCACGACGACTAATGTCGCGTCCGCGGGGTCGAACATCACGCCCGCCTCGACATCGACGGGCTCGTCGCAGCAGACGCCGCTCACCGGCTTCCGGGCGCGGGAGTTCGGCTTCTTCCAGCTCGGCCTGACGGCGAGCTACGAGATCGACTTCTGGGGCAAGAACGAGGACGCCTCCTACGCCGCACGGCTGCTCGCCAACGCCAGCCGCTTCAACCGGGATACGGTCGAGATTTCGACGATCGCCTCGGTGATCAACGCCTATTTCCAGGTGCTCACCGCGCAGGACCGGCTACGCATCGCCCACAATAACGTCGCCATCGCCGAGCGCGTCTTTCGCGCCATTCAGGCGCGCTTCGAGGTCGGCGTCGCGAGCGCCCTCGACACGGCGCAGCAGGAGAGCGTGCTGGCGCAGGCGCGGGCGACGATTCCGCCGCTCGAGCAGACCTTGCGGCAGACGAAGAATCAGCTCGCCGTTCTGGTCGGGCAGACGCCCGAAAGCGTGGAGATCAAGGGCGGATCGCTGACGAAGCTCACCTTCCCGCATGTTTCGCCGGGCTTGCCCTCGGAAGTGCTGCTGCGCCGTCCGGACGTGGCCGAGGCCGAGGCGCGGCTCGCGTCGCAGGAGTTTTCGGTGCTGCAAGCGCGCGCCGCCTTCTTCCCATCGATCACGCTCACCGGGCAATATGGCGTGCAGAGCGCGCTGCTGCACAATCTGCTGCGGCCCGAGGCGGTCGCCTGGCAGGCGGCGGCCAATCTCGCCCAGCCGATCTTCGACGGCTTCAACATTCAGGGCAATTACGAGAATCAGAAGGGCCGCTACGCCGAACTCGCCGCCCTCTACCGCAAGCAGATCCTGACGGCGCTGAGCGACGCCGAAAACGCGCTGATCGCGGTGCGGGAGACCGCGGCCGCGCTGAAGGCCCAGACCGTGGCCGCCGCCGCCGCCGAGCGCGCGCTGACCGTGTCCGAGGTGCGGCTGCAGGAGGGAACGATCGACATCATCACCCTCTCGACGACGCAGACGACGCTTTTTCAGGCTCAGGATCAGCTCGCGGTGACGCGGCTCTCTTACTTTCAAGCTGCGACGAGCCTATATCAGGCGCTCGGCGGCGGATGGTCCCCCACGACGCGAGACGCCGAAATCGCTCAAGCCAACGCGGCCTATGAGGCCGACAAGGGAATCTTTCCATGATCCGCGCCGATCGGCGTATCCTCATGGCCATTGGCGCGCTCGCGCTGGCGCTCGCCGCCGGCGGAGCGTGGCAGAGCGGCCTGAGGTTCGGCTCCGACGGCAAGCCGGCGGCGGAAAGCGCCACGGGCGGCGGAGGCAAGCGCCGGGACGAAGCCGTGAGCGTCGCGACCGCCAAGGCGCGGATCGAGAACGTTCCGGTGACGATCGACGCCGTGGGCACGGTGCAGGCGCTCAATACGGTGACGATCCGCACCCAGGTGGACGGGCGGCTCCTGCGCCTCGCCTTCACCGAAGGCCAGGACGTGAAGAAGGGCGACGTGCTCGCCGAGATCGACCCGGCCCTTTACAAGGCGCTCTACGATCAGGCCGTCGCCAAGAAGGCCCAGGACGAGGCCAACCTCGCCAACGCCCGCGTCGATCTCGCCCGCTACGAGAAGCTCGTCGCCGGCAAGTTCCTCTCGCAGCAGCAATATACGACGCAGAAGGCGCAGGTCTCGCAGCTCGAGGCGCAGGTGCGCGCCGATCAGGCGGCGATCGACAACGCCAAGACCACGCTCGACTACGCCACCATCCGCTCGCCGATCGACGGACGCGTCGGCATCCGACTCGTGGACGTCGGCAATATTCTGCACCCCTCGGATGCGGGCGGCATCGTCGTCGTCACCCAGCTCAGGCCGATCTATGTCGTCTTCACTCTGCCCCAGCAGGCTTTGCCCGCGGTGCAGAAGGCGCAAGGCTCAGGCCCCGCGAAGGTCAGGGCGCTCGGCTCCGACAACGCCACGACGCTGGAGAGCGGCGAGCTCTCCGTCATCGACAACCAGATCGACCAGCTCACCGGCACGGTGAAGCTGAAGGCCATTTTCGCCAATCAGGATCTGGGACTGTGGCCGGGACAGTTCGTCAATGTGCGGCTGATGCTCGACACCATCAAGAACGCCGTCGTGACCCCGAGCCCGGCGGTCCAGCGCGGCCCCAACGGCGCCTTCGTCTATGTTTTGGGAGACGATGGCCGCGCCCATATGAAAACCGTCACGACAGGGCGGCAGGATGAGAATATCGTCGTCGTCACGTCGGGGCTGGAGCCCGGCGAGACCGTGGTGACAAGCGGATTCGCGCGGCTCTTCGACGGCGCAAAAGTGCATGTGGCCCACACCGAGGAGCCCGCCGCCGCGGCGACCGCGACCCCGTCGCAAGCGGAGCCGCAGAAGGAGCCTGTCGGCGGCCATCGGCGGCATGGCGCCAAAATGGACGGCTCCAAGAACGATAGCCCCAGGAGCGACGGCCCGAAGGGCGAGAATGCAAGGGGAGAAGGGTCTCCCGGAAGGTGATCTGACTCGAGATGAATGTTTCGGCGCCCTTCATCAAAAGGCCGGTGGCGACCTCGCTCATGGCCTTTGCGCTGCTGCTCTTTGGCGTTTTGGGCTACACGCGCCTCTCGATCTCGCCGCTGCCCCAGGTCGATTTTCCCACGATCCAGGTCACGACGCAGCTTCCCGGCGCCAATCCCGACACCATCGCCTCGCTGGTGACGGCCTCGCTCGAGCGGCAGTTCGGGCAAATTCCGTCGCTGACCAGCATGTCGTCGCAAAGCTCCTTCGGCCTCTCGCAGATCACGCTGCAATTCGATCTCGGCCGCGACATCGACGCCGCCGCCCAGGACGTTCAGGCCGCGATCAATTCCGCCGCCTCGACCCTGCCGCGCGACCTTCCCTATCCGCCGGTCTACGCCAAGGTGAACCCGGCCGACACGCCGGTCCTGACGCTCACCCTCGGCTCGAAGACCGCGACGCTGCGCGATCTCTCCGACCTCGCCGACACGCTGATCGCGCCCCAGCTCGCGCAGGTTTCGGGGGTGGGCCGCGTTTCGGTGCAGGGCGGCGTGCGCCCGGCGATCCGCATCGAGGCGGACCTCGCGCGACTCGCGGCGAACCGCATCGGCATGGAGGATTTGCGTCAGGCGGTCGCGAGCGCCAACAACGCCGGCGCCAAGGGGTCGCTCGAAGGCCAGCGCCAGTCCTACACGCTGGAGGCCAACGACCAGATTCTGCAGGCCAAGCAATACGAGACGATCATCGTCGCCTGGCGCAACAAGGCGCCGGTGATGCTGCGCGACGTGGCGAAGGTCTCCGACGGGCTCGAAAACGCCCGCGTCGGCGGCTGGCACAATGGCGAGCAGGCGATCATCCTCGACGTGATGCGTCAGCCGGGCGCCAATATCATCGCCACGGTCGAGCGCGTGAAAGAGACGCTCCCCAAGCTGCGCGGCGAATTGCCGGCGGGCATGAGCCTCGACATCGTCAACGACCGCACCGACACGATCCGCGCCTCGATTCACGAGGTGCAGCTCACCCTCGTCATCGCCGCGGGTCTCGTCGTCGCCGTGGTGCTGATGTTCCTGCGCAGCTGGCGTGCGACGCTGATCGCCGGCGTCAGCCTGCCGCTCTCGATCATCGCCACCTTCTTCGTGATGTGGGCGGCGGGCTTCTCGCTCGACAATCTGTCGCTGATGGCGCTCACCATCGGCACGGGCTTCATCGTCGACGACGCCATCGTGATGATCGAGAACGTCTTCCGCAATATCGAGCACGGCAAGACGCCGCTTCAGGCGGCGCTCGACGGCGCGCGCGAGATCGGCTTCACCGTCGTCTCGCTCACGGTCTCGCTCATCGCGGTCTTCATCCCGCTTCTGTTCATGACCGGCATCGTCGGCCGCATGTTCCGCGAATTCGCGCTGACGCTCTCGATCGCCGTCGTCATCTCGGCGGTCATCTCGCTGACGCTCACGCCCATGCTCTGCGCCGTGCTGCTGCGCGCCGCGCCGGAAAGCGGCGATTCCGCGTGGGAGAGAATGTCTCTCTGGCTCGACGAGAAATATTATCGCTCGCTCGACTGGGCGCTCGCCCATCAGCGATTCATGATGATCCTGACCGCCGGCACGCTGGCGCTCACCGTGGCGCTGTGGGCCTATATTCCGAAGGGCTTCCTGCCGCGGCAGGACACGGGCGTGCTCAGCGTCGTTCTGGAGGCTTCGCCCGACGCCTCCTTCGAGCGCATGAAGGCCCTGCAGGCGAAGGTGACCGATGTTTTCCGCAAGGACCGCGACGTCACGGGCGTGACCTCCGTGCTCGGCGTCGGGCCGCTCAACGCCACGACCAATGTCGGGCGTCTGACGGTGACGCTGAAGGACCGCGACCTGCGCGACGCGAGCGCCGACGAGATCGCCGACCGGCTCAAGAAGGAAGGCGAGAGGATCGCCGGCGCAACGCTGTTCATCGAGCCCGTGCAGGACATCCAGATCACCACGCGGCCGAGCCGCTCGCAGTATCAATATACGCTGACCTCGGCGGACTCGGGCGAATTGCTGCGCTGGTCGAACCGCCTGCTCGACCGGCTGCGCGCGACGCCCGGCCTGAAGAATGTCGCGGCTGAAACCCAGGACGGCGGCCTGCGCGCGCTCATGCGCATCGACCGCGACAAAATGGGCCGCCTCGGCATTTCGGCGCAGGACGTGGACAATGTCTTGAACGACGCCTTCGGCCAGCGCCAGATCTCGACCATCTACACCCAGTCGAACCAGTATCGCGTCATTCTGGAGGCCGCGCCGCAATATCTGCGCGACATGTCCGCGCTCGAAAAGCTTTACGTGGCGCCGGTCGGCGGCGGTCCGCAGACGCCGCTCGCGACCTTCGTGCATATCGAGAATGTCGCGGCGCCGCTTTCCGTGGCGCATCAGGACCAGTTCCCGGCCTCGACCATCAGCTTCGACCTCGCCAAGCGCGTGGCGCTCGGCGAGGCGGTGAAGATGATCGCGGCAGCCGAGGCCGCGATCGGCATGCCGCCGACCATCACCGGCGTCTTCAGCGCCGACGCGGCCGAGTTCAACAAGTCGCTTGCGAGCGAGCCCTGGCTCATTCTCGCCGCCGTCATCGCCATCTATGTGGTTCTGGGCGTGCTCTACGAGAGCTTCGCCCATCCCTTCACCGTGCTCACGACGCTGCCCTCCGCGGGCGTCGGCGCCTTGCTCGCGCTGCTGGCGCTCGGCATCGACCTCTCGATCGTGGCGCTCATCGGCATCGTGCTGCTCATGGGCATCGTGAAGAAGAATGCGATCATGATGATCGACTTCGCGCTCGAAGCCGAGCGGCTCGAAGGGCTTTCGCCGCAGGACTCCATCGTGCGCGCCGCGCAATTGCGTTTCCGCCCGATCATGATGACGACGCTCGCCGCGCTCTTTGGCGCCCTGCCGCTCGCCCTCGCCCATGGACCTGGCAGCGAGCTGCGCATTCCGCTGGGCGTCTCCATCATCGGCGGCCTGCTGATGAGCCAGGCGCTGACGCTCTATACGACGCCCGTCCTCTATCTACAGGTGGAGCGGCTGCGCGAGCGTCTTCTCGGCGCGAAGACCGAAGAGGCCGCCGACCAGGCGCCCGCCGAAGCGGAGGAGCCGCCGCACCGGCGCGAGGCGGCCGAATGAACGTCTCCGAGCCCTTCATCCGCCGGCCGGTCGGGACCACCCTGCTCGCCGCCGCGCTGTTCCTGCTCGGCGCCGTCGCCTATTTCTTCCTGCCCGTCGCGAGCCTGCCGGCCGTGGATTTTCCGGCGATCGGCATCAGCGCCTCGCGGCCCGGCGCCGATCCCGAGACCATGGCGGCCTCCGTCGCCGCGCCGCTGGAGCGCCGCCTCTCCGGCATCGCCGGCCTCAACGAATTGACCTCGACCAGTTCGCTCGGCGCGACGCAGATCATCGCCCAGTTCGACATCGACAAGAACATCGACGCCGCCGCGCGGGACGTGCAGGCGGCGATCAACGCCTCTCTCGTCGATCTGCCGAGCGACCTGCCCGTGGCGCCGAGCTTCCGCAAGGCGAGCCAGTCGACCATGCCGGTGCTGGTGCTGGCGCTGACCTCCGACACGCTGCCGACATCCGCCATTTTCGACGCGACCGACTCGATCATCGCCCAGCGCATTTCGCAGGTTCCGGGCGTCGCCGAAGCGCGCATCGCCGGCGCCGAACAGCCGGCGATCCGCGTGCAGGTCGATTCGGCGCGGCTCGCGGCGATGAATCTCGGCGTCAATGAAGTGGCGCGCGCGCTCTTTGCCGCCAATGCGCATTCGGCCGTCGGCGCGCTCGCCGGAACCACGCAGGAAATCACGCTCAGCGCGACCGATCAGCTCTCGACGCCCGAGGATTACCGCAACATCGTCGTCGCGTCGCGCAATGGCGCCGTGGTGAAGCTCGGCGATGTCGCAACCGTCGAGCGCAGCGTGCGCAACCGCATGTCGGCGGGCTGGTTCAACGGCAAACCGGCGGTGCTCGTCATCGTCACCAAGCAGCCCAGCGCCAATGTCATCGAGACCGTCGATCACATCAAGGCGCTGCTGCCGCAGCTCTCCGAGTGGATCCCCTCCGGCATCAAGATCGACGTGCTCTCGGACCGCACCCAGACGATCCGCGCCAGCATTCACGACATACAATTCACGCTCGCCATTTCGGTGGCGCTGGTGATGATGGTCGTCTTCGTTTTCCTGCGTCGCGCGACGCCGGTGATCGCGGCCGGCGTCACCGTGCCGCTCTCGCTCGTCGGCACTTGCGCGGCCATGTGGCTCGCGGGCTTTTCGATCGACAATCTGTCGCTCATGGCGCTCACCATCTCGGTGGGCTTCGTCGTCGACGACGCCATCGTCATGATCGAGAACATCGAGAGCAATCGCGAGAAGGGCCTCTCCCGCCTCGACGCGGCGCTCGTCGGCGCGCGGCAGATCGGCTTCACCGTGGTCTCGATCAGCCTCTCGCTGATCGCCGTCTTCATCCCGCTCCTCTTCATGGAAGGCGTGATGGGGCGGCTGCTGCGCGAATTCTCCGTCACGCTCACCTTCGCGATCCTCATCTCGACGGTCGTCTCGCTCACGGTGACGCCCATGCTCTGCGCCTGGCTGCCGGCGCCGGAGAAGAAGCAGCCGAGCCGCTTCGACCGCCTGATCGAGGGCGGCCTCGAGCGTGTCGTCGAATTTTACACGCGAACGCTGCGCCCCGTCGTCGATCATCCCTGGATCACGCTCGTCGTCATTCTCGGCGCCATCGTATGGACCGTACAGCTCTACCGCACCATTCCGAAAGGAAACCTGCCGCAAGACGACATCGGCCTGATCAACGGCACGACGGAAGCCTCGGCCGACGTCTCCTTCGAGGAAATGGCGCGCCTGCAAAGACGGGCGACGGAAGTGCTGCTCGCGGACCCCGACGTCGCCAATGTCGGCTCCTTCATCGGCGCCGGGCCGCTCACGGCCGCAGGAAATCAGGGCCGCCTGTTCGTCGCGCTGAAGCCGATCGGCCAGCGCAAGGTCTCGAGCAAGGAGGTGATCAACCGGCTGCGCAAGGAATTCGCCAAGATCGCCGGGCTCAGCGTTTTCATGGTGCCCTCGCAGGATTTGCGCAGCGGCGGACGCGTCAGCAAGTCGCAATATCAGTTCACTCTCGCCGACGCCTCGCTCGAAGAGCTCGAGGAGTGGCGCGAGAAAGTGCTCGCGCGCATGAAGAAGCTGCCCGAGCTCGTGGACGTGACCTCGGACAAGGAGCAGGGCGGCCTGCGCGCCTCGGTCATCATCGACCGCAACGCCGCCTCGCGCATGAATGTGCCGATCGCCGCGATCAACGCCGCGCTCAACAGCGCCTTCGGCCAGCGGCAGGACACGATCATCTACACGCAACGCAATCAGTATCGCGTCGTCTTCGAGACGCCGCCCGCGCGCCAGCGCGACATTCGCGACCTCGCCGGCGTCTATGTGTCGAGCGCCTCGGGCGTTCAGATTCCTCTGACCTCGCTCGCGCGCATCGAGCGCGGCTCCTCGCCGCTCGTCGTCAATCACCAGGGCGTGCTGCCGGCGGTGACCCTGTCCTACAATGTCGCGCCGGGCTCCACGCTCGACGCCGCGACGGCGGCGATCGAGACGATGGTCGCCGAGCTCAATCCGCCGAGCAGCCTGCACACCGGCTTCGCCGGCGACGCCGCCGATTTCCGCAAGATCGCGCGCGGCATGGCGGCGCTCATTCTCGCCGCGCTGCTCGCGGTCTACATCATCCTCGGCATTCTCTACGAAAGCCTCCTGCATCCGATCACCATCATTTCGACCCTGCCTTCGGCGGGGCTCGGCGCACTGCTCTCGCTCGAGCTGTTTGGCGTCGAATTCACGGTGATCGCCTTCATCGGCATCCTGCTGCTCATCGGCATCGTGAAGAAGAACGGCATCATGCTCGTCGACTTCGCGCTTTCAGCCGAACGCGAGGAAGGTCTTTCGATTCACGATGCGGCGCTCGAAGCCGCGAAGGAGCGCTTCCGACCCATTCTCATGACGACGCTCGCCGCCATGTTCGGCGCGCTGCCGCTCGCCTTCGCCTCCGGCATCGGCGCGGAACTGCGCCGCCCGCTCGGCATCACCATCATCGGCGGCCTGCTGCTGAGCCAGATTCTCACGCTCTACACGACGCCGGTGATTTATCTGCTCATGAGCAAATTGCGCCGCAAGCGCAAAGGCGCGACTGCGAGACAGGAGAGCGCGGCAGCCGCGTGAGGCGCGCCGCCAGGGCCGCCGAGAGGCGCAAGGAAGTTAATTCGCTCTCGCGTCGGGGTGTTCGAAGAAGAAGCGCAACACCTGCGCCTTGCCGCAATCCTCGATCGGCACGTGCCAGAACTTCGAGTCCATGTCGGGGAAGCGTTCCATCGGCAGATGGATTTCCGTCAGCCGCGCGCGATTGTCGAAGCCGCGCAGCATGGCGCTTTCGAGAAGCTTCAACAGCTCCTCCTCGCACTCCGGCACCTCCGTGACGGTCACGACGGTGTTGTTGGCAAGCAGGAAGGCTTTGTCGAAATATCGTTCGATGGTCGCCGGCGCCATGGTCATGCGTCTCCGCAGCTCCCGAAAACTTGGAGCGTCGCGATGATTCCCAATTGCCAACGCAACGGCAAACGTCTTCCTTTGCGACGCTTAAGATGGCGTTGACGATCGAGGAATTGCTCGCCGGTTGCTATTTGGTAAAGGAATTAAGGCAGCTTTGTGGAGGGGCAAGAGCGGTCCCCCCCGCGTCCCCAGCGGTCTTCGAAGACGAGCGATTCCAGCGGCAGACGCGACGCCCAGCGCTTCACC
This sequence comes from Hyphomicrobiales bacterium, assembly GCA_003963405.1. Taxonomy (GTDB): domain Bacteria; phylum Pseudomonadota; class Alphaproteobacteria; order Rhizobiales; family Beijerinckiaceae; genus Methylocystis. The sequence goes on from RXIY01000064.1 coordinate 20,357, forward strand.
TCCAGTTCAGGTTTGCTGTAGGCGCGTTCGACGAATCCGACGCAAAGATAGGCGACGACGGCGATGTCCTGCGGCACGCCCAGAATGTCGCGCAGCTCGCTCTCGCGCAAAATGCTGACCCAGCCGACGCCGACGCCTTCGACGCGCGCGGCAAGCCACAGATTTTGAACGGCGCAGGCGGTGCTCAGAAGATCGGTGTTGGGCTGCTGCGTGCGGCCGAGTCCCGTCGCGCCGTGGCGGCTACGGTCGCAGGTGACGCAGATGTTGACGGGCGCCTTGAGAATGCCTTCGAGCTTGAGATTCCGATAGTGGCCGCGCCGCGCCGGATCGAGCATCTGCTCTTCCGCGGCGGCGGCGCGCAGAAAGGCGTCGTGCACGGCGCCGCGCACCGCGCGGTCGCGAATCACGATGAAATTCCACGGCTGCATGAAGCCGACCGACGGCGCGTGATGCGCGGCGTCGAGAATGCGCATGACGATGTCCTGCGGAACGTCCTCGCCGAGGAATTCATTGCGCACGTCGCGCCGCGTGTGGATCGCCCGATAGACGGCGGCCCGCTCCGCCGCGTCGAAGGGCGCGGCGGGGCCGAGCGCCTCGGCCGCCTCATCCGCGGCTATTGGCCGCATCGTGTCCTTCGCCATCAGAGCGCCTCCAGGGCGGCCGCGAGCCGGCGCCAGGCGCCCTCATCGGCGGGAAGGCCGAATCGCAGCCAGCTCGGGCGCTCGGGAAAGGCCCGGACGAGAACGCCCCTTTCGCATAAGGCGGCGAACCGCTCGCCCGCCCGCGCGTGGCGAACGAGGCGAAAGAGCGAGACGCCGCCGAGAGGCTCGAAACCGGCCTGCGCGAGCGCCGCGTCGAGACGCGCGGCCTCGGCGGCGCAGGTCTCGGCCGCCGCCTGCCGCCAGCCAAGATCGGAGAGCGCCCGGGCGCCGATCGCGAGCGCCGGCCCGGAGACGGCCCATGGCCCGATAACGGCGCCCAGCGCGGCGGCGCGGATTGGCGCGCAGATCGCAAAGCCAAGCCTGACGCCCGCGAGCCCATAGGCCTTGCCGAAGGAGCGCAGCAGCACGACGCCCTCGAGCGCGGCGAGCGCGACGCTGCTTTTTTCGGGGAGAAAATCCATGAAGGATTCGTCCAGCACGAGAAGGCCGCCCTTGCGCGTCATCTCTTCCGCGAGCGGCGCGATCGCTTGCGGCGAGAGCAGGCGCCCGTCGGGATTGTTGGGATTGACGATGACCGCCGCGTCGAAATCCGAAAGGTCTTCGAGGCGTGCGACCGGCGTCACTTGCGCCCCGGCGGCGGACCAGCAGGCGGCGTGCTCGGCATAGGTGAAGCCCAGCACGCCGACGCGACGCGCCGGAAAGACGCGCGGCATGAGCTGGATGAAGGCCTGCGCCCCGGCCCCGGCGACGATCGCCGCCCCGTCGGGCGCGCCATAGGCGGCGCGCGCGGCGGCGAGGAGCGCGGCGAGAGCGTCCTCGTCCGGCAGGCGCGTAAAGACCTCGAGGGCGAGCGGCGGCGGCGGATAGGGGCGCGGATTGATGCCCGTCGACAGATCGATCCAGGGCTGCGGCGCATGGGGATACAGGCGGCGCGCGGCGTCGAGGCGGCCGCCATGAGCGAGGGCCGGCGAAGCGCAAGGATGCGCCGTCATCGAGCGATCTCCAGCAGCGCGTCGAGGTCGATGAAGCTTTCGCAATGGGCCGCGAGGGCGTCGAGCGTCTCCTCGATCGACGCCTCGAAGCGCAGCGGCGACGCCTCGGCGCCGATCGCCGCCAGAAAGGCGGCGCGCAGGGCGTCGTCGGCGAAGAGCCCGTGCACATAGGCGCCCATGACGAGGCCATCCGTGGAGACGGCGCCGTCGAGGCGCCCGTCGTCGAACCGCAGCAGGGGCCGCGCGCAGGCCGCGCCCGAGGTTTCGCCGACATGCATCTCATAGCCGTGAAACGGCGCGTCGAAGGCGAGCCCGCGTCCGCTGACGGCGACGAGCGTCTTCGTGTCGGTCAGAACCGTTTCCATGTCGAGAAGGCCGAGCCCCTGCGCCTCGCGCACGGCGCCTTCCATGCCCAGAGGATCGCGAATGGCGCGCCCAAGCATCTGATGGCCGCCGCAAATGCCGAAGACCCGACCGCCGCGCCGGACATGGGCGAGAATGTCGATGTCCCAGCCATGGGCGCGCAGCGCGGCGAGATCGGCGATCGTCGCCTTGGAGCCCGGCAGAACCACGAGCCGCGCCGCCGCCGGAACGGGATCGCCCGGCGCGATGAAGCGCAGATCGACGCCCGGCTCCGCCTTCAGCGGATCGAGATCGTCGAAATTGGCGATATGGGGCAGCAGCGGAACGGCGACGACGACGCCCTCCTTTTCCCTGGCTCGTACGCTTTTCAGGCCGAAGGCGTCCTCGGCCGGCAGACGCGCGGCGCGCTCGAAATAGGGCAGAAGCCCCAGCGCGCGCCAGCCGGTGCGCTCGGCCACGAAGCGCATCCCTTCGTCGAAAAGGGAGGCGTCGCCGCGAAATTTGTTGACGATGAAGCCTTCGATCATCGCCGCGTCGTTCGCGTCGAGCACCGCCTTGCAGCCGACGAGCTGGGCGATGACGCCGCCGCGGTCGATGTCGCCGACGAGCACGACCGGCGCGTCCGCCGCGCGGGCGAAGCCCATGTTGGCAATGTCATTGGCGCGCAGATTGACTTCCGCCGCGCTCCCCGCGCCTTCGACGATGACGAGATCGGCTGTCGCGCAGAGGCGCGCGAAGCTTTCCATCACGGCGGGCATGAGTTTGGGCTTCCAGCTCTGATAGTCGCGCGCCGTCGCCTGTCCGGCGATCCGGCCGCGCACCACCACCTGCGACCCATTGGCGCCCTGCGGCTTGAGAAGGACCGGGTTCATGTCGACGCTCGCGGCAAGCCGCGCGGCGCGCGCCTGCAAGGCCTGGGCGCGGCCGATCTCGCCGCCGTCTTCCGTCACGGCGGCGTTGTTCGACATATTCTGCGGCTTGAAGGGCGCGACCCGCAGGCCGCGATTGACGAAGGCGCGCGCGAGGCCCGCGACGACGAGCGACTTGCCCACGTCCGACCCCGTGCCCTGAATCATCAGCTTGCGGCTCATGACGCCAGAAAGGCCAGAACGGCGTCGATGTCCTGCGCGACCGCGACGCCTTCGCGCGGGGGCGGCGCGATCATGACGACGGGAAGCCCGAGCGCCCGCGCCGCCTCGATCTTGGCGTAGGTGAGGGCGCCGCCGCTGTTCTTGCTCACGACAATCTCGATCCGCCGCGCGCGCATGAGGGCGATTTCATCCTCGCGCGCGAAAGGGCCGCGCGCGGCGACGAGTTCACAGCTTGGCGGCAGGTCCTTCGGGTCGGGTCGCTCGATCACGCGCAGCACATAATCATGCTGCGGCGCGGCGCGAAAGTCTGCAACGCCCTGACGGCCGATCGTGAGAAAGACCCGGCGCGGCGTTTCGCCCAATGCGGCGGCCGCGGCGGCGTTGTCCTTGACCTCGATCCACCAGTCGCCGGGCTCGGGCGCCCAGGGTGCGCGCGCATGGGCGATGAGCGGCAAGTCGAGCGCCGCGCAGGCCGCGCGGGCGTTTGCAGAGATCTGCGCCGCGAAGGGATGGGTGGCGTCGACGACATGGGTGAAGCGCCCCTCGGCGAGATAGCGCGCGAGCCCCTCGGCGCCGCCGAAGCCGCCGACGCGCGTCGGCAGCGCCTGCGCCAGCGGCGCGCTGGTGCGGCCGGCGAGCGAAACGACGCCCTCGACGCCGCGCGCGGCCAGACGCGCGGCGAGCGCGCGGCCTTCGCTCGCGCCGCCGAGCAGCAGCACGCGCACGCCCTTGCCTTGCGCAGGTCCTGTCTCCGCTGGGGAGAGGGTCGGAGCGACTGCATCGCCCCGGCGCGTCGCCCCGCCGCCTGGATGCCGGATCATTGCCGCGACGCTCACTCCGCCGCGAGCTTCACGGCCGCCGGGCTGCGGAACTCGGCCATGAGACGCGCCCGCTCGATCTCGGCCGCCGCGATGTGGCGGCCCTTGATATGGCCGAAGCCGCGGATCTTTTCGGGAAGCCGCGCCAGCGCCACGGCGGCGGCGTGATTGTCGGGCGTGAGCGAGACGAGGATGTCGTCGAGCAGCGCCTCGTAATCCGCCAGAAGCTTGCGCTCGACGATCCGGTCGTTGTTGAAGCGCGTCACGTCGAACCAGCGGCCGCGAATCCATTTGAGCCGGGCCAGAACCTTCATGACCGAAAACATCCACGGCCCGAAGGTGATCTTGCGCGAGCCGCCGAAGTCGGTTTTGCGCTGAAGGAAGGGAATGGGCGGCGCGAGATGCAGTTCGAGGCGAAGATCGCCTTCGAACGTCTCGGCGAGCTGGCGCTGGAACGCTTCGCTCGTATAGAGCCGCGAGACTTCGAACTCGTCCTTGAAAGCCATCAGCTTGAAGAGATAGCGGGCGGCCGCCTCGGTCAGTTCGGTCGAGCCGGGAGCGCGCGCCGTCTCGACCCGCGCAATGGCCTCGACGCGGGCGCGATAATGCGCGCTATAGGCTTCGTTCTGATAATCGACGAGGAAAGCGGCGCGCCGCTCGATGACGTCCTCGAGCGTCTTCGAGCGCTGCTTCGCCTCCGTCGGACGGCGCAGCGATTGCACGACCGCCTCGACGCTCTTCATGTCATGCGCGGCGCGGCGGCCCCAGAGAAAGGCCGAATGATTCATCGGCACGGATTCGCCGTTGAGCTCGATGGCGCGCAGGATCGCCGCCTCGGAGAGCGGCAGATAACCTTTCTGCCAGGCGTAGCCGAGGATGAAGATATTGGCGGCGATGGAGTCGCCGAGCAGCGCCTGGGCGAGCGCGGTCGTGTCGATGAAGATCGACTCCGGCCCGGCGGCGCGGCGGATCGCCTGCTTGATCTCTTCCGACGGCAGGACGAAATCCGGATTGCGCTCGATGTCGCCGGGAAAGACTTCGGCGCTGTTGACGAGCACGGCCGTCTTGCCCTGCTCCACCGCGGCGAGCACCTGCCTCGCGCCGGCCACGACGAGATCGCAGCCGAGCAGCAGATTCGCTTCGCCTGCGGCGATGCGGATCGCGTGAACGTCGGCCGGCGCGCGGCCGATCTTCACATGGCAATAGACGGCGCCGCCCTTCTGCGCGAGGCCGGCCATGTCGATGACGCCGACGCCCTTGCCCTCGAGATGCGCGGCCATGCCGAGAATGGCGGAAACCGTCACGACGCCCGTGCCGCCGAGGCCCGCGATCAGAACCCCATAGGGCGTCGCGCCGATCTCAGCGATCTTGGGCTCGGGCAGCGCGGGCTGGCCGTTGGCGTCCTCCTTCGTGGGCAGCGGCGCCTTTTTCATGCGGGCGCCGTGCACGGTCACGAAGCTCGGGCAGAAGCCCTCGAGGCAGGAGAAATCCTTGTTGCAGGCCGACTGGTCGATGCGGCGCTTGCGGCCGAATTCGGTCTCGACCGGCTGCACCGCGACGCAGTTCGACGCCGTGCCGCAGTCGCCGCAGCCTTCGCACACGAGTTCGTTGATGATGATGCGCGCGTCCGGATCGGGCATCAGGCCGCGCTTGCGCAGACGGCGCTTTTCGGTCGCGCAGGTCTGGTCGTAGATGAGGACGGTGACGCCTTCCGTCTCCGACAGCTCGCGCTGCACCTCGTTGATGACGTTGCGGTGGTGAATGGTGAGGCCCGGCGGCCAGGCGATGGTCGGCGGATATTTGCCGGGCTCGTCCGAGACGAGCGCGATCTTCTGCACGCCCTCGGCCGCGACCTGCCGCACGATGGCTTCGACGCTGAGGCCGCCCTCGTGCTTCTGGCCGCCCGTCATGGCGACGACGCCATTGTAGAGAATCTTGAAGGTGATGTTGGTCCCGGCCGCGACGGCGAAGCGGATGGCGAGCGAGCCGGAATGATTATAGGTGCCGTCGCCGAGGTTCTGGAACATGTGCCGGCGCGTGGAGAAGGGCGCCTCGCCGATCCAGTTGGCGCCCTCGCCGCCCATATGGGTGTAGCCCTCCGTCGAGCGGCCCATCCATTGCGCCATGTAATGACAGCCGATGCCCGTATAGGCGCGCGCGCCCTCCGGCACATGGGTCGAGGTCGAATGCGGGCAGCCGGCGCAGAAATGCGGCACGCGCACGGTGACGTCGGTCATCGTCTTGCGCCGGTCCTGCAGACGCTCCAGCCGGCGCACGCGCGCTTCGAGCTCCTCCGAGCCGTGGTATTTCAGCAGGCGCCGGCCGATGGCGATGGCGATGTCATTGGCGTCGAGCGCGCCCTTCGCGGGAAAGAGCCAGTCGCCGCGCTCGTCCGTCTTGCCGATGCAGACCGGCTGATGCGGCGCGCCATAGAGCGTCTCGCGCAGCTGGGATTCGATCAGCGAACGCTTCTCCTCGACCACCATGATGAGATCGAGGCCGCGCGCGAAGTCGAGAACGCCCTTCGGCTCCAGCGGCCAGGGCGCGCCGATCTTGTAGAGGCGCAGGCCGAGATCATTGGCGCGCGTCTCGTCTATGCCGAGATCGTCGAGCGCCTGGCGCACGTCGAGATAGGACTTGCCGACGGTGATGACGCCGATCTTCGGGCTGGCGCCGCCCGAGGTGATGGTCCGGTTGAGGCGATTGGCGCGGATGAAGGCGAGCATGGCGTCGCGCTTGCTCTCCTGCAGCCGCTCCTCCTGCGCGAGCACCGGATCGCTCGGGCGAATGTTGAGCCCGCCCGGCGGCATGACGAAATCATGAGGGATGACGGGACGCACGCGCTCGAGCGAACCGTCGATCGAGGCGGTCGACTCGACCGTGTCCTTCAGAAGCTTCAGCCCGACCCAGACCCCGGCGAAACGCGACAAGGCGAAGCCGTAGAGGCCGTAATCGAGAATTTCCTGCACGCCCGCGGGCGACAGGATCGGCATCATCACATCGACGAAATGGAAGTCGGACTGATGCGCGGTCGTCGAGGATTCCGCCGTATGGTCGTCGCCCATCAGCGCGAGCGCGCCGCCATGGGGCGACGTGCCGGCGAGGTTCACATGGCGCAGGGCGTCGCCGCTGCGGTCGACGCCCGGCCCCTTGCCGTACCAGATGGAGAAGACGCCGTCATATCTGCCTTCGCCGCGCATCTCCGCCTGCTGGGCGCCCCAGATGGCGGTGGCGGCGAGATCCTCGTTCAGGCCCGGCAGGAAGAGAATGTCGTTTTGGTCGAAGAGCGGCTTCGCCTTGTGCATCTGGGCGTCGACGCCGCCCAGCGGCGAGCCGCGATAGCCGGTGATGAAGCCCGCCGTATTAAGCCCCGCGCGCCTGTCCCGCTCCTTCTGCATCAGCAGCAGGCGCACGATCGCCTGCGTGCCCGTGATCAGCACGCGATCGCGGGACAAGTCGAAGCGATCGGAAAGCCTTGCCTCGCCGAAGGCGGAGCCGGGGGTGACGTCGCCGGCGACGATATCCGCCATTCAACAACTCTCCTGCGCGAAAACGGCGATGCGCGCTTCGGTTGTGCGCCAGAACGCAAAGACGACCAGGAACAACGAGCCGGGATCGGGCCCGAACGCATGAAGATCGCCGCTTTACGCCCTCGCCGTCGGCGCGATCCCTTCGCCCGGCTCGCCCATTGGGGCGCGGCTCTTGTCATTTCCGTAGTCTAGGCCAGAGCGAATGTCGTTTTCAAGAACCCTTGAATGTAAGATACACAGGCTTTCGGCGCGGGGCCCGACGCCCTGTTTTCGCCGATTTCCGACCCTAGGCGGGAGGGACATGAGCTTCTGGAGCCTTTTGATCGGCCTGCTCCTGACCCTCGCCGGCCTGGCCGGGGCGCAGGCCCATCCCCATGTCTGGGTCGCCGTGCGCAGCGAGGTCGTCTTCGGCCCCGAGGGGCGGATTCTCGGGGTGCGCCACGCCTGGGAGTTCGACGAGATGTACTCCGCCTTCGCCGTTCAGGGCCTCGGCAAGAATGGCAAGCCGCCGACGCGCGACGAGCTCGCGCCGCTCGCAAAGACCAACGTCGAGTCCCTCGCCGAATTCGACTATTTCACTTATGCCAAGCAAAACAACGCCAAGGCGGCCTTCAAGGCCCCGGAGGACGTCTATCTCGAAGCAAACGACAAGAAGATCGTGACGCTGCACTTCTTCCTGCCGCTCGAGACCCCGGCGCCGGCGCGAAAGCCGTTCTCCTTCCAGGTCTATGACCCGACCTATTTCGTCTCCTTCGGCCTCGAGAAGAAGGACCCCGTCAAGCTCGCTGGGGCGCCGGCCGGCTGCTCGGTCAGCCTCGTCGAGCCCGCGCCGCTCGTCGCCACCGACAATCAGAAGCTGAGCGAAGCCTTCTTCCAGAACATGTCGCCGGGGGCCGATTTCGGCGTGAAGCTCGCAACCCGCGCCGTCGTGGCCTGTCCGTGACGCGCAGGCGGCTCGGGGCGCTCGCGGCCGCCGCCGCGGGCCTCCTTCTTCTCCTTCACGATCCCGCGCTGGCCCAGCGCCATCCCTTCGCCGTCGGTGGGCAGGAAGCCATGGGCGCGGCGGGCGGGCTCGCCGGCCTCATTCTGGCCTGGCAGAACAAGTTTCACGCCGAGCTTCAGGCGGCGGCGCGCGCGCTCGGCAGCGGCCCGCGCGCCGTCTTCACGCTGGCGGCGGCGAGCTTCGCCTATGGGGTCTTTCACGCCGCTGGGCCGGGCCATGGCAAGGCGGTGCTCGCCTCTTACATGGTGGCGAACGAAATCCAGCTCAGGCGCGGCCTTCTGCTCGCGGCGCTCGCCGCCCTGCTGCAGGGGCTCGTCGCCATCGCCCTCGTGGCCGTCGCGGCGCTCGTCTTTGACGCCACCGCCGGGCAGATGACCGGCGCGGCGCAAATCGTCGAGACTGCGAGCTATGTCGCCATCGCCGCGCTCGGCGCGCGGCTGGTCTGGACCAAGGGACGGGGCCTCCTCGCCCTTCTGCGCGCCCCCGCGCCGGCCGGCTCCGGGCGGTTCGTCTGCGAGGCGATCGACGATCCGGCCCATATCCATGGCCCCGGCTGCGGCCATGCCCACGCCCCCGACCCCGCGCAGCTCTCCGGCGCGCGTTTCCGCTGGAGCGACGCTTTCGCCACGGTCGTCGCCGCGGGGCTCAGGCCCTGTTCTGGGGCCATTCTGGTTCTGGTCTTCACCCTGTCGCAGGGCATGTTCGCCGCCGGCGCCGGCGCCGTCATGGCCATGTCGGCCGGCACGGCGCTGACCACGGGCGCCCTCGCCGCCCTCGCCGTCCACGCCAAAAGCCTGGCGCTGCGCCTGACGGGCGACGGCGCGCGCCGAACCGCGCTTTTCGCCCGCATGGCCGAGTTTGGCGCGGCGCTTCTGGTGCTGGGCCTCGGCCTCACTTTGCTTCTCGGCCTCGGCCTGTCGCGCGGCGGCGCGGCCTAGTTATCGCGCCGCAACAAAACTCGCGCGCGCCGATTGCGCCGCACGCCGCTCTGTCGCTCTATCTTCACCAGCAAAAGCGATTCGGTTTCTTCGAGACTTTCCAGCGAGGCGCCCAAGATGACGAGCCCGGAGCGACAGCAGGACCCTTATGCGGCGCGGCCCTGGCTCGCCTCCTATCCGCCGGGCGTGCCTGCGGATATCGACCCCGACGCCTGCTCGACGGCGGTCGGCGTCTTCCGCAGGAGCGCGGCGGAATATGCCGAGCGGCCGGCGATGGAGAGCTTTGGCGCGCGGCTGAGCTATCGGGAGTTCGAACAGGCCGCCGACCGCGTCGCCGCCTGGCTCCAGACGCAGGGGCTCCAAAAGGGCGACCGCGTCGCGATCATGTCGCCCAATGTGCTCGCCTATCCGGTCATTCTGTTTGGCGTGCTGATCGCCGGCGGCGTCGTGGTGAACGTCAACCCGCTCTATACGCCGGGCGAGCTCGAGCATCAGCTCAACGACGCGGGCGCCCGCTTTCTCTTCGTCTTCGAGAACTTCGCCCATACCGCCGAACGCGCCTGGCCGCGCATGAAGATCGAGCGCGCCATCATCGTCACGGCGGGCGATCTGATGGGCGTGAAGGGCCTCGTCGTGAATTTCGTGGCCCGCCACGTGAAGAAGATGGTCCCGGCCTACAGCCTGCCGGGCGCCCTGCCCTTTGCGCAGGTGCTGAAGACGCCGGCGGAAAAGCGCAGCCCCGTCGAGGTCGCGCCGGACGACGTCGCCTTTCTGCAATATACGGGCGGCACGACGGGCGTCGCCAAGGGCGCGGTTCTGCTCCATCGCAACATCGCGGCGAATGTGGCGCAGTCCTGGGCCTGGCTCGAATGGTATCTCGAGCCGCGCGGGCCGCATGTGATGGTGACGGCGCTGCCGCTCTATCACATCTTCGCGCTCACGGCCTGCTGCATCCTTCTGATCCGTACGGGCGGCTGCTGCCTGCTGATCGCCAATCCGCGCGATCTCGACGGCCTTGTCGCGACGATGCGGAAGTCGCGCTTCACGCTGTTTTCGGGCGTGAACACGCTCTATTCCGCGCTGGCCGACCATCGCGACATCGGCAAGGTGGATTTCTCCCCTCTCGTCATGAACATCTCCGGCGGCATGGCCACGCAGGAGGTCGTCGCGCAGAAATGGAAGGCTCTGACCGGCAAGCCGATCATCGAGGGCTACGGCCTCTCCGAAACCTCGCCCATCGTCACCGTCAACCGTCCGGACATTACGGAATTCACGGGCGGAATCGGCTATCCGCAGCCCTCGACCGAAATCTCGATCCGCAGCACGGACGACGCCATCGCGCCGCTGGGCGAGCGCGGCGAGCTCTGGGTGCGCGGGCCGCAGGTGATGCCGGGCTATTGGCGCCGCCCCGACGAGACCGCCAAGGCCATGACTCCCGACGGCTATTTCAAGACCGGCGACATCGCCATCATGGAGCCGGACGGCATGCTGAAAATCGTCGACCGGCTGAAGGACATGATCCTCGTTTCCGGATTCAACGTCTATCCCAATGAAGTCGAGGCCGCGCTCATCGAACATCCGAAGGTGAAGGAGGTCGCGGTCATTGGCGTTCCCTTCGCCCATTCGGGCGAGGCGCCGATGGCCTTTGTCGTGCCGCGCGACAAGAGCCTCACGACCGAAGAACTGCGCCGCTTCGCACATGAGCGCCTCACGGGCTACAAGGCGCCGCGCTTCTACGAATTCCGCGACAGCCTGCCGAAAACCAACGTCGGCAAGATCCTGCGCCGAGCCCTCAAGGAGGAGTTCGACGCGCGCAACGACCCGCACAATGACGAGGGCCGCGGGCGCTCGGTGAAGACGGAAATTCAGCGCGCGCGCGAAGCGAACTGATCGGCGGCCTCGTCGATCGCGTCATAGGCGAGATCGAGCTCCTCGCCCGTGACGCAATAGGGCGGCAGCACATAGACCGTCGCGCCGAGCGGCCGCATCAGCAGGCCGCGCGCGTTGAAGACGCGCATGAGATCGAGGCCGAGCGTCGCGGCATAGCCGCTTTCGGCGACCTGGAGATCGAGCGCCACGATCGCGCCGAGATGGCGGACCTCGCTGAAACGAGGGTCCTTTGCCAAGCGCGCCGCGCGTTCGGCCTGCATGGCGGAAACATTCGCGAGGCGCGCGCGCGCGTCCGATTGCTCCCATATGTCGAGATTGGCAAGCGCCGCCGCGCATCCGATCGGATTGGCGGTGAAGGAGCTCGAATGGAAAAAGGCGCGCGCGCGGTCCGGCGCGTAATGCGCCTCGAAAATCTCCCGGCGGCACATGGTGACGGCGAGCGGGACCGCGCCGCCGGTCAGCCCCTTCGAATAGCAGGCGATGTCGGGAACGATTCCGGCCTGCTCGCAGGCGAAGAGCGATCCCGTGCGGCCGAAGCCGGTCATGACTTCATCGGCGATGAAGAGCGCGCCATGGCGCTCGCAGACGCGCTTCATCTCCGCGAGCGTCTGCGCGCCATAGGTCAACATGCCGCCCGCGCCGAGAATGAGCGGCTCCACGATGAAGGCCGCCGCGCCGGCGCGGCACTGCGCTTCGAGCGCGTCGAGCGTCTCCTGCTCGGCGCCCAAACGAGGGAAGGGAAGGCGCGCCACGTCGAAGAGCAATGGCTCATAGGGCGCATTGAACACCGAGCGGGCGCCCGCCGACATCGTGCCGACCGTATCGCCGTGATAGGCGTGCTCCAGCGCGACGATGCGCCGGCGATCCACGCCGCGGTTGCGCCAGAAGCCCAGCGCCATCTTGATCGCGACCTCGACGGCCGTCGAACCGCTGTCGGAGTAGAAGACGTAATCGAGGCCCGGCTGCGTCATCTCCACCAGACGGCGCGCGAGCGCCTCGGCGGGCTCATGCGTGAAGCCGGCGAAGATGATCTGGTCGAGCGTCTCCGTCTGGCGGCGGATCGCCGCCATGATCTCGGGCCGGCGATGGCCATGGGTGATGACCCACCAGGAGGAGATGGCGTCGAGAAAGCGCGTTCCGTCTTCGGCGGTGAGCCAGGCGCCTTCGGCATGGACGATCTTATAGGCGCCGGGCTGGAGCGCATGTTGCGTGAAGGGGCGCCAGACGGGCGAGTCCGTGACGAGGCTCATGCGAAATCCTGACGCGAGAACGCCTGATCGAAGGCCGCGCGCAGCGTCTCCTTGTCGAGCGGCGCGAGGCGGGGCAGGCGTCCGAGCCCGCGCGTCCCGCCCTTGCGAATGATCGTCTCCTGCGGGGCTTTCTCTTCGTCGCCCATGAAGGCGACGCCGTGAATCGGAATGTCGCGCCGGCGCAGCGCCTCGATGGTCAAAAGGCTGTGATTGATCGTGCCGAGCGCCGTGCGCGCCACGAGAATGACCGGCAGGCGCCAGCGCGCGAGCACCTCGATCGTCAGAACGTCGTCGGTGAGCGGCGCCATAACGCCGCCCGCCGTCTCGATGACGAGCGGCCCCTCGACCTCGGGAACGACGAGCGTCTCCGGATCGATCTCGACGCCCTCGGCGCGCGCCGAAATATGCGGCGAGGCCGGAAGCTTCAGCCGCCACGCCTCGGGGAGAATATAATCGGGCGCGACGCCGGAGAGGCGCAGGACGGTCTCGGAATCGGTTTCCTCCTCGAGGCCCGATTGCACGGGCTTCCAGTAATGGGCGCCGAGCGCGCCGACGAGCCCGGCGGAGAAACAGGTTTTTCCCACGCCTGTGTCGGTCCCGACGATGACGAATGCGCGTCTCATGCGATGGCGCCGAGCTCCTGTGAAAGATCCCCGATCATGCGCGCGATATGCGCTTCGTCCACATTGAGCGTCAGCGACAGACGCAGCCGCGCCGTTCCCTCGGGCACGGTCGGCGGACGGATGGCGCGTATGTCGTAGCCGCGCGCCTGCATCGCCGCCGCAAGCGCCATGGCGCGCGCGTCCGTCCCGACGACGACGGGCTGCACCTGCGTGCCCGACGGTGCGACGCCGCACAATGCTTGCAGCTTTTCCCCGGCGAGGGAGACGCGGGACTGCAAGGCGGCGCGGCGGTCGTCGGCCGTCTCGCAGATGGCGAGCGCCGCCCGCACGCAGGCGGCGACGAGCGGCGAGGGCGCGGTGGCGAAAATGAAATTGCGGCAGCGGTTGACGAGGAAATCGCGCAGCGGCCGCGCGAGACAGACGAGCGCCCCGGACACGCCGAGCGCCTTGCCGCAGGTGTGCACGGTGACGACATTCTCGCGCCCCTCGAAACGCGCCGCGAGGCCGCGCCCGCCGGCGCCGAGAACCCCCGTCGCATGAGCTTCGTCGACGAGCAGAAAGGCGTCGTGGCGCTCGGCCGCCCGCATCAGATCGTCGAGCGGCGCCATGTCGCCGTCCATGCTGTAAAGGCTCTCGACGACGATCCAGGCGCGCCCTGCCCCGCCCGTCCGGCGCCAGGCGGCGAGCGCGGAGTCGAGCACGTCAATGTCATTGTGCGGGAAGGACGCGCGCGGCGCCCGCGACAGCCGCATGCCGTCATGGGCGCTGGCGTGAACGAGCGCGTCGTGGAAAATGAGATCCTCGCGCTGCGGCAGCGTCGAGAGCAGCGCCTCGTTGGCCGAGAAGCCCGCGCCGAAGAAGAGCGCGCTTTCGGCGCGAAAGAAACGCGCCGCCTCGGCCTCGAGCGCCTCGTGCTCCGGATGATTGCCGCGCAGAAGCCGCGAGCCGCCGGCGCCGACGGGCGCGCCGCGCGCCAGCGCCGCCGCCGCGGCCGCGGCGAGTTCGCGCGACTCGGCGAGGCCGAGATAATCGTTCGAGGCGAAGTCGAGCCCCAGGCGCGGCGCGAGCGACCGCAGCCGGTCGCGCGCGGCGAGGCCGGCGAGATCCGCCTGGAACCGCTCGAGCATGGAAGCCACGGGTCTCTCCGACATGGATGCGCGTCTGGTAACGGCGGGCGCACGCGCAAGTCAATGCGCAAGCTCGGCCAGCGGGTTGAAAAATAGCGCGCCGATCGCGATCTTGGAGCGTAACGGAGTCCTCGTCATGACCGCACCGGAAACCGACGCGCCGCCCGCGCGCATCCCCTGGCCGCCTCTGCTGATCCTTGGCGCGCTCCTCGTCGGGCGCGCGCTCGATTGGGCTGCGGGCGGCGCCCTCGCGGGGCTCGTCGCCTTCCCCGGCGCGCCGCTTCTCGGCGGCCTGATCGTGGCGCTCGCGCTCGCAAACGACGCCTGGTGCGCTGCGACCTTCGCGCGGGCGAAGACGACCATCCTGCCGCATCGCGCGGCCTCGCATCTTGCGACAGGCGGCCCGTTCCGTTTCTCGCGCAATCCGATCTATGTCTCGCATGTCGCCGTCGTGCTCGGGCTCGGCCTTCTTCTCGCCTCGCCCTTCACCGTGCTGCTGACGCCGCTGCTGGCCTTCGCCTTGCAGAAACTGTCGATCGAGCCGGAGGAGCGGCATCTTCGCGCGAAATTCGGCGCGGACTACCGCGCCTATGTGGCGCGCACGCGCCGATGGCTTTAGGTTTCGCTCGAGAAGAAGAAATCCAGTCGGGGGCTCGGCATGGGCGCGGAAACACATCTCGATTTCAATGTGCGCGGCATGACCTGCGCCTCCTGCGTCTCGCATGTCGAGAAGGCGCTCGAGGGAACGCCGGGGGTCGAATCGGCCAGCGTCAATCTCGCGACCGAACGCGTCGACGTGTCGCTCGCGCCGGGCGCCGATCCGGCCGCGCTCGTGAAGTCAGTGGCCGACGCGGGCTATGAGCCCGTCGTCGAGACGATCGAGCTCGGCGTCGGGGGCATGACCTGCGCCTCCTGCGTCGCCCATGTGGAAAAGGCGCTGAAAGCCGTGCCGGGCGTCCTTTCGGCCAGCGTCAATCTGGCGACCGAGCGCGCGAGCGTGCGCGCGCTCTCCGGCCCCGGCCTCGCCGACAGGCTGCGCCGCGCCGTCTCGGAGGCGGGCTACGAGCCGCGAAAGATCGAGGCCGACGCCGGCGGCGCCGACCGCGAGCGCGCGCGGCGCGAGGAGGAGATGCGCCGTCTGCGCTTCAACCTCATCGTCTCGGCCGTCTTCACGGCGCCGGTCTTCATCCTGGAGATGGGCGGCCATCTGATTCCGGCCTTTCATCACTGGGCCATGGCGACGATCGGCGAAGAGCTGATCCGCCAGTTCTCCTTCCTCTTCGCCACGCTCGTTCTCTTCGGGCCCGGCCTCGTCTTCTTCCAGAAAGGCCTCCCCGCGCTGTTTCGGCGGCAGCCGGACATGAACGCGCTCGTCGCGGTCGGCACGCTCAGCGCCTATCTCTATTCGCTCGTCGCGACCTTCCTGCCGCAGTGGCTGCCGGCCGACGCCGTGCATGTCTATTACGAAGCCGCGGTCGTCATCGTCACGCTCATCCTCTTCGGCCGCTTTCTCGAAGCGCGCGCCAAGGGCCGCACCTCGGAAGCGATCCGCGCGCTTGCGAAATTGCAGCCCAGGACGGCGCGCGTCGAGCGCAAGGGCGAGACCGTCGACGTGGATATCGACGACGTGCATGTCGGCGACATCGTGCTGGTGCGGCCGGGCGAGCGCGTGCCCACGGACGGCGTCGTCACTGCGGGCGCGTCTTATGTCGACGAATCCATGGTGACGGGCGAGCCTGCGCCGGTCGCCAAGGGCGTCGGCGCGACGGTCACGGGCGCGACGGTCAACGGTTCGGGCGCCTTCTCCTTCCGGGCCACGCGCGTCGGCGCCGACACCACGCTCGCCGGCATCATCCGCATGGTCGAGCAGGCGCAGGGCGCGAAGCTTCCCATTCAGGCGATGGTCGACCGCGTCACCGCCGTCTTTGTCCCGGCGATCTTCGCGGTGGCGGCGGCGACCTTTGTGATCTGGATGCTGATCGGCCCCGAGCCGCGCCTCACCCATGCGCTGGTGAGCGCCGTCGCCGTGCTGATCATCGCCTGCCCCTGCGCCATGGGGCTCGCGACGCCCGCCGCCATCATGACCGGCACCGGGCGCGCCGCCGAGCTCGGCGTGCTGTTTCGCAAGGGCGAGGCCCTGCAGACGCTGCAGGAGGTCACGCTCATCGCCTTCGACAAGACCGGCACGCTGACCTTCGGCAAGCCGAGACTGACCGACCTCGTTCCGGCGCCGGGCCAAAAGGCCGACGACGTTCTGCGGCTCGCGGCGGCCGTCGAGGCGCAGTCCGAACATCCGGTGGCCGCGGCCATCGTGTCGCGCGCGAAGGAGCAGGGTCTCGCCATTCCGCCCGTCACGGATTTTCAGTCCGTCTCCGGCATGGGCGTGGCAGGCTCGGTCGAGCGCCACAAGGTCGCGATCGGCGCCCTGCGCTACATGGACTCGCTCGGCTTCGACGCGAGCGCCTTCGCCGACAGCGCCGCCGCCCTTTCGGACGAGGGCAAGACGCCCTTTTATGTCGCGGTCGACGGCAAGGTCCGCGCCATTGTTTGCGTCGCCGACGAACTCAAGCCGACGACGAAGCCCGCGATCGACGCGCTGCATGCGATCGGCGTGAAGACCGCCATGATCACCGGCGACGAGGCGCGCACGGCCAACGCCATCGCCAGGCGCCTCGGCATCGACGAAGTCGTCGCCGGCGTGATGCCCGACGGCAAGGTGGCGACGCTCGAGCGGCTGCGCGAGGGTCGGAGGATCGCCTTCGTCGGCGACGGCGTGAACGATGCCCCCGCGCTCGCCGCGGCGGATGCGGGCATCGCCATCGGCACGGGGACCGATATTGCGATCGAAGCCGCCGACGTCGTGCTGATGTCGGGCGATCTCGCCAAGGTGCCGGCGGCGCTGGCGCTCTCGCGCGCCACCATGCGCAACATCCAGCAAAATCTGTTCTGGGCCTTCGGCTATAATGCGCTGCTCGTTCCGGTCGCCGCCGGCGCGCTCTATCCGGTCAACGGCATGCAGCTCTCGCCCATGCTGGGCGCGGGCGCCATGGCTTTGTCGAGCGTCTTCGTTTTGACCAACGCCCTGCGTCTGCGCCGCTTCCAGCCGCCTGTCAT
This sequence comes from Hyphomicrobiales bacterium, assembly GCA_003963405.1. Lineage (GTDB taxonomy): Bacteria > Pseudomonadota > Alphaproteobacteria > Rhizobiales > Beijerinckiaceae > Methylocystis. Next base: position 37,758 of record RXIY01000064.1, read on the forward strand.
CGCCGAGGCGGCGCTCCCGCCGGCGGCGCATGAAACCACCGCGCCCGCGGCAGCGGCCGCGCCCTCGACCGAGAACCCCAAGGAGGACACGATGACGACGTTCAATGTGAAGGATATGACCTGCGGCATGTGCGTGAAGCACGTCACCAAGGCCGTGCAGTCGGTGGAGCCGGGCGCGGAAGTGAAGGTCGATCTCGCGACCGGCAAAGTGGACGTGTCGCCCACGCCGAAAGACCCGGCGGCGCTGGCCAAGGTCATCACCGAAGCGGGCTATCCGGCGCAGGTCGCCGCCTGACGGCGTTGTGGTGAACAGCGTGGCGCAAGGCGCGCCGCGCTCTTTCTCATCCATGCGCCCTTAGCCTGGCGCGCCGCACGAACGCCGGCCGCAGGCCGTTTTTTGCAAGGAGAAGGCCAATGTCGGGATCGCTGCGAGGCAAGACGCTCTTCATCACCGGCGCCAGCCGCGGCATCGGCCTCGCCATCGCCAAGCGTGCGGCGCGCGACGGCGCGAATATCGCCGTGGCGGCGAAAAGCGTGACCGAAAACCCGAAAATTCCTGGCACGATCTTCACGGCCGCGGCGGAAATCGAGGCGGCGGGCGGCAAGGCGCTGGCGCTCTCCTGCGACATCCGCTTCGACGATCAGGTCGAGGCGGCCATGGCGAAGACGGCCGAAGTCTTCGGCGGCGTCGATATTCTGATCAACAACGCCAGCGCCATCGACCTGCGCGGCGTCGATCAGCTCGAGATGAAGCGCTTCGATCTGATGCAGCAGATCAATGCGCGCGGGACCTATCTCTGCGCCAAGCTCGCCTTGCCCTTCCTGCGCAAGGCGGAGAATCCGCATATTCTTACCCTGTCGCCGCCCATCGACCTCGACCCGAAATGGTTCTCGCCCAATCTCGCCTATACGATGGCGAAATATGGCATGAGCCTCGTAACGCTGGGTCTGGCGCGGGATTTGGCGAAGGATGGCGTCGCCGTGAATTCGCTCTGGCCCGAGACGGCGATCGCCACCGCCGCCGTCGGCAATCTGCTCGGCGGCGAGGAAGTGATCCGCCGCTCACGCAAGCCGGAGATCGTCGCCGACGCCGCGCACGCCATTCTCACCCGCCCGTCGCGCGTCTGCACGGGCAATTTCTTCATCGACGTGCGTGTGCTCGCCGAGGACGGCGTCACGGACTTCGCGCCTTACTCGGTCGATCCCACGAAGGAGGCCGTGCTCGATTTCTTCCTGGAAGAGCCGATCAGCCCCAATGTGCGCAAGATGAGCTTCCACGCCGGAAAGTGACGGAGATCTATTTGCCGCCGTCGGCCTCGCGGGCCGTGGCGGCCTGCTGCTTGCGGAACTCGACCACCCCGGCGAGCTCCTTCTTCTTGCCGAGGAGATAGTAAGAGGCCGTAACGCCCTTGCCCTTGAGGTCGACCGTGCCCGCGTCCTGAAAGATGAAATCGTCGGAAAGACGCACGCGCACCGACTCGGAGACGTGGATCCGGTCGGTCAGCGAGGTCGATTCGAAGCGGCTCGCGACATTCACCACATCGCCCCAGAGATCATAGGAAAATTTCTTCCGGCCCAGCACGCCGGCGGCGACAGTGCCGGTATGGATGCCCATCCGCATCTGAATGGGAAAGGGATAGGTGTCGGAGAAGGCGCGGACGAAGCCGATGGCTTCGAGCGCGAATTCCGCGACATGCTGGCAGTGCAGGGGATCGCGATTGGGAACGCCGCCGACGACCATATAGCTGTCGCCGATCGTCTTGATCTTCTCGACGCCATGCTTCTCCACGAGCTCGTCGAATTTTTCGAAGAGCATGTTGAGCAGATTGACGGTCTCGTGCGGGCCGAGCTTGGCGGAGAGATCCGTGAAGCCGACGATGTCCGAGAAAAAGACCGTCACCTCGGGATAGACTTCCGCAATCACCGCCTCGCCGCCCTGGAGGCGCTGCGCGATGGTGGCCGGCAGAATGTTGTGCAGAAGCTTCTCGGAGCGCAGACGCTCATTGTCGAGTTCGACCGCCGTTCGCTCCGAGACGAGCGCGCGCTCCTCCAGCTTTTCGAAAGCCTTGCTCAAATTGCCGGCCATCGACCCGACCGCTTCCGCGAGCTCCGCGATTTCGTCGCGCCCCGAGAGGCCGATTTCCGTGTCCAGTTTCCCGGCGCTGATTTCCGTGACGGCGTCCATCAGCTTCCGCATCCGGACCATGAAGCGGCTGCGCATCAGAAGAAGATAAAGGAGAATGGTCGCGAAAAGGCCTGTCGCGAGATAGATATTCAGGCGCACGAGCAGCGTCGCATAATCCTCCTGCGCGCGCAAAATCGTCTCGTAGCGGCCTTTCACCTTCTCGGTGAAGTCGTAGACGAGCTTGGCGAGGTCGGCGTTCTGCTTGACGTAATTCTCGCTGTAGAGCAGCCGGTCGGCCAGGGCCGGATCGGGCTTGCCCCTTTTCGAGAAAGCGCCCGTCCCGTCGTCGAACTCTCCGTTGATGGCGTGCATGGCGATGCGTTCGGAAGTCGCCAATTTGAGGAGAAGCTCCTCGGCTTTCTTGAGCAGATTGAACTCTTCGACAGTCAGGTTCAGTTGCAAGAACTGATTTTCGAGAGAGAGCCCTTTGACGCTCGAATCGGGCTCGGGCAGGAGTCCGCCGGAGACGAGATCCCAATATTCGACCCCATACCCCTCGGGGCGCGCAATGGCGCCCTCCAGAATGCCGACGACTTCATTGTGCCATCGCAGCCGTCTGGGGTCCCTGGTCGCGACATAGCCGCGAGCGAAGCGCGTCGCAAATTGTGAGGAGATGACGAGATCCTCGGAAAGCGAAGTGATCTTGTCCTTCTGCCGCTCGGACTGGATCCGGGCGTCGTCCGCCTTCTCCAAGAGGACGCCGAGCGCCACATTGGCGCCCGCGAAGACCGTCAGGACGAAAAAGAAGAAGAGAAAGAAAGTTCGAAGCTTCATCCTGGCCGCCTCCGAGGCGCCTGCCTCATAACGAGAGCCCCGCCCGATCCGAAAGGATCGAGGCTCCAGCTTGTTTCGTTGCGCTTTCTACCGCCGAACCGGTTCCCCGCTTCGGCGGAAAGCGCGCTAGCCGAACAGCCAGGCGGCGAAGAGCGTCAGCGCCGTCAGACCGAGAAGCAGCCGCATGTCCGAGCGACGCCGCGTCTCGGCCAGCGTCTCGAGCGAGAGAGGCGACAGATCGACGCCCTGCTCCGCCATGCTGGACACGCGGGAGATCGCGATTTCGGCCTCTGCGAGCGTCTTGGGCAGATGGGAGGCGAGCCGCGCGAGCTCCGCGATATTCCTGCCCGCGTCCTCGATCTTGGCCTTCGGCCCGAGATTTTCCTCGATCCAGGATCGCACGACGGGGTCGCAGGTCTTCCAGATGTCGAGCCTGGGATCGAGCGTGCGGGCGACCCCTTCCGCGACCACCATCGTCTTTTGCAGGAGCACCAGCTCGGTGCGGGTGCGCATGTCGAAGAGCGCCGTCACCTCGAAGAGCAGCGTCAGCAGCCGCGCCATGGAAATTTCCGACGCGTTGATCGTGTGCAGCGGCTCGCCGATGGCGCGCAGCGCCTGCGAGAACTCCTCGATCGAATGTTTGGCCGGCACATAGCCCGCCTCGAAATGCACCTCGGCGACGCGCCGGTAGTCGCGCGTGATGAAGCCATAGAGGATTTCGGCCAGAAAACGCCGCTCCTTCTCGCCGAGCCGGCCCATGATGCCGAAGTCGATGGCGACGAGCCGGCCCTGCCGGTCGACGAACAGATTGCCCTGATGCATGTCGGCGTGGAAGAAGCCGTCGCGCATGGCGTGACGCAGGAAGGACTGCAGCACATGGGCGCCGAGCTTCTTGAGGTCGTGGCCTTCCGCCGCGACGCGCTCGAGATCGGACAGCGGCGCGCCGTCGATCCATTCGAGCGTCAGCACCTCGCGCGCCGTGCGGTCCCAGTCCACATGCGGCACGCGGATGTCCGGGTCCTTGGCGACGTTCTCGGCGAATTCGGACGCCGCCGCCGCCTCGAGGCGGAAGTCGGTCTCGAGCTTCACGGTGCGCGCGAGCGTGTCCACCACCTCGATCAGCCGCAGGCGGCGGCCTTCCGCCGACCAGCGTTCGGCCACGCGGGCCACGAGATACATGTCGCGCAGATCGCGGGCGAACTGGCCCTCGACGCCGGGGCGCAGCACCTTGACCGCGACCCTGCGCTCCTTCCCCTCATACATGGCCGTGGCCATGTGCACCTGCGCCACCGAGGCGGCCGCGACGGGCTCGCCGAAGGAGGTGAACATCTCGTCGATCGACCGTCCGAGCGACCTTTCGATGATCTCCACCGCCTTGACCTGGCCGAAGGGCGCCATGCGATCCTGAAGCGCCGTGAGCGCGTCGGCGATCTCGCCGCCCACCACGTCGGGGCGCGTCGCCAGAAACTGCCCGAGCTTCACATAGGAGGGACCGATCTGCGACAGCGCCCGAACGAGCGCCGCCCCGGCGTTCTCGCCCTTGCCCCGCGCGAAGAGATTGGCGAGGCGCACGAGCGGAACCGCCGCGGGCGGCAGCAGATTGGGATCGAGCGAGGTGAAGACGCCTTCGCGCGCCAGAATATAGCCGGCGCGCGCCAGTCGCAGGAAATTGCCCGTCTGGAGAAACAAGGAAGCGTCCTGCCCGTTAGAATTTCCAGCCGGAATGGATCGCGACGACGCCGCCGGTGAGGCGCTCGTAGCCGGTACGGCGGAAGCCCGCCTTGCGGATCATGCGCTCGAAATCGTCGGCCGCCGGGAATTTGCGGATCGACTCGACGAGGTAACGATAGGGCTCGCCATCGCCCGCGACGAGCTTGCCGACGGCGGGAATCACGTTGAAGGAATAGGCCTCGTAGATCTTGTCCAGCCCCGGTACGTTCACCTGCGAGAATTCGAGGCACAGGAAACGGCCGCCGGGCTTGAGCACGCGATAGGCTTCCTCGAGCGCGGTCTGGATGCGCGGCACGTTGCGGATGCCGAAGGCGATCGTATAGGCGTCGAAATGATTGTCCGGAAAGGGCAGCGACTCGGCGTTGGCCTGCACGAAGTCGAGCTTCTCGCCAATTCCTTTCTCGCGGGCGCGGTCGCGGCCGACCTCCAGCATGTCGCCATTGATGTCGAGGACCACGATCTCGGCGTCCGGGGGAGACTGCCGCGCGATGCGGAAGGCCACGTCGCCAGTGCCGCCCGCGACGTCCAGATGCCTGAATTCCTTGCGGTTGCGCGCGTTGACCTTGCCGGCGAAGGTGTCCTTCCAGAGCCGGTGCAGGCCCGCGGACATCAGATCGTTCATCACGTCATAGCGGCGGGCGACCTTGTGAAAGACATCGTCCACGAGATGCTGCTTCTCGGAAAGCGGCACCTCGGAATAGCCGAAATGGGTCGAGCCCTCTCGATCGGAATGGGAATCGGTCATTTAACGCTCGCCTGACAGGGGAAGACGGGGGAGGGTATAGCCGCTCCCGGCCGGGATGGCTACGGGCGCCCCGTTCTAGCCCTGGCGCGACACAAGCCGCCGCCCGGCGTTGCGCGGCCCGGCCTCGCCGCTGGCGATGCTGCCGAAGAGATAGATCGCCATCGCGTCGGGCAGGCGCACGCGCAGCGCCCCCACGATTTGGGCCTCGATCTTCATCCGCCTCTCGCCATTTGCTATGGCGATTTATAGCGCGGCGCGCGCCGGCGACGAAAGCGCGCCACCCGGAGCCTTTGATGCCCGAATTGCCCGAAGTCGAAACCGTGCGCCGGGGCCTCGCGCCCACGCTCGAAGGCGCGCGCTTCGCCCGCGTCGAGCAGCGGCGCGCGGATTTGCGCTTCCCCTTCCCGCCCGATTTCGCGCGACGGCTCGCGGGACGGCGCGTGCTCGCGCTGCGGCGGCGGGCAAAATATCTCCTCGCCGAACTCGACGGGGCCGAGACGCTCGTCATGCATCTCGGCATGAGCGGCTCCTTCCGGATCGACGGCGCGGTCGCGGGCGTCTTTCACCATCCGCGCGACAAGAGCGCGGCGCATGATCATGTCGTCTTCCACATGGAGAGCGGCGCCCGCGTCACCTACAACGACCCTCGCCGCTTCGGCTTCATGCTGCTCGTCGAAACGCGCGACCTCGAGGGCCACAAGCTGTTTCGCGGCCTCGGGACCGAGCCTTTGGGCGGCGGCCTCGACGCGGCCTTTCTCGCGCGGGCCTTTCGCGGCCGCGCCGCGCCGGTCAAGGCGCTGCTGCTCGATCAGCGGCTGATCGCTGGGCTCGGCAACATCTATGTCTGCGAGGCGCTGCATCGGGCGGGTATTTCGCCGCTCGCCGCCGGCGGCAGGCTGGTGACAGCCGCCGGAAAGCCGACGGCCGCGCTGGCGCGCCTTCCGGGCGCCATCCGCGAGGTGCTCGACGCGGCGCTCGCGGCCGGCGGGTCGTCGCTGCGCGACCATCGGCAGGCGGATGGCTCGCTCGGCTATTTCCAGCATTCCTTCCGGGTCTACGACCGCGAAGGCGCGGCCTGCCCCACGCCGTCCTGCCCCGGAACGATCCTGCGCAGCGTGCAGTCGGGCCGCTCGACCTTTCATTGCCCGCGCTGCCAGAAGTGACGCGCCCTTGCCGGAGTCAGGCGCCCTTGCCGGAGTGAGGCGCCCTTGCCGCGGCCGCCTCGAACAGCCATAACCCACGTCATGTCCCCTTCAATGAGCGAACCGGCGCTCTCGGTTCACGGTCTTTGCAAGAGCTACGGCCAGCGCAGCGTCGTCGGACCCCTCGATTTCTCCCTGCCCCCCGGCTCCGTCACGGCCCTCCTCGGCGGCAATGGCGCGGGCAAGACGACGACCATCGGCATGGTGATGGGCCTGATCGAGCCCACCGCCGGAACGATCCGCGTCTTCGGCCACGACCTGCTGCGCGAGCGCTACGAGGTGCTCGGCCGCATGAATTTCGAGAGCCCCTATGTCGATCTGCCGCACCGGCTCACCGTGCGGCAGAATCTGCGCGTCTTCGGCCTCCTCTATGGCGTCTCCGACATAGAGGCGAAGATCGAGGAGCTTGCCGACGCCCTGGCGCTCAAGGACTTTCTCGACCGCCAGACCGGCCGGCTCTCCGCCGGACAGAAGACGCGCGTCGCCATCGCCAAGGCGCTCGTCAACGATCCGCAGCTTCTGCTGCTCGACGAGCCCACCGCCTCGCTCGATCCCGACACGGCCGACTGGGTGCGCGCGCGGCTCGAGGCGCATCGCGCCACGCATAATTGCGCGATCCTGCTCGCCTCGCACAATATGGGCGAGGTCGAGCGCCTGTGCGACCGCGTGATGATGCTCAAGGAAGGCGTCGTCGTCGACGACGACTCGCCGGCGCGGCTCATCGCGCGCTACGGCCGCGCCAATCTCGAGGAAGTCTTTCTCGACGTGGCGCGCGGCCGCGCGGGAGCGGCCTGATGGGAGGCGTTTTTTCGCTCCGGCGCGTCGGCGCCATGGTTTTGCGCTACAGCTATCTGCTGCGCGCCTCCTATACGCGCGTCCTCGACATCATCTACTGGCCGTTCCTGCAGATGCTGACCTGGGGCTTTCTGCAGACCTATCTCGTCAAGGCGGGCGCGCTTCAGGCGCCTGGCGGCGCGGCGCAGGCCGCCGGCACGCTGATCGGCGCGATTCTCCTGTGGGACATTCTGCTGCGCGGCCAGCAGGGCTTCTCCTTTTCCTTCATCGAGGAAATGTGGTCGCGTAATCTGCCCAACATTCTCATGAGCCCGCTGCGGCCGGCGGAATTCGTCGTCTCGCTCATCGTCATGAGCCTCGTGCGGCTCATGGTCGGCGTGCTGCCGGTGACGCTGCTCGCCATCGTCTTTTTCGGCTTCAATCTCTGGGGGCTCGGCGTCGCCTTCGGCGCCTTTTTCGTCGTGCTGATGTTCTTCGCCTGGAGCATCGGCCTCTTCGTCTCGGGCCTGTTGCTGCGGCTCGGGCTCGGCGCCGAAAATCTCGTCTGGTCGCTGATGTTCTTCGTGCAGCCGCTCGGCGCCGTTTATTATCCGGTCTCGACATTGCCCAACTGGCTTCAACCCGTCTCCTGGACGCTGCCGCCGACCTATGTCTTCGAGGGGCTGCGCGCGCTGCTCATCGACCATGTGATCCGCTGGGATCTTCTGGCGCAGGGGCTTGCGATCGACGCGCTGCTCTTCTCCCTCGCCTGCTTCGCCTTCGGCAAGCTTTTGAACAGCGCGCGCCGGGCAGGCACGCTTTTGCAAGCGGGGGAATGATGGGGGCGAAACGCGCGGATGCGGCGCTTTGCGAACGCGGCTTCTTCGAAAGCCGCGCCAAGGCGCGCGAGGCGATCGAGGCGGGCCTCGTCACCGTCGACGGGCGCCGCGTGACGAAGCCCGCGACGCCGATCGCGGAAGGGGCGGAGATCGTCGCCTCGGCCCCCTACCCCTGGGTCTCGCGCGGCGGCGTCAAGCTCGTGCACGCGCTCGACGTTTTCGGCGTCGATCCCGCGGGCCTCTCCTGCCTCGATGTCGGCGCCTCGACGGGGGGCTTTACCGACGTGCTGCTCGCGCGCGGCGCCCGCCATGTCGCGGCGGTCGATGTGGGCCATGATCAATTGCACGAACGGCTGCGGCGCGATCCGCGCGTGACCTCCATGGAGGGCCAGGACGCGCGCAGCTTGAGTCTTTCCCAACTCGCCGAGGCCCCGGCCGTCATCGTGATGGATGCGAGCTTCATCTCGCTCTCGGCGCTGTTGCCGAATGTGTTGTCGCTCGCGGCGCCCGGCGCCACGCTCGTCGCGCTCATCAAGCCGCAGTTCGAGGCCGGACGCGCGGCGGTCAGAAAAGGCATCGTGCGGGACGAAGCGGCGCACGCCGAAGTTTGCGCCCGTACGCGCCGCGAGATCGAGGGCCTCGGCTGGCGGGTCGCCGGCGTGACGCCCTCGCCGATCGCCGGCGGCGACGGCAACCGGGAGTTTCTCGTCTGCGCTCGTCGCTCCGAGGGGTGAGACATGACCATGCCGAAGCGCCTACAAGCGATCCACGCAAGCGCCGCGCCTCCCTCCCTCCCCTTTACGGGGAGGGTGGCCCGCAACGCGGGCCGGGTGGGGTTGGGCCAACAAACGGGCGCCGCCCAATGAAAGAATTGCGCATCGAACGTCTCGGCCATCGCGGCGAAGGCGTCGCCCATGACGGCGGCGCGCGGGTCTTCGCGCCCTATGCGCTTCCCGGCGAGACGATTCTTGCGGAAGTCGAGGGCGAACAGGCGCGGGTCGTGGAGATCGTCGACGCCTCGCCAGACCGCATCGCGCCCATTTGTCCGCATTACGCCCATTGCGGCGGCTGCGCCGTGCAGGCTTTGCGCCCGGAGCGTTACGACGAATGGAAGCGCGGCCTCGTCGCGACGGCGCTCGCCAACGCCGGCCTCTCGTTGCCAGTGGCGCCGCTCGTCCATGCGCATGGGGCGGGACGCCGGCGCGTCACCTTTCACGCCCGCATGGATCGCGGCAAGGCCCGCGTCGGCTTCATGGCGGCGCGCTCGCACGAGATCGTCGAGATCGACGCCTGCCCCTTGCTCGCGCCCAGCCTTTCCGGGGCGCTCCCGGCCGCCCGCGCCATCGCGCAGATCCTCGCCACCCGCGGCAAGCCGCTCGATATCGCCATCACCGCCACGCGCGAGGGGATGGATGTCGATCTGCGCGGCGCGGGACCGCTCGACGCCAAGGAGGTCGGCGCGCTGACCGAGGCGGCGCAGGCGCATGATCTCGCCCGCCTGACGAATCATGGCCGGCTCGTCGCGCTGCGTCGGACGCCGCATGTCGCGGTCGGCTCCGCCAGCGTGCCGCTGCCGCCGGGCTCCTTTCTCCAGGCGACGCAGGCCGGCGAAGAGGCGCTCGCCGCGCGCGTGCTGGAGGCGACGCGCGGAGCGAGGAAGGTCGCGGATCTCTTTTGCGGCGTCGGCGCCTTCGCGCTGCGCCTGGCGGAACAGGCGAAAGTCTCGGCCTATGACAGCGCCGCCGGCGCGGTCGAGGCCATGCGCGCGGGCGCCCGCGCCGCCCCCGGCCTCAAGCCGCTCGAAGGGGAGGTCCGCGACCTGTTCGCCCGGCCGCTGTCCGCGCGGGAGCTTTCGCCCTTCGACGCGGTCGTTTTCGATCCGCCCCGCGCCGGCGCCCTGGCCCAGGCGACGGAAATCGCGGCGTCGGACGTTCCTCTCGCGGTCGCGGTTTCCTGCAATGCACAAAGTTTCGCGCGCGACGCCGCGCTTTTGATCAGCGGCGGTTTCGAGGTGAAGGGAATCACCCCGGTTGACCAGTTCCGCTACGCACCCCATGTCGAGATCGTTGCGGTTTTTTCGCGCAGCTCGGGCCAGAAAAGGGCAAAACGCAGCCTTTTAGGGTGAATCCCTTAATTTTCGGGCAATGGTTCTGTGTCGAGAATGTCTCAACGGAGGGAAATCGAGATCAAATTTGGCCGCGCCTACAGCAAAGCCCGTTGCCGCAGAAAAAAATCAGGCATAGGATTTGCGAGATGGTCCGGTGCAGGCGGGGACCCGATGGTCTCCGGAACTGGAAGGAGATAGTCATGATGAATGCGCTTATCGCCGCAGCATTGTGTAGTGTCGTCCTCGCAAGCGCGCCCAGCGCCGCGCGCGCTTACGTCTACGCCCGCAGGAAAGACGCGAGAGCACGCCGTCCCCGTTACTGACGGCCTGCTCCACAACGAAAAGGGCGCCTTCTCTGTCTCAGAGCGCTTGGTTTGACGCGCCCGATCTCTGCGATCGCCTCAGGGCGATCGTCGGATCTTCCGCCGTGGCGGCCGAAGCGGCGGAGATGGACGCTTACCTCTCCGAACCGCGCGACCTTTATCGCGGCCGCGCAATGTGCGTCGTCAAGCCCTCGGACGCCGAGCAGGTCTCCAGCGTTCTCTCGCTTTGCAACGCGCATGGGGTGGCAATCGTTCCACAGGGCGGCAATACGGGCCTCGTCGGCGGCCAGACGCCGGATGCGAGCGGCCGGCAGGTCGTCCTCTCCCTGTCGAGACTGAACCGCATCCGCGAAGTCGATCCGGCCTCCGACGCCATGACGCTCGAAGCGGGCGTGACGCTGGCGCGGGCGCAGGAGGTTGCGGAAGCGGCGGATCGCTATTTCCCGCTCTCGCTCGCCTCGGAAGGCAGTTGCACCATCGGCGGCAATCTCGCGACCAATGCGGGCGGCGTTCATGTGCTCGCCTATGGGGCGGCGCGCGATCTGGCGCTCGGGCTCGAAGTCGCGCTGGCCGACGGCCGCCTGCTTTCGACGCTCGGCAAATTGCGCAAGGACAATACGGGCTACAATCTCACCCAGCTCTTCATCGGCTCGGAGGGCACGCTCGGCGTCATCACCGCCGCGACCCTCAAGCTCTTTCCGCGCCCGCGCTCGAAGGCGGTCGCCTTTCTCGGGCTCGAAAGCCCCGAAAACGCCCTGGCGCTGCTCAATTTCATGAAGGGCCGCGCAGGGCCTGCCCTTCAGGCCTTCGAACTCCTGCCGCGCCTCGGACTCGACCTCGTTTCGCGCCACATTCCCGGCGCGCGCGACCCGCTCGGCGCGCCCGCGCCCTGGTACGTGCTGTTCGAAATCGCCGGCTTTTCAGACGGCGAGGCCGAGCGCATCGCGGATGCGGCGCTCGCCGAGGCGCTGGAGGCGGAATTGATTCTGGACGCGACGCGCGCTCAGTCGCTGGATCAGGCGGCGGCGCTGTGGCGGCTGCGCGAGAGCATGTCGGAAGCGCAAAAGCGCGAGGGCGGCTCCATCAAGCACGATATTTCCGTGCCCATCGAACGCATCCCGGAGTTCATCGTCGAGGCCGGGCGGCGCATCGCCGCGCGCTTTCCGCAGGCGCGGCCCGTGCCGTTCGGCCATATGGGCGACGGCAATCTCCACTATAACGTCTCGCAGCCGGCGGGCGCCGACAAAGCCGCCTTTCTCGCGCAATGGGACGAGATGAACGCGCTCGTTCACGGGCTCGTGGACGAATTCGGCGGCTCGATTTCCGCCGAGCACGGGATCGGCCAATTGAAGCGGTCGCTGCTCACGCAGGTCAAGAGCCCGGTCGCGCTCGATGTGATGCGCGCCCTCAAGAACGCGCTCGATCCCAAGGGCGTGCTCAACCCCGGCAAGCTCCTGTAATGTTCACAAGAGCGTCGGGGCCAGCGGCTCCTGCAGTTTCGCGCCCTCGCTCGTCGCCTTGTTGATCTCCGGGCCGATCTCGAAAAACTCCAGCGCATCGTCGGCGGCGGGCTTCAAAAGCGCCGCGGCCTCCTCGACGCGCGTTTCGTCGCAGTCGAGCCAGCGGGCGAAATCCTTGGGCTCGATGATCGCCGGCATGCGGTCGTGAATGGCCGCCGTCGCGCCGCTGGCGTCGGTCGTGAGAATGCAGGCCGTGTCGATTTCCGCGCCATCGGCGCCGGCGTAGGTCTCCCACACTCCGGCGAGGCCCATGGGCGCGCCGTCGGCCCGGCGGAAGAGATAGGGCTTGCGCAGGATCCGGCCGCCGGCGGGCAGTTTCAGCCATTCGTAATAGGCGTCGGCGGGCACGAGGCAGCGGCGCCGCTTCATCGCGGCGCGAAAGCTCGCCTTGTCGACGACCGTCTCGGCGCGGGCGTTGATGATCAAGGGAAAGTCGCGCGGGTCCTTCACGAAGCCCGGCACGAAACCCCAGCGCGCCAGCATGAAACGCCGCACGGGTCCCTGCGCGCCCCGCTCGGTCGTGACGACGGCGATCGGCTGAGTCGGCGCGATATTGTAGCGCGGCGGGAAGTTCGGCGTCTCCGCATAGCCGAAGAGCTGGCGGATCGCCTCCGGCGCAGAGGTCAGGGAGTAACGCCCGCACATTGAAACCAGCCGCCTCCTCATCAGCTCCGGGGACTCGCAGATAAGCTCTATTTCCGCGCGAAAAAGGCCGCGAGCCGCGCCCGCGTCTCATTCGACGCGAGCGCCTCGGCGAAGAGCCGGGCCTCCGCGTCGATGCGGGCCAGCAGGTCGGCCGGGTCGCCGCGCAGCAGGCGCCGGGAGGCGACGAGCGCCTCGGCGGGCTTCGCCGCCAGCGCCTGCGCCGCCATCATGGCGGCCTCCAACACGCCCTCGGACGGAGCCAGCGCGTTGACGAGGCCGAGGCGATGCGCCTCCTCGCCAGAAAAAGGTTCCCCCAGAAGCAGATATTGCGCGGCTCTGGCCATGCCGAACCGTTGCGGGACCAGAAGGCTCGCCCCCGCCTCCGGCACGAGGCCGAGGTCGATGAAGGGCATGCGCAGGCGCGCCTGCGGGGCGGCGTACACGAGGTCGCAATGGAAGAGCATCGTCGCCCCGACGCCGATCGCGTCCCCCTTCACCGCCGCCACCATGGGCTTCTCAAAGGCCGCGAGCGCGCGCACGAACTGCAAGGCCGGAAAATTCTCCAGGCTCTCCGAGAGGAAATTGCGGAAGTCGGCAAGATCGTTGCCGGCCGTGAAATCCTCCCCCGCGCCCGCGAACACGACCGCGCGCACCGCGGCGTCCCGCTGCGCCGCGTCGAGCGCCGCGATCAGCGCCCGATAGGCGTCCCGGTCGAGCGCGTTCTTCTTTTCCGGCCGGTTGAAGACGAGACGCAGAACGGCGCCGACGCGAGAGAGATGAATCTTTTCGGACATGCCTGCCCTCTTGCCGCAGCGAGGCGTTCGATGCGAAGACCCGAGCCGGAGGGCTTCGGGCTTCGCGAGCGTATCGGCCAGGCGGATACGCAGCAACCGGAGACGAATTCTCAACGGTTTGCGCGCGTCTCCTGAATGGCGACGCTCGCAAAGCGGGACGTGGCTTTGTAGAGTCGATTCGGCTCTGGTGTCTCTCACGGCGCCTTGATCGGATGTAGCTTGGCGCTCGAAAGCATGGATAGAGACGATCTTGTTCTGGTGACGGGCGCGAGCGGTTTTATCGGCGGCGCCGTCGTCCGGCTTCTCATGGCGAGAGGCGCTCGCGTTCGCGCGCTGGCGCGCCCCGAGAGTTCGCGGGAGAACATCCCGCCGGGCTGCGAGGTCGCAGAGGGCGACATCACCGATCTCGAAAGCGTCCGCGCCGCAATGACAGGCGTGCGCCGGCTTTTCCATGTCGCGGCGAATTACCGGCTCTGGGCGCCGGCCCCGGAGACCCTGTTTCACGTCAATGTGCGGGGCTCCGGAATCGTGATGCGCGAAGCCCAGCGCGCAGGGGTCGAGCGCATCGTCTATACGAGCAGCGTGGCGACGCTCGCCGCCGCCAATGGCCGCCTCAGCGCCGAAAGCGACCGGCTTCCGCCCGAAAAGGCGATCGGCGCCTATAAGCAAAGCAAGATCGTCGCGGAGCGCCTGGTCGAGCGCATGATCGCCGAAGAGGGACTGCCCGCCGTCATCGTCTGCCCGGCGGCGCCGCTCGGGCCGGGCGACCTCAAGCCGACGCCCACGGGCCGCCTCGTCAAGGAAGCCGTGCGCGGCGCCATGCCCGCCTATGTCGAGACGGGCCTCAACATCGTGCATGTCGACGACGTGGCCGCGGGCCATCTCGCGGCCATGGAGCGGGGCGCGATCGGCGAACGCTACATCCTCGGCGGCGAAAATCTGACGCTCTGCGAGTTGCTGACCGAGATCGCCCGTCTGACCGGCCGCGCGCCGCCGCGCTTTCGACTGCCGCCCGGACCGCTCATGCCGCTCGCCTATGTGAATGAATGGGGCGCGCGCCTCCTCGGCTACGAGCCCTTCCTGCATTGCGACAGCCTGAGAATGTCGCGCACGCGCATGTTCTTCGACGACGCCAAGGCGCGCCGCGAACTCGGCTACGAGACGCGCCCCGCGCGTCTCGCCGTGAGAGATGCGGTCGACTGGTTCAGCGGGACGGCGCCCGCCCACGGATCGCAAACGATCACGGCCCCATCCTCGCGGGGAGGATGAGGCCGTGAGAGGCGCCGCACGGGTCTAATGCCGGCCGCGCCCGTTCGTCATCGCATTCACCAGACGCGAGGCCACCATCAGGCCGAGCCCCGCGCCGAGAAGCAGGGGCAGATTGCGCGGCGCCTCCCGCAGCGCGACGCGCGCCGCGTTCTTCGCCGCGACGGGCGCCGCGCTTTTGGCGAGGTCCATGAGCGCCTGCGTCGCATTGGAGGAGTTGATGGCGCGCGACAGGGCCGTGAACGGTGAAGCCGCAGTCAGCGCGGCGAGCTCTTCGCTCGCGCGCGCCTGTCGAACCGCCTCGCGCCGACGCGCATAGGCGTAGACGAAAAGCGAGATCGCCAGAAATGCGCCCGCGACGGCCAGATTGCCGAAGAGCGTCCCCAGGCTCTGGGTCGCCCAATAGTCCGCCGCCGCGGTTGCGAATCCGAAGGCAATCAGCAACGGAACCGCCGCCATGGCATTTCCGGACAGGCGGGTGATCGTGGCGCCGACCGCGTTTTCGGCCCTCTTGATGATCGGCTCGAACATTGACGTCAACTCGAGGCTGGAGGAACGATCTACCGGCCCATCCTCCAGAACGCGCCGAAGATGAAGCCCGCAAACGCCGCCAGGGCCACCGTCGTCGTCGGCTGCGACCGCGCCGAGGTCTCGATCGCCGAGCGGAAATTGCCCAAAACCTCGCCGGTGCGCTCCGCCGCCCGGCCGCTCCGCTCCGTCACGGCGTTCAGCGCCGCATTGGCCCGGCCCATGCCCTGCTGAACGGCGCGGCCCACCTGCTCGCTCGCCGCGGACGCCTGGTCGGCGATCGCGCCGCTCATGTCGCTCGCGCCATGACCATTGTGCTGCTGGCGCTGAATGTTTCGTTCCTCGGCCATTGCCGCCTCCAAGGGTAAGCAAGTGGCGAGTTAACGCGACGCGCATGGAGTTGTTCCTGGCCCAAGCGGCTTGCCCAAGCCGCTGGCCCAAGCGGCTGGCCCAAGCGTCTGGCCGGCGCGCTGGCGGCGGCGCGGCGCGTCAGGCGCCGCGCACCATCATCAGGAATTCCTCCCGCGTGCGCGCATCGTCGCGGATGACGCCGAGCAGGCGGCTCGTCGTCAGCGACGAGCCGGGCGTGTTCACGCCGCGCAGCGTCATGCAATTGTGCTCGGCCTCGATCACCACGCCCACGCCGGCCGGTTGCAGGATGTCCTGAATCGCCTCGGCGATCTCGGCGGTGAGCTTTTCCTGGATTTGCAGGCGCCTGGCGAAGCCGTGCACGACGCGCGCGAGCTTCGAGATGCCGACCACGCGATTCGTCGGCAAATAGCCCACATGGGCGCGGCCCAGCACCGGCAACATGTGATGTTCGCAAAAGCTGGTGACGCGGATGTTCTTCAGGATCACGAGCTCGTCATAGCCGCCGACTTCCTCGAACGTGCGCTTGAGATAGTCGCGGGGGTCGATCTCATAGCCCGAGAACAGCTCGCGATAGGAGCGCGCCACGCGCGACGGCGTGTCGATCAGCCCCTCGCGGTCCGGGTCGTCTCCCGCCCATTCGATCAGGACGCGGACGGCCGCTTCTGCGTCGGCCTGGGTCGGCTTCGCCATGCGCTGCTCCGAAACTCTGTCGAACGCGCCGGCTCAGGAGGTGCGGGGCGGGAATCAAGAGCCGGACGCATTCGCGCGCCCCGTCCTGCATAACTTGCGACGGGGCGGCGCGTTTGGCAAACCGGGAGCGCTACGGTCGAGGAGAGCGCCCTTTTGGAGCGCCCTTCTTTAGGGGATGACGGCCCGGCCGATGTTGCCGATCGTCGAGCCCACGGAATTGACCGTGCGCTTGACGAGGCCGAAGGCGCCGCCGGTCTCGGCGGGAGCCTGCGGCGGCGGCGGCGCGGGGGGCGGGGCCGGAAGCGCGACCTCCGCCGCCGGCGCGGGCGTCTCGGTCGCCGGCTTCGGGGGCTTGGCGGCCGTCTGCTGGGAACCCTGGGGCTTGGGCTTCGCCGTTTTCGCCGGGGGCTTGGCGGCCGGCTTTGCGGCAGGCTTCGCCACTGGCTTGGCCGACTCGCTTGCCGGAGCCTCTGACTCGGCTGGAGCCGCCGCAGGTTGCAGCGCCGCCGTCGTGGCGGCGGGCGCGGGCTTCGCCGGCGCCGGCAGGGGAGCGGTCACGGCGGGTTCAGACGCCGATGCGACAGGCTTGGCTGGCGGGGCCGCAGGCTTGGCTGCCGCCGCAGGCCTGGCCGACGTCGCGTCAGATTTGGCCGCAGCGGCCACAGGCTTGGCCGGCGGCGCGACAGCATCCTGATTCTCCACCGGAACAACCGGAAGCGGAACAGCCGTAGTCGAGACGTTGGCGGGGGCCGCCTCCGGCGCCGCATCCGTCCTGGCGGCGGGCTGGGGCGCGGCGGCCGGCTCGCTTGCCTCCACCTTTTCGGCAGGCGGAGCCACGCCGGAGTCTGGATCGGGAGCCTCGAGCGACGCTTCATCGGCTTCCGGCGCGAGCGGGGCGGGCTCTTCCGGCGGCGCGATCCTGGCGATCGCCGGCTCCTCGCCGACGCGGGGGCCTTTGGCGATCGTCCAGCCGAGCCCCGCAAGGCCGGCGGCGATGATCGCCACGGAAAGATAGACGAGCTTGCGGCGGCGGGCGCTCTCGGCCTCCCCGGCCTCGAACGCCTCGGGGCCGTCGGCGCGGGGCCTCTCGCGCGCAGGGATCGCGTCGGGCGCAGGGATCGCGTCGGGCGCGAAGGATGGGAGCGACGCCGCGCGAGGCCGCGCCTCCGACCGGCGCGCATGGAATTCGGGCGCCTGGCCATGTGATCCGGGAGCGGCGCCCTGCTTGCGGCCGGCGTCGAACCGCGGCTCGAGACTGACCTCGGGCGCCGGAGACGCGCCGACCGGCTCTGTTTCCCGCCGCAGGAGTTCCTTGAACTCCGCGAAAGCGGCCTTGAGTTCCTCGTCGTCGCCTCGTTGATTCATGCCTACTCACTCATGCTGGCGTGCGGGCCGCCCAAATGGGACGGATCGGGGGACGCCGCGTCGCGGCCGCACCCGGGCCGGATTCTCCCGGCGAAGTCGGCGCCATGAAAAATCGAAATTGTGGCGGTACTTCGCCTGCGCAAAAGCGGCCCCGCGGCGGAACAAGCGGGCGAAGCCCGCGTTCTAACGCGCATTGGGCGGGCGGCTCACGCTCCCCGCCAAACGT
The DNA here is from genome assembly GCA_003963405.1 of Hyphomicrobiales bacterium. Classification (GTDB taxonomy): domain Bacteria; phylum Pseudomonadota; class Alphaproteobacteria; order Rhizobiales; family Beijerinckiaceae; genus Methylocystis. Next base: position 55,844 of record RXIY01000064.1, read on the forward strand.
CAGGAGGCCGCTATGGACTGGAACCGCGTGGAAGGCAACTGGAAACAGTTCAAAGGCAAGATCAAGGAGAAATGGGGCCAGCTCACCGACGACGACATCGATCGTATGGAAGGCAGCCGCGAGCAGTTCGAAGGCAAGATTCAGGAGAGATATGGCATCGGCAAGGACCAGGCCAAGCAGAACGTCGACGACTGGCTGAAAAATCTCCAGTAAAAGTCGGGACCCGACGCGCTTTTCTCACGAGGCGCCCTGCGCCTGCATGCCCCCGCCCTCCCGAGGCGGGGGTTTTGTTTTGCCCTGGCCAAAAAAGAAACCCCAGCCGGCGCGGGTGCGCGGCTGGGGTCGAAAGCCTGGCGCCGCCCCTCGTTTCAAAGGCGCGGCGCGTCTTCGCGGCGATCTTCTAGCGGATCACGTAAGGCAACAGGCCCAGGAAGCGGGCGCGCTTGATGGCCTGGGCCAGTTCGCGCTGCTTCTTGGCCGAAACCGCGGTGATGCGCGACGGCACGATCTTGCCGCGCTCCGAGATGTAGCGGGAGAGCAGGCGCGTGTCCTTGTAGTCGATCTTGGGCGCATTGGCGCCCGAGAAGGGGCAGGACTTCCGGCGGCGGAAGAAGGGGCGGCGGGGCGCTGTGCTCATTCGGCTTCTCCTTCGGCGCGGCCTTCCTCACGGCGCGGGCGACGGTCGCCACGCGGGCCGCCCGGACCGCCGCGACGCTCGCCGCGGTCGTCGTCATCGCGCTTGCGCAGCTGCGCCGACGGGCCTTCCTCCAGCTCCTCGACGCGCAGCGTCAGGACGCGGAGAATGTCTTCGTTGATGCTCTGCTGGCGCTCCAGCTCGGCGATGGCCGCCGGCGGGGCGTCGATGTTCATGAGCGTGAAGTGGGCCTTGCGGTTCTTCTTGATCCGATAGGCCAGCGACTTGACGCCCCAATATTCGGTCTTGCCGACCGTGCCGCCGAGCGACGCGACGACATTCTTGAACTGCCCGGTCAGAGTCTCCACCTGCTGGGGAGAAATATCCTGACGGGCGAGATAGACATGCTCGTAAAGAGGCATGATTTTTCGCCTTTCCGTTGCCGCGAGCCGTTCCGGCGCCAAGCCCTTCGAGCCAATGGGAAAGGCTCGAGAGGAAATGAGATCGAAGGCGGAGACACGGGAAGGCGGGAGATCCCTCGCCCCGTCGGGGCGCTTCCGTTCAGCCCCCGGCCGGGAACCTCGCGATGCGCGCCTTATACGCGCCTTTGCGCAGGATGCAAGCGATCGCGTCGCCCCGTTCTTGTCGGCGCCCGCGCGCTTGGGCTATGTTCCGCGCGCACTGGCCGCGGGGGAGCGCATGAAAATCAGTCTGGCGAAGGTTCTGGCGTTGATTGGCCTCGCCCTCGCGCTCTCGGCCTGCGACAAATGCGGCGGATTCGAGGAAATCCGCATCCCCGGCCAGCCCCACGCCTGCCGGAGCGGGGCCGCGCAATAGAGCCGAAGCCCTGGGAGGCGCGTCGCCGCCCGGCTGCGCGCAGCACAAACGACAGCGGGAGCCCTGCGTGTCGAAAGCCGACCTTTTGCTGGAAAAGAAACGACGCGGCGAGAAGATCGTCGTCGTCACCTCCTATGACGCGCCTACCGCCCGCATCGAGGCCGAGGCGGGCGTCGACGTCATCCTCGTGGGCGACAGCGTCGGCGTCAATGTGCTGGGCTACGCCCACGAGCGCGAGGTCACGCTCTCCGACATGGCCCATCACATCGCGGCCGTGCGGCGCGGCGCGCCGGACATCTACATCATGGGCGATCTCCCCTACGCGACCTATGACACGCCCGAGCAGGCGCTCGCCAGTTCTCGCCTCCTGCGCGACGCGGGCGCGGATTGCGTCAAGTTCGAAGGCGCGCAGCCCGAGATCGTCGCCGCCCTGACGGCGGCGGGCTTCGATGTCTGCGGCCATCTGGGGCTCGAGTCGCAGCATCAAGAAATAAAGCGGCGCCAGGGCAAGACCGCCGCCGCCGCCGCCAAGCTCTATGACGACGCGCTCGAAGCCGATGCGGCGGGGCAGAAATTCCTGGTGCTGGAGCTCGTGCCGCAGGAGCTCGCCGCGCGCATCACGCGAAGAGTGAAGGCGGCGACGATCGGCATCGGCGCGGGGCCCCAAACCGACGGGCAAGTGCTCGTCGTCAATGATCTCGCCGGCGTGACGGCGCGTGACTTCAAGCATAACCGGCGCTATGGAGACATCGGCGCGGCTTTGCGCGCCGCCGTCGGCGCCTATGCCGCCGAGGTGCGCGCGGGCGTCTTTCCGGGGCCGGAGCAGAGCTTCCACATGGCCGAGGAGGAACGCGCCGCTTTCGAGAGGATGCGCCCGTGACGTCGCTTGATTCGCCTGTCGGACTTCTGCTCGTCAATCTCGGCACGCCCGACGCGCCAGATGCGCCCGCAGTGCGCCGCTATCTGGCGCAATTCCTGTCCGACCCCCGCGTCGTCGATCTGCCGCGCCTGCTCTGGCTCCCCGTTCTTTACGGCGTTGTGCTGAACACGCGGCCGAAGAAATCCGCCCATGCCTATCAATCGATCTGGAACCACGACATCGGCGAGGGGCCGCTGAAGACCATCACCCGGCGGCAGGCGGAAAAGCTCGCGGCGCGCGGGCTCGACGGCAAGGCGCCGGTCATCGTCGATTACGCCCTGCGCTACGGCTCGCCCTCGCTTCCGTCGCGCATCGAGGCGCTGATGGCCAAAGGCTGCGAGCGGATCGTCCTTCTACCGCTTTACCCGCAATATGCGGCCTCGACCAGCGCCTCCGTGGCCGACGACGCCTTCGCCGCGCTGATGCGGATGCGCAAGCAGCCGGCGCTGCGCATCGGCGCGCCCTATTACGACGATCCGGCCTATATAGAGGCGCTCGCCGCGAGCGTGAGGCGCGAACTCGCCGCGCTCGATTTCGAGCCCGAGGTCGTGCTCGCCTCCTTCCACGGCCTGCCGCAGGCGCAGGTCGATCGCGGCGATCCCTATCGGGGCCATTGCGAAGCGACCTGGCGCCTGCTGCGCGAGGCGCTCGGCATGTCCGAGGACAGGCTGCGCCTTTCCTTCCAGTCGCGTTTCGGACCGGCGAAATGGATAGGCCCCTATACGAGCGACGTGGTCGCCGAGCTTGCGCAAGGCGGGGTGAAACGCCTCGCCATCGTCGCGCCGGGCTTTTCCGCCGACTGTCTCGAAACCATCGAGGAGCTGGGCGTCGAAATCCGCGATCTCTTCCTCGAAAAGGGGGGCGAGAAATTCGCCCGGCTTCCCTGCCTCAACGACGGCGACGAGAGCATGGCGCTCATCGAGACGCTGGCGCGGCGGGAAATCGCCGGCTGGGTCTAGGGTTCTCCCCGCTCCCGCCAAAATCTTGCTGCTCAATGGACCAATGACCGGATTTCGTTACACGCTCGTCGCCGCCCTTTTGACCCTCGCCGGCGCGGCGCAGGCGCAGGAGGCGGCGCCCGCGACGGGCGGCCAGCTGATCGGAGGGATTGTCGAGGCGCTCGGCATCCGCAAGCCGCCGCCGGCGGCGCCGGATTTCGTGCGTGAGTCGCGCCCCGAACAGATGGACTATCTGCCGATGACGCCGAGGCCCGAAAAACGCAAGACCGCCGCCGAGTTGCAGGCCGCGGGCGCCGAGCTCGAGCGCGCGGCGGCCGAAAATCGTCGCCGGGGCGCTCGTGTGAAGGTTCCAGACTGACTTCGCCCGTTACGCGCCGAAATAGAAGCGCGCGAGATAGGCCGCGATCATCAGAAGGGCGAAGATCAGCGAATAGGCGATCCAGACCTTGAAGGCGCGCCGCTCCTCCGTCAGATCAGACCGCTTCTTGACCGCGCGCACATAGACGCCGGCGAGGAAGATGGCGACGAAGCAAATATAGAGGGAAATGAGCGCGGTGAGCTGCGCGCTATAGGCTTCGGCAGCCTCCCGCGTCGGCGCGCCGTTGAAGACGGCGGAAATCAGATCGCCGAGCGACGCCCGCGCGGCGACCGGCGCGCCGTCGTCAGTCATGAGCCCCCTCCCCCGGACAATCCCTCTCTCCGTCAATCAATGAACGGTCCGACAGCGCCTGAAAAGCTGAAGCCCGCCTCCGCGACATACCAGGCGCCGATGACGGCGAGGCCGAGATAGGCGAAGCGCCCCGCGTAAGGGATGATGCTGACGACGAAGACGCCGAGCAGAGCGAGCGGCCAGGAGATCGCAAACCAGCGCATCACGGTCACGACGCTCAGCGGAACGGCGAGGAGCGAGAACAGCAACAAGGCCCAGCCGAGCGTCAGGCCGATCGGTTTGAGAAGCGGCGGCGGCAATTTTTCGAGCATGGCCTTTCCCTCTTTCTTTTCTCGGGCGAGCATAGGCGAGCCGAAAGAGGCGCGGAAGCCGCGCGCGCCGCCGGTCGGCGGCGAAAACTCGCCAGCGGCGCGGCCTTTGCAATCTGCGCCTTGCCTACAATTTTAATGTCCTTTTTTGAGGGATCGGCACGCCTGCGGTGCAAAAAGGGCGTGCGGGCGGCTGCGGACGACAGCGAAGCATTCGCGGTCTTTCGTCGTGCCCGCGTTCGAGGATGCGGACAAGACATTCATGGCGTCGACAATGCACATTTCTCTTTCTCCCGCCGCCGGTCACATGGAAACTGGCGACCCGGCGCGCGTGCCGCTCTCCCTGACCGGCAGATACCTGCTGGTCGGATCGGTTCACGAATATGACTGCCGCACGCATGAAATCTCGGCCGATGCGGTTTCGCTCTTCGCGCCGGTCGTCTCGACCCCCGGCGAAAAGGTCGTGCTCTATCTGGACGAGCTCGGCCGGTTGACGGGCTCGATCTCACGGGTCACGCAGATCGGCTTCGATATGCGCCTCGAACTGACGGCGCGGCGCCGCGAGAAGCTCGAAAGCCAACTCGCCTGGCGCGCAGGCTCCGAGACGCCCGGCGCCCGCCAGCGCGAGCATCTCACGCCCGAGAACGGCGTCGCCATCTTGCGGCGGGGGAACGGTCGCGAGCATTTCGTGCGCATTCGCAGCCTTTCCGTGTCAGACGTGGCGCTCGAGACCGATCAGCGCGTGCTTCTCGGCGAAGAGGTCCTCGTCGGCGCCACGCCCGCGAAAGTCGTGCGCGTTCAGGACGGCCAGGTGGCGTGCGAATTTCTGCGGCCCTTCGAACAGATCGACCGGTCGACGCGGCTGTAGATATTCTCCCGCCGAAGCGGCGCCCTTCGGCGGAAAGCGCCTCAAGCGGCGGGGCGCGGCGTCATCCAGGCGACGACCGCGCCGCCCGGCTCGGCGAGCACGGCCATGCGGCCGACGCCCGGAATGTCGAAAGCGTCCTTGCAGATCTTCGCGCCCGCCGCCGCGGCTTTGGCGAGGCGGGCGTCGATGTCGTCGACCGCGATATAGGTGAGCCAATGTTCGGGAACGCCGTCGAAGGCCGCGCCCTTCATTTCGAACATGCCGCCGACGCGGGCCTCCCCACAGCAGATGATCCAATAGGTCATGTCCGGCATGGTCATGGGCTCGAAACGCCAGCCGAGGGTCTCGGCGTAGAATGTCTGCGCGCGCGCGACATCGTGGACGGCGAGTTCGCTCCAGCACACGACGCCATGCGGCGCCTGCGGATCAGCGGCCATTCTTCTCTCCCGTGGTAGAGGCGCCGAGCGCCTTGCGTATGTCGTGGAAGCCGAGCCGCCAGGCCGTCAGCCAATCGACGAGCCGCGCCGGCAAAAGGCCGATGAGTTCGCCGAGGGGCGAGCCCGTGCGCACGGGAATGCGCGCGGGCGGCCGCGACGCGGTGAGCGCCCGCAGCACGGCCTCGGCGACCTTTTCGGGGCCGGGCGCGGCGCGGCCGCCCTCGACCACCCATTTCTGCACGCGGCGCGCGGCCGGGCCATAGACCGTGTCGTCGAAGGCGCTGAAATCGGCGCGCTTCGCCTTGTCCCAGATCGGCGTTGAGATCATGCCGGGCTGAATCAGGATGAGATCGATTCCATAAACCGTCAGTTCGCGCCGCAGCGCGTCCGACATGCCTTCGAGCCCGAATTTGGACGCGTTGTACGCGCCCAGAAACGGCGCCGCCCGGCGCCCCGCCACCGAACTCATATTGACGATGCGGCCGGGCGGTCCGCCCTGCGGGCGGCGCGCGCCGAGTAGCGGCGCGAAAGCCTGGATGACGCGCAATTGCCCCGTGAGATTGGTCTCGACCTGACGCTCGAAATCCGCGATCGGCAGATGCAGCAGCGGCCCCGGCACGGCGACGCCGGCATTGTTGACGAGGCCAAAGAGCGTCGCGCCGGAGAGCCATTGCCCGACCTCGCGCGCGGCGCGGGCGATGGCCTCGCCGTCGGTCACGTCGAAGAGCAGGGCCGCGAAATTTTGTGGCCCGAAACGGGCCGTGAGCCGCTCGGCGTCCGCGTCTTTGCGCACCGAGCCGAAGACGAAAAAGCCCTTCTCGACCAGCAGCGCAACGCAGGCCTCGCCGATCCCCGTCGAGGCGCCGGTGACGACGACCGCGCGCTTTTGCTCACCCCCCATGCCCGGCTCCCGACAGATCGAGAAGACGGGCCAGCGCGTCGAGGGTGGAGGCGTCGGCGCGGCCGTCGACGCGCGCGCGGCGGAAGTGACGCTGAAAGGCCGAAACGGCGGCTGCGGTCTCCTCGTCATAGACGCCGGTTTCCGCCGTCTTGTAGCCGAAGGCGGCGAGCCGCCGCTGCACCTGCGAGACGGCGGGGCCGGCCATGTCGAGTTCGAGCGCCCCATCCGCGTCCGCGTCCGGCGCGGGCGCCGCGACGTCGAGACCCACGCCCGCCGCGGCGAGCGCGTCCCAGGGAAAGAATTCGCCGGGGTCGATCTTGCGGCGCGGCGCAATGTCGGAATGGGCGAGAACGCGCTGTGGGGGGATGCCGCGGCGCGCGCAAATGTCCCGGCACAGCGCGACGAGCGCCTCGATCTGCGCGGCCGGATAGGGGTGCGGGTCGATATGGCCGGGATGGACGATTTCGACGCCGATCGAGGCGGAATTCATGTCGGTTTCGCCCGCCCAGAAACTCACGCCCGCGTGCCAGGCCCGGCGCGCCTCGGGCACGAGCTGCAGGACGCGCCCATCCTCCTCGACGACGTAATGCGCGGAGACTTCCTGGATGGGGGAGCACAGAAGCTCGAGCGCGCCCTCCGCGCTCGGCATGCCGGTGTAATGCAGGACGAGCGCCGAAACGGGGCGCAGCCGCGGGCCATGGTTGGGAGAGGGCAGAACGCTCGCGCCCGCGTGATCGGGCGGGAAGGGATCGACCAGTTCGCCCGCCTCGCGCCAGGGCGCGGTGGCCGCGATCCATTCCACCGTGCGCGATTCGGGATCGGGGGCGCGCAGAATATCCGTCACCACGCAGGCGCTGTCGGCGCCCGAGGCGAGAGCGAGGCAGGCGCGGCCCGGCGTCAACCCGCCGATGGCGACGAGCGGAACTTCGCCCGCGCGCTTCTTCCAGTCGGCGAGCCGGTCGAGCCCCTGCGGCGCGAAGGCCATCTGTTTGAGCAGCGTCGGCCAGACCGGCCCGAGCGCGACATAATCCGGCGCGAGCGCGAGGGCGCGCTCGAGCTCGGCGTCGTCATGCGTCGAGACGCCGAACCGCAGGCCGTGGCGGCGCAGCACGGCAATATCGGCCGTGTCGAGGTCGCTCTGCCCGAGATGGACGAAATCGCAGCCGAGTTCGATCGCGAGCCGCCAGTAATCATTGACGACGAGCTGCGCCCCCGCCGCCCGGCACAGATCGCGGGCGCGCGCGATCTCCGCGCGAAGCTCGTCCTCGGGACGATCCTTCACGCGCAGCTGCACGAGCTTGACGCCCAGCGGCAACAGACGCGTCAGCCAGTCGGAATGATCGACGATGAGATAGAAGGGATCGAGGCTCCAGGCGGTCAAAGGCGGCTCCTTGTCGGGGCAAGCCATAGACGAGCCCGCCGGCCCGGTCCATTCACGCCACGTCGCCGAAAGGCCGGCCGAGCACGGGCGTCGAGGGCTCCGCCATGTCGCGGGGCGTCATGGGCCTGGAGAGGAAAGCGAGGCGCCCCGCCTGCGTCGCCAGGCCGAAGGCCCGCGCCATGCCGACGGGATCGCCCGCGCGCGACACCGCCGTGTTGAGCAACACCGCGTCATAGCCCATTTCCATGACCGTGGCGGCGTGGGAGGGCGCGCCGAGCCCGGCGTCGACGATGAGCGGAACGCCGGGAAAATGCGCCCGCAGCGCCCGCAGCGCGAAGGCGTTGTTGACGCCGCGCCCCGAGCCGATGGGCGCGGCCCAGGGCATGAGCAGGTCGCAGCCCGCCTGCAACAGCTTCTCGGCGACAACGAGATCGTCGGTCGTATAGGGAAAGACCCTGAACCCATCCGCGACGAGCGCCCGCGCCGCCTCGACGAGGCCGAAAACGTCCGGCTGGAGCGTATCCTCCTCGCCGATGACTTCGAGCTTGATCCAGTCCGTCTCGAACACCTCGCGCGCCATCTGCGCCGTGGCGATCGCCTCCCGCGCCGTGCGGCAGCCCGCCGTATTGGGCAGAACCCGCACGCCGACCTCGCGAATGAGGCTCCAGAAGCTCTCGCCGGCGCGCGAGCCGCCCGCCTCGCGGCGCAGCGAGACGGTGACGATCTCGCAGGCCGAGGCGCGCACCGCCTCGGCGAGGATCGCGGGCGAAGGATAGCGCGCCGTGCCGAGCAGGAGCCGCGACCGCAGCGCCACGCCATAGAGGATCAGGGGGTCGGCCGACTCCATGGGCAAAGCTCTCAGCCGCCCTGCCGGGGCGTGACGATCTCGACGGCGTCGCCTTCCTGCAAGGGCGTGCTGTCCCGGTCCTTGTCGCGCACGAACTCCTGATTCAGGGCCGTGCCGACCTTCTGGTCGTCATAGCCCAATTCGCGCAGCAGCGCCTGGAGCGTGGTGGCCGTGACCTCACGCGGGCGCCCGTTCACCTGAATCCGCATCATCCATGACCTCCGGAAAATAGGCTCCGCCGAGCACGACCTCGGCGGCGCGGCGCGCCAGCGCCGGCGCGAGCAGGAAACCATGCCGGTAGAGCCCATTCATATAGATCGTCCGGCCGCGCCGGATAAGCCTCGGCAGATTGTCGGGGAAGGCCGGACGCACGTCCGAGCCCGTCTCGACGATCTCCGCCTCGGCGAAGGCCGGATGGATGGCGAAGGCCGAATTGACGAGCTCGACCACCGAGCGCGCCGTCACCCGCGCGCGCTCCTCATTCTCGATCATGGTCGCGCCGATCATGTAGAGACCCTCGCCCCTCGGCACGACATAGACCGGGCGGCGCGGATGCAGCATGCGCACGGGGCGGGACAGCGCAATCTCCTCGCTGCGCAGGATCAGCATCTCGCCCTTGACGCCCCTGAGCCGCGCGAGGTCGTCGCGCGCGGCGAAGCCCCGGCAATCGACGGTCCAGTCGGCGCGGCTCGTCAGGTTTTCGGCCTCGACGCCGAAGCGCATGTCGACGTTTGGCGCTGCGGCGAGCGCCGCGGCCAGCGCCGCGATGGCCGCCCGCGGATCGAGATGCGCCTCTTGGGGAAAGTAGAGGGCCTGATCGAATCGGCCGGAAAGATCGGGCTCGAGGCCCGCGACGGAGTCGGCGTCGAGCCGTTCGAAGTGCGCCGTGCGGCGGGCGAAATCGGCAAGCTCCGCGCGCTCGCGCGGCGCGGCGACGACGAGACTGCCGGCGACCGTCGCGACCGGGACCTCGCGCGCCCAGAAGTCGAGCGCCTCCTCGCCCAGCCGCGCGACGACGGGCTCGGCGCTCTCCAATTCGCACCAGGGCGCGATCATGCCGCCGGCAAAGCGCGAGCAGCCCTGCCCCGGCGCCTGCTGGCGCTCGACGAGTTCGACCGCGACGCCGCGGCGCGCGAGCGCGAAGGCCGCGCAGAGCCCCGCGACCCCGGCCCCGATCACCCGCGCGCGCATGGCCCGCGTCCCGATTGTGAAAAGCTGATCACCATCCCTCCGCCAGCATCGAAACTGGATCAGGTTCGAAGGGTCGCCGCGCCCGGCGCCTCGAGAAACCTCCAGACGCCCCCGCAGCCTCTCAGCCCCGTGGCGGCGCGCGTGCGCCGCCGGGCGGGGCTCCCCCGGCGAGGCGGAGAGTCGCGCGAATGGCCAGGCGCGTCAAGCGCCGCCCGGGCGCAGAAGACAGGCGCGCCTCTTCGCCTGCAGTCTTGCAACAGAGGCGGGGATCGCCCAAGTTCATCCGAATGGACGCGCGCCCGAGACAAAGCGTCGCGCCGACAGGGGAGAAAAATCGACATGTTCTTCAACACCAAGACCGCCGGGCTGCGTCCGGCGCTGGCCGCGGCGCTCGTCGCCGGCGCGCTCGGCCTCGCCGCTCCGGCGCAGGCGGCCAAGCTCGGCCCCTATTTCCCGATTCCGAACGGCTTCAACCTCACGGGCGTCGCGCGGGATTCGCTTCTCAACATTCAGGCGAGCTGGCTGAAGAACGGGCTCGACAATCTGGAGAAGGCGCGCAAGGAGGCCGAGGCCGCCCACGACGAAGCGAAGGTCAAGGATCTCGACAAGCAGATCGAGGACGCCAAGGCGGAAATCGCCATCGCCAGCGACACCACCCCGGGCCCGACGCAGAAGGAGCGCAAGGACAAGCTTCTCACGAACGTCAACCAGTGGATCAACGAGCTCGACCGCATGGCGACGGAGCAGATGAAGATCGCTATCATGTCCGACGGCGGCGTGGCGATGACGGCCGAGAAGCTCAACCACCAATATTCGACCTTCGCGGACGATCTGCAGAAGGCCAAGCGCGACGCCAGCATCGAGAACTGGGGCAAGTAAGCCCCTACGCGGAAGCGAGCCCTTGCGCCAAAGCCCCTCTCCCGCGACGCGGGGGAGGCCTGGGGCAGGCTAAAGCGGGAAATCCTCCAGCGGCGCGGGTTTCTGCAGGTCCGCGTTCAGCTCCTCCAGCCGGCGCGCCGCGTCCTCCACGGCGCCCGCGACCTTTTCCTCAAGAGCGGCGGCGGCTTTCTGCGTCGCGGCCAGTTCGGCGCGCAGGGTCGTCGCCTCCTGTTCCATGGCCTGCGCCTTGCCGCGCGCCTCCATGGACTCGTCGGCGATGGCGAGCGCCGCCATCACCACGATGCGCTGCTCGCCGATCTCCTTGAAACTGTCCTTCATGCTCAGGATCTTGCCCTCGACGTAACGGGCGAGCTCCTCGAGCCGCGGCTCCTCGCCGTCGTCGCAGGACAGGCGATAGGTGCGGCCCGCGATATTGACCATGACGGCGGCCATTATTCCTGCTCCTCCAGGGGAAACGAAACGGCGGCTTCGAGCGCGGCGGCGACCCCTGCCCCCGCGCTGTCGAGGCGGCGCAGCACTTCGTCGCGGGCCTTCTCCAGCGCGCTGACGCGGGCGAGCGCGTCGTCGAGCTCCAGCGCGAGACGCGCCCGGTCGTCCTGCATGATGGCGACCTCCTCCTCGAGCTCGGCGCTGGAGAGATCCTCCTCGAGCCGCGCGGCGATCGTGCGCTCGAGTTGATCCAGCGCGGCCTTCAGGCGCGCGAGGGCCGCGTCTATTCTTTCGGCGGATTTTTCTGAACGCGTCATCGCCGGGCGGCGCCCTATTTCTCGCGGCGGAAGAGGTTGCGGCCGGCCCGGAGCCGATTCGCCGCAGGAAGTTGGTAGCATGAATCGGGCTTTTCCAAAGCCGCCCAGACAAAAGGCGCGGGGACAAACGGCCCGGCCGCCCGTCTTCCCGGTCCGCGCGCGACGCGCCGACGCGTTGACAGGGGGACGCGAGGTGCTATCACACCCTCGCCTCGACATCACGGCCCGGCGCGCGGCGCGCAGACGCAGCAGGGCGAGAGCCGCCTTTCTCGGGAAACGGCCGGCGACAAGGAGAAATTCCATATGACCGTCAGAGTGGCCATCAACGGCTTCGGGCGTATCGGCCGCAACGTCCTCCGCTACATCGTCGAATCGGGCCGCACCGACCTCGAGGTCGTCGCCATCAACGACCTCGGTCCGGTCGAGACCAACGCCCATCTGCTGCGCTATGACTCAGTCCACGGGCGCTTCCCGCATCAGGTGAAGGTCGACGGCGACACGATCGACGTGGGCCGCGGGCCGATCAAGGTCACGGCCATCAAGAACCCCGCGGAGCTGCCCTACAAGGCGCTGGGCGTCGACGTGGCGATGGAATGCACCGGCCTCTTCACCGCGCGCGACAAGGCCAAGATGCTGCTCGACGCGGGCGCCAGGCGCGTGCTCGTCTCGGCGCCCGGCGACGGCGCCGATCTGACCGTCGTCTATGGCGTCAACCACGACAGGCTGACGAAGGACCATCTCGTCGTCTCCAACGCCTCCTGCACGACGAACTGTCTCGCGCCGGTGGCGAAGGTGCTGAACGACGCGATCGGCATCGAGAAGGGGATCATGACGACGATCCACTCCTATACGGGCGACCAGCCGACGCTCGACACCTTTCACAAGGATCTCTACCGCGCCCGCGCGGCCGCGCTGTCGATGATCCCGACCTCGACCGGCGCCGCCAAGGCCGTCGGCCTCGTCCTTCCCGAGCTCAACGGCAAGCTCGACGGCTACGCCATCCGCGTTCCGACGCCCAACGTCTCGGCCGTCGACCTCAAATTCGTCGCCAAGCGGCCGACGACGAAGGACGAGATTCATGCGGCGATCAAGGCGGCCGCCGATGGTCCGATGAAGGGCGTGCTCGCCTACACCTCGGAGAAGCTCGTCTCGATCGACTTCAACCACAATCCCGCGTCGTCGACGTTCCACCTCGACCAGACCAAGGTGATGGACGGCAATCTCGTGTCCATCCTCTCCTGGTACGACAATGAATGGGGCTTCTCGGGCCGCATGACGGATACGGCGGCGCTGATGGGGTCGCTGATCTGACCGTTCGACGAAAGCTGCATTGGACGCGGGCCGCTTCGGCCCGCGTTGCTTTTCAAAACGACGATTGTGGAGCTCGCCGATGACCGCCTTCCGCACCCTCGACGACATCGACGTCAAAGGCAAACGCGTTCTCCTGCGCGTCGATCTCAATGTGCCGATGGAGGACGGCCGCGTGACCGATGCGACCCGCATCGAGCGCATCCTGCCGACGATCGAGGAGATTGCCGGCAAGGGGGCCAAGGTCATCCTGCTCTCGCATTTCGGCCGGCCGAAGGGCCAGCGCGTCGAGGAAGACTCGTTGCGCCACACGCTTCCCACGCTGGAGCATTATCTCAAGCGCAAGGTCGCTTTCGCCGATGATTGCGTGGGCGCTGCGGCCGAAGCCGTCATCGCCGGGATGAGGGACGGCGACATCGCGCTTCTCGAGAACACGCGTTTCCACAAGGGCGAGGAAAAGAACGATCCGGCTTTCGTCGAAGAGGTGGCGAAGCTCGGCGATCTTTTCGTCAACGACGCCTTCTCGGCGGCGCATCGCGCCCACGCCACGACGGAAGGGATCGCCCACAGGCTCCCCGCCATCGCCGGCCGCACCATGCAGGCGGAGCTGGAGGCGCTCGAATCGGCGCTGACCAGTCCGGCGCGCCCGGTGATGGCCATCGTCGGCGGCGCCAAGGTCTCGACGAAACTGGAGCTCTTGGGCAATCTCGTCGCCAAGGTCGACTATCTCGTGATCGGCGGCGGCATGGCCAATACGTTTCTTGCCGCGCAGGGGAAGGCGGTCGGCAAGTCGCTCTGCGAGCACGACCTCGCCGACACCGCGCGCGAGATTCTCGAAAAGGCGAAAGCCGCCAATTGCACGGTCGTTTTGCCCGTCGACGCCACGGTCGCCAAGAAATTCGAGGCGCACGCGCCCTCGCACATCGTTTCCGTCGATCACGTCGCGCCCGACGACATGATCCTGGATGTCGGACCGAAATCCGTCGCGCATGTCGAATCGCTCATCGCCAAATGCAAGACGCTCGTGTGGAACGGCCCCTTCGGCGCCTTCGAGCTGCCGCCGTTCGACGAGGGCACCAACGCCGTCGCGCAGACGGCGGCGCGGCTGACCGTCGAGGGCAAGCTGCTTTCCATCGCGGGCGGCGGCGATACGGTGGCGGCGCTCAATCAGGCGCATGCCGGGCAGGAATTCTCCTATGTGTCGACGGCCGGCGGCGCCTTTCTCGAATGGCTCGAAGGCAAGACCCTGCCGGGCGTCGCCGCGTTGCAGGGCTAGCTCGATTGGCCAAGGCGGCCCGCGGGCCATTGTGCGGCGCGCCGGAGCGCGCCGTTGACGGCGCGGGGCGGCGCGCGCTACCAGTGGCGATCGTAAAATCCGCGTTGAAGGCGTCGTAAAGAATGCCGAGAGAGAGTGTCGCAAAATTCGCGATCGGACAGGTCGTGAAACATCGCCGCTACCCCTTCCGCGGCGTCATCTATGATGTCGATCCGGTTTTCGCCAACACCGAGGAATGGTGGCTCTCGATTCCCGAAGAGTTGCGGCCGAGCAAGGACCAGCCCTTTTACCACCTCTTCGCGGAAAACGCCGAAACCGAATATGTGGCCTATGTGTCGGAGCAAAATCTCATGCCCGACACCTCCGGCGACCCCGTCCGCCATCCGCAGGTCGACGAGACCTTCGAGCGTGACGAGGACGGCGTCTATCGGATGCGCGCGCCCAAGCGGCACTGAGCCCCACCGCTTCGCCGAGACGAAGCAGATCGCAGCCTTCATCGGGATTGAAGCCGACAAAAGCGCCCTGGGCAAAAAACAAAACGCCCGCGTTTTCACGCGGGCGTTTCTGACGCCTCGATATTTTTGAGGCTTACTTCTTGTCGGCCGCGCCCTTGGCCTCGAGCTTCTTGCGCTCTTCCTCGGCCTTCTTCTGCAGCTCTTCCTGGAGCTTCTTCTGCTGCTCCTCGAGCACCTTCGGGTCGATGGCCGGGCCGTCGAAGGCTTTCCCGAAGTTCGTCAGCGGCAGATAGAAGGTCACTTCGGCGTTGGCCTGGTTCTTGACCACGATCATCATCTTCTCGGCCTTCTTCATGCCGTCGATGACCGCCTTCTTGACCTTGGCCTCGGCGAAGCAGCCGTTCGGGAAGCAGATCTCGAAGGCGCCGGAATCGACCGGTCCCTTGTCGATCGCATAGCGGAAGCCCGGCTTCAGCATCAGTCCCGGCGGCAGCAGCAGGCGGATGATCTTGGTGTCGTCGGCCTTGGGGTCGTAAACGGCGAGGGCGAGCAGCGGCTGGGGGGCGTCGCCTTCCTTGGCGGCCGCGCCGAAATCGCGGGTCGTGTAGCAGATTTCCTTCTTGGTCGCCTGGTCCGTGCCGCAGACCTTGGTCCAGTCGGGCTGCACCGCTTGCAGATTGGCGGTGATCGGACCCGCGGGCTGCGCCGGCTGCTGCTGGGCGGGCGCGCCGCCGGCGGCCGGAGCCTGCTGGGCCTGCGCCGAAACGCCGGCGAGCAGCAAGGCTCCCGCCAGGGCAACCGCGGCGGACCGCGGGAAGAGGATCGACATGAGGAAGTCCCTTTCGCTTGTCTGCTAGCCGGCGCTTTTCCGGCTTCTAGCAAATTCTGTTGTCACGTCGTCGCGGGGGCCGCCGCACGCGGGGACGCGGAAATTGCGCCCTTGAACCCTTGCCCCTGCCGCGCATCGGCCGCGGCGCGAGGCCGCGCCGAGTCGACGGCAAAGCTCTTTACAGCGTCGCCGCGCCGATTTCCAGCGGTCGCGGCGCGCCGTGCTCGCCTTCGCCCGCACAAACCCCTTAAAATTTGCCAATTACGGCGAAATGAAGCCCGCCCGCGGGCTTCAAGCCGCCACATGTTCGACTATGGTCGGGGCCATGACGTCCTTTACGATTCGCGGCCGTCGCCTCTTCGCCGCCGCCTTCCTGATCGCCGGCGCCGTCGCGCCCGTCGCAGCGGCGGCGCCGGCCCGCGGCCCCACCGCGCAGGAGCGCCCCGCGCCAGCGCCCGGCGACGCCGCAACGCATGACGCCCTCGCGACGCATGGCCTCGCGGTGCATGGCGCTCCCGCGCTGCCGCCCGATTTCGACCACTTTCCTTACGCCGATCCGGCGGCGAAGAAAGGCGGCCGGCTGCGCGTCGGGCTGCCGGGCACCTTCGACAGCCTCAATCCCTTCAACGTCAAATCCGGATCGGCGGCGCAGGGCCTCGTCGGCAACGTCTTCCAGAGCCTGATGGCGCGCTCGCAGGACGAGCCCTTCACGCTCTATCCGCTCATCGCGCAGTCGGTCGAGATCGATCCCGCCCGCGCCCATGTGACCTTCCATCTCGACCCGCGCGCACATTTCTCCGACGGCGCCCCGATCACGCCCGAGGACGTGCTTTTCTCCTTCGATCTTCTCAAGTCGAAGGGCCGCCCGCAGCAGCGCGTCGCTTACGGCCTCGTCAAATCCATCGAGGCGCCAGACGCCCATACGGTGCGCTACGATCTCTCCGGCGTCGGCGACCGCGAATTGCCGCTGATCCTGGCCATCATGCCGGTCCTGCCCAAACATGCGACCAAGGCGGACAGCTTCTCGGACGCCACGCTCGCCAAACCCGTCGGCTCGGGGCCCTATGTGGTGGCCGCGGCGGAGCCCGGCGCGCGCGTGCTCCTGCGCCGCGATCCCAACTATTGGGGCGCACAGACGCCGAGTCAGCGCGGCCTCTACAATTTCGACGAGATCGACATTCAGTATTTCCGCGACGGCAATTCGCTCTTCGAGGCCTTCAAGGCCGGCCTCATAGATTATCGCGAGGAGACGAACACGACGCGCTGGTCGACGGGCTACGACTTTCCGGCGCTGCGGGACGGGCGGGTCGTGAAGGAAGCGCTGAAGAACGACAATCCCAAGGGCCTGAGCGGCTTCGTCTTCAATACGCGGCGGCCGCTCTTCGCCGACATCCGCCTGCGCGAGGCGCTCGGCATGATGTTCGATTTCGAGTGGGTGAACGCCAATTATTATTCGGGCCTCTACACCCGCACGAAAAGCTTCTTCGACGAATCGGACCTCTCCTCCTCCGGCCGTCCGGCGAGCGCGAAGGAGCGCGCCCTGCTCGCGCCCTGGCCCGACGCCGTGCGCGCCGACATTCTGGAAGGGAACTGGCGTCCGCCGGCCAGCGACGGCACGGGACGCGACCGCGAGATGGCGCGGCGCGCGCTCGATCTCCTCGCGACCGCCGGCTATCGACTCGAGGACGGCAAGCTCGTGAAGGACGGCGCGCCCGTCTCCTTCGAGATCATGGTCAAGGACCGCGATCAGGAGCGCTTGGCGCTCAGCTACGCCTCGACGCTCGCCCGCATCGGCGTCGAGGCGCGCGTGCGTCTCGTCGACGAGGTGCAATATCAGCGCCGCCGCCAGAAGTTCGATTTCGATATGATGATCGGGCAATATGTCGCTTCCGCCTCGCCCGGCAACGAGCAGCGCATGCGCTGGGGCTCGACGAGCGCGACGCAGGAAGCCTCGTTCAATCTGGCCGGCGCCGCCTCGCCCGCGATCGACGGGCTCATCGTCGCGCTGCTCGCGGCGAAAACCGACGAGGAGTTCGTCGCCGCCGTGCGCGCCTATGATCGCGTGCTGCTGTCGGGCTTCTATGTCGTGCCGCTGTTCCACGCCTCGGAGCAATGGATCGCGCATTCGGCCGATCTCATGCGGCCAGAACGCCTGCCGCGTTACAGCTCGCCGATTTTCGGGCCGACGCTCGAAAGCTGGTGGAAGAAAAATCCGTGAGCCATGGAGCCGCGGCGTTCGGGCGATTGCGTTTCTCTCCGCGTAGCGATCCATGCGCCGACGCACATCGGCGGTCGATCCGCCGTCGAATGATCCCGAAGGCGCCCGTGCGCGCGCCTGTTCCTATGGTTTCCGCCGGACGGAGGACGTGATGGGCTTTCCGCTTTTCATCATTGGCGCGGTCGCGATCGGCCTGCTCATTCTCGATCACACACTCGCTCTCGGCCTTTCCTTCCTGCACAATCCGCTTTTCTGGTTCGTTTATGTCGCGCTGCTCGCGCTCGGCGCCATGGTGCGTTTCGTGCGCCAGCAGAGCGTGCTCGTCGTCGAGCGACTCGGACGCTACAACCGCACGCTCACCGCGGGCGTCAATTTCGTCTATCCGATCGTCGAGCGCGTCGCCTATGTCTTCGATCTGCGCGAGCAGGTGATCGACGTGCCGGCGCAGGACGCGATCACCAGGGACAACGCCACCGTCACGATCGACGGCATCCTTTATTACAAGGTCGTCAACGCCAAGGACGCCGCCTATGGCGCCGAGAACATAGAGCGCGCCATCGTCAATCTCGCGCAAACCTCGATGCGCTCCGCCATCGGCTCGATGGAGCTCGACAAGACTTTCGAGAACAGGACCGAAATCAACGAGCGCGTCGTGCGCGCCGTCTCGGACGCCGCGCAGCTCTGGGGCGCCCATGTCACGCGCTACGAGATCAAGGACATCAGGATGCCGGAGTCGCTGCGCCAGTCGATGGAGCGGCAGATGAAGGCCGAGCGCGACAAGCGCGCCGCCGTGCTGGAGTCCGAAGGCGTGAAACAGTCCGAGATCAACCGCGCCGAGGGCGAAAAACAGGCCGCCATTCTGCGCGCGGAGGGACAGGCCAGGGCGATCGAACTGGTGCGCCAGCAGATCACCGAGATCGGCGGCGATCAGGCGGTGCAGCTCGAAGTGGCGAAATCCGCGATCGAGCAATATGGCCGCCTCGCCAAGGCCGGCAATGCGCTGGTGCTGATGGGCGACGGCGCGGATCCCGCCGGCTGGATCGCGAGAGCCATGGCCGTGCTCAGAACCGTCAACGCGCAAGGCCCCGCGGCGAGCGCGCCAAAGACCCGCGCGCAGCCCTGGGACGGGCCGCAATGAGCCGCAGCAGCAGGGGCCGATGACATGGATACAGCCTTCCCCATCGATTCGGCGGCGGCGAGCCTGATCGCCGGCCTCGTCCTGCTCGGCGTCGACATCGTCGTTATCGGCCTCTCGCCGGTGATGTTTCTCGCCATCGGCGCGCTCGCCACGAGCGCGGCGCTTTACGCGACCGGCCTTCGGCCGGGCCTCCTCGAAACGGCGGCCATCGCGGCCGGCCTGAGCCTGCTTCTCGCGCTCTTCGGCCGCAAGGCGCTGCAACGCTTTCAGACGGCCGACGTGCAGGAGGACCAGAGCAGCGACCTGATCGGGCGCGAACTCGTCGCGACGCATGAGGTGACGAAGACGACGGGCCGCGTCCATTGGTCGGGGCTCGACTGGGAGGCCCGGCTTGCGCCCGACGCCCCGATCGAGCGCCTCGAACCCGGCGCCCGCGCGCGGGTGACGCGGGTCGAGAATCTGGCGCTGGTGCTGACGCCGGTTCCGTGATTGCCTGCTATTGAGATTCTGAAATGCCCGTTCGCCGTCTCGATCCCATTCTCGTCGACCGCATCGCCGCTGGCGAAGTGGTGGAGCGGCCCGCCTCGGCGGTGAAGGAGCTCGTGGAAAATGCGCTCGACGCAGGCGCGGCGCGCATCGACGTCGCCATAGAGGAGGGCGGCCGGTCGCTCATTCGCGTCATCGACGACGGCTGCGGCATGGACGCGCAGGACCTCGCCCTCGCCGTGGAGCGTCACGCCACCTCGAAAATCCCCGACGGCGATCTCACCCATATCGCCACGCTCGGTTTTCGCGGCGAGGCGCTCCCCTCCATTGCGGCGGTCGCGGATCTGACGATCGACACGCGCGCGAAGGACGCGCCGCATGGCTTCTCGATCCGCGTCGAAGCGGGCGAGAAGCGCGGCCTCACGCCGTCGAGCTGGCCTCGCGGCACGCGGATCGAGGCGCGCGCGCTTTTCGCCGCGACGCCGGCGCGGCTGAAATTTCTCAAGACCGAGCGCACCGAGACGGCGGCCGTCGTCGATGTCGTGAAGCGCCTCGCCATGGCGCATCCGCAGGTTCGCTTCGCGCTTTCGTCGGACAGCGGCGCGCTGTTCGATTATCCGGCCTGCGGCGACGATGGGGCGCGGCGCATTGCGCAGGTGCTGGGCGACGAGTTTCGCGCCAACGCCTTCGAGCTCGACGCCGAGCGCGCGGGCGTGCGCCTTTCGGGACTGGCCGGCCTGCCGACCTACAATCGCGGCAATACGCAGGCGCAATATGTCTATGTCAACGGACGCCCGGTCCGCGACAAGCTCTTCGCCGGCGCCATTCGCGCCGCCTTTCTCGATTTCCTGAGCGCCGACCGCCATCCGGTCGCGGTCCTGTTCATCGACTGCGATCCCCGCATCGTCGACGTCAACGTGCATCCCGCCAAGGCCGAAGTGCGCTTCGCCGATCCGGGCCTGGTGCGCGGCCTCGTCGTCGGCGCGCTGAAGCAGGCGCTCGGCGAGAAGAGCCATCGCAGCGCGACGAGCGGCGCGAGCGCGGCGCTCGACATGCTGGCGCGCGCGGCGCCGGCGCGCGGCTTTTCGCCGTTTCGCGCCTCCGCGCCGGCGAATTGGGACGTCGCGCGCTCGCCCTATGCGCCGGAAGGCTTCGCCGAGACGCGGCAACAGACCTTCCCGACCGGCGCGCCCATGGCGGATGCGCGCGCCCATGAGGGTTTCGCCCAATCCACCGCCGAGGACGCCCCGCTCGGCGCGGCGCGGGCGCAACTGCACGAGACCTATATCATCGCGCAGACGCGCGACGGCCTCGTCATCGTCGATCAGCACGCGGCGCATGAGCGGCTCGTTTACGAGAAGCTCAAGAAACAGCGCGCCGAGGCGGGCGTCGAGCGGCAAATCCTGCTCATTCCCGTCGTGGTCGATCTCGACGAGACGCGCATGAACGCGCTCGCCGGCGCATTCGAGGAGCTTGCGGCGCTCGGCCTCGTTCTCGAACCCTTCGGCCCCGGCGCCGTTCTCCTGCGCGAGACGCCGGCGGTTCTGGGCGAAGTGGACGGCAAGCGGCTCGTCGAGGACATTGCCGACATGCTCGCCGAGGCGGGCGACGCGCGCGCGCTGTCGCGCCGTCTCGATCATGTGCTCGCGACCTGCGCCTGCCATCATTCGGTGCGCGCGGGGCGCCGCCTCGGCGCGCAGGAGATGAATGCGCTGCTGCGCGAAATGGAGACGACGCCCGGCGCCGCGCAATGCAATCACGGCCGCCCGACCTATGTCGAGCTGAAGCTTTCGGACATCGAAAAGCTTTTCGGCAGGAAATGATCCGGGAGCTTGAGCGCCGCCCGCCCGCACATATTTAAGGTGCTTGCGACGGGTCCATGGCTGGATCGGGAGGGAACGCATGAATCGCAGGGAAACGCTCGCCGCCGCCGCCGCTCTCGCCCTCTTCCCGCGCCCCGCCCGCGCGGCGGCGCGTGTCGAGATCGAAGCGTTCGACACAACTGGAAAAAGTCTCGGCGTGGAGACGGTCGAAAAGATCGTGAAACCCGACGCCGAGTGGCGCGCGCAGCTCTCGGCGCTGGCCTATGACGTGACGCGCCGCGAGGGCACGGAGCGGGCCTTCACCGGCCCCTATTGGGACGCGCATGACGACGGGCTTTTCCGCTGCGTCTGCTGCGACACGGCGCTCTTCGACTCGAAGACGAAATATGATTCCGGCACGGGCTGGCCGAGCTTCTTTGCGCCGATCTCCAAAATCAATGTCGTCGAAAGCGTCGACGCCTCCTTCGGCATGCGGCGCGTCGCCGTCTCCTGCAAACGCTGCGACGCGCATCTCGGCCATGTCTTCACCGATGGGCCGCGGCCCACGGGGCTGCGCTACTGCATGAATGGGGTGGCGTTGCGCTTCGTCCCGCGCGGGCGATCGTGAGATGCGCCGGCTTCTGATCGCGCTGGCGCTTGTCGCGACGCCGCTCTCCGCCGCCGAGCGCGCCGTGAGCCTGCCCCCGGCGGCCTATGATCCGCCGGCGCCCTCTGCCCAACAGAAGCTCGTCGTCGCGGGCGGCTGCTTCTGGGGCGTTCAGGGCGTCTTTCAGCATGTCGCCGGCGTCTCGCGCGCGGTCTCGGGTTATGCCGGCGGCGACGCGGCGACGGCGCATTATGCGCGCGTCTCGCAAGGCGACACCGGCCACGCCGAATCCGTCGAGATCACCTATGACCCCGCGAAGGTGAGCCTCGGCGCGCTGCTGCGGGTCTTCTTCTCGGTCGCGCATGATCCGACGCAAAAGGACCGGCAGGGGCCAGACGTCGGGACGCAATATCGCTCCGCGATCTTCATCGCCGATCCGGGGCAGGAGAAGATCGCCCGCGCCTATGTGGCGCAGCTCACGGCGGCGAAGAGCTTCCCGGCGCCCATCGTCACCAGCATCGAGCCGCTGGCGCGTTTCTATCCGGCCGAGGCCTATCATCAGGACTATCTGACGGAGCACCCGCAGGCGCCTTATGTCGTCTTCAACGACCTTCCGAAGATCGAGACTCTTCGCCGCCTCTTTCCGGCCCTTTATCGCGACAGGCCCACGCTGACCAAGTGACGAAGGCGCTCAGCCGCCAAACAGGCGCCGGAAGAATCCCTTCGGCTTCTCCGGCGTGGCCGGCGGCGCGGGTGGCGGCGCGGCGGCGGCGGCCGTCATGCCGGCGGCGACGCGGGTCTCCTGCTCCTCGCGCTCGACGCCGGCGCGCGCGACGAGCGCGGCGAGCATGGGCGCAGAGGTCGCCGAGACCCAGCGGCCTGCGCGGCGGGCGGCGAGGTAATCGGCGAGCGCCGAGGCGCTCTGCGCGTCGCGGCCTTTTTCGAAGTGGACCAGCGCCCGCTCGACGATCCCCATATCGATGAGCGCGCGGGCGGCCCGCGCCGCCCTCTGGCGCGTCGGCGGATCGGCCGTCACGCCGATGCGCGCGGCGAGAAGCGCCAGCGCCTCTTCCTCCTGCGAGAGCGCGGTCAAAACCCCGAGTTCGGCGGCAGGGTCGAGGCCCGGCGGCGCCATGCCTTCGGCGCCGCAGGCGGCGGCGTAGCGTGCGACGAGCGGCAGCGACCCGCGCGCCTCGGCGCCGATCCGCCCGTCCCGCACCTGCTGCGCGAGCGGGCCGCCCCTGACGAGGAGCGCCGTCACGGCGGGATCGGCGCCATAGGCGCCGTAGCCGCCCACGGCCTCGACGAGCGCGGGCGCGGCGGCGCCCGCCAGCGCGGCGAAACTCGCCTGTTGCAGGGGCTCGAACACGTCCCAAAGGCCGGCGGAGGAGAAACGGGCCGGCAGCCCGGCGCGGGCGAGGGCTTCGTTCAGCCCGGCGGCGAGCTTCTCGCGCCGGCCCTTGAGCCCCGCCGCGCGCTCCGCGAAGGCGCGGGCGGCGGCGCCCGTGCTCATGCGCGCGCCGGCGCTCTCGGCGCGGCGCATCAGCTCGTCGAGCAGGAGATCGTCGTCGGAGAGGCGGCGGGGCGCAAGGCCGTCCGCCTCGACGCGGAAGAGCCGCACGAAGGGGGGGCCGCCCGGATCGACCGGGGCGACGCCCAGATCCCCCGGCCGCGCGACGGGGGCGACGAGCCCCACATCGTCGCCGAGCGAGGCGCCGTAAAAGTCGATCTCGATGGTTTCGCCCAGTCCGGCGCCGTTGCGTTCGACCCCCCGCCGCACGGCGACCCCGTCGGCCTCGGGCGATTCGGGATCGAGGAGCAGATTGAGAAGATTGGCGACGACGACCGCGTCACGCGATTCGACGGCGTCGGGGTGTTCGGTCGGTTCGCCCGTGGCCTGGCGGATGTCCTCGAAGCCGAGCGGATCGATGATCGGCTCGCCGGCCTGTTTCTGCTCCTGCATCCATCCCCGCAGGCGGCGGCGCTGATTGAGCGCCATGGCCACGCAGGCGCGTCCGACGAGGGTCGCGCTCTCCTCCAGCGAATCGGGGATGCGCAGACGCAGGCCGACGCGCGGCGCCCCGTTCTCCGCCACCCAATGCTGCATGATGGCGAAGGGCGCCTCGCGCGTGTCGGCGGCGGCCTCCGTTTCGAGCGGGCGCGCCTCGAGCAGCAGCCGGCTCTGATAGGCGGGAAAGACGCGGCGCGCGGGCGTGAGGCGGGCGACGAGCCCGCCGTCCGCACCCTGCTCGAAGGCGCGGCGCTGGCCGAAGGCCCAGACGAGGCGCGGCCCCGCCGACGCCGTCTGCTCGCGCGCCAGGCGTTCGACGTCGCCGCGCGCCGGCAGGGCCATGACGCGAAAGACCGCGCCCTCGCCCCCATTGCCCTCGGGCAGCAGCGTCATCAGCAGGCGATAGTCGGCCCCCGGCGGCAGATCCCGCTCGGCGCCGAGAACGAGCGTCAGCGTCGCGCCGTCCGCCCCGGAAAGACGCAGGAACCGATGTTCCGGCGGAATGTCGAAGATGACCACGCCCGCGCGCCATCGCGCCGCGTCGATGACCTCCGCGAGGGTCGCGTCGGTCTCGAAGGCGGGGTCGCGCGCCGAGACGACCGTCAGCGCCGGCCGCGACGCGAGCGGCGCCGCGCGCTCGACGCCGTCGAAGGCGCCGATGGCGAGACGCCGCCGGCCATCCCAGAAATAATCGAGTTGTTCTTGCCACATTCGCCGCAGCGCCCGGGTGGAAAGTTCGAGGACCGCAGGGCGCCAGGGAGGCGTCACGATCCATGCGCGAGAAGAGGCCCAAAGCATAGCCGGGCCGCCCGCCCCGGCGCAAATCTCGCGGGAACGGCGCGGGAACGGGTTGACGCCTCCGGCGAACAGGCACATGTTTGACGTGTGGACTTCCTCGCGGGAGAGACCGGCGTCAGCGCGCCGGCGCCGAAGGCGAAACCGCCCCGGAAACGCTCAGGCAAAAGGACCGCGTGAAGTAAATGACTCTGGAAAGCGGCGCGGCGCCTTGGCGCTTCGCCCACCGAAGGGCGTAACCCGCAGGCCTCCAAGGCTGCGCGGGGAAATCTCTCAGGTCACCGGACAGAGGGGGCGCGTGGGGAGCGGGAAGTCCGCAAGCTGCGCTTGACGCCCAACGCCGGAGAGTCTCTCGTGACGGCTCAGCCCAACCCTACCGCCCCCCTGGCGCATCTGCCGCTCGACGCGCTGCATCGCAGCCTCGGCGCGCGCATGGCGCCCTTCGCCGGCTACGACATGCCGCTGCAATACGCCTCGGGCATCGTGTCCGAGACGCTTCATACGCGCCAGAAGGCGGGTCTTTTCGACGTGTCGCACATGGGCCAGGCGATCCTTGCGGGCGCCGGCGCCGCGCAGGCGCTCGAATCCATCGTTCCCGCAGATCTACTGGCGCTCGCCCCCGGCCATATGCGCTACACGCAGCTTCTCAACGACAAGGGCGGCATTGTTGACGACCTGATGGTCACGCGGCTCCCCGGCGCCGAGGAGCGGCTGCTTCTCGTCGTCAACGCCTCGCGCAAGGCGCAGGATTTCGCCTTCATCCGCGAGCGGCTGCCGCAGTTCGATCTCCTTCCATTGGACCGCGCGCTGATCGCCCTTCAGGGGCCGCGCGCGGCCATGGTCCTCGGCGCATTGCTCCCCGGCGTCGAGGACCTTCCCTTCATGCGCTGGCGCGCCTTCGAGGAAGGTCCCGCGAGCGTCTTCGTCACGCGAAGCGGCTACACGGGCGAGGACGGCTTCGAGATTTCCGTTCCTTCCGAAAACGCAGAAACCTTCGTCAGGGCGCTCCTCGCCAATGAATGCGTCTTGCCGGCGGGCCTCGGCGCGCGCGACGCGCTTCGGCTGGAGGCGGGCCTGCCGCTCTATGGCCATGAGCTCGACGAGACGACCGATCCGGTCGAGGCGGGCCTCGCCTGGTCGATCGGCAAGCGGCGGCGCGCCGACGGCGGCTTCCCCGGCTTCGCGCGCATCAGCGCCGCCCTGCGCGACGGGCCGGCGCGATTGCGGGTCGGGCTCCTGCCGGAGTCGAAGGCCCCGGTGCGCGAGGGCGCCATGCTGGTGTCGACGAGCGGCGAGCTCGCGGGCCATGTGACCTCTGGCGGCTTCTCGCCCACGCTGCAACGGGCGATCGCCATGGGCTATGTCGCCTCCAAGCACGCCAGAAAGGGCGCGCAGGTCGTCACCGAACTGCGCGGCAACCGCATTACGCTCGACGTCGCGCCGCTGCCTTTTGTCGCCCATCGCTATTTCAAACCCAGCGCCTGAAAGGAGGCCCCATGACCGGCCTGCGTTTCACCAAGGATCATGAATATCTGCGCCTCGAAGGGGACGCCGCGGTCGTCGGCATCACCGATTACGCCCAGCAGCAGCTCGGCGACATTGTCTTCGTCGATCTGCCGAAGGTCGGAAAGAAAGTTTCCAAAGGCTCCGAGCTCGCCGTCATCGAAAGCGTGAAGGCCGCGAGCGAAGTCTATGCGCCGATTTCCGGCGAGGTGATCGAGGTGAATCCCGAACTCGCCGAGAAGCCGGCGCTCGTCAACGAGGATCCGTTACAGGGCGGCTGGCTCGTGAAGCTGAAGGTCGAGTCTGCAAGTGAAGCCGAAGGTCTGATGGACGCCGACGCCTATGCGGGCTTCGTGAAAACCCTGTAGCCGGCCAACAAGGAAACGAGAGAAGATGCGCTATCATCCGCTGTCGGACGCCGACAGACAGACGATGCTCGCCGCCATTGGCGCCGCCGACATCGAGGCGCTCTACGCCGACGCGCCCCCCTCGACGCTTTTGAAGGCGCCGCTCGATCTGCCCCCGCACAGATCGGAGATGGAAGTCGAGCGCCTGTTGCGGCGGCTTGCGGCGCGCAATGTTCCCGCCGGGCGCGTTCCCTTCTTCGTCGGCGCCGGGGCCTATCGGCATCATGTGCCGGCGAGCGTCGATCATCTGATCCAGCGCTCGGAGTTTCTCACGAGCTATACGCCCTATCAGCCGGAGATTTCGCAGGGCACGCTGCACTATCTCTTCGAGTTTCAGACACAGGTCGCGCTGCTCACGGGCATGGAGGTCGCCAACGCCTCCATGTATGACGGCTCGACCGCCACGGCCGAAGCCGTGCTGATGGCGCATCGGCTGACCAAGCGGCGCAGGGCGCTGCTCTCGGGCGGCCTGCATCCGCACTACGCCGAGGTCGTGCGCACGATCTCGCGTCTTGCCGACGACGAGGTCGCCGACATGGCGCCCGACCCGTTCGGCGCGGAAGACCTCGTGGCGCAGATCGACGACACGCTGTCCTGCGTCGTCGTGCAGACGCCCGACGTGTTCGGCAATCTGCGCGACCTCACATCGCTCGCCGAAGCCTGCCATCGTCACGGCGCGCTGCTCGTCGCCGTCGTCACGGAAGCCGTGTCGCTCGGCGCGATCACGCCGCCCGGCGCCATGGGCGCCGACATCGTCGTCGGCGAGGGGCAGTCGATCGGCAATGCGCTGAATTTCGGCGGCCCTTACGTCGGCCTGTTCGCGACGCGTCACGACTATGTGCGGCAGATGCCGGGACGCCTTGCCGGCGAGAGCGTCGACGCCGACGGACGCCGCTCCTTCGTGCTCACGCTTTCGACGCGCGAGCAGCATATCCGCCGCGACAAGGCCACCTCCAACATCTGCACCAATTCGGGCCTCTGCGCGCTCGCCTTCTCGATCCATCTGACGCTGCTCGGCGAAGCGGGGCTTACAAAGCTCGCGCGCGCCAATCACGCCAACGCCGTGGCGCTCGCCGACATGCTGGAGACGGTCGCAGGCGTGGAGATTCTCAACAAGACCTTCTTCAACGAGTTCACGCTGCGCGTTCCGGGCGACGCCGCGGCGCTGGTCGAGAAACTGGCCGCAAAAGGCGTGCTCGCGGGCGTGCCCCTCTCGCGCCTGCTGCCCGGCGCCGGCCTCGACGATCTGCTTCTCGTCGCCTCCACGGAAATGAACACGTCGGAAGATCGCGCGGCCTTCGTCGCCGCTCTCGAGGAAACGCTCTGATGCTCGACCGCCCCGCCCATCTCCCCATGGAAGAACCCCGCGCCACCTTCACCGGCAATCGCGGGCTCGATCAGGAAGAAGCCCTCATCTTCGAGAGCGGCCGCTGCGACGTGAGCGGCGTCGACGTGGAGGAGCCCCCGCCCGTCGCATCGCGTTTGGGAAGCCACGCGCGAAAAGACCCGATCGGCCTGCCGGGCCTCACCGAGCCCGAGGCGATGCGCCACTATGTGCGGCTGTCGCGCCGCAACTATTCGATCGACGCAGGGCTCTATCCGCTCGGCTCCTGCACGATGAAACACAATCCGCGGATCAACGAGAAGATGGCCCGCCTCGAGGGCTTCGCGGACATCCATCCCTTGCAGCCGGTCTCGACTGTGCAGGGCGCGCTGGAGCTGATGGAGACGCTCGCTGATTGGCTGCTGACATTGACGAACATGCAAGCCATCGCCCTGTCGCCGAAGGCGGGCGCCCATGGCGAGCTCTGCGGCATGATGGCGATCAAATCCGCCATTGCGGCGAAGGGCGAGGGCGAGACGCGCAAGGTGGTGCTGATCCCCCAGTCGGCGCATGGCACCAATCCCGCGACAGCCGCCTTGCTCGGCTTTTCGGTGCGCATCGTTCCGGCGGCGGCGGATGGGACCGTCCGCGTCGCGGCGGTGCGTGAGGCGCTCGGTGCGGATGTCGCGGCGATCATGCTCACCAATCCCAACACCTGCGGCCTGTTCGAGCGCGACATCGTCGAGATTGCGGAAGCCGTGCACGAGGCCGGCGCTTACTTTTACTGCGACGGCGCCAATTTCAACGCCATCGCCGGCGTCGCGCGGCCCGGCGATTTCGGCGTCGACGCCATGCACATCAATCTGCACAAGACCTTCTCGACGCCGCATGGCGGCGGCGGGCCGGGCGCGGGTCCCGTCGTGCTCTCGAAGCGTCTCGCCGCCTTCGCGCCCGTTCCCTTCATCCGCCGCGCGGGCGGCCGTCTCACCCTCGTCGAAGACGCGACGGGGACGCAGAGCTTCGGCCGCCTCGCCGCCTTTCACGGACAGATGGGCATGTTCGTGCGCGCGCTCGCCTATCTCGTCGCCCATGGCGGAGACGGCGTCGCGGAGGCGTCGAAGGACGCGGTGCTCGCGGCGAATTACGTGCGCGCCGGTTTGCGCGATGTGATGACGCAGCCTTTCGGCGACCGTCCCTGCATGCACGAAGTCCTGTTCGACGACGCCTGGCTGAAGGACACCGGCGTGACCACGCTCGACTTCGCCAAGGCGATGATCGACGAAGGCTACCACCCCATGACCATGTATTTCCCGCTGGTCGTGCACGGCGCCATGCTGATCGAGCCGACGGAATCGGAATCGAAAGCCTCGCTCGATCTCTTCATCGCGACCCTGCGCGACCTCGCCAGATCCGCGCGGGAGGGCGACAGGGCGCGTTTCGATCAGGCGCCATATTTTGCGCCGAGGCGCCGGGTCGACGAGACGCTTGCGGCGAGAAAGCCGGTCTTGCGCTGGAGTCCGGGAGAGTGAGCGCGGCGCGGGCCGCCGCAGGAAAAAATCGCTTCTGAAATTCGGTGGCGCGGCAAAGGGGCTGTGGGGCGGTCGCGAGCCCCCGCTCCGAGAGACAATCGGAGCGGAGCAGGCTCTAATGCAGGCTGACCATGGTCAGATCGTTCTCGCGCGCATTGCCGATCGCGCCCTCCTCCGAATCCGCGAGCACGATGGGCGCGCCATCGGCGCCGATCAGCGCGAAGATCGTGAGGCCCGGCTGAATGTGCGGCGCCTGCGGATAGAGGCGGTTTACATCCTCCGACCGCATGGCCTTCACATAGGCGATCATGCCATCGCCCAGATTGGCGAACTGCTCCGGCGTCAGCAGGGGCGCCTTGCGTTCCATGGCTTGTTTGACGTGCATTCGCTCCTCCTCGGCGTCCGTTCGAGACCCGCCCTCGACGCCTGCTTCGCAGCGCGTCTTGCCGATAGATGTGTGGCGCTTTGAACGGCTTTTAAAGAGGAGGGGCGGCCGAATCTTCAGCCGCGCCCAAGCTTTGCACGCGGCTTACAGCGCAAGCGCCAACCGCCCCGGATCCTCGAGCGTCTCCTTGACGCGAACGAGGAAGGTCACGGCCTCTTTGCCGTCGACGATGCGGTGATCGTAGGAGAGGGCGAGATACATCATCGGCCGGATCTCGACCTTGCCGTCGACCGCGACCGGGCGCTCCTGGATCTTGTGCATGCCGAGAATGCCGGACTGAGGCGCGTTGAGGATCGGGGTCGACATCAGCGAGCCATAGACGCCGCCATTGGAGATGGTGAAGGTGCCGCCCTGCAGATCGGCGATGTCGAGCGTGCCCTCGCGCGCCTTCCTGCCCAGCGCCGCAATGCCCTTTTCGATCTCGGCGACGCTCATGCGGTCGGCGTCGCGCAGCACCGGCACGACAAGGCCCTTGTCCGTGCCGACCGCCACGCCAATGTGGCAGAAGTGCTTGTAGACGATGTCGGTCCCGTCGATCTCGGCGTTGACGGCGGGGATCTCCTCCAGGGCCTGGCAGCAGGCCTTCACGAAATAGCCCATGAAGCCGAGCTTCACGCCGTGCTTCTTCTCGAACAGCTCCTTGTATCTGGCGCGCTGGGCGATGAGGGCCGACATGTCGACCTCGTTGAAGGTCGTGAGCATGGCGGCGACGTTCTGCGCCTCCTTGAGGCGCCGCGCGATCGTCTGGCGCAGGCGGCTCATCTTCACGCGCTCCTCGCGCGCGGCGTCCTCCTGCGGCGCGGGCGGGCGCGGCGCCGGCGGCGGCGCCTCGACGGCCGGGGCTGGCGCGGCGGGAGAAGGCGCGCGGGCGGCGAAGTCGATCACGTCAGATTTCAGCGCCTGTCCGCGTTTGCCCGAGCCCGCGATCTGCGACACGTCGATGCCTTTCTCCGCCGCGATCTTGGCGGCTGCGGGTGAGGGCGGCATCGAGGGCGCGGCGGGCGCCGGCGCAGCGGCCGGCGGCGCAGGGGCAGCGGCGGGCGCAGGGGCGGGCGCAGGGGCGAGCGGGGCGGGTTTGGCCGCGGGCGCGGGCGCAGCGGCCGCCGCGCCGGCGCCGGGCGTGATCTGGCCCAGCAGCGCGCCGGGTTGCACCGTCTCGCCTTCCTTGACTGTGATCTCGGCGAGGACGCCGGCCGCCGGCGCGTTGACCTCGAGCGTCACCTTGTCGGTTTCGAGCTCCGCGAGCGCCTCGTCGGCGCGCACGACGTCTCCCTGTTTCTTGAACCAGCGGCCGATCGTCGCCTCGGTGACGGATTCGCCCAGGGTGGGCACGCGAATTTCGGTCATTGTCGGTCTCTCTTGGAAAACGGCCTTCGGGTCAGGACGCAAAGGCCTCTTCGAGGAAAGCCTTCAGCTGTGCGAGATGCTTCGACATGGTGCCCGCCGCCGTCGAGGCGGAGGCCGGGCGGCCGACATAGCGCGCGCGTTTCGTCCGGCCGCCGACCTGCCCCAGAACCCATTCGAGATAAGGCTCGACGAAGAACCAGGCGCCCATGTTCTTGGGCTCCTCCTGGCACCAGACGACATCGGCGTTCCTGAAGCGCGCCATGGCGGTGACGAGGCCCTTCAGCGGGAAGGGATAGAGCTGCTCGACACGCAGCAGATAGACGTCGTCGACCCCGCGCTTCTCGCGCTCCTCGAAGAGGTCGTAATAGACCTTGCCCGAGCAGAGGATGACGCGCCTGATCTGGTCGTCGCCCTTCAGCGCGGCCTGCGGCTGCGTCGCCGTCTCGGCGTCGTCGAGCAGAAGGCGCTGGAAGCTCGAGGCCATGCCCATCTCGCCGAGGCGCGACACGCAGCGCTTGTTGCGCAGAAGCGACTTCGGCGTCATCAGCACCAGCGGCTTGCGCATGTTGCGGTGAAGCTGGCGGCGCAGGATGTGGTAATAATTCGCCGGCGTCGAGCAGTTGGCGACCTGCATGTTGTCTTCGGCGCACAATTGCAGATAGCGTTCGAGACGCGCCGAGGAATGTTCCGGCCCCTGCCCCTCGTAGCCATGCGGCAGCAGGCAGACGAGGCCCGACATGCGCAGCCATTTGCGCTCGCCCGCCGAGAGGAACTGGTCGAAGACGACCTGCGCGCCATTGGCGAAATCGCCGAACTGCGCCTCCCACAGGACGAGCGCATTCGGCTCCGCGAGCGAATAGCCATATTCGAAGCCGAGCACGGCTTCTTCGGAAAGCATCGAATTGATGACCTCGAAGCGTCCCTGCTGGGGCGCGACATGGTCGAAGGGAATGTAGCGCCGCTCGGTCTCCTGATCGATCAGCACGGCGTGGCGCTGCGAAAAGGTGCCGCGCTCCACGTCCTGGCCGGAGAGACGCACATTGTAGCCTTCAGCCAGCAGCGTCCCGAAGGCGAGCGCCTCCGCCGTCGCCCAGTCGATCGCGACGCCGTCCTCGATTGCGCTTTTCCGGGTGTCGAGGAAGCGCTGGATCGTGCGATGGAGTCGGAAATCTTGCGGCACGGTGGTGAGCTTCGCGCCGATCTCCTTGAGGGATTCGAGCGGCGCGCCGGTCTTGCCCCGGCGCTCGTCCTCGGAGGCCTGATAGCCGGGCTTGAGGCCCGCCCAGCGGCCGTCGAGCCAGTCGGCCTTGTTGGGCTTGTAGGACTGGCTCGCCTCGAATTCGGATTCGAGCCGCGCCCGCCAGGCGTCCTTCATCTTCTCGACGTCGGCCTTGCTGAGCTGCCCCTCGGCGATGAGCTTCTCGGCATAGAGATCGAGAGTCGTGCGATGGGCGCGGATCTTTTTGTACATCAGCGGCTGGGTGAAGCCCGGCTCGTCGCCTTCATTGTGGCCGAAGCGGCGGTAGCACCACATGTCGATGACGACAGGCTTCTGGAACTGCTGGCGGAATTCGGTCGCGACGCGCGCGGCGAAGACGACCGCCTCCGGGTCGTCGCCATTCACATGAAAGATCGGCGCCTCGACCATCTTCGCCACGTCGGAGGGATAGGGCGAGGAGCGCGAGAAGCGCGGATAGGTCGTGAAGCCGATCTGATTGTTGATGATGAAATGCACCGAGCCGCCGGTGCGATGGCCCTTGAGCCCCGAGAGGCCGAAACATTCCGCGACGACGCCCTGGCCCGCGAAGGCGGCGTCGCCATGGATGAGCAGCGGCAGCACCACGCGGCGGTCGCCGCCATGCTGATCCTGCTTGGCGCGCACCTTGCCGAGCACCACCGGGTCGACGATCTCGAGATGGGAGGGATTGGCGGTGAGGGACAAATGCACCCTGTTGCCGTCGAACTCGCGATCGGACGACGCGCCCAGGTGATATTTCACGTCGCCCGATCCTTCGACCTCGTCGGGAAGGAAGGAGCCGCCCTTGAATTCGTGGAAGAGCGCGCGATGCGGCTTGGCCATCACCTGGCAGAGCACGTTGAGCCGGCCGCGATGGGCCATGCCGAGCACCATTTCCTCGACGCCGAGCGCGCCGCCGCGCTTGATGATCTGCTCCAGCGCCGGAACGATGGACTCCGCGCCGTCGAGGCCGAAGCGCTTCGTGCCCGTATATTTGACGTCGAGAAACTTCTCGAACCCCTCCGCCTCGACGAGCTTGTTGAAGATCGCGCGCTTGCCCTCGTCGGTGAAGACGATCTCCTTCTTGGGGCCTTCGATGCGCGCCTGCAGCCAGGCTTTCTCCTCCGGCGCGGAAATATGCATGAATTCGAAGCCGATCGAGCCGCAATAGGTGCGGCGCAGGATCGTGACCATCTCGAAGACGCTGGCGTATTGCAGGCCGAGCACGCCGTCGATGAAGATCTTGCGGTCGTAGTCCTCGTCCTTGAAGCCGTAGGTCTCCGGATGCAGTTCGCCATGGTCGTGGCGCTGCTCGAGGCCGAGCGGATCGAGATTGGCGTGCAGATGGCCGCGCATGCGATAGGCGCGGATCATCATCAGCGCGCGCACGGAATCGCGGGTCGCACGGCGGATTTCGTCGGCTGTCACGGCCGTCGGGGGCGGAACCGGGACGCCTTTGGCCGGAGCGGGCCGCGGGGCCGGCGCGGCGACGTCGCCGGCAAGCGCGCTGACCCATTCGCCATGCGCCGCGGGCGGCCAGTCCGCACGCGCCCAGGACGGGCCGTTGGCGGAGCCATTGTGATGCGCCGCGCCGGGCCTGGCGCCCATTTCCGAAAAGAACGCCGCCCAGTCCGGGCTCACCGAGGCCGGGTCGGCCTCATAGGCGTCGAGCAGCCCCTCGAGATAGGCCGCATTTGCGCCCTGGAGAAAGGAAGTGCTTGCAAAGTTCTGGTTTTGCGCAGAACGCGGGCCGCCGGGAGCCGCCGGTCCGGCCACGCCATCAGTTTCAAGACGCGCCATTTTCTAAGCTTCTCGTGAAGCCGACCTTGGCGCGTCCGCAGATCTTGCCGCGCGCCGCCGAAGGCTTGGATTGAGGGCGCCGCCAGGATACGGCGCCGCCCTTAATTTAAGCTCCCCGAGGCGGCAAAGAAGGGCGCGGCGACGCCTAACCTTTGAGCACCTCGACCAATGTCTTGCCCAGGCGGGCCGGAGAGGGAGAAACCCTGATTCCGGCCGCCTCCATCGCCGCAATCTTGCTCTCCGCATCGCCCTTGCCGCCGGAAATGATGGCGCCGGCATGGCCCATGCGGCGGCCGGGAGGGGCCGTGCGGCCGGCGATGAAGCCCACCATGGGCTTCTTGCGGCCGCGCTTGGCTTCGTCCTTCAAGAATTGGGCCGCTTCCTCCTCGGCCGAGCCGCCGATCTCGCCGATCATGATGATCGACTTCGTCGCCTCGTCGGCCAGGAACAGCTCGAGAACCTCGATGAAGTCCGTGCCCTTCACCGGATCGCCGCCGATGCCGACGGCCGTGGTCTGGCCGAGGCCCTCGCGGCTCGTCTGAAAGACGGCTTCATAGGTCAGCGTGCCGGAGCGCGACACGACGCCGACCGAACCGCGCGAGAAGATATTGCCCGGCATGATGCCGATCTTGCTCTCTCCGGCCGTGACGACGCCGGGGCAATTCGGCCCGATGAGGCGGGACTTTGAGCCCGAGAGCGAGCGCTTGACGCGGATCATGTCCTGCACCGGCACGCCCTCGGTGATGCAGACGATCAGCGGGATTTCCGCGTCGATCGCCTCGCAGATGGCGTCGGCCGCGCCCGGCGGCGGCACATAGACGACCGAGGCCTCGGCGCCGGTCTTGGCGCGGGCTTCGGCGACCGTGTCGAAGACCGGGAGGCCCAGATGCTGCGAGCCGCCCTTGCCCGGAGAAACGCCGCCGACCATCCGGGTCCCATAGGCGATCGCCTGCTCCGAGTGGAAAGTGGCGGTCTTGCCGGTGAAACCTTGAGTGATGACTTTGGTGTTCTTGTCGATCAGCACGGACATGCAGCGATTCCTAAAGAGAACGGGCGGCGCGGAAAGCGCGAGCGCCCGGCGCCCCATCGGGGGCGGGCCGGGTCTCGTCGCCGCGAGATTTCGCGGCCGCCAAACTATTGGCAGACGCGCCCGCTTACAAGGCGGAAAGCGCCTGGATCGGCGGCATGCGACCGGCTGTCGCGATGGAAAGCCGGGCAACCCCCTCCCCAGCCTCCCGGGGAGGCTGGGGGTAAAAAAAAGCCGGCGGTTTCCCGCCGGCTTCAAATCTCAGCCTATATCAAAGCGCTTACGCCGTGGTCGCGCCGAGCGAGCCCACCTCGACCTTCACGCCCGGACCCTGGGTCGAGCTGATGGCGACGCGCTGGATGTAGGTGCCCTTGGCGCCCGCGGGCTTGGCCTTGGCGACGGCGTCGACGAAAGCCTTGATGTTCTCGACGAGCTTGCCATCGTCGAAGGAGGCCTTGCCGACCGTGCCCTGAATGATGCCGGCCTTCTCGACGCGGAACTCGACCGCGCCGCCCTTCGAGGCCTTCACCGCGCCGGCGACGTCCATCGTCACCGTGCCGACCTTCGGGTTCGGCATCATGCCGCGCGGGCCGAGCACCTTGCCGAGGCGGCCGACGAGCGGCATCATGTCCGGCGTGGCGATGCAGCGGTCGAACTCGATCGTGCCGCCCTGGACGATGTTGACCAGATCCTCGGCGCCCACGACGTCGGCGCCCGCCGCCTTGGCCTCGTCCGCCTTGGCGCCGCGCGCGAAGACGCCGACGCGCAGGACGCGGCCGGTGCCGTTCGGCAGATTGACGACGCCGCGCACCATCTGGTCCGCGTGCTTGGGGTCGACGCCGAGATTCATGGCGATCTCGACCGACTCGTCGAACTTGGCCGTGGCGCGGCTGCGCACGAGCTTGACCGCCTCGTCGATCGGATAGAGCTTGGTGCGCTCGATGCCCTCGCGGGCCTTCTTGATGCGTTTTCCGACATGCGCCATGGTCTTACTCCACCACCTGGAGGCCCATCGCGCGGGCCGAGCCTTCGATCATCGACATTGCGGATTCGACGGACGCGCAGTTGAGATCGGGCATCTTCTTTTCCGCGATCTCGCGAATCTGCGCCTTCGTCACCTTGCCGACGACGTTACGGCCAGGGGTCTTGGAGCCGGAGGCCGGCTTCTTGCCGATCTTGAGGCCCACCGCCTTCTTGAGGAAGAAGGAGACCGGCGGCTGCTTCATCTCGAAGGTGAAGGAGCGGTCCTGATAGGCGGTGATGATGACGGGGATCGGCGTCCCCTTCTCCATCTGCGCCGTCTTGGCGTTGAACGCCTTGCAGAACTCCATGATGTTCAGGCCGCGCTGACCGAGCGCGGGACCAATCGGCGGCGACGGGTTCGCCGCGCCGGCCGGCACTTGCAGCTTTATGTAGCCGGCAATTTTCTTCGCCATGTGCTTTCTCCAACGAATGACGGCGCGCGGCGCTTTACAAAGCGCCCGCTTCCGCCGGTTGCAGTCCGTGGTCCGATCCCGTTCTCCCCTGGCGTCAGGGCGGGTCCGCCACGTATGTCTTCCCGGACGGAAGGACCGTCCGGTGAAGCGCCGCTTTTAGGGGAAGGCGCGGGAAAGCGCAAGCGTGGAGAACGGACGTTCGCGACGCTCTCCGACGAGCGGGATTCGAAAGATCAGCCTCAATGCCGCTCTGGCGGAAACGGCGCACGCTGTTCGACGCGGCGCACGCGCTGCTCGCGTTCGCTCAGCAGCACGCTCATGGAGGCCCCAGCGCTCGCGGACTTCCTACGGCAAAGCTTTATGGCGTATCTTTGAGAGCTTGGGAGCAGAACGCGCGCCCCCTCCCAATCGAACGGCCCCGAACAGCCTCAAACCTTCTCGACCTGCCCGAATTCGAGATCCACGGGCGTCGGGCGGCCGAAGATCGAGACGGCGACCTTGAGGCGCGAGCGCGCTTCGTCCACTTCCTCGACGAGGCCGTTGAACGAGGCGAAGGGGCCATCGGAGACGCGCACCGTCTCGCCCACCTCGAAGCTGATCGTGGGCTTGGGGCGCTCGACGCCCTCGGCCACCTGCCCCTTGATGCGCATCGCCTCTTCTTCGGAGATGGGCATGGGCTTGTTGTCGGCGCCGAGGAAGCCAGTGACCTTGGGCGTGTTCTTGATCAGCGAGAAGACAGGATCGGTCAGATTGCACTTCACCAGCACATAGCCGGGAAAGAACTTGCGCTCCGTCGAAACCTTCCGCCCGCGACGCACTTCGACGACCTGCTCGGTCGGCACCAGAATTTCCTCGAAAGCCTCGGTCAGGCCCCGCTGCGCGGCGCCCTCGCGGATCGCTTCCGCGACCTTCTTTTCGAAGTTGGAATAGGCGTGGACGATGTACCAGCGCATGCTCATGAGGGCGCGTCCGGCTCCGTGAATGAAAATTACTGGCCGACGCGCAACAGCAGGCCGACGAGGAAGCGCAGCGCCGAATCGACGACGACGAAGAACAGGCTCGCAAACAGCACCATGAGGATCACGAGGCCGGTCGTGATCATCGTTTCGCGGCGCGTGGGCCAGGTCACCTTGTTCGCCTCGGCGCGAACTTCCTGGAGGAAGGTAAAGGGATTGACCATTTGCTTGTCCGGTTCTTC
Organism: Hyphomicrobiales bacterium; assembly: GCA_003963405.1. Lineage (GTDB taxonomy): Bacteria > Pseudomonadota > Alphaproteobacteria > Rhizobiales > Beijerinckiaceae > Methylocystis. The sequence continues at coordinate 93,620 of RXIY01000064.1, forward strand.
TTGTGCCGCCGTCCGCGAGGGACGCGCGCCGTAAAACAGTCGCGGCGCGGAGCCTTCCGGCCGCGCGCCACGTTTGGGTCCTTATAGCGGCTTCAGCCGCGCCCGCCAAGTGGGGAAATGCGAAGAGGCAAATTGCAAAGGCCGGCCGCGCGCCCGCGCGCCATTGCCGCGCCCGGCCCGCGATCTTATGACCGCCGGGCCCCTCGTTTTCGATCTGGAGGAAGACATGCGCCTTTTGGGCCTTCTCGCCGCCGGCCTGGCCGCAACCGCCCTCGCCGCCTGCAACGCGCCGCGCCAGACGCGGCCCGTGATCGACCCGCCCGGCCCGCCTCGGCCGTCGAGCCCGGAGCGCCCGGAAGGCGCCGGCTGCGCCGGCCCGGTTTCGCGCTATCGGTCGGTGATCGAGAACGATCTCTCCATGGGCCATGTCGACCCCGGCGTCTATCGCCAGATTCAAGGCGAAATTTCCGAGGCCGCCGCGGCCTGCGCGGCGGGGCAGGACGGCAAGGCGGCCGCGCTGCTGCGCGCCTCGAAAGTCCGCCATGGCTATCCCGGCGGCTAGCATCCAACGCGCCGGGACGCTGAGACGGCGGCGCGACAAGGCGCCGCTCGTCAATCTGGAAACAATCCAGACTTCCCCCTTTGACGCTCGCGGCGCCGGCGCCTACGTTGCCTTGCACAGGCGTCAAGCTGGAAAAAGAGACAGGCATGAACAGGCGAGCGGCGGTTTTCGTTTTCGCGATGTGTTTTTCGGGCGCCGCGGCGGCCGAGAGCTACACGCTCACGATCAAGGATCACAAATTCGATCCCGCCGAACTGAAAATTCCCGCGGACAAGGCGGCGACGCTCGTCGTCAGGAATCTCGACGGGACGCCCGAAGAATTCGAGTCGAAGCCGCTGCGCATCGAGAAGGTGGTCCCGGCCAATAGCGAGGCGACCTTTCAGCTGCGCGCCCTGAAGCCGGGGCGCTATAAATTCTTTGGCGAATTCCACGAGGACAGCGCCAAGGGCGAATTGGTCGTGGAATAATGCTCGGCGCGCTCATCATCGTCTTTCGCGAGGCCATCGAGGCAGGCCTCATCATTGGCATCGTCGCGGCGGTGACGCGCGGCGTGCCGGGCGCGCGCGGCTTCATCGCCGGCGGCGTGGGCGGCGGCGTTCTCGGGGCGCTGGTCGTCGCGGCCTTTGCGGAAGAGCTGTCGCGCGCCTTCGCGGGCAGCGGGCAGGAACTCTTCAACGCGGCGGTGCTGATGATCGCCGTTGTCATGCTCGCCTGGCACAATATCTGGATGGCGCGCCATGGCCGCGAGCTGGCGCAGGAACTCTCCGATGTGGGGCGGGCGGTGGCGCGCGGCGACCGCACGCTGTTCGCCCTCGCCACGGTCGTCGGCCTCGCCGTGCTGCGCGAAGGGTCGGAAGTGGCGCTGTTTCTCTATGGCGTGCTGGCCTCCGGCGAGTCGGCGGGCAGCGTGCTGATCGGCGGCGTGGCGGGACTCGCCCTCGGCGCCGCCACAAGCGTCGCGACCTTCTTCGGCCTCGTTTCCATTCCGCCGCGACGGCTCTTCGCCGTCACGACCGCGCTCATCACCCTGCTCGCGGCCGGTCTGGCGGCGCAGGCCATGGCGTTCCTCCAGCAGGCGGGAGCCGTCACGGCGCTGTCCGATACGCTGTGGGACACGTCCTGGATTTTGTCGGACAAGAGCATCCCCGGCCGTGTGCTGCATACGCTCATCGGCTACGCCGACCAGCCGTCGCAGATGCAGGTCGTGGTCTATGCTCTCACTATCGTCGCCATCGTCGCCGCGACGAGGCTTACGGCGCCGGCCGCGCCCGCGCCGGCGCGGGCGCCGGCGGAATGAACGCGGCGTCGGCGCCGAGAACCTCGAGGCCGCGCCGCAGCGCATAGGCGAGCTGGACGGCGTCATCGAGCGCCCACACATGCACGAAGAACAGCCGGGGCTGGTCGTCCGGCATATGGTCGCACAGGGCCACGACCTCGACGCCGCCCGATTGCAGCGCCTCGATCAGAGCCGCAATCTCACCGGGGAGCGCCGCGAATTCGCCGGCGACGGCGGCCCTCCCGTCTCCGAGCAGCTGGAAGTTCAGCGCCGTGGCGATCCCCATCGCCGGCGGCGCCGGAACGCCGCTCGCGCGTACGCCTTCGGCGCGCGGAATGACGAAGCGCCAGGCGCCCAGCGCCATCCGTCCCTTTGCGCCGAGGGCGAGCTCGATTTGCGCAAGCTCCTGCGGCGCGAGTTCGGGCGAGGTCGGCGCGGGCGGGTCGGGGTCTCGCGCCTTGCTCCGGGCCACGTCGCGCAGCGCCTGCGCCATTTCGGCCGGATCGCCGTAGCCGGACACATGCAGATGCGCAGGCGCGGGGCGCGCGCGGAGCATATGGCTATGCGCGCCAGAAACACGCACGCCTTTGGCGACGAGCGTCTCGAGGGCGCGAGGCGCCTCGGACTGCGCGACAACGAGATCGCCGCGCATCATGGCGTAGGGACCGACCTGGAGAAAGGCGGCCCAGCCGGCGCCCGCGAGGCCTGGCGCCAGCGTGACGCCGTCGAGCGCAACTTGCAGATCGGGCCGCGGCAGATCGTATCGGTGGACCGTTCCAATCACGGCGCCCTCCCGGCCTATCGCCGCATCGACCCGTGACCAGTCGATGTCCGCTCGCGCCGGCGCGCACACCAGCGCCCCAGACAGCGCGAGCATGGACAAGGCTTTGTGCATGGACCTCCCCCGCCGGCGGTTTCGAGTGGCGTCCGCCACAGATGGCGCGGGCGGCGACGGGGAACAGGCCGCGCCGAGACGCGCGGCGGCGCAAGGGCGCGAAGCCTCAGTCTCGCGCGATGATGTTGATCTTCTTGATCACCCGCTCGGGCTCGGGCCGGACGAGATCGACCGAGAGCAGGCCGTTGACGAGATCGGCGCCCAGAACCTGCATGCCGTCGGCGAGCAGGAAGGCGCGCTGGAACTGCCGCGCGGCGATGCCGCGGTGGAGGAAATGCCGCTCGCGCTCCTCGACCTGCCGGCCACGGATGACGAGCTGGTTTTCCTCGAGCGACACATCGAGCTGGTCGCGCGTGAAGCCGGCGACGGCCAGGGTGATGCGCAGCCGCTCGGGCTCGTTCTCGGTGCGCGGAAGCCGCTCGATATTGTAGGGCGGATAGCCATCCGTGCCGCTGCGCGTCACCCGGTCGAGGGCGCGTTCGATTTCGTCGAAACCGAGGAGGAACGGAGAGTTGAGCGGGGGACGCGACATTGTCTGAAGCCCTTCTGGCGCCTCTATCTTCGCCGTGACCCGTCTGGCGTCCGGCAGTCAATTTATGGCCGAGCGCGCAGGCGCGATCAAGCGGGGCGTCGTCGCCGCATGCGCGCAGCCTCGCGTCCTTGGCCATTGACGCAGGCGCCGCGCGCCCCCATCTGCGGGACACTCTTAGCCAAGGAACAGGCGCTCCCATGCCTCCTGTCACGCTGCGGCTGGCGCTCGCGCCAATCGCTCTCGCGCCCTTCGCCGCGCATGCCGAGGAAACGCCCGCGATCGTCGCGCCCGAGCCCGACCGCTTCACCCTCCAGCCCGTGGACGGCGGTTTTTTGCGGATGAACCGCGAAACCGGCGCGGTCTCCTGGTGCTCGGCCAAGGACGGCGTCGCCGTCTGCCGGATCGGGGCCGACGAGCGGGCGACGCTCGAAGCGGAGATCGAGCGCCTGAGCGCCGAGAACGCCAGACTGAAAACCGAGGCGGCGAAAGGGCTGGCGCCCGGCGAGCAGGAATTCGAGCGGGCGCTCTCCTTTACCGAGCGCTTCCTGCGACGCATACTCAGACTGTTCAAGGAAGAAGCGCCGAATTGACGAAAAGGCCTTCTCGGCATGACGGACGACGGACCCTTCGCCAATTGGCCGCATCTCGACAAGCCCGCGCGCCCGGCGCGGCACCTTGCTTTTCTCCCCGACCCAACCGAAACGGAACCGCAATCCATGGCGTCGAAGAACGCGATCGAAAATTTTCTCGGCGGCTCGCCGATCAACGTCGCCGTGCGCCTTTTTTTCATCTCTCTCGTCGTCGGCGCGCTGCTGATGTGGCTGGAGTTGCGGCCGATCGACATTCTGCGCGGCGTGCAGGCCTTCTTCGACCGAATCTATCACCTGGGCTTCGGCGCCGTGCGGGAGCTTGTCAGCTATGTGCTGGCGGGCGCCGTTTTCGTCGTGCCGGCCTGGCTCGTCTTGCGGCTGATGAGCGTGGGCGGCCGGAGATGAGGCGTGCGCTTCTTCTCCTTGCCGGGTTCATCGCGTCGTTTGGCGCGGCGCCAGCTCAGGCGGCGAGCGACGACGCCTGGCGGGAGTTTCGCGCGAGCGTCCGGAAGAGTTGCGAAGCGGCTGTGGCCGGCCGGCTCGATCGCGCAACGATCGAGGTCGATCCCTTCGGCAGCGAGACTTACGGCGTCGCGCTCGCCAAAGGCGTGTCGAGGGACGCAAAAGCGCCGCGCGTCATCGTTTGCATCTACGACAAGCGTTCGAAGCGGGCGGAGGCGAGCGGCGAATTTGCGCCCGGATCTCAGTAGCGCTTGCGGATCGACGAGGTCAGATCGGGGTCGCCCGCCGCCGGATCGTCCCGACGCGGCGGCAGCGGCGCCTCGGGCGCGGCGAGCGGGCCGAAGCCGTCGCCGCCGTCGAAGGCGGCGCGCGGCGGCCGGCCGGTCGTGTCATTGTCGGTCTCCTCGCCGGCGGCGGGCCGCGCATTGCGCATGGCGATCAGCGGGGACTCTTCTGGCGGCGGCGGGGTCTCTTGCGGGGCGGGCTTGCAGATCGAGCGGCCCGACCTTCCGTGCATGGCGAGATCGACGTGTATATGATTGTAATGGAAGGCGTTCGAGCCCGGCGACAGCACGGTGGTGAAATGGTCGCACGAACCTCGATGCACATCCATCAGAAAGGCGCGCGTCTGCTCGTCGCCGCGCCACCAGTCCCGCACGAGCGTGATCTGACGCCCGTCCTCCAGCACGAAGCCGCCGATGTCGAGCGCATTGCCGAAGGCGTGTTCGGACAGCTGCGCGCCGCTTTGGTTGTTCATGCCCCGGCAGGCGTAGGAGCCCATTGAATCAATGCGCGCCACGCGGGCGCCGAGCCGCGCCTGCGCGGCCGGCTGGACGGTGTCGGCGAGCCATTGGTCGAGCTCGGCGACCATGGAGCAGTCGAGCGTGGCGGTCGCGTTGAAAGCCACCGCGCCGCCCTGAAGCGCCGTCACCTTGAACGGCTTCGTGAGGCCGCAGACGCCCGGACCCTCGACCTCGCTCGCAAGCGCGATGAAGTCGGACGGCTGCACGCGTCTTTGCGCGATGCAGGCGTTTTCAGCCTGCGTGCGCCAGGCGGGCCGCTGCGGGCGGAACGGCCCGGCGCACCCCGCGAGCGTCGCGGCGGCGGAAAGGAAGAGGAGCGTGGCGCGGCGGACCATGCCGCGAGGGTGGCGGACGCTTGGTTAAGCGAGCGTCGAAAAGTTTAGTTAACCCGCGAAATATCAGCCGCCTGTCGGAGACAGAAAAAACGGCCGGCGCTTCCGCCGGCCGCAAAAGGGGAGAAGGGAAGCTTACCGCCCCGCGCCGCCCTTGCGGGCGCGCATGAAGGAATCGAATTCCTCGCGGTCGCGCGCGCGGCGCAGCTCGGAGATATGTTCGGCGAAGTCGCGCTCCGCCTCGGCGAGCTTGCGGCGCTCCTCCTCCAGACGGGCGAGCTCGCCCTCGCGCCATTCGTCGAAGGCGACATTGCCGGTCGAGCGCATGAAGGACGGACCCGCCCAGCCGCCGCTCGCGGCCTCGCGCGAGACGTCGTCGAAGGCCGCCCTGACCTTGGCCCCCTGCTCGGCCGCGAAGGAGAAGAGGTCGCCCCGATAGCCGAAGCTCCGGCCCCACAGCTTCATGAACAGCAGGGCGAGCCCGATCGGCCAGAAGATGAAGAAGCCGAGAACGATGGCCGCGACTTCGAACGGCCTCCAATGCGCGCACCCTCCCTGACGGCCCCAGGGCGAGGCGGACATTCGGGAATCATGATCGCAGCTCATATGTGGCTCCAGTCTGATGCTCGGCCCGTCGAGCGCGCCGATGTGAATGTTATAGATATTAACATAGACTTCCGCAAGGCGCGGAGCTCATGCGCGCCCGCCGTCCGGCCGCGCCGCATGTCTCGCCGGATGGTCTCGTTTGCGAAGTCGATTTGCGAAGACGCGCGCGAGCCGGCACAGTCTCCTTTCGACAGTGGAGCCGCGAGATTCGAAACGCGATGTCCAATCCTCCCGACGGCTATTTCTCCCGCGGCCTCGAGGCCGATCCGGAACTCGCGCGCGCCATCGACGGCGAGCTCGCCCGCCAGCGCGAGGGGATCGAGCTCATCGCCTCGGAGAATATCGTCTCGCGCCTCGTGCTCGAGGCGCAGGGGTCCGTGCTCACCAACAAGACCGTCGAGGGCGCCGCTTTCGCCCGCTATTACGGCGGCGCCGAATTCGCCGACGCCATCGAGAGCCTCGCAATCGAGCGCGCCAGAAAACTCTTTTGCTGCCGCTTCGCCAATGTGCAGCCGCATTCGGGCTCCAACGCCAACGCCGGCGTGTTTCTGGGCCTTCTTCGCCTCGGCGACCCCATTCTCTCGATGAATGTCGCAGCGGGCGGCCATATCAGCCACGGACATCCCGCGACGCTGACCGGGCGCGATTACAAGATTGCGCATTATGGCGTGAACCGCGTCACCGAAAGGATCGACCTCGACGAGGTTCGCGATCTCGCCCGCGCGACGCGGCCGCGCATGATCGTGGCCGGCGGCTCCGCCTATCCGCGAACGATCGACTTTTCGGGCTTTCGCGCCATCGCCGACGAGGTCGGCGCCTTTCTTCTCGTCGACATGGCGCATGTCGCCGGCCTCGTCGCCACGGGGCTTTATCCCGATCCCGTCCCGCACGCCCATGTGGTGACCACGACGACCTACAAATCCCTGCGCGGCGCGCGCGGCGGGCTCGTTCTGTGGAACGACGACAGCCTTTCGAAGCGCATCGACGCAGGGATTTTTCCTGGCGTTCAGGGCTCCGTGATGCTGCACGCCGTCGCCGGCAAGGCGGCCTGCCTCGGCGAGGCGCTGCGCCCCGAATTTCGGGCTTACAACGAAGCCGTTCTCGACAATGCGCGCACGCTCGCGCACGCCCTCGACGCGGCGGGCCTGCGCATCGTGACGGGCGGAACGGACATGGGGCTCATGCTCGTCGATCTCTCCGCGACAGGCGTGACGGGAGACGTCGCCGCAAGGGCGCTCGAGGCGGCGGGGCTCGCCGTCAACAAGAACATTATCCCCTTCGATCCGCGCCCGCCGGAGGCGCCCTCCGGCCTGCGGCTTTCGAGCAACGCCGGAACCACGCGCGGCTTCGGCGCCGCCGAATTCCGGCAGATTGGCGCCTGGATCGCCGGCGTCGTCGCCGATCCTTCAAATGGCTCGCTCATCGCCGCGGCGCGCGACGACGTGCTGGCGCTGTGCCGCGCCTTTCCTATCTACTGACGAGGCTCGAAAAACAGCGGCGGTCATGGCGGATTCTCTCACGGCGCGCTTCGTTCAGTCTCTCGACCGCGTCGACGCCGCGGCCTGGGACGCCTGCGCCAATCCGCGCGCGACGGCGCCCGACGACGGCGAGCGCCACAATCCTTTCATCTCGTACGCCTTCCTTCATGCGCTGGAACGCTCGGGCTCGGTCGGCCGCGCCAGCGGCTGGTCTCCCCTTCATGTGCTGGTCGAGGATGCGGGCGGGCGCCTCGTCGCCTGCGCGCCGACCTATCTCAAGTCGCACAGTCTCGGCGAATATGTCTTCGATCAGGGATGGGCCCAGGCCTATGAGCGCGCCGGCGGGCGCTATTACCCCAAGCTGCAGGTCGCGGCGCCCTTCACCCCCGTCACCGGCCGCCGCCTCCTCGTCGCGCAAGGCGCGCCTGCGGGCGCGCAGGCGGCCCTGATCGCGGCCCTGCGCGGCCTGCGGCAGGCCGTCGGCGCCTCTTCGATCCACTTGACGTTCCCGACGCGCGCCGACGCCGAGACGCTGCGCGCGGCGGGCTTCATATTGCGCGCGGGGGAGCAGTTTCATTTCTTCAATGAAGGCTATCGAGACTTCGACGATTTTCTCGACGCGCTCTCGGCGCGCAAGCGCAAGGCGATCCGCCGCGAGCGGCGGGACGCGCAGGAGGGGCTCGTCATCGAACGTCTCACCGGCGGCGAGATTGCGCCCGCGCATTGGGACGCTTTCTTCGCCTTCTACATGGACACGGGCGCGCGCAAATGGGGGCGGCCCTATCTGACGCGGGCCTTCTTCGACGCGATCGGCGAGACGATGGCGGATCGCATTCTGCTGGTGATGGCGCGTGTCGGCGGCGACTATGTTGCGGGCGCGATCAACTTTCTCGGCGACGACGCCATTTACGGCCGCAATTGGGGCGCTCGCGTCGAGCGGCCCTTCCTGCATTTCGAGGTCTGCTATTATCAGGCGATCGAACATGCGCTCATGAACGGCTATAAACGCGTCGAAGCGGGCGCGCAGGGCGAGCACAAGCTCGCGCGCGGCTATCGGCCCGTCGTCACCTGGTCCGCGCATGAATTTGCCGACGAAAATCTTGCCGCCGCCGTCGCGGATTATTGCCGGCGCGAGCGGCGCGCGCTCGACGACATGATCGCCGAACAGGAAGCCTTGCTGCCTTTTCGCAGCAGCCAGACGAAGGAGACTGCCTCATGAGCGAGACGCAACGGCCCCCACTGCCCCCTTTCACGCGCGAGGCCGCGATCCAGAAAGTGCGCATGGCGGAAGACGCCTGGAACACGCGCGATCCCGAACGCGTGTCGCTTGCCTATACGATCGACAGCCGCTGGCGCAATCGCGCCGAATTCCCCCGCGGCCGCGCCGAGATCCTCGAATTCCTCAAACGCAAATGGGCGCGGGAGCTCGACTACCGCCTCATCAAGGAATTGTGGACCTTCGACGACAATCGCATCGCCGTGCGCTTCGCCTATGAATGGCGCGACGATTCCGGAAGCTGGTTCCGCTCGCATGGCAACGAGAATTGGGAGTTCGACGAGAACGGGCTGATGCGCCTGCGTTTCGCGAGCATCAACGATCAGCCGATCAGCGAGGCCGAACGCAAATATCGCTGGCCGCTCGGGCCCCGCCCAAAGGATCATCCCGGCCTCTCGGATCTCGGCCTCTGAGCCAAGACGCTTTTCGCGGGATTTGACGGCGCGGCGCGCGCGCGCGACATTTTTGGGGCAAAGGATCGGAGACGCGCAATGACCCCTGCCGCCCTGCTCGCCATCGCGGTCGCCGCCGCCTGCGCTCTTGGCGGCTGCGCCGCAGCGCATCGACTCTTCAACCGCGCCGGCGCCTCACAGGCCCATTGCGATGCGCAGCGCAGGAACGGCGCGCAAAAATTCACGTCCCTTCTCCTCGGCGCCCTCGCCTGCGGGGCGGTCATGTTCGCAGCGCTCTATCTCGCGCCGGCGCCGTGACCGCGCGCGGGAAAGGCGCCTCACTCCGTCAGCCGCAGGCCGACGACGCCGAGCACCACGAGCGCGATGCTGCACAGCCGCAGCGGCGTCGCGGGCTCTCCGAACCAGAAAATGCCCGTCGTCGCCGTGCCGGCTGCGCCGAGTCCCGTCCAGACGGCGTAAGCGGAGCCAATTGGCAGCGTGCGAACCGCGAGCGCGAGCAGGCCAGCGCTCGCGCCCATGGCGGCGAGTATGCCGATCGAGGGCCATAGCCGCGTGAAACCGCCGGCGGCTTTGAGCCAGACCGCCCAGGCGATCTCGAACAGCGCCGCAAACAGCAGGATGATCCAGCTCATGTCACGTCTCCCCGGCTGCGGCGTCTCGCGGACGCGACGCAACTGAAACAAGGAGAGGAGGCTGCCGGTTCGCGGGCGCCGCAATGAAACCGCCCAGCCGACGAACCGCGCCTCATTTCGGCGCCGTTTGGCAGGTCAGTTGCGGGCGAATTCTCCGTGTTCTCGCAAAGTCATGGGTTGGAAAACTTGGCCCCCCTCCTCGTCGCGGCGACGCTGATCGTTTCCGCCTTTGCTCTTTCACTGAACCTGCCCGCGAAGGACGCGCTGGCGCGTAACGGGCAGGAAAGGGAGCGGACTGGCTGGCGATTGATCTTCGAGGAAAATTTCGAGCGTCCGATCGGCGGAGAAGCCGCGCCCTGGATAAGGACGCCCCCGGGAAGGGCCGACCCCTTCGACGACGACGGCGACTATTTTCATGCGACCGGCGGCGCGGATTTCACCCGGCAGCTCGACTCCTTCGACACCTACCGACAAACATTCCGATTTGGAAAAGACGGATGGCTGACCGCGGAACTCTCTGCGCGCGATCCGGAAAAGGTTGGAAAGCCCAAAAATCCGCCGTCATTGACGAATGTCGCCATCAACGGCGAACCGGCGGCGCTGCTGAGCGAGCCGGATCATCATGGGGGAATCATCATCCGCCCCACGCATCCGCTTCCCACCCAATACCGCATCGAGTATTCGCTTGTGGGGTTGGATTTCGGCGGCAGCCGCAACGGCCAGTGGGCCTATTCGGGGCGCGTCAACGGCTACGCCGAAAACGGGGCGAAGACGCGCCACCCCTGGGCGTTTGGCCCGAGCAACGAAATTGCGAAGCCCTATGCCGACTGGTTCGGCGTCAAAAATACGAACGGCTTCTACTTTCTGGCTATTGTGGATTACCCGGACCCGTTTCCCCGCAACAACGTCTTCATTCATACACACCGCAAAGTCGCGATCGACGCTTACACCATGGCGGAGAAGCCTTCCTTCCAGCTCTGCGCTCCCTCGGGAAATCATGTCACTCAGGACAACACGGTAAATGCCCTGTTCTTTTCTCCGGGCGGCATGGTCGAGAGCGAGCCCGTCTCGGCAAGCGAATGCGGAACGACTTACGGCGACGCGCGCGCCGCTCCGCCAGTGGTCTCGGCCGCGCAGCTGACGCCCGAGGTCCTGCCCGGCGAAAGATATCGTTTTGCGATCGAGCGCGACCGAACGGGCTACACACTCGAAATCCAGGGCAATTTCCGTTTCTCCGGGAAAGCGACTTATCGTTTTCGCCGCGCATTTCTCCAGGATGGCCATCCCATCTGGCACTACAATCAGACGCGCGAGGAATATGACGGCGCTTACGACCGTTCGTTTACCTACAAGGGTCCCTTCGGCCTGTTGGAAATCCCGCATAGCTGGCCGAAAGACTCGGCCTATCCCGATTTTTTCATCATCGGCGATCCGCACACCAACTATTATGAAGGAACGGCCGCGATCGCCGACATCCGCCTCTACGAGCGCGACTGAGACGACAGGGAGGAAGCCTGGAACTTCCCGGAGGAAGCCCATGCGGCCGATGGTCTGCGCGTCCTTTGCCCTTCTCTGCGTCGTCGCGCAGACGCCGGACGGGGCGCTGCTCGTCACCGGCGACGAGAACGGAGCCGTCTATCTCATCGGCCACCGGCTCGGGCCGGTTGCCGGAAACTGAAGCGCCTGTCGAAAGGGTTGGCGGCGCGCGCCGGAGGGGCCATGTTCCGACTCGAACGGGAGGCTCGGAACATGCAGCTTTCGATCCGCAAGGCGGAGGCGCGCGGCGCCGCAAGGCTCGGCTGGCTCGACAGCCGGCACAGCTTTTCCTTCGGGGACTATTTCGATCCCGCGCATATGGGTTTTGGCCCGCTGCGCGTGATCAATGAGGATCGCGTTGCGCCCGGCGCGGGCTTCCCGACCCATCCGCACCGCGACATGGAGATCATCTCCTACGTCCTCGAGGGGGCGCTCGAGCACCGGGACAGCACCGGCGGCGGCGGCGTGCTGCGCCCCGGCGAGGCTCAGCGCATGACGGCGGGGACCGGCGTGCGCCATAGCGAATACAACGCCTCAGACCGCGAACCCGTACATTTTCTGCAAATCTGGATTTTGCCCGAGCGCGAGGGCCTCGCGCCCGGCTACGAGCAGAAAGCCTTCCCGCCGGGCGAAATGCGCGGCCGGCTGCGCCTCCTCGCCTCCCGCGACGGCCGGGACGGCTCGCTCACCATCCATCGCGACGTCGATCTCTACGCAACGCGTCTTGGCGGGGGCGAACATGTGTCGCTGCGCCTTGCGCCCGGCCGCGGCGCCTGGGTGCAGGCGGCGCGCGGGGAACTCACGGCCAATGGCGCGCGTCTCTCGGCGGGCGATGGCCTCGCCGTGACGGGCGGGGACGAGTTGCGCCTCGAGGGCGTGAGCGACGCGGAGGCGCTTCTCTTCGACATGCGAATGTGACACATCCCCCCAGCGCGCCGCTTGGGGCGCGGGTGACCATTTCGGAGGGACAGTGGGCGCGGATGTCGGGCAATCCCTGGTCTTCGGCCAGAACGCGGCGGACTATCAGGCCTTCCGCCCGGAATATCCCGAGGGGCTTTTCGCCTGGCTGGCCGGCTCCGCCCCCGCGCAGGGCCTCGCCTGGGACTGCGGAACCGGCAGCGGTCAGGCCGCGCTTGGCCTTTCCCGTCATTTCAGCCGCGTGCTCGCCACGGAACGCGACCCGCGGCAATTGGCGCTGGCCCCGGACCGGCCCAATATCGAGTACCGCCTCGCCGCAGCCGAAGATGACCCTGGACTCGACGGCGCGGTCGACCTCATCGCCTGCGCCTGCTCCCTGCACTGGTTCGACTTGGGCGAATTCTATCCGTTGGCGCGGCGCGCGCTGAAGCCTGGCGGCGTTCTCGCCGCCTGGACCTATGACTGGCCCCGGACCGGCCGCGCCCCGCTCGACGCGGTGCTCGAAGCGCTGAAGAGCGGGATCCTCGGCCGCTACTGGGGCCAGAACGCGCACTATTACTTCAGCGGCTATCGCACCCTGCCCTTTCCTTTCGCCGAGCGCGAGGCTCCCCTCTTCACGACGAAAATCGCCGAATCGAAAGACGATCTCCGCCGATTCCTCTCCACCTGGTCGGCGGTGCGCCGATACGAGGAGGACACGGGCCGCAATCCGCTCGACCTTGTGGACAAGGCGCTGGAGGACGCCTGGCGGGCCGACCCCCCGGCGCGCGCCGTCGAGGCGCCGCTGTATCTGCGCTGCGGATATAAAGAAGACTGATTTTCAGACGACTTCCGGAGGGCTCCTCCGCGCCCGAGCGACCCGGCGCCGCGGGAACGAAAAAAGAACTTGGAGAGCGGAACAAATCATGCACAATAGCGCCCGAGCCGTTGCCCCTGTGCGTCGATTCGTGCCAGAAGGGATTTTCAAGCCGTGAGCCAAGCCAATCTCCGCCTCGTGGAAGGAACGTCCGTGGACAAGACCAAGGCGCTTGACGCCGCCCTGTCGCAGATCGAGCGCGCCTTCGGCAAGGGCTCGATCATGCGGCTCGGCAAGAATCAGAAAGCGGTCGAGATCGAGACCATTTCGACGGGCTCGCTCGGGCTCGACATTGCATTGGGCGTCGGCGGCCTGCCGCGCGGCCGCATCGTCGAAATCTACGGGCCCGAGTCTTCGGGCAAGACGACGCTTACGCTGCATGTCGTCGCCGAGGCGCAAAAGGCCGGCGGCGTCTGCGCCTTCGTCGACGCTGAACATGCGCTCGATCCGGTTTACGCCCGCAAGCTCGGCGTCAATCTCGACGAGCTTCTGATTTCCCAGCCCGACACGGGCGAGCAGGCGCTCGAGATTACAGACACGCTGGTGCGTTCCGGCGCCGTCGACGTGCTCGTCATCGACTCGGTCGCCGCGCTCACGCCGCGCGCGGAGATCGAGGGCGAGATGGGCGAGGTGCAGCCGGGGCTTCAGGCGCGTCTGATGAGCCAGGCGCTGCGCAAGCTCACCGCCTCCATCGCCCGCTCCAATACGCTCGTGATCTTCATCAACCAGATTCGCATGAAGATCGGCGTGATGTACGGCTCGCCGGAGACGACGACGGGCGGCAATGCGCTGAAATTCTACGCCTCGGTCCGCCTCGACATCCGCCGCATCGGCGCCATCAAGGATCGCGACGAAACGATCGGAAACCAGACCCGCGTCAAGGTGGTCAAGAACAAGGTCGCGCCGCCTTTCAAACAGGTCGAATTCGACATCATGTATGGCGAGGGCGTCTCCAAGGTCGGTGAGCTCATCGACCTCGGCGTCAAGGCGGGCGTCGTCGAAAAATCCGGCGCCTGGTTCTCCTACGACAGCCAGCGCCTCGGCCAGGGCCGGGAGAACGCCAAGGGCTTTCTGCGTCAGAACCCCCAAATCGCCGGACGCATCGAGCAGGCGATCCGCGAGAACGCCGGCCTCATCGCCGAGAAAATTCTGGACGCAGGCGCAGGCGACGACGACGGCGGCGAATAATTCCGCGCCCCTTTCAGCACCGATGATCGAAGGCCCGCTTGCCGGGCCTTTTTCATTGCCGAAACGCTCCCGGACTGGCATATCCGGCCGCGACAGACGGCGCGCGGGCTCTCTTCCGGCCAGCCGCGACGCGGCCTTTCGCAGGGCGGCCTTCCGCCCGGCAAGGTTTTCACCATATGACCGGCGTCACCGGTCGCCTTCAGAGAGACGCAAAATGAGCAGCGTCAACCAGATACGCTCCGCATTCCTCGACTATTTCGTGCGCAACGGCCACGAGAAGGTCGCGTCCTCTCCGCTTGTCCCGCACAATGACCCCACCCTCATGTTCACAAATGCGGGCATGGTGCAGTTCAAGAATGTCTTCACGGGCGTCGAGAAGCGCCATCAGGCGCGCGCGGCTTCCGCCCAGAAATGCGTGCGCGCCGGCGGCAAGCACAATGACCTCGACAATGTCGGCTACACCGCGCGCCACCACACCTTCTTCGAAATGCTGGGGAATTTCTCCTTCGGCGACTATTTCAAGGAAGGCGCGATCGAACTGGCCTGGAGCCTGATCACCAAGGAATTCCAGCTCCCGGTCGATCGCCTCCTCGTCACCGTCTACCACGATGACGACGAGGCCTATGATCTTTGGAAAAAGATCGCGGGCTTCCACGACAGCCGCATCATCCGCATCGCCTCCTCCGACAATTTCTGGAGCATGGGCGACACCGGCCCCTGTGGCCCCTGTTCGGAAATCTTCTACGACCAGGGCGAGACGCTCGCGGGCGGGCCGCCCGGCAGCCCCGACGAGGACGGCGACCGCTTCCTCGAATTCTGGAACCTCGTCTTCATGCAATACGAGCAGGTCGCGCCGGGCCAGCGGGCGCCCCTGCCGCGTCCCTCGATCGACACCGGCATGGGGCTCGAGCGCATCGCCGCCCTGATGCAGGGCGTCACTTCCAATTACGAGATCGACCTTTTCCGCGCGCTGACGGGCGCGGTCGCCGAATTGACCGGCGCTTCGGTCAACGGGCCGCAGGCCGCCAGCCACCGAGTGATCGCCGACCATCTGCGCGCCTCCTCCTTCCTGGTGGCCGACGGCGTCACGCCCTCCAACGAAGGGCGCGGCTATGTGCTGCGCCGGATCATGCGCCGCGCCATGCGCCATGCCCAAATTCTCGGGGCGCAGGAACCGCTGATGTGGCGTCTTGTGCCGACCCTCATCGCCGAAATGGGACAGGCCTATCCCGAACTGGTCCGCGCCCAGGCGCTGATCGTCGATACGCTGAAAACCGAGGAGACCCGATTCCGCGCCACGCTCGCGCGTGGCCTCGGCATCCTCGACGAAGAGACCGCCGGGCTGGCCACGGGCGGGAAATTCTCCGGCGAAACGGCCTTCAAGCTCTATGACACCTATGGCTTCCCGCTCGATCTCACCGAGGACGCCTTGCGCCCGCGGGGTATCGCCGTGGACAAAGAGGCGTTCAACGCCGCCATGGATCGCCAACGCGCCGAGGCCCGCAAGGCCTGGGCGGGATCCGGCGAAACGGCGACCGAAACGCTGTGGTTTGCGCTCAAGGAGCGCCTCGGCGCGACCGAATTTCTCGGCTATGACACCGAGAGATCCGAAGGCGTCGTCACCGCGCTCGTCCACGACGGCGCCGAGGCCTTCGCTCTGAAACAGGGACAGCGCGGCGCCGTCATCCTCAACCAGACCCCGTTTTACGGGGAATCAGGCGGCCAGGTGGGCGACGTCGGCGTCATGCGCGGCAAGGGCCTGCGCTTCCGCGTCGACAACACGTCGAAAAAGCTCGGCGACCTCATCGTCCATGAGGGCGTCCTCGAGGAGGGCGAACTCACGCCGGGCCTCGCGCTCGAACTCGACGTCGATCATGACCGTCGCAGGGCGACGCGCGCCAATCACTCGGCCACGCATATCCTGCACGAGGCGTTGCGGCAGGTTCTTGGCGACCATGTCTCGCAAAAGGGTTCGCTCGTCGCCCCCGAGCGTCTGCGCTTCGACTTCACCCATCCAAAGCCCCTCACCGCCGAGGAGCTGAGCCGGGTGGAGACGCTCGCCAATGAGATCATCCAGGACAATGCCCCCGTCGACACGCGGGTAATGGCGCAGGACGAAGCGATCGACTCCGGCGCCCGCGCGCTTTTTGGCGAGAAATACGGGGATGAGGTTCGCGTCGTCTCCATGGGCCGCCCAGATCCCGGCTCGCGTCACGCCTTTTCCGTGGAGCTCTGCGGCGGCACCCATGTGGGCCGCACCGGCGACATCGGGCTGTTGACCATCATCAGCGAGGGCGCGGTCGCCTCGGGCGTCCGCCGCATCGAGGCGCGCACCGCCGAGGGCGCGCGAACCTATCTGGTCTCGCAGTCCCGGGCGCTGCAGGAGATCGCCACGCTGATGCGCGCCCCGGTCGAAGAGGCGCCGTCGCGGCTGGCGCAGCTGGTGGAAGAGCGCAAGCGGCTGGAGCGCGACCTTGCCGACGCCAAGCGCAAGCTCGCCATGGGCGGCGGCGGGAGCGCCGGGGCCGGGCCGGAGGCGCGTGAGGTCGCGGGCGTCAAGCTGCTGACTCGCGCGGTCGAAGGGATCGACGCCAAGGACCTGAAATCACTCGTCGACGACGCGAAGAAGAGCATCGGCTCCGGAATCGTCGCCATCGCCAGCGCCTCGCCGGACGGCAAGGCGGGGATCGTCGTGGGCGTCACCGACGACCTCACCGAAAAATATAGCGCCGTCGAGTTCGTCCGGGTCGCGAGCGCCACGCTCGGCGGGAAGGGCGGCGGCGGACGGCCTGATCTCGCCCAGGCCGGCGGCCCCGACGCGACGGCGATCGATCAGGCCCTCGCCTCGGTCGAAGACGCCTTGAGAGGCAAGGCGGCGCAGTGACGGCGGAAAAACGAGGCTGGTATTATCGCACTCGGCGCCGCACGCATCTGATTCTCGACGGGGGCGGGCACGACTGGGCGACCCGGTTCGTTCATCGGACCCTTGTGGTCCTCGTCGCCTTCTCCGTCTTCGCGGTGGTCCTCGAGTCGGTCCCCGAATATGAACATAAATACGGGCCACTGTTTCATGCGATCGAATATGTCGCCGTCGTCGCTTTCACCATCGAATACCTGATGCGGCTCTGGTCCGCCCCGGACCATACGCCCTACACCGATCGCACCTCGACCGCCGCGCGGCTTGCCTTCATCGTTTCCGGCTCGGCGATCATCGATCTCCTCACGATCTTGCCTTTCTACCTTTCGCTCTTCATCGCCACCGACCTGCGGGTGATGGTCCTGCTGCGGCTCCTGCGCTTTTTCAAGCTCGCCCGTTATTCGGCTGGCATCAGGACCCTCGTCGCCGTCATGGAAGCCGAACGCAAGGCGCTCGTCGCGACCGGCATCCTGCTGTTTGGCGCCGTTCTCTTCTCCGCGAGCGCCATCCACATCGCCGAGCAGGACGCCCAACCGGAAGCTTTCGGCACGATTCCCACCGCCATGTGGTGGGCCATCGTGACCATCACCACCGTCGGCTATGGCGACGTCACCCCTGTCACCGTCGCCGGACGCATGATCGCCTCGGTTACAATGGTTTTGGGGTATGTGATGCTGGGCTTGCCCGTCGGCATCGTGGCCACCGCCTTCGCCGAGGAAATTCACCGCCGTGAATTCGTGGTCACCTGGAGCATGGTCGCGAGCGTGCCTCTGTTTCGGACGCTCGGCGCGACGGCGATCGCCGAAATCATGCGTTATCTGAGCGCGCAGTCGATTCCGGCGGGGACGCTCATCGTCCGGCGAGGCGATCTGGCGCAGTCGATGTATTTCATCGCCGAGGGCGAGGTCGAGATCGAACTTTCCCGCGAGCCCGCACGACTTGGGCCGGGTCAGTTTTTCGGAGAGATGGCGATTCTGCACAAGACGCTGCGCACAGCGAACGTCCGGGCCGTCGAGCCAACCAAACTGCTCGTTCTCGACGCCTACGACCTGCAGTCCCTGATCGTACGCAATCCGGAAATCGGCGACGCCATTCGTGACGTTGCCGCGAGCCGCCAGGAACTGGCGCCGGAGGCGCAGCATGGTGACATGATTGAGGCGGAATTGGCGCGGCCTGCCGATACAACTGAGGGGCCTGCCTGCGACTGACCGGGCCTTTCAATGCCCCGGAAGACTCCAGCCCCCGGACCAGCCCCCGGACGACAAACGCGCCCCGGCGTGGCCGCCGGAGCGCGTTGAAAGTGGACAAGCGTCAGCGCGTTTACGCCGCTACGGCGGCGCGCATCTCCTCGAGCTGGGCCAGCTTCTCGCTGGCGGCGCTACGCGTCTCGTCTGACCTGGCGTCGGCGACGTCCTCGCGGGCGTTCCTGATGTCGGCGTCGAGCCTGGCCACGTCGATCTCGGCGATCGACACGGCGAGCTCGGCGAGAATGGTGAAGCCGGCCGCGTTGACATCCGCAAATCCGCCGCGCACGAAGAGCTTTTCGACCTTGCCGTCGCCGCCCGCGACGGTGACGACGCCGGATTTCAGGGTCGTCATGACCGGCGCATGGTCCTTGAGGACCGTGAACTGGCCCTCGGCGCCCGGCGCCACGACGCTTTCTACCTCGCCCGAAAACAGGAGCTTCTCGGGAGAGACGAGTTCGAAGTGAAATGCGGGCATGTCAGTCTCCGGGGGAGGTTCTGTAGCGGGATGGCGCCGCGTTTCGGCGCACGAGGGCCGGGATCACGCCCGGCCGCGCAGAGGAACACGGCCGGAAATTTCCGGCCATGTTCGCGATTTGAAGCGCGTTACGCCGCTTCCTTGGCGAGCTTGGCGGCCTTTTCGATCGCCTCGTCAATGGAGCCGACCATGTAGAAGGCGGCTTCCGGCAGGTGGTCGTAGTCGCCGTTCACCAGGCCCTTGAAGCCCTTGATGGTGTCCGCCAGCGCGACGAGCTTGCCCGGCGAGCCGGTGAAGACTTCGGCGACGTGGAAGGGCTGTGACAGGAAGCGCTCGATCTTGCGGGCGCGGGCGACGACCAGCTTGTCCTCTTCCGAGAGCTCGTCCATACCCAGGATCGCGATGATGTCCTGCAGCGACTTGTAGCGCTGCAGCGTCGACTGCACCTTGCGGGCCACGTCGTAATGCTCTTCGCCGACGATCGCCGGGGAGAGCATGCGCGACGTCGAGTCGAGCGGATCGACCGCCGGATAGATGCCCTTCTCGGCGATGGAGCGCGACAGAACGGTCGTCGCGTCGAGATGGGCGAAGGAGGTGGCCGGGGCCGGGTCGGTCAAGTCGTCGGCCGGCACGTAAATCGCCTGCACCGAGGTGATCGAGCCCTTGGTCGTCGTCGTGATGCGCTCCTGCAGCGCGCCCATGTCGGTCGCGAGCGTCGGCTGATAGCCCACCGCCGAGGGGATGCGGCCGAGAAGCGCCGACACTTCCGAGCCCGCCTGGGTGAAGCGGAAGATGTTGTCGACGAAGAACAGCACGTCCTGGCCCTTGTCGCGGAACTCCTCGGCGACGGTGAGGCCGGTGAGCGCGACGCGGGCGCGGGCGCCCGGCGGCTCGTTCATCTGGCCATAAACCAGCGCGCATTTCGAGCCGGCGCCGCCGCCCTTCTTGTTGACGCCGCCCTCGATCATCTCGTGATAGAGGTCGTTGCCTTCGCGCGTGCGCTCGCCGACGCCGGCGAAGACGGAGTAACCGCCGTGCGCCTTGGCGACGTTGTTGATGAGCTCCATGATCAGCACGGTCTTGCCGACGCCCGCGCCGCCGAACAGGCCGATCTTGCCGCCCTTGGCGTAAGGCGCGAGCAGGTCGACGACCTTGATGCCCGTCTCGAGAATCTGCGCTTCCGTCGCCTGTTCGGCGTAGGACGGGGCCGGCTGATGGATCGCGCGAACGCCGCTCGACTTCACCGGGCCGGCTTCGTCGACCGGCTCGCCGATGACGTTGATGATGCGGCCGAGCAGCTCCTCGCCGACCGGAACCGAGATCGGCGCGCCGGTGTCGGTGACTTCCTGGCCGCGGGTCAGGCCCTCGGAGGTGTCCATGGCGATGGTGCGAACGGAGTTCTCGCCGAGATGCTGGGCGACCTCGAGCACCAGGCGCTGGCCCTGGTTGGTGGTCTCGAGCGCGTTGAGAATCTCGGGCAGGTGGCCGTCGAACTTCACGTCGACGACGGCGCCGATGACTTGGGTGATGCGGCCCGTGGGCTTGTTGGCGGCCATGTTACGTCCTCGTCTATTTTAACGATCAGAGCGCTTCGGCGCCCGAGATGATTTCGATGAGTTCCTTGGTGATCATCGCCTGCCGCGACCGGTTGTAGAGGGTCGTCTGCTTGCGGATCATGTCGCCGGCGTTGCGCGTAGCGTTGTCCATCGCGCTCATGCGCGCGCCCTGTTCGGAAGCGGCGTTCTCGAGCAGCGCGCGGAACACCTGGACCGAAATGTTGCGCGGCAGAAGGGTCGAGAGGATCTCGTCCTGGCCGGGCTCATATTCATAGGTCGGCTGCGGGCCTTCCTGCGCGGGCGCGTTCTCATTGGCGGCGATCTGCGCCGGGATGAGCTGCTGCGCCGTGGGGATCTGCGCGATGACCGACTTGAACCTCGAGAAGAAGAGCGTGGCGACGTCGAATTCGCCGGCCTCGAACATGGCGATGATCTTCTTGCCGATCTCGTCGGCGTTCTCGAAGCCGATCTGCTTCAGACCGCGCAACTCGATGAGTTCGACGATCTCCTTCTCGAATTGACGGCGAAGCTGGTCGTAGCCCTTCTTGCCGACGCAGAGAATCTTGACCGTCTTGCCCTGACCCTGGAGGCGCTGGGCGTGGTCGCGGGCGAGGCGCACGATCGAGGAATTGAATGCGCCGCAGAGACCACGCTCGGCGGTGGCGACGACCAGCAGATGCACATCGTTCCGGCCGTTGCCGGCCAGAAGCTGCGGGCCGCCGGTGGTGACGCCGGCGGCGAGATTGGCGAGCACCGATTCCATGCGCTCGGCATAGGGACGGGCGGCCTCGGCCGCCGTCTGCGCGCGGCGCAATTTGGCCGCCGCGACCATCTGCATGGCCTTGGTGATCTTCTGCGTCGCCTTGACGGAGGAGATGCGGTTACGAAGATCCTTCAACGAGGGCATGAGCGTGCTTCTTGTCTAAAGGGTTCGCCTCCGGGAGGCGCTTCCCCCTCTCCCCGCGGGCGGGGAGAGGGCACGAGTGCTTTACGCGAAGGACTTCGCGAAGGTTTCGACGACGCTCTTGAGCTTCGCTTCCGTCTCGGCCGGGAGATCCTTCGTCGAGCGGATGCTCTCAAGGATGTCGGCGTGCTGCGAGCGCAGCAGCGCGAGCAAGCCGTCTTCGAAGGCCTTCACGCGATTGACCGGCAGCGGATCGAGATAGCCGTTGACGCCGGCGTAAATCACGCAGGTCTGCTCTTCCATCTTCAGCGGCGAGAACTGCGGCTGCTTCAGCAGTTCGGTCAGGCGCGCGCCGCGATTGAGCAGACGCTGCGTCACCGCGTCGAGGTCGGAGCCGAACTGGGCGAAGGCCGCCATCTCACGATACTGGGCGAGCTCGCCCTTGATCTTGCCGGCGACCTTCTTCGTCGCCTTGGTCTGCGCCGAGGAGCCGACGCGCGACACCGAGAGGCCGACGTTCACCGCCGGGCGGATGCCCTGGTAGAACAGATCGGTCTCCAGGAAGATCTGGCCGTCGGTGATCGAAATCACGTTGGTCGGAATATAGGCCGACACGTCGTTGGCCTGTGTCTCGATGACCGGCAGCGCGGTCAGCGAGCCGGCGCCGCGCTCGTCATTGAGCTTGGCGGCGCGCTCGAGGAGGCGCGAATGCAGGTAGAAGACGTCGCCCGGATAGGCTTCGCGGCCCGGCGGACGGCGCAGCAGCAGCGACATCTGGCGATAGGCGACGGCCTGCTTGGAAAGGTCGTCATAGATGATGACGGCATGCATGCCGTTGTCGCGGAAATATTCGCCCATGGCGCAGCCGGCGAAGGGCGCGAGGAACTGCATCGGGGCCGGGTCGGAGGCCGTGGCCGCGACGATGATCGAATATTCGAGCGCGCCGCGCTCCTCGAGCACCTTCACGAACTGCGCGACGGTCGACCGCTTCTGGCCGACGGCGACATAGACGCAGTAGAGCTTCTGGCTCTCCGGCGCGCCCTCGACGTTCAGCGACTTCTGGTTCAGGATCGTGTCGAGCGCGATGGCGGTCTTGCCGGTCTGGCGGTCGCCGATGATCAGCTCGCGCTGGCCGCGGCCGATCGGGATCAGCGCGTCGACGGCCTTGAGGCCCGTGGCCATCGGCTCGTGCACCGACTTGCGCGGAATGATGCCAGGCGCCTTGACGTCGACGCGGGCGCGCTTGGTCGCCTTGATCGGGCCCTTGCCGTCGATCGGATTGCCGAGCGCGTCGACGACGCGGCCGAGAAGCTCCTTGCCGACCGGCACGTCGACGATGGCGCCCGTGCGCTTGACCGTCTGGCCTTCCTTGATGTCGCGGTCGGAGCCGAAAATGACGATGCCGACGTTGTCGCTTTCGAGGTTCAACGCCATGCCGCGCACGCCGTTCTCGAATTCGACCGTCTCGCCGGCCTGCACATTGTCGAGCCCGTAGACGCGAGCGATGCCGTCGCCGACGGACAGGACCTGGCCGACCTCGGTGACCTCGGCCTCATTGCCGAAGTTGGCGATCTCGTTCTTGAGGATCGCGGAAATTTCTGCGGCGCGGATATCCATCAGCCGACCTCTTTCATGCGTGTGCGGATTGAGTTGAGCTTGGTGCGAACGGAAGCGTCGACCATGCGCGAACCGAGTTTCACGATGATGCCGCCGATGACCGACGGATCCGTGCGAACGTTGAGGCTGACCGACTTGCCGCCGGTGACCGCGGCGAGCGCCTGGCGCAGCGCCGATTCATGATCGGGGCGCAGCGGGGCGGCGACGGTCACGTCGGCGCGCACGAGGCCCTTGGCCTTGTCGTGCAGCCCCTGATAGGCGGCGATCATGTCCGGAAGGACGAAGAGGCGGCGCTTGGAGGCGACCAGCCGGATGAAATTGGCGGCGATGCCGGAAATGCCGGCCTTGCCGAGAAGCGCGTCGAGCGCCTTGACCTGCTCCTGCGCCGAGAACACCGGGCTCTTCACCAGGCGCTTCAGGTCGGGGCTTTCATTCATGAGGCCCTGGAACGCGGCGAGGGCTGCGGCGACCTCGTCCGTGGCGCGCTTCTCCGACGCCAGTTCGTAAAGGGCGGAGGCGTAGCGTCCTGCGACGCCGGAAAGCGAAACTCCGTCTTGAGCCACTTGGATCGCTCGTCAAATTCCCGCCGTTCCAAACGCCGGCCACGGCGCAGAGAATGCGCGCGCGTTTTCCGCGGTCAGCCTAGAAGCGACGGATGCTGCAGGGGCAAGGAACTGAAGGCGGCAACGCCCCAGTCCCAAGGCGACGGTCCCCTAACACAGCGGATTTTGCGGCGCAACCCTGTCGGGCTCATCGTTTTCAATCGCGCTCCCGCGCGAGCCCGTCGCGGAACGGGTGGAAAGGATGAGGGAAGCATCCGACCTGCGCCGCGTCTGGCCGGTCCGATTCCGCTGATTTCCCAGTCGCGAACCGGGTTCTTTCCGTGGCCCGCGCCCTCTGGCCTTTTCACGGCGGCCGTGGTCCTCCGCCGAGCGGCGGAACAGAGAATCAGCCTGCGGCATTTTAGCGATCAAAATCTGTCGGGCGCCAGATAACCGCATCGCCTTTGCTTCTCGCCCGCCGGCGGCTAAGTTGCGCGCTTCGGGCGTTCGCGCCTTTTCTTTCAACGGGAGAGGCGCATGACGCGCGCGGTTGTGGGCATTATCGGCGGCTCGGGCGTTTATGACCTTCCGGGGGCCGAGAATGTGCGGCGCGCGCGGGTGTCGACCCCCTGGGGCGAGCCGTCGGACGAACTGGTCTTCGGCGAGATCGGCGGCACGAAAGCGGTGTTTCTGCCGCGCCACGGACGCGGCCACCGACTGTCGCCCTCGTCGATCAACTACCGCGCCAATATCGACGCGATGAAACGCGCGGGCGTGACCGACATCATCTCCGTCTCGGCTTGCGGCTCGTTCAAATCGCAGTTCTTCCCCGGGCTTTTCGTGCTCGTCGACCAGTTCGTGGACCGCACATTCGCCCGCCAGTCCTCCTTTTTCGGCGACGGCTGCGTGGCGCATGTGTCGATGGCGCATCCGATCGCGCCGAAGCTTTCGAAGCGCATCGCGGCGGCGGCCCGCGCAGAGGGGATCGAGATCGCGGAGGGCGGCACATACGTCTGCATGGAGGGTCCGCAGTTCTCGACCTACGCCGAATCGCTCCACTACAAGGCCGCAGGCTTCGATCTCATCGGCATGACCGCGATGCCGGAGGCGAAGCTCGCCCGCGAGGCGGAAATTTCCTATGCGACCATCGCCATGGTCACGGATTTCGACTGCTGGCACCCCGACCACGATCACGTCGACGTCGCATCGGTGATCGACATCGTGCGCAAGAACTCCGCCGCCGCCGCGCGGCTCGTGGCGCGCGTGCTGAAGGATTTCCCCGCCGAGCACGAGCCCTGCCCCATTGGCTCGGACCGGGCGCTGGATAATGCGATTCTCACGGGGCCCGAGGCGCGCGACCCGGTCTTGCTGGAGAAACTGGATGCGGTGATGGCGCGCCTCAACGCCGCGAGCAAATAGGCGGGCGTCAGTAATACCACCAGCCGTTGCGCCACTGGCCCTGCAATCGCAGAGGCGGCGCGGGACGGCGCGCGCCGATATTCGCGCCATAGTAGCCATAGTAATCGCCCGAATAGCTGCACCCGTAACAGCCGCCATAGCCCTGAGGACCCCAGGCCGCCGTCTGTCCGGCGCCCTGCCCCGCCCCTTGGCCGGGACCGGCGCCATAGGGCTGGCCGGGCGGAACGGCTCCCGGCAGGGCGGCGCCAGGGGACGCTTGCGGCGCTTGCGGCAGGGGCTGCGCGGGCGCGACAAGAGGGAAAAGCGCGAGACAGATGAGGAGAACGCGACGCATCTGGCGACAACCTTGGTGTTTGGCCCGGTTGCAGTGTATGCAGCTTGCCTGCGCGCGCCAGCGCGATCTCAACTTAAGGTTGAGGATGCCGTAACACGCACCCAAGGGTTCACAGATGCCGCTTCGCGCCAGCATCCGCACGATTCCGGATTACCCGAAAGAAGGCATACTCTTTCGCGACATCACGACGCTGCTCGGCGACGCGAGGGCCTTTCGCAAGGCGGTGGACGAGCTGGTTCAGCCCTGGGCCGGCGCGAAGATCGAGAAGGTCGCCGGCATGGAGGCGCGCGGCTTCATTCTGGGCGGCGCCGTCGCCCATCAGCTGTCCTCGGGGTTCATTCCGATTCGCAAAAAAGGCAAATTGCCGCATGAGACTGTGTCGATTGCCTATGAGCTGGAGTATGGGACCGACGAGATGGAGATGCATGTCGACGCCGTCGCGCCGGGCGAGCGCGTCATCCTCGTGGACGATCTGATCGCCACGGGCGGCACGGCGACGGGCGCGATCCGGCTGTTGCAGAAGATGGGGGCCGAGGTGGTCGCCGCCTGTTTCGTCATCGACCTGCCAGACCTTGGCGGCGCGAGAAAGATCGAGGCGCTCGGCGTGCCGGTGCGCACCCTCGTCTCTTTCGAGGGACATTGACGGGAGGGCGCCCCTGTCTCAGGCTCTGCGTCGAGAGGAACGAAACGCCCGCTCATGAAGCCGCGCCTCACGCATCTTCTCTTCGCCGCGCTCGCCGTCGCCGCTTTCGGCCTCGGCGTGGCGGCGCTGCGTTTCATGCCCGGAGCCGGCAAGGCGCGCGGTCCCGGCGCCGCCAGGGTCGTCGCCCTCGGCGCGCCCCATCCGGCCGGCGGCGCCATCGTGACAGGCCTGCGCCGCGGCCTCCCGCCCTCATCCGTCTCCACGGCCGACGCCGCCCCACCCGCGCCGCAAGCGCCGGCGGCTCCGCCGCTCCCCGGATTGGCCCCGCAACCGGCCGCGCCGCAGGCCCTCGCCGCCGTGGCGCCCGCCGGCGCCGCGCCCCAAGCCCCGGCCGCCGGTCTCGATGGCGGGGGCGTCGAGGGCTCTGTCTCTTTCCCGCCGCCCCCGCCGGTCCGCCCAGTGGAACTGCGCAACGCGGAAACGCCCTTGGCCAATGCCTCGGGAGAAACGCCGCTGCCGCCCGTCCGCCCGCGCGACCTCGCCGCGCTTGAGGTCCCGGCCCCGGCCGAGCCGCCGGCCCCCGCTCCCCCGCCGCCGCAGACGGCCCAGCAGCCTCCGGCCTCGTCATGGTCTTTTCCGCAATGGCCGCAGGCGCCGCAGCCGGCGCCCGAGACCGCGCCCCCCGCCGGCGCAGCGGCGCCCGCGCCGCTTTACGCCGATGTGCCGACGCCCCCGGCCCGCCCCGCCGATCTCGGCAAGCTGGCCGCCCTCGCGCCCGCGAGCGATTCGGCCGCCCAGACGCCTCCGGGGGCCGCCGCGGCGCCGGCCGCCGCGCCGGACGGGGTTCAACTCGCCCGCCTGCAGGAGCCGGCCCTGCGGCCGGCGCCGGAGGACGCCTTCCAGCCGCCGCCGCCGAAATTCGGCATGGGCGACCCCGTCTTCGTGCGCATTTTCAAGCAGGAGGGGCAACTGGAGCTGTGGCTGAAGAAGAACGGCCGCTATGCGCTCTACAAGACCTTCCCGATCTGCAAATGGTCGGGCCGGCTCGGCCCCAAGATCAAGGAGGCGGACTACCAGTCGCCCGAGGGCTTCTACAGCGTCTCGGCCAAGCAGCTCAATCCGCACTCCAATTATTACCGCGCCTTCAATGTCGGCTATCCCAACGCCTTCGACCGGCAGAACGGCCGCACGGGCGGGCTCGTCATGGTGCATGGCGCCTGCAAGTCGGTCGGCTGTTTCGCCATGACCGACCGCGGGATCGAGGAAATCTACGGCTTCGTCGAAGCGGCCCTGCGCGCCGGGCAGAAGGAAATCCCGGTGCATATCTTTCCCTTTCGCATGACGGAGGCCAATCTTGCGCGCGAGACGGGGAATGGCGGCGGCTGGCTCGCCTTCGTCAGCGGCGGCGGCGGTTATGCGCAATGGGCGGGCTTCTGGCACAATCTCAAACAGGGCTACGACATGTTCGAGCAGACGGGCGAGCCGCCGGTCGCCTTCGCCTGCGGCGACCATTATGAATTCGACGGCGGCTCCTCCGCCTGCCGCCGCGTCGCCGGCTGGTGACGTTCAGATGTTCTTCAGACAAGGGACGTTAGACAAGCCGACGGCGCCAGCTGCGCCGCGACCGGGGACCCGATGCCTGCAATCCGCACTCTCTTCTTCGCCGGCGCCGTCGGCGCCCTTATCGCCGCTCAGCCTGCCAAGGCGGGCGGACCCAATGTGGCGGTCTGCATGACCCTCGCCAACGCCTACAACACCTGCGTCGTCGAGCAGCAGAGCTACGGCGGTGGCGGATGGGGCGGCCCGAGAGGCTATGGGGGCGGGTATGGCCAGGGCTATCCCGACGATGGCGACTGGGACGACGAGGATTACGCCTATTGGCGGGCCCAGCGCCGCGCGGCCCGCGCCAATCGCGCCCAGGCGGCCTGCATGAGCTGGCTCGTTCAGATGAAGGCCGCGAACTGCTATTGAGCCGACGCGGCCAGCGCCATTGACAAGGCCGGGCCGACGCGCTAGGCGTATTTTGCTTCGTCGCGGCGGTCTCGCCGCTTTTTTCATTTTGAAGCGAAGCGCAACCGGTCCAACTGCAAGAAGCCGGCCCGCCCGCACAGCGCCACCGCGCTATGCTCGAACAGGCGAGCGCCGGATCCGAACACGGGAAAAAAAGATGTTCGCAGTCATCAAAACCGGCGGCAAGCAATATAGCGTGTCCGCCGGAGACATTATCACCGTCATGGCGCTCGAAGGCGCGCCGGGCGACAAGGTCACCTTCGACGAGGTGCTGATGATCGGGGGCGACTCCCCCAAGATCGGCGCTCCCACGGTCGCGGGCGCCACGGTGTCGGCGGAAATCGTCGGCCAGGCGCGCAGCGCCAAGTCGATCGCCTTCAAGAAGCGCCGCCGCCAGAACTCCAAGCGCAAGCGCGGGCATCGTCAGGACTTGACGCTCGTCAAGATTCTCGCGATCTAAGCAACGGATTTTCAGGCGGCGCTCGGGGCCGCCGTAGAAACGGGCGGTCAGCACGGGCCGCCGGACAAGAACGACACGGAGCAGGACAATGGCTCACAAGAAAGCGGGCGGCTCGTCGCGCAACGGCCGCGACTCGGACGGCCGGCGCCTCGGCGTCAAGAAATTCGGCGGCGAGTCCGTCGTGGCCGGCAATATCATCATTCGCCAGCGCGGGACCAAGTGGCATCCCGGCCGCAACATCGGCATGGGCAAGGATCACACGCTCTTTGCCCTCGTCGACGGCGTCGTCGAGTTTCACTCGAGCCGCGGACGCTCCAGCGTCTCGGTCGTCGTCCCGGCCGCACAGGCCGCAGAGTAAGGCGGACGGATCGCAAGCGACCCGCCGCCGGCCATTTCCCCGGCGGACAGGTCGTCTTGAGACCCCGCAAGGAGCCCAGGGCTCCAGAGCGAATGTCCGGAAAAGGTCCAACTGGGCCGATAGGGGGGAGCGGCCGCCGCTTCCCCCTTTGTCGCATCCGGGGCCGGTTCGGTCTTTCGCTTGGAGCCCTTTATGTTTCCCGAGATTACCCACGACGACGTTTTCAGGCTGGAAACCGAGCGGATGTGGCTGCGCTGGCCGCGCATGGCGGACGCGGAGGCCATTACGCTCCGCGCCGGCGACCCGGAGGTCGCCGCGCAGACGGCCAATATTCCGCATCCCTACAATCTGCGCGACGCGGAGCAGTTCATTCGCCGCGCTCGCGCCGAGAACGAGTCGGGCGGGGGGCTCGTGCTGGCGCTGGCCTTCAAACGGCAGCCGAACGACCCGATCGGCGTCATTGGCGCGCATGGCTCCAATTTTCGCGGAACGGCGCATCTGGGCTATTGGCTGGGACGCGAATTCTGGGGCCAGGGCCTGATGACGGAAGCAGCGCGGGTCTTCGTCGATATGATCTTCGGCGTCTCCTCGCTCGGCGAGATCGTCTGCGACGCCCTGCCCGGAAACGTCGCCTCGCGCCGCGTGCAGGAGAAGCTCGGCTTCGTGAGCCTTGGCGACGTGGAGATCGAGGCGCCGGCGCGCGGCCGGCCGCTGAAGGCGCTGCGCACGCGGCTCTCGCGCGGCGCGGCCCATACCGCCTTCGGCGCCCGGCGCCCCAAATTCACGTCAACGTGAGCCAGTCATGAAATTCCTGGATCAGGCCAAAGTCTATGTGCGCTCCGGCGATGGCGGGGCGGGCTGCGTCTCCTTCCGGCGCGAGAAATTCATCGAATTCGGCGGGCCAGACGGCGGCGACGGCGGCCGCGGCGGCGACGTCGTGGCCGAATGCGTCGAGGGCCTGAACACGCTCATCGACTATCGCTACCAGCAGCATTTCAAGGCCAAGACCGGCATGCATGGCATGGGGAAGAATCGCGCCGGCGGGCGCGGCGCCGATGCTGTGCTGAAAGTGCCGGTCGGCACCCAGATTTTCGAGGAGGACGGCGAGACGCTGATCGCCGACCTCACCGAGGTGGGCCAGCGCATCGTGATCTGCAAGGGCGGCAACGGCGGCTTCGGCAACGCCCATTTCACCACCTCGACCAATCGCGCCCCGCGCCGCGCCAACCCGGGCCTGCCGGGCGAGGAGCGCACCCTCATCCTGCGGTTGAAGCTCATCGCCGACGCCGGCCTCGTCGGGCTGCCCAACGCCGGCAAATCGACGTTTCTGGCGAGCGTCACGGCGGCCAAGCCCAAAATCGCCGACTACCCCTTCACCACGCTGCATCCCGGCCTGGGCGTCGTGCGCAGCGACGGGCGGGAATTCGTGCTCGCCGATATTCCGGGCCTGATCGAGGGCGCCCATGAGGGCCACGGCCTCGGCGACCGGTTTCTCGGCCATGTCGAGCGGTGCCGGGTCCTGCTGCATCTCGTCGACGCCACCGGCGAACATGCGGGCAAGGACTACAAGACCGTGCGCGGCGAGCTTTCGGCCTATGGCGCGGGGCTCGACGAGAAAACCGAGATCGTCGCCCTCTCCAAGATCGACGCGGTCGATCCCGACCATCTGAAGAAGCAGCGCGAACGTCTCAAGCGGGCCATCTCCAGCGCCGGCCCGCCGGCCGAGGCGCGCGGCCCCCTTCTCGCCCTCTCCGCCGCCACGGGCGCGGGCGTCCCCGAGGCCCTGCGCGCTCTGGGGGCCGCCATAGACGCGTCCCGCGCTTCAGAGGGCGCCGTGGCCGAGCCGGCCGAATGGCGGCCGTGATCAATCTTTGGGCTGCTGCGCCATTGACCTTGACAGGGTCAATGACTAGCTTCCACCCGTTATGATCCCGAGAAACGACAGGAGAGGGCATTTCGGCTCGACGGCGGCGACGCTGCTCGTGGCCTATCTGCTCATCCTGCAAGGGATCGCGGCGGGCGCCGTCACCAGCGCCCGCGGCTCGGCGCTGTTTTCGGACGCAATCTGCCTCGGCAAGAGCGCCGGCCCGCTCGGCGGCGCGCCTGGAGCGCCGATCCGGCCCACGCGACATGGCGACGCCTGCTGCGTCATTCATTGCGTGTCCCTCGGCGGCGCGACGGCCCCCTCCCCCTTCGTGGGCGAGACGCCGCCGCCGCTGACTTATATCGAAGCGCGGCTTGCCTTCGAACACGCCTTGTCGGGCTCAGAGGCGGCGACGCCGCCGCTTGGCTCCCGCGCCCCTCCCGCCCTGGTCTGAAGCCGGCCGCGCTATAGCGGCGTCGAACGACCTCGCCCGCCTGCGCGGGCGAAAGGTCTGGCGTTGGACAAAGTCTCCAGAAAGTTTGCGCTTTGATCATCGAATCCAAAGCCGGGCCGCATGGCCCGAAACGGCCAAGTTCGCGGCCGGCTGGAGCGCGTTTAGGTGACATGGGATCATGGACAAGAAACCCGCGCGGGCGCGAAAGCCGGTCAAGGCCGTCGCCCGCCTCTCCTCACGCGAGCGCCGCTGCTCGCAGAATGGCAAGCTGACCGCTCCCGTCGAAGGCGCGATCCGGCTGAGCGCCTCGGCCGAGCGCCTGTATCCCGACGCGGCGCAGAAGGACCGCGTCGAGGTGATGGAAATGTATTTCGACGCCAAGGGTCGGCCGATCAAACGCAAGGGCGTCGGCGCCGAGCGCGTCGCGCGCGCCTATGACGCCCAGGGCAATCAGGTCGAGGAGGCCTATTTCAACGCGGAAGGCAAGCCGACCGTTCGCAAGGACGTGGGCGCCGCCCGCATCGCCTGGCGCTACGACGCCGCCGGCCGCCGCGTCGACGCCGCCTTCTACGGCGCCGACGGCGCCCAGATCCGTCCCGTGGGCAAGCGTCCCGCCGGGGTCTGACGCCCGCGTCGGGACCGTGCCGGGACACTGGCCCGGAACCGCCCCTGCGAGAGCAACGCGCGGGGGGCGCTGCGTCATTTTACGCGGGCAATCAGAAAGCCGTCCCAGCCTTTCGCGCCGACCGTCTGAATGACTGTGGCGCTCACGCGCGGTTCGGCGGCGACGGCGTCGAAGAGCGCCCGAGCGCCAAGCGCGCCGTCCTCCCTCGTTTGCGCATCCGCGACGGCGCCCTCGCGCACGACATTGTCGACGATGATGAGCGCGCCGGGCCGGGAAAGCCGCAACGCCCACTTGAAATAGGAAGCATTGTTCGCCTTGTCGGCGTCGATGAAGGAAAGATCGAAAGGCGCGACGCCTTCGGCTTCGAGCCCCGGCAGGACGCTGAGCGCGGCGCCGACGCGCAGGTCGACCCTGTCGGCCACCCCCTCCCGCTGAATATCGGCGCGCGCCACCTCGGCATGGCGCGGATCGACGTCGATCGTCACGATCCTCCCGCCCGCGCCGAGCGCACGCGCGAACCAGATGGTGGAATAGCCGCCGAGGGTTCCGATCTCGAGAATGCGGCCTGCGCCCGTCGCCGCGGCGATGAGATAGAGGAATTTTCCTTGCGGGGCCGAAACGTCGATTGCAGGAAGCCCCGCGCGTCCGTTGGCGTCGAGCGTCTCCTGAAGCCGCTCGGCAGGCGGGATGAGCCAGTCCGCGACATAATCGTCGACCACTCGCCATTTGTCCGTCATCGCGGGAAATCCTTGTCTCGTCGAAAGGCGGCTCGGCCACTTTCGAGGCAAAATCATTTGACCTTGCATGAATCTTCGTGCCATGTGCCGCTGTTCGCGCTCGTCGCATGAGCAGAACTGGGAAG
This sequence comes from Hyphomicrobiales bacterium, assembly GCA_003963405.1. GTDB lineage: Bacteria > Pseudomonadota > Alphaproteobacteria > Rhizobiales > Beijerinckiaceae > Methylocystis. The sequence continues at coordinate 126,262 of RXIY01000064.1, forward strand.
GCTGGATGGCCGCATTTCGATTTTGCCTCAGTCTCCCTGCGGCCGACTTGCCGCTCATCAGCCAAAATCTATGGGAGCGAAACAAATGATCAAGCTTGCTTTGACCGCCGCCGCCGCGGTCGTCGCCATGAGCGTCCCGGCCCTCGCCGATTCCTGGAACGTGACCGAAATCGCCACCTCGGGCATCAAGCGCGCCAATGGCACCTGGACGCTCAACGTTCAGGGCGACAAGGTGGCCGGCAAGGCCGACCTCCAGCTCGATAACGGCTCGGTGCTCACCTACAAGCTCGACGGCACGGTGGCCGGCGGCGCCTACACGGTGAAGCTCGTCGACCGCACCGACGACAAGAAGGACTGCGTCTGGACCGGCAAGCCGAACGAGAACGCCCGCGTCTACAACGGCGAAGTGACCTGCGCCAACGGCAAGTTCTCGATCCGCGCCGGCGTGCAATAAGCCGCTATCCTGCTTCGAGCAGCCAAACGCCGGCCCTCGGGCCGGCGTTTTAATTTTATCGCTCCGGTCGGACCGCCGCCACGCAACGGCCTGTTCACCACATTTGCCTCTTCGACAGTTCTTTAGCTATGCTATGGCTTTACGCGCTTGCGGCGCGTGTGTTTGGTTGGTCGAGCGTCAATGCCGAAGTCCCGAGGTATCCTCATGCGCGTTTTTGACTTGCGTCCGCTGCTTCTTTTCATGACGATCGGAATGGCGGCCTGGCCGCTCGCGTCCTGCAACTCGCCCCAGACCGCCGATCCCGGCGTCGCTCAGGGCGTTCCGGCTATTCCGTCGACCATCCCGGCGAGCTCCCTGGTCGGCCGCTGGGGCGTCGCCGCCTATCACCGCGACAGCGACCGCCCCCGCACTGAAGCCGAGGCGCGACGCCAGTGCAACAACGCCTATACGATCAAGCCCGGCCCGACGGGCGGCGTTATGATGCATCTCGCCGACGAGGCGCAGGTTTCGGAGCTGGTGCTCAAGGGCAGCCCGAGCGGCGTCACCTATCTCGGCCCGCCGGGTCCGGCGGCTCTTCCGACCGACCGCGAAATTGTCACAATCAATGACAATTCCTTTACCGTAAAATGGGTGAGCCCCGACAACTCGACCCGTTACGGCACGATGGTCTACCTCCGCTGCTCTTGAGTTCCGAGGGCTCGGCGTCGCGTCCTTTCAGTCATCTCCCGTCCCGCAAGAGGTCAATGATGGGAATTGCACATACGGCCCTGCGCCTGATCTTTGCGTCCTCGGCGCTGTTTCTGCTGGGCTTCGGCGCCGCCGCGACCGCCAGTCCCCAGCAGGATGAAATGCAGATCGACGATCAGCCGGGCTATGAGCCGAGCCCGGAAGAGGAGACGCTCTCCGGGCCCTACGAGCGGCAAGTCGTCTTTTTCCGCACCACGGAAGCCCCCGGCACCATCGTGGTCCATACGGCGGACCGCTATCTCTATCTCGTGCAGGGCGACAATCGCGCGATCCGCTATGGCATTGGCGTCGGCCGCGAGGGCTTCCAGTGGGCGGGCATGCACAAGATCACCCGCAAGCAGGAATGGCCCGACTGGCGCCCGCCGCCGGAGATGATCCAGCGCCAGCCCTATCTGCCGCGTTTCATGGCCGGCGGGCCCGGCAACCCGATGGGCGCGCGTGCGCTCTACATCGGCCAGACGGTCTACCGCATCCATGGCACGAACCAGCCGCAAACGATCGGCCACGCCGTTTCGTCTGGCTGTTTCCGTCTGGTCAACGGCGACGTGACGGATCTCTACAATCGCGTTCCGATCGGAACCAAGATCGTCGTCAAGCAGGCGGCCGATCTCTGAAGTTTTCATCGTTTCCAACGTTCAAAAGAGGTCGTTATGCGACTTTTGCACAAGCGCGTCCGCGCGTTGCTTCCCCTGGTGACGGCCTCCTTCTGCCTGCTCGCCGCCGCCGCGCAGGCTTCCACTCTCGATACGGTGAAGCAGCGCGGCGCATTGATCTGCGGCGTGAGCAATGGGATCGCCGGTTTCTCGATCGCCGACGACAAGGGCAAGTGGTCGGGCTTCGACGTTGATTTCTGCCGCGCCGTCGCGGCGGCGATCTTCGGCGACTCGTCCAAGGTGCAATTCGTGCCGGTGGGGGCGGACGAGCGCTTCGAGGCCCTGAAGTCCGGCAAGTTCGATCTGCTGTCGCGCAATTCGACCTGGGCTTTCTCCAATGAGGTCGAGCAGGGCCTCGTCTTCGCCGGCGTGACCTATTACGACGGCCAGGGCTTCCTGATTCCCAAGAGCCGCAAGGCGACCTCCGCCCTGGAGCTCGACGGCGCCAAGGTCTGCGTGAAGGCCGGCACCACGACGGAAGCCAATGTCGAGGACTATTTCAAACAGAACCACATGAAGTTCGAGGCGGTGCGTTTCGAGCTTCTTCCCGATATTCTCAAGGCTTATGAGTCCGGCCAGTGCAATGTGATCTCGAGCGACGTCTCGCAGCTCCACGCCAACCGGCTCGAGCTGAAGAAGCCCAACGACCACATCATTCTGGCGGACATCATTTCCAAGGAGCCGCTCGGCCCGGTCGTCCGCCAGGGCGACGATCAGTGGCTGAATCTGGTGAAATGGGTCAATTTCGCCATGCTGAACGCCGAGGAGCTCGGCATCAACAGCGCCAATGTCGAAGAAGCCAAAAAGTCGCAGAAGCCGCAGGTTCGTCGCTTCGTCGGGGCCGAAGGCGATATCGGCAAGCATCTCGGCCTCTCGCCCGACTGGGCCGTCAACATCGTGAAGAGCGTCGGCAATTATGGCGAGTCGCTGGAGCGGAACGTCGGCAGGAAATCGAAGCTCGGCATCGCGCGCGGCCTCAACCAGCTGTGGACGATGGGCGGCATTCAATATGCGCCGCCCCTTCGCTGATCGTCGAGGCGCCGCCCCTCAGGCGGCGTGATCGTCCCGGCGAGGAAATCCTCGCGTTGAGTCCCGCAGCTCACCTGCGGGATTTTCAGCGCAGGACTCTTGCACGGCTCTGACGACATCGAGCGCCGCGGCGATCGCCGGGGCGCCGATGTCCCGATAATGGCGCAGCAGGCGATCGCGCGCCTGACGCTCGCGTTTTTCGACACATTTCCTGTCCGCCGATTGCGGCATGACGAAACTCCTTCGTTTTTCCTTTTGAGAAATTCATTCCGCCGCAGAAAGCGGGGTGAGCGGAGTCATGCTCGCGCGCATCGCATCCGCCCGGCCATGCAACGCAACGATCGCGTCGCGGGCTTCCCTGGCCGTGCCAAAAACATCGCTTTGAAGCACGCTCAACGAGCGTCTGGTCGCATAAAAGCGGTAGCCCTCCGCTTCGCGAACGATCAGCCCCACCGTATCCTGCTCGATCTCGATCAAATAGGCGTGCGACATGCGGCCTCCTCAGCTTCTCGCAACTGACTTCTTCGTCTTTGCAGGAACGCCCTCTTCGGCGCTTGCCGCGCTGCGGCCCTGTCGCGCGAAATTGCGCGCCGAAATCGCTTTCATTGGGACAAGGAGGGCGTAACCCAAAGCAAAGTTTGAAATGGGTAAAAATTTAGTAATCGAACGAAGGAACGCTTAACGATCCGGCTTAGCGGCCTGTCGCCATCGAGGCCGCTCTCGAGATGGAATAGGACGCGGCGCCGGCATGCGCCCCTGCGCCTGGGACGCCCGCGTCAGCGATCGCCGGTTGCAACGAGGCGCCCCGTGAAAGCCGCGCCATCATCCAGTGCGACCGCATCCAATGCGACCGCATCCTTGGCCGGCGCCGCCGGCGTGACCAATCCAGCGAGAACGGCGCCTGCCGCCAGGGCGATCACCATAAAGAGAGAGATTCGGAACTGACGGCGCGCGGATTCGCGGTCTGCGGGGGAATAGAAGATGTCTGACACATTCGCCTCCGTGATTGACTTCACGACCGCAAGCTAGCGTTGGGAGCCGCGCCCCGATGTGCGTGGCCGCACATCGAAACGCGCAGAGCGCGCGGGCCTGCCGCCCGGTCTATTTCGCGGGGCCCCGCATGCCGGTGCTCCCCGCTCCACTGCCCACGCCGCGATCGAGGCCGGACCCGAAATTGCCGATCCTCCCGCCAGCGCCGGCGGCGGCCCCTGTTCCACCGGCGCTTCTGTCGGCGCCCGATCGGCCGGCCGCGGCGCCGCCTGCGCTTGCGTCCCCTGTGGGTCCCGCCCCCGCGGAGCCGGACGTTGGGGGCGCCGCGCCCTGCGCGGCCGCAGACCCGACGCCCATAGCAAGAGTCAGCGCGACCGCCAGGGACAACAATCGGGTGGATCGCTGCGTCATGGTCGCCTCCGTCGCCCCCCATGGCGCCGATTTCGCGCGTTTTGTGCGCCTTTTGGCCCTCGCGGCAGATAGGCGACGGTCCGGCAGGGTCAATGCGGAGGCGCGGCGCGAAAAGAGGCGCGGTGACAGACTGGTCAGACTGCGATTTCGGTGTTCCGGCGGCGGACCCGCCAGGCGACGAGAGCCGCGCCCGCCAGGATCAGGCCCGCGGCCGGCAGAGCGAGCCCCGGAATGGCTGAACCAGGCGGCGGGGCCTCAATCTCCATGACGGGTTCCGCCGGCGCCGCCGGCGACGGCTCGGGCGCGCGCGGCGCGGCGGCAGACTCGACGGCGGGAATGGGAGCGACGGTCAGCGCGATGCGGCGGATGGCCGCCTCGATCTCGGAATCTGAGCGCCCGAGATCCTGGAGGCGCCGATAATCGGCGAGGCTCTCCTGCATGCGGCCCCGCATTTCATACGCCAGGCCGCGCAAGCGCAGGGCGAGCGCATGATCCGGCGCGAGCCGGATCGCCCGGCTGAAATCGCCAATGGCGTAGTCGAAAGCTCCGAGTTCGCCGAAGGCGGCGCCGCGACGCAGGAGAACGACCGCATTGTTCTTCAGCTTCTGGAGCGCCGCCGTGCAGGCGGACACCGCCTCGACCGCCGGGAGCGTCTCACTGAGACAATAGGCCCGCGAGTAACCGAGCCGGGCGGCGTGGCCGGGGCCAGGCGACGCTATGCCGGCCTCCGCCAGGATCAAGGCGACAAGAAACGCGCACATCCTCTGCATGCGACGGCCTCTTGGAAAATCTCCAGCCGCGACGGGCGCGGCGCTGACCCTGCCGCCCTCGACAATGCGCCGATTTTTGCTCCCAAATCCTTACACACGGTCGAGTGCGCAATTTTTGTTTCAATCCCTCGGGAAAATCTTCTCCACAGCATTCCGCGCGGTTTCCAGAACAAGCAGCACCATCGCGCCGAAGGCGCTGGAAATCCCGACGATCTGCAAAAAGGCGACGACGCCGCGCTCGGCGGTGTAGTCGCCGAGATGCAGATAGATATGGACGGCGAGGAAAACGCCGCTCAGCGCGGCGGCGGCGACGAGAAACGGGTTGGCGCTCGGTATGTACTTTGGCATCGGGGCGGTCCAGAGTCGGGGGAAAGGCCATCTTCGATCAGTCGAGCGCTCCTTTTACCACGTTGCGGCCCAACTCCTTCCTGCTGCTGAAAGGCGCGGGAACGTCCGATTGTGCGAGTCCGAAGCTTTATCTTCGCTATTGAGAAGACGTTTCATCAGATCGCCAACCGCACTGGAGAAGACCCATATAAAACGGCCCCTTATCCGAAGCTGGCCAGACCTTGGCCTGACGAAGGAGCGATTGCGGTTGCGAAGGACCTGTTACCTGATTACAATAGGCGTCATTATTTCCAGAAATAGGGAAGCTTCAATATATGCGATTGGCTTCGCCTACGTCGCGGGACAGGTATCGTCTGCGCCTTGATCCTGCGGATGTCTTTTGGGCCATCGCGGCTCCTTTCATTGCACTCGCTCTTCGAGATCCCGCCCTGCTCGCTATCGGCAGCCAGCCGGGCGTCCCGGAGACCTACAAATTCGCCGGCATCGCAATTGTTCTGTCACTGTGCAGCTTCCTGTTTTTTCGCATCAGCGACAGCATCAGCCGTTTCTTCTCGATCAGGGAGGCCGCCAACCTCCTTGCGGCGGTCGCCTGCTCCGTGGCGTTGAGCGGGATTGTCGCTTTTACCTTCACCCGGCTGGAGGATGTGCCGCGCTCCACGCCCCTGATTTACGGCCTCGTGCTGGCGAGTGGACTGATGGCGACGCGATTGGCGGCGCGCACGATGGCCAGAGATCAGGCGCGTCATCCCGAACCCGCGCCCCACGCTCCGGATTACCGACGGATTCTCATCATCGGCGTCGATCATTTCGCGGCTGCGGCGATCCGGCTGATCGATTGCCAGCGACCGAGGACGACGATCGTCGTGGCCGCGCTGGATTGGCGCGCCTCCACCATGGGGCGCAAGATCAGCGGCGTGAAAATCGTCGGCAACGCCGCCGACATCGAAGAAATCGTGCAGGAGTATCTCGTGCACGGCGTTGCAATCGACGAAGTCTGGCTATCCGACTCGGCGCCCCTGTCGCAAGAACTCACGAATTATGTCGAAAGCCGTTGCGAGGCGCGGAATCTCGCCTTTCTCAAAATATCCGAGGCTCTGAACCTCCAGGCGCAGCCGGCTGTCCCGGTTTTCGACGAGGAGGAAGCGGATGAAGTCGGAGAATATTTCGAAATCAAGCGTGTGATCGACATCGTCGGCGCCAGCGCGTTGCTCGCGGCGCTTCTCCCGATGACCGCCATTGTCGCTGCGCTGACGTATTTCGACGTCGGCGCGCCAGTGCTGTTCTGGCAGCAGCGCGTCGGCAGACACGGACGCAAGTTTCTTCTCTACAAATTTCGCACCTATCATGCGCCATTCGACGGTTCGGGTCGGCCCATTCCAGAAGAGCAGCGACTTTCGAAGATCGGCCGCCTGATCAGATCAATCCGGTTGGATGAAATTCCTCAGCTTTATAGTGTGCTCGTTGGCGACATGTCCTTGATCGGCCCGCGCCCGCTCTTGCCGCACGACCAGCCAAAGGACCCGCGCACGCGATTGCTGGTGCGGCCGGGCATTACCGGCTGGGCCCAGATCAACGGCGGAACGGCCATCGGTCCCGAGGAAAAAGACGCGCTCGACATATGGTACATTCGGCACGCGTCCTTGGCCCTCGATTTACGCATCGTCTTCAGCACCCTTCTGGTCGCGCTGACGGGAGAAAAGCAAAATCAGAGCACCGTCCAAAACGCAGTGCGGTGGCGCGAAACGACCTTCTCGCCTTCCCGCGCCGACGGGCCCAAGAGCAATAGTCCGGCGAAGACGTCCTGAGGCTCCGCGAGCGCAGGCGAGAGCTAGCGATTTCTGCGGATTTTTTCAGTAGACGCCGGGGATCAATCGCGCCGTCCGGCGCGCATAGTCCCTGTAATCCGGAAACGCTTCGGCCAGAATGCGTTCCTCGTAGCGCATGCGAGGAAGCTGGCAACCGACCGCAAATGCAAAGGCCACAAGCGGCCAAGGCTGCGCCAGTTCGGATGCCCGGCTTGCGACAATCAGAAATTCGGCCAGATAAAGCGGGTGACGAACAAAGCGGTAGGGACCTTTGGTCACGAGCTTTCTTGCCTGCGGCAAGATACTGAATGAACGACCCAGCCAGAACAGCACGCAGATCGAAAGCGCCGCGCCGAGCAATCCCAGGGCGGACAGCGCTGTCAGAATCCCCGGCGGCAGCGCCCTCTGGGGCAATAAGACAACCACGAACGGAACGAGGCATCCAATGACGCCCGCCAGCACCGGGCCAGCGCCCTGCTGTTTTTTGACCGGCGGAATTCGAAGCGCCAGCAGGGCGATGGCGACAAGGAGAAATGCGACGTTCGCGAGTTGGCAGCCGATCAGGAAAGGGTTGGCCTCAGCGCCGAGAAGCTCGACGACCCGTGATAGCGAGCCCGCCGCGCCGACGCCGAACCAGAGGATAACCGGGCTGGCTGCGATCAGGTCATGAAGCTTTTCCCTTGTCACAGCGCCACCCCGCCGCAAAAGCGCGAGACCAGCGTTTGCGAGCATGGCTTCAGCCTTGCAAAGTAGCTGCAAATCACGGGCGCGCCTTATAAAAACCAAATTGGAAAGGTGCTTTTGCACTGGAATTTTGTCATGAGCGAGAACAGCAGTGATTGATTTACATTCCCATATTTTGCCGGGCATTGACGATGGCGCCGCGGATCTCGCTCTGTCGCTTGAAATGGCCAGGATCGCCTCATCGGAAGGCGTTGTCGTCCAGGCCTGCACGCCTCACATCTTTCCCGGCGTCTATAATAACACCGGCCCTCAAATACGGGCCGCTGTGGTTGAACTCCAACGGGAAATCGACGAAGCGGGGATCGAGCTGACGCTTGTCACAGGGGCGGACGCGCACATGGTCCCCGACATGGTGGGCGGCCTGCGCAACTCGACTATTCTGTCCCTTGCCGACACAAGATATGTCCTTGTCGAGCCGCCGCACCATGTCGCGCCTCCGAGAATCGACGCCTTCTTCTTCGACCTGCTCGCGGCGGGTTATGTGCCCGTGCTCACTCATCCAGAAAGGCTGCGGTGGATCGAAGCGCATTACGAGACCTTTGTCCGCCTGTTCCGCGCCGGCGTCTGGATGCAGGTGACCTCGGGCTCCCTCACGGGCGCCTTCGGCGCCAGACCCAAGTATTGGGGCGAGCGCATGCTCGATGAAGGCCTTGTTCATATCCTCGCGTCCGATGCTCATGGCGTGCGTCGTCGGCGGCCCGACCTCGCCGCTGGCCGAGCGGCGGCCGAAAAATGGGTGGGCGCCGAGGAAGCCGAGCAGCTCGTTTATCTGCGTCCCTACGCCATCCTCGAAAATGTGGACCCCTCGTCTGTCCGCCCGCCCGCCGGGGCGACGCATCCGGGAAGCTATGCGGCCGCACGCGCGCATCAAGACATGCCAGCGCGCGCGCATGGCGGCGGTCCGTCGAAAGCGGACTCCTCCTCCGGGTTGGGCAAGGTTTTCGGCGTTGCGCGCAGCGCCCTCAGGAGAGGCATTTTCAGCTAGGCGGAGGCGGCGGGCGCAACGAAAAGGCTGCGTCTCTTCAATCCGACGCAATACTCAATTTATCGAACCATATTTCGCCCGAAAGAAGCTCCTCCGACGGCGAACGCGCGGCGAGCCCCAGCCGCAGTGATTGCACCGGGCAGCCCTTTTCAGGCACAGAGAATGCGAATTCGAACTGCGCCCAATCCTCGGTCAGCCCCGTTATGTGCCGGCTTTGACCGAGGATTTTGTTGTCGGCGCAAGACACCATCCACATGACGCCGCGCGGTCCGTCAAGATCGCTCTTGTAAGAGCCTTTGAGTTTGTAACGCCCTGGGGTCAGCATTGTAATCTGAGAAATTCCGGGGAATTCCGCTCTCCCGGAACTGAACCCGACCAGTAGTGCGCGATCGGCGTCCTTTTCGGATTTAGCCACGAAATCCACCGTGACATTGGCGACCGGAGGAACCTGCCAGTCGAAAGGCGAGCCCGACGGCTTCTTCTCAAAGTCTCCATTGAACAGAAATCCAGCATGCTCCAGATCCTCCGGAGGCAGAAACTGAAGCCAGACATAATAGGCGAGCTCGACAAATCTCTTGTTGATCAGGAACCATTGGTAGGCATTGAGCTCCTTGACGTTGGCGGGCGCCGCGGTCTCTCTGAGATCCATGAGAAGCTTCAATGGCACGGATGCATCCGAGAGGTTGTTGTAAATCAATCCGAAAAAGACGGGGCGCCAAGGCGGATTTTGCGCCAGAAGCTTCACAACCTCCTGTTCGCCTGCTCCCTTGCTTTCCAGCATCCTGGCGAGCGGCGGCATGACGTAATCAGGGAGGACGGTCCCCGAGCGCAGTAATACGTCGGCGTAGTAGGCGGAAGACGGAAAATTCTTGTTCTCGAGAGCCCTGGTCATCAGCCAGAACGCCGCATATCCCTCATGCAGAGAATGCCGGGCTGCCGCAACCATTGCTGAAGCGGCAAGTTTGCGAGATCCCTGCAGTTCGGCAAGCTGACCTAGCAGCCGGTAATTTTTGCCGCTCAGCGGATCGGCCAGCAACGCTAATTCAGCTTGCTTTCTCAGTTCTTCGATTTTTTTTTGCGGATGTCTCGGCGCTTGTGGAGCATCCGGTCGCGCGTCGGGATTAATTTGCGCATCGGCGATGGAATATAAGGCCGTCGCCTGCCGGGCGTCGAGCCACAGAGCCCAATCGGGCGCGACTCGCGCGAAATAAGCCGCGAAACTATGTGTGAAAATGAGCCAGCACAGGATGAGGCCGAAAGCGAAAAAACCAAGGACGAGCGCGGGCGCGCGGCGCAACCCTTGTTTTTTCAGTCGCCATTCGCGGTCAAACATGGGAACGCGTCAGAATTTCACGTTGAACGCGAAGGCGAGGAGGCGCCCGATAAGGCCCGGGCGTTTATGCGATCGAGCGGGCGTGTGCCGACGTGATTGCGCGAGCGAGCCTTCGCGAAAAATCGTCTTCTCCGCTTCGGCGCTTCTCCCCCGCTTCACATCGCGCTCGCGATGATACGCCTCCTCGGCAAGGCGAGCATCCAGAGACTGATCGTACGCCGCGCGTCGCGCCGGCGTTTTGACGTTGTTCCAGGCCTGCGTGATCCTGACGAGATAGGCCGGCCCTGCAAAGCCTTCTCTTTCCTCTGAATGAGCCCATTTGCACAGATGGACGAAGTTCTGTCTCAGACGAGGCGTCGGACTTTCCCGGGTGGCCCCGAGCGCGCGATAGCTATCGACACCGGGAGCGAGCAATATTTGTTCGATGAAGAAGGAAGCGGCGTCCATGAGGTGTCCAGGGGTGCGTTGAAGGCCTTGTGACAGCGCCTCAGCGGTTTCGAAATCGACAGCCACCTTGATCAACGTGTCCACGCCATCCGGCAGCGGCGACTGGCGCACGCGACGGCCCCGCGGCGGGGCGGAAAGCAACGACAACGCCGCCCTGATTGCTTGAAGCTCGCCCTCACGCGGCGGCGGAGCCGTCATCCGTCGAGTCCTTGCCGCGTTCATGCATCCCGGTTTCGCCCGCGCCTTCTATCTGCTCCGGTTCGGAGCCATAGCCATAGCCGTAACCATATCCGTACCCATAGCCATAGCCGTAACCGTACCCATAACCACCTCCGAAGCCCGCCTTTTTGGGATCGTATTTGGTCACAATAATGCCGAGAGGCGTTACCCGCGCGCGCTTCAGCCTCTTGAGGGCATTGCGGATCAACCCGACGCGCCCTTGCCCTGCAGCGATGATGAAAACAGTCGCTTTTGCGATATTGCCGAGCACGAGCGCATCAGCCATTCCCATGACCGGCGGCCCGTCGATAATCACCATGTCGAATACTTCGCCGCTGGACGAAATCAGGGAAGCAAAGCGCGCCCCATTGAGCAATTCAACCGGATTGGGCGGCGTCGGACCCGCTGACATGATATGCAGGTCGGCGGTTCCTTCGAGTTGCCTGATCGCTTCGCCAAGTTCGCAGTTATGGGTGAGATAGTTGCTCAGCCCGATATTGTTGTCGAGGTGCGCCTTCTGGTGCAGGGACGGCTTGCGCAAATCGGCGTCGATCACGAGCACGCGTAGCCCCAGGGCGCAGAATTTGTTCGCCAGGCTGAACGCGACGCTCGATTTGCCCTCGCCGGGTCCGGAACTGGTGACGACAAGCGTCTTGGGCACGCCGGCTTCGGTTGAAAACTGAAGCGAGGTGCACGTGGATCGGAACGCTTCCGAGACGGCGGAGCGAAGATCGAGGCATTCGTCTTCGAACAACTTGCCGCTCGCGGGTTTCGGAATGACGCCATGCAACGTCAGACCGCAAACCCTTTCGGCCTCCGCCGGATCGTGGACGACGTCGTCAATATGCTCCAGCGCGAAAGCGCCTCCGACGCCAATCACGAGCCCGAGAGCCAGAGCGATCAACATCGCTTTTGGCCTGTTCGGCGAGCTCGGGCTGCTCGGAAGCAACGCCCTCTCGACTATGAAGACGTTGTTTGTCCCGATGCCGCTCGCGACGTCCACTTCCTTGTAGCGCTGCAAGAGGTTCTCGTACAGAGCGCGGGTGCTGTCCACCTCCCTTTTCAGGAGGTTGTACTGGACGCTTCTTTTTTGAAGATCGAGGGTCTCCTGCCGCAGCTTTTCGATCCTCTCCTTCATCTGATTTTCCTGATTGAGCGCGCCCTCATAGGCGGCCTTCAGGGATGATTTTACGGTTTTGACCTCGACGCCGATCTGATGTTCGACCTCCTTGATCTTGCCGCTCAATTGCATCATTTCGGGATAGTTGGGCCGGAAGGTCTGCGACTTTTCCTGATACTCCGCGACCAGTTGCCCCCGTCGGCCCCGCAGCTCCTGAATGGCCTGGTTGGTGAGCAATTGCGGGAGGTCGATGCCGCCGGAGCTTTCCGCCTGGCGCCACAATTGTTCGTTCTTCATGCGGTCCGCGATGATCGTGCCAAGCGCAGCGTTCGCGGCGGCAAGATTGCTTTCCGCCACCGACTCCTTGTCCGTGGTGACGACGATCTGCTCCTTTTCGGCAAAGGCGATCATCGCCTTCTCCGCTTCTTCGAGACGCAACTTCAGCTGCTTGACCTGATCCTCCAGAAAGGACTTCGCATAAGCGTTTGCCTGAAACCGCTTATCAAGGTGCGAGGCGACATAGGCGTCGCCATACGCATTCGCGGTCGTTTGCGCGCGGCTCGGATCGCTGTCGGTGTACAAAATATCCACCAGGCGCGTCCCGGCCACGGGCTTGACGGAAACGCCGCCGAGCACGTCATCAGCCGCAGCCCGGTCTCGGGCTGCGCGCTCTTTTGCGGAACCTGCCTGGACCCCGGCCTCCTTGCCAAGATGAAGCCGAGACGCAACCCGCTCGGCGAGACTGCGTCCCTTCAGCAGCTCCAGTTCCGTTCCCATGTAATCTTCATTGCGCTCGAGGTCTTCCGCGCCATTTTTGAGGATGGTCGAGGCGTTCTTGTCGATCTGCAGCCTGATTGACGCCGTATAGAGCGGCTTTTGCAAAAACACCCACAAACCGCCAAGCGCAAGACATGAGGCTACTGCAATCCCGATCAGGCGCTTCCGCTTCAGAAGAACGCCGATGATCTCTCGCAGATCGATCTTGGAGTCTTCCGACGGCTCGCCAAGGTAACCGCCCGCTTCGGGGTAGGCGTAGCCGCCCGGCCAGTTGGCCGGACTTTGCATCATCGAACCTTTTCCTTGGGCGTCAATCTGAACAGGCAGCTCTCTGTCGGCCATCAACTTATCCCTTGGGCGGCGTCCGCCAGCCGTTAAATGAATGGAACCGCGTAACCTGCGATCGGCAAAACTTTGAGGACGAGGTTCAAGCCTGTTTTCGTGGTGGAATCCTCGACGACGATGACGTCGCCGGGAACGACTGGCGGATCCTCGACCGTCCCGTTGCGAATATCGCCAAGGTCATAGCGTATCATCGTCCTCTGTCCCTCGGCGATTCTGAAGACCACTACACTATCTGAAGACGTAGAGCGCTCCACCCCGCCCGCCCTGGCGATCGCCTGTTCGAGCGTATCGCTCCCGCGCATGGGGAAGACGCCCGGATTTTTGACCGCTCCTTCGACCGTCAATCTTTGACTGTTGTATTCCTTGATTGAAACGGTGACTTGCGGCGAACGCATGTAGCCGGCGTCCAGACGCTTCTGTATGTCCCGTTCCAACGCAGACGGACTTTTGCCGCTCGCCATCGTCTGCCCAATCAAGGGCAGATTTATGGTGCCGTCATCGGCGACCGGAACGGTCCTGGAAAGATCCGGCGCCTTGAAGACAGTGACCTCGAGAACGTCCTGCGGACCGATCAGATAGGTGGAGCTGCCAGGCGTTGTTGCGGAAACATATCTGTTTGCGACCTTCGCAGCGGCCGCTTCCGAACTCGACGGCTGCCGTTCCTGTGAAGAAAAACCACCGTCCCCCTCCGGAACCCCATTGCAGCCGCTGACGCCAATGGCGAAGCCGCTCGCGAATATGAATATTAACAGCAATCTAATTGGCTTCAGGAAAAAATCCTCTTGCGCTTGGGAATCCATGGAGCACCTTGTCAAACCGTAAGCTAAGCCATACGGGCCGCAGTTACTTACGGTTATCGCAGAAGCAAAAAAAAAGAAATCCTCGTCACGACCAGAGGCAATAGGCGCGATCACTTCAGGCGAGATTTTGATGTGGCCAGTCGATCCGAAACATTAGTATGCCATTAATCAACTTCTCTCGGGACTGTTGCCGAATCGCAACGATTCAAGGGAAAAATTGATTGAATGGTCACGGCTTTGCTTGCGAGAGCGGCCGCCCTGGGTTACCGCTGGAGATAGGGTCGGTCATTTGAATACAGCCAAAGCTGGCGGATTATCCTAGGCGATCGCCTGAAGGAGCGTATTGATGAAAACTCTCAAAGTTCTTATGGTTGCACTTCTTGCAAGCAGCACGGCGCATGCCGCCGCCCTGAGCGACATCAAGGGCGATGTCCTCGTCAACCACGGCGCAGGCTTCGCAAAGTTTGATAAATCGATCGACCTCGCTCCTGGCGACAAGATCAAGGTTGGCAAAAAGGCTACGGCCAAGCTCGTGTATTCTGACGGATGCAGCGTCACCATCCCGGGCGGCGCGCTCGCGACCGTCGCGAAGCAGTCGCCCTGTTCGTTCCGGGCGCAGCTGACCGGCCGCGGCGAGAGCCCGGAGGACGTGTGCCGGGACTCTGTCGATCCGCGTTGCTGCGGCGTTGGGGACAATGTTGCAGCCTGCGGGCTTCTCGTGGGCGGCATCGCCGGCGTCGGCGGCGGCATCGCGGCCGCCTTGGCGACCCAGCAGCACTCCTATTCCACTTTCATCCCGCCGGCTGGCGTTACGCCGCCGGCTGGCGCCAGCCAGTAAGGCGGAATCGCTGCAATAAATGGTCGAACCATTTTGCCCCTGTCGTCGCCCGGCAATTTGACTGGACGACGACAGGTGTTTTTTTACCTCACCTTCGCCTGTTTTCTCGCAAGCCTCGTCCTTGGCGGCCCGACGAAGCACGCCTCCCTTCAGGACGCGCTGCTTCAGCTTTGCGCCGTGCCGCTGCTCCTCCTGGCCGGCTGGCGGCTATGCAATTTGCCGACAACACGGGAGATGCGTTGGTCGCTGGCGTTTTGCGCGGCCATACTCGCGCTTCCGCTCATTCAGCTCATACCGCTGCCCCCCCTCATCTGGACACAGCTTCCAGGACGGGAGGCGCTGGTCTCCACGTATACGCTGCTTGGCCGCTCCCCCGACTGGGCCGCCATCAGCCTGTCCGGCCAGGAGACTTGGCTCTCGATGCTCTCTTTGCTTCCGCCGCTGACCCTTTTTCTCGCAGTCTTGACCCTCGACTGGAGGGAATGCCGCCTGTTGAGTCTGCTGCTGGTCGCATTTGCCGTGCTGAGCGCATTCGTCGCTCTCTTGCAGGCGGCGCAGGGCGTCGATAGTCCGTTTCGCTTCTACAACGTCGATCTGCGCGATCCGTCGCCCGTCGGATTTTTTGTCAACCGCAATCATCTTGGCGCTCTGCTTTATTGCGGAGCCGCATTCGCGACGGCCTGGCTTCTCGCGTCCTACGACGCCGTTCGGCTGGATCAAGACCGGATCGACCACCAGACCATCGTCACCATGGCCGGATCGGCGTTCGCCCTTGTCGCGCTCGTTTCCGTCGAGCTGGTGGTCAGGTCGCGCGCCGGCGTCCTGCTCCTGTTTCTCGGTTTGGGCGCGCTCCCCATCCTGGCGGCGATACGCCCCTCGCCCCACGCAGAATTCGACGGCGCCGAGTCGGAAAGCCTCGGGCGACGACGCTGGCTCCCCGTCGCCGCCGCCTTCATCGTGCTCGCCCTAGTCGCATTCTTCTTCGTAGGCTGGTCGTCGATCCAGGGCGTTTTCGACCGATTTGGCGCCGATCCGCTTTCCGATGAGCGGCCGGTCTTCGCCAGAGTGACCTTTTTTGCGACCAAGGCTTTCATGCCCGTCGGATCCGGCCTGGGCTCTTTTGTCTCCGCCTACCAGATGTTCGAAAAGCCGCGAGACATGTTCAGCGGCGTGTATGCGAACCACGCGCATAATGACCTGCTCGAACTGGCGCTGGAAACAGGCATGGCGGGCCTCATGCTCCTATGCGTATTTATTGTCTGGCTCGTCACGCGCGCGCGCAAGGTCTGGACGGCGATCAACCGGCCCGTTATCGACGTCTATTTGCAGGATGCGGCCATGGTCGTCATTTTTCTCTTTCTCGGCCACTCGCTCATGGACTATCCGCTTCGCACGAACGCTCTGCTGTCAGTCTTTGCCTTTGCGTGCGCGCTCCTGATCAAGGCGCCCGGCGGCGGCGAAGCTCACACGCAAGGCAAGGCGCATCAGGACCGCCGGCGGCGGCGCGATGCATTGGCGCAAAACGCAGCCTGATACCTCGCTCTCAAACCTGAAGGCTTTTCTGCCACCCACCAGCGGGCGTTTCGGATCACGGGATTGTCGGCCGCGTCCTTTTGAGACACCATGTCTCCTGTCGACCGCAACCGCGCTCACGTTTTCATGCCGGCGAACGAAAGCGGCTCAATCGACGATGCAAGACTTGCGCTGAATGCCTGAAGCCGAAACCATCATTTGCGCCCTGTTGCGCGGCGAACGCCCGACCTGGCCGGCGGATGGAAATGACGCATTCACGAGCCTCTTTCTCGAACGGAGCGCGTATCATGGGGTTCAGGCATTACTTCACCAGCATCTGACCAATGGGACATTCCGCGAGCTGGGCTGGCCCCCATCCATTCTGGACGCATGCAGAGAGGCGGCTGTCGGCCAGGCGATGTGGGAAATGCGCCATAAGGAAATTCTGGGGAGCCTCCTGGACCGCCTCGCCGAGATCGGCGTACGCCCCATTCTTTTCAAGGGAACCGCGCTCGCTTACAGCGCCTATCCCGCGCCCTTCATGAGGAGGAGAGGCGACACGGACGCGCTCATCCCGCTTCACGCGAAAGAGCAAAGCTGCGAGGCGCTCGAATCGCTGGGTTTCCGCCGCACGGCCTGCGCGCGCGGCGATCTCGTCAGCAACGCCATAGAGTATGCGATCGAGGACGCGGGCCTTGGCGCGCATGAAATCGACCTCCATTGGCGGATCAGCAATGCCCAGGTGCTTTCCAGACTGTTTTCTTATGATGAACTGGTCCGCGCCGCCTCTCCTCTACCAGCTTTGAGCCCCCACGCAATTGGACCTGGCGATATGCACGCGCTGGCTATCGCCTGCATGCATCGAGCCGAACACAAGGAATGCCCCTATTTTGTGGATGGGGTTGAATACTACGACGGCGATCGTCTCATATGGTTTTATGATATGAGCCTGATCTGCAAGAACTGGGAAAGCGCCGATTACGACGCCTTCTTCGATCTCGTCGAGGAAAAGCGCTTGCTCAACAATTGCCTCGAGGCGCTCGAAAAGGCGAGGGCGTATTTCGGAAGCGGGCCGTCACGCGCGATCGTGGAGCGGCGGCGGAAAACGGGCGCAAATGATGTTATCTCGACTTATCTCGCCGCTTCGCCGCTGGATCAGTATTCTGCAAATTTCGCGGCGATCCCGGGCGCAGGGGACAAGCTACGTTTTCTGATACAAATTCTTTTTCCTCCCGTCGAATATATGCGCGAAATGTATGCCCACGTCGAACCGAACTGGCTGGCGTGGCTTTATGTGCATCGCATCGTGAACACGGTCGCGAAGCGATTGAAGAGAACGTTTCCCGCGCTTTTTCAATTCGGGGACGCGGATCGGAGCTGAAAAATAATGCTCCCGATCTAAAGCCGCAGATCAGGCGGGGGAACAGTCGTAGCCGCGCCCGTCCTCCCTGCGTCACGCCGGCGCGATCAAGCGCCCTTGTTCAAGTCGCAGGACCTGGCAGGCGGCGCCGACGCGCGCGGGGCGATGGGTCACGAGGACCATCGTCACCCGACCGACGAGCGCCTCTATCCCTTCCAGAACCATTCGTTCGTTCGCCTCGTCCAGCGAACTTGTCGGTTCATCGAGGATCAGGAGAGCGGGGCGACGGAGAAGAGCGCGCGCGAGGGCCAGTCTTTGCCTTTCGCCGCCGGAAAACCGCGTTCCGCGATCGCCGACGATCGTCTCGAGCCCCTCGGGCAGCGCATCGACAAACCCCGCCGCTCCGGCCAGCGTCAGCGCCTCGCGCAGTTCGGACTGACTTGCATGGGGTTTGGCGATCGACAAATTCGCCCGAATGGTGGAGTGAAACAGAAAGGGATCCTGCGCGACATAAGCGATGGATTGCCGCCATAGCTGCGCCAGTTCGCCTATCAGCTCCCGGTCGTCGATGCGGATTTTGCCCTCCGTGGGGGACAGGAGCCCGGCCAGCAAATCGAGAAGCGTGCTCTTGCCGGCTCCAGAAGAGCCGGTCAGGACAGTCAGTGCGCCTTTCGGCAGGCGCAGGGTGACGTCGCGCAACGCCTCTGGCGCGTTTTCCGCGTGCGCGAAGGAGACCTTTTCGAAACGTATCTCTCTCTCGAGGTTGAACGCCTGCTGCGGCTCGCCATGCGGCGTTTCGCGCGCCGCGGAGCAGTCCCTCAAGAGCGCCAGAATGGTCTGGGCGGCGGGCGCGACGTGCAAGAGCTCCTGCGCCGCCTGCTGTAGAGACTGCACCAGGGGCAGGAGCCGGTAGAAGATCAGAGCCAGCACCAGAACCTGCGCCACCGGCATGTGAAACGCGCCGGCGCTGACGCCGAGGAAAACCGCGACCGCACAGGCGCCGGCGATCTCTTGCATCGTCCGGGCGTTGCCCTGGCTTTTGACGAAAGACAGGAAATTTCGCCTTATCTCGTCGACGGTTGTGGCGAAGGCCGAGACATATTGCTCTTCGGCGACATAGCTTTTGGCGATCTTCAGCCCGGCGAGAAACTCGGAGACCGCATGCTGGTAGTCCTGATAGGCGGTCGTCAGCGCTTCGCCGAGGCGCAGACTTTCGCTCAGCCTGCCCCGCGCAATCCAGACAAGGGAGAAACCGACCGCGAGCGCAGCAAGGGTCAAGACGGGGGCGATCACGCAAGCTGCGGCGATATGCGCGCCGATGAGCAACATGCGGCTCGGCATTTGCAGCGCGTAATACACCGCCGTGTCGAGGCGATCGGTCTCGGCGGTGAGAGCGGCCAGCAAATCCGCAGGCCGAAGCCGGCGCAAAAAGGACCAGTTGGCGTGTGCGATCGCCGAATAAAGACGAACGCGCGTTTCGCTCAGAAAATTCAGGCGCAAGTTGGTGAGGTAAAGGTCGCTCCGGCGATTGAGCAGCGAACGGGCCGCCGCCACGGCGATGAAGATCGCCAATACGCTGGTGAGATTGAGCTGCACGCCGAGACGTTGCAGCCAATGCGGCAGCCAGGTCATCGGTCCCTGCGTCGGCCCGCCGGCGGGATCGAGCGACTGGATCAGCGGAACCAGAAAAAGCAGCGCCGCGCCTTCGCTCAGGCCCGAACTCAAAGCCAGGGCGCTGGCGATAAAGAGGCGACGCGCTCCCACTTCGGCGACGAGCAATCGCCAGAAGCGCGCAATCTGACGTAACGCGTCGAGAACAGTGGCGGCGGCGGGCGCGTCGCTCAAATTGGAAATCTCCAGGGCCGCGAAGTTTTACGGAGACTTTGGCAGGTCGAGGAGGCGCACGGCCTAGCCGGAGAGCTCCGCGCGATTGTCCCCAGGCTCGGCCACGGCGCATTCATCCGACCGGCCGAACCAGCCCGCGAAGGACGCCAACGCCTCCGGGTCGTCCAAAGCCCGCCCGACCGCCGGCAGACCCCGGAGTCGGCGCATTATGCGTCCTTCATCCACAACAGACGACGGGCCAGCAGCTCTTCCACCAATTGCGCGATATCGCGGTCGAGCTCATCCGGCGCCACCTCGAATTCGTCCAACAGGCTCTCGCGAGCCTCTTCGAGCGCTTTTCCATCCCTGATGCATCGGAACATGCAGGCGCCGACCTGGTTGAGGCCGTAATAGGTTCCATTTCTCAGATCCAGAAGGACGATTTCCTCTCCGACCTCCTGAACCAGGATATCGGGAGAAATGACCAGATTATCGACCGAGTTCATGAGGTCGCTCCCTCGGATGTCGCATGCTCGACGATGGCCTTTCGCACCCGCCCGAGTTCATCGAGCCGCCGCGGATAATCGAGTTCGTAACCGACGAGCGCATCTGTCAGAGCTGCTATCCGTTTGAAGTGGCTGGCGACGATGGCGGGGTCCTCCACGTCGAGCAGGAAAGAATTCTTCGCCCAGCCCATGAGGGTTTCGGCTTTGGAGAGTTTGCGGAACACAGTCTCTTGCGCGCCGCCGTCCCCCAGAAAATAGGCGACGCGCAAGGGCCGGGGCTGATCGCAATAGGCGAGTCCGGATCCGGCCAGAAACCGGGTCTTCGTCGTGAAATGCAATGCCGCGGCGCGCTCGACGCCGCTTTTCGACAGGATTTTTTCGCTGTCGCTCCAGAGGCGAACGGACGGATGGCCAGGCGCCACCTGGAACCCATCGTCGCAAGGCTCGAGCATCAATCCGTCATCGACGAGGAGGCGATGCCCGCTGCTTGCGAAGCTGGCCACCAACGTCGATTTGCCGCGCCCCGACTGGCCGAGAAACACAACCGCCGACTCCCCGATTTCGACGGCGCCGCCGTGAAACACATAGCGCCCCCGATTCCCCAGCAGGACTGGAAGAACCTGACTTTGGAACAGGTGGTGCGGGGTCGCGTCATCGACGCCCGGTGCGGGAAAACAGGAGATGCGGGAGCCCTCCTCCGCCACCTCGAAATCCGCCAGACCGGGAAAGCGCAGGAGATAGCCGGACGGCATGCGGTAAAATTGCGCGGCGCGGCTCCCGTCCGGAAAAACCCACTCATAGAAAGGCGGGTCCAAGTCGGGCGCCTGCTCGCGCCGCGCCAAAATCGTGAAATCGGGAACCCCCACACCGCTCTCCGAACCCGAGTCCCGCACGCGAGCCGTCATCCACATGCTTCGAGGGAAATCGGCAACCGAAAAGAGCGACCCACAACGGATGCCGGATCCGCCGCGAAACCTTTCTGTTTCAGCTCCCGATCTCTGGGCAGGCGCGACTCAAGGCTTGGCGCGGTTGGGACCGTTATGCTCGTAATTCTCTCTGCGGCCCGAGCAGCCGGATTGGACCAGTTTCTTCACGGTCCCATAGACAGTCAATTCCGGACGCGCATAGGTTTTCCGGTCAGCGTCCGCCTGCGTCGGCTCAATATTTTTCTGGTCCATAGGTCTCTCCTTAAGGCAGACGCGATCAGAAATGCAGGCGGGATCAGCCGCCTCTGAATTCGCGCTCCGTCAACCAAACGCTCAACGCGCCGAGGCCGAACCGCTCGAGCAACTGCTCGTCGTCGACGCTCCCGGCAGACTCAACGAAACTTACCCACCTAGCCAAATTGTCCCGGCGAAGGTCACAGATTTGAGGATAAACGTCAACCATCTTCTGAAACAGTGTATGATGAAATTTCCAGCCTGGATTGCCGTTTATGCTCCTCCTCCACAGAACCTCCTCAGGAAGTATGCTGTCCATGCTCCGCCGCAGGAGGCGCTTGTACCACTCGGCGTATAGTTTTGATTCAACCGGCATTCTCACTGCAAATTCGATCATTCTGCGGTCGGAAAACGGACTGCGGGGCTCCACCCCTTTCGAGAACGCGATTTCCCCGTAGACCTCATGCGCAAAGGACAGAAGGCCGGAAGTGAAGTATCGCGCGTGGTGCGCCTGATCGCCCCGGTTCCGCGCCTTCGCCGCAGCCTCGCGGCGCAGTGCGTATTTCGTCGCCAGCGCGCCTCTCGTGACCTCTGTATAGGAGCAAGCGGCGCCCCCCCGCAGCAGGGCGCGCTGATCTCGCGATTCCCGATGGATGTTCCGAACATATTCGGGGGCAAGGGCGGCCAGTCCCTGACGCGCCGCTTGCCGGAGGGCCGACACCCGGCTGACCCCATGCCGGACGTGGGCGCGAAAGATGGCCGGGAGAGACCCAAACGATCTCTCGCGAAGGACGGCGTTCAGGCTTCCCTCATAGCCGTAAAACAGCAGATCGCCGGCCATGCCGTCTAAAGCGACCCTGCAGCCCTTGGCGCTCGCCGCTCCGTAGATCAAATGCGCCACCAATCCATGAGTGAGCGCGAAGGGCTCATCCGCCGCACAGCCGGCTGCCAGAAACGCGCGGCACGTCTCGCCTGACAGGCTGGAAGTCAGAATCTCCGCGTCTATCCAGTCGTCCCGCTCGATGACGCTTCTTATGCAGGGCCAGTCCAGACAGTTTTCCCGATCGTCGCGGATGAGGGAGAATGTGCGCAGAGGCTCGCTGAGACGCCCTCTGAATTCCTTGCTGATGAGGCTGACGATCGATGTGGAGTCGAGTCCGCCGCTCAGCGCCGCGCCGATCGGCCCTATGCTTCTCAAGCGGCATTTCACGGCCACGCGCAGCTGTTCGAGAAATGCTTCCGCGCATTCGTCGAGCGACGCAAAGGAGACCGCCGGGAGGTTGCCGGGATCCCAGTACCGCCAGCTTACCGCGCCTTCCGCGGCGACCTTGATCGCGTGTCCGGCCGGCAGCCGCTTGATATTGCAGTAGAAGGTTCCGATTTCGTCGTCCCGATCGAATTCGGGCGCGATGAAATCGACGACCCGCGAGTCATTCAGCCTGGCGTCGATGCGCCCAAGCGCCAACAGGCCCTTGATCTCCGACGCGAAAGCAAACCAGCCCGCGCCCTCGTGATAATAGAAGTGCCGCGCGCCCGCCGCGTCCCGCGCGCCGAACAACTGCCTTCGCCGCGAATCCCAGACGAAAAAGACGAACTCGCCGATGATCCAGTGAGGGCATTCCTCGCCCCACGTCTCGTAAGCTCGCAAAACCAGCTCTGCATCCGTATCGCCGTGCAACACGACGCCCCGCCACATGAGCTCCCGCGTCAGATCCTCACGATTATCGACCCGGCCGTCCATGACCAGGACGAGGCTTCCATCTTCATTCGTCAGCGGCTGCGATTCGTGAAGAGACTCGGGCGTCGTCCGCAGCATGCAGTGCCCGAGACCAACCGATCCCTCGACGCGCTGCGCGCATCCATCGGGCCCACGCAGGGCCATCGCAGTCGTCATCTTTTCGACCGCCGCCGCCTCGACGGGAGCGCCGTCGAATTGCACGACGCCAGCTATGGCGCTCATTGCCGAAACGACCTCATGTGAAAGATTTTTCGAAAACGGCGTAATGCTTTCCGACATCCGCCGCATCGTTCACGGGGACGCCCGCGACTTCGATCCAGGCGTGGCCCATGAGGCGGCCGGGGGCCAATCGCGTGCCGATCCGCAACTCGCACATGACGCCGAGACGGCGCAACAGCCAGGCCAGATACAAGGATCGGATCAGGCAATTGTCGGATCCGAAAAGGTGGAAACCCGCCGTGTTGACGAGACGGGCGATCTTCACGACGTCGTCATGGGAAACCGGCGCCCGCCCAGGCGAAGGGGCCCCGATGAACCAGCGCATGAAGCTCTTGAATCCAAGGACCTGCAACGCCAGCCAGAAAATCGGCATCAAGACGAACGCCATCCCCAGGATCCGCCTCTCACGTCCCGAGAGAGAGAAAAATTTTGCGTATCTTGTTGCTGGCACGACAACATCCCAAGCTGAAACTACCTGCCGCCGCGTCCGTTTTCAGCTGCGAAGAAAATAGATGCGCGGCGGAATGATCGCCTGTTTGCCAATTTATATGGCAGCCGCGCGGCAAAGTCTCAACCTATGGCCGTGGACACTTGCCTGACGCCCCAAATACGCGCGTCACACATACGGAAAGCCCGCAGCGCCTCCGGCCGCCGCCCGCTCCCAATTTGGTCGCTTCGGCGATGACCGCGTCGCCACAATCCGCCAGCGAGCGCAGAGGGCGCGATCGTTCGTGGAGTTCGTGGTGCGCAAGAGGGTATCGAATCCATCGCATAAAACTCTGAATTAATTTAGTATAAGTTCGATAAAAAAATTTTATACCAGCAAATATACCAACGAATTTTTTTGCTTGGGCCATGCCCGGATGGCGTCGAAAATCGTGGTTTCGAGGGTCCGTCCGCTGAGCGCGAACACTTCGGGGCTCTCTCGCCCGCGTCCGCCTGATACGTTCCGTCCGTTATCCTCTGCCAACCCGCCCCCTTCCGTTCCCTCCCGACACGCCGTCCGTGATCGGCGGGCGGCGGCTGGGCGAGGGCGCCCGTTGGCCAAGCCATGAAGACCGGGGCCTCTGGCCTACAGTGCGACGGCTTCACTCTTTGCCCGCGTGCCTCCCGGCTCATTTACTCTCGCTCCCTCTTCTTTTCTCGCCCCGCCCCCTTCCGTCTTCTTCCGCCACCTGTCCGCGTCGGGCCGGGTCGCTTGGACGGCGCTTGGACGGTCTTGGACGGGGCTGGACGGCAAGCCCTTCGACCGCAACGCCTAGCGTTCCGGGCCTTTGGTCGGGGTGGACGAGTTGGACGGCGTTCTTACGCTCCTGTCTTCGCGTATCGCGCGCGATGCGTCGCGCGGGCGCTCGCGGGCGCGCCTCCCCCTCTCTCTCTTCTCTTTTTCGTTATTAAAGAATAGGGACCGTCCAACCCGTCCAAGCCGTCCAGAACCTCTCAATTTCAGTGCGTTATGAGCAGCCGGCTTGCCGTCCGAGCCCGTCCAAGCCCGTCCAAAGTTGACAAAAATCAAGGGCGGCAACCAACGGCGGCGGAGCCGCTCGGGGCGCGGCGGAGGTTTCGAGGTCAGAAGAGGAAGGAAAGGTAACCTTATTTGCGCGCCGGATTGCTAGCGGAATATCGGGCTGCTGTGCCCCGCGTCGGGCAAGGGTGCTCGGAAGGACCCGTGCGGCTGGCACGGCTTCACCCGCGCGCGGCGCCGGGCCATTTCTGAGCGGTCGGGTGGGGAATAGAAGACAGGGGGAGCGGGGAGGGAGACGCAGGCGGGAGGCGACGCCATGCCGGCGAGGCGGCGCCGCCGGGAGCGATGGCTTCTTATCCGCCGGCGCGGCGCGCGCGTTCCCATTCGTCTCGGGCTTCGATGTTGCGCGATTCGTTTCGTCTTTGGAGATCGCGCCACGCGTCGAGCGTTGAGGCGTCGGTTTGCTCTTCGGGAACAAGCGGGCGGCGTTCCGACGCGGCGGCGTCCCGCGCGGCCTGTTCCGACGCGAGCGCGTCGAGATCGGCGCGGGAGAGCGCCGAGAACGTCTCGGGCAGGGGAAGCGCCAGCGGCGGGCGGGAGACGAGGCGCGCGAAGATGAAATCTGCATCCTTGACAATCTCGGCGGCGAGACGCCGAGCGTTCTCAACCCATTCGGACGCGAGCTTGCCGACATGCAATTGCGCGTCGAATGCGGCGTTCTTGGCTTCATCCAGTTCGGCAAGCAGCGGCGGAAACAGCGCCGGCGCGGCGGCAAGGGCCGCGCGTGTGCGGCGGAGTTCGTCGCGCGTCTTTTCGATTTCGACGCGGCGCTCGGCAATATCCGCGTCTTCGGCCGGGAACTCTTCGCCGCCGACGCCCAACGCCCGCGCGGCGAGGGCGGCCCCGCCGGCCGTCGAGATTTCGGATTCGAGAGCTTGCGCGCGGCGGTCGAGATCGGCCGCGCGTTGTTCGAGATCATCGAAGCCGGCGCGCGCGGCGCGTACGCGGGCGAGAGTGTGATTCAATCGCGCCATCGCGTCGCGCCGTGCGGGAATTGTCTCCTTCAAGTCGAGACGGTCGACTGCAAAAGCGGGCGGATTTTTCATTGTCGTTTCCTTTCGTGAGAAAAAAAGGCCGACGCCGGGAAGCTGCGGCGCCGGCCTGCCCATCGCTGCGGCGAGCGCCGCGCGGCGGGATCGGTTATTTCAAGAGCGCCCGCGCGGCGGCGGCGCCGGCTTCATAGTCGAGCGAAGCGGCGGAGCGACCTTTCGGGGCCGCCGCGAGGGCGATGGCGGCGGCCTTCGGGTCGAAATCCGTTTTAAGTGCAAGGTGGCGCGCGAGCGCCTCGCGGCCGGAGGCTTCGGGAAGGTCAAGAATTGTGGCGATGCGCTCTCGCTCGGCAAGAGCGCCCGCCGCGCGGGCGGAAATGGCGTCCATGGGTTTCACTCGCGGGGTTGAAGATCACACCGGGCAAGGTGCTGCATCCGCGCGCGACAATCACCCCGTCAAATCGGGCCAAACTTTTCCTTTGAGCTTCGACACGTCGATTAAGATGCGCCCGGCGATCATTCGGCGCGCGCCGGCGGATTCAGCCCACCGGTTCATCCGCTTTTCAGTAACGCCAAACTCGCCCGCCGCCTTTTTGAGCGGGACAAGCTCTTTGACCAAGAGCGCGACGCTCGCCGCCGAAGGCGGCGCTTCGCCCGCGAGCATATCGAGCAAGCTCGCCTCTTCGTCCGCGAGGCGTTGACGCTCCGCCGCGATTTCGCGCAAGCGGGAGATGGGATTAGAAACCATCGTCCGCCGGCTCCCATTGCTCCGCCGGCGGCGCGGGCGGCGGGGCGAAGTGCGCAGCCGCGCGCGTCTCCCGAAGAGTCTCGTCAGTCCAGCGAAGAGAAACCAGTCGCTTGCCGCTATGCTTCTTTTCGACGAAAATCCTTTTGAGACGAAGCGCCGGCGCGGATCGTTCAAGATCGTTGCCGAGACTAGACGGCAGCTTTGGCCATCGACGCGTGTTGCGGATTTTCTCGGAAACCATCGCGTCGAGCGCGGCGAGCAATTCTGTTGCTGTGCCCTCCCAGCTTTTAATCCCTTCCGAATCGAGCTTCTCCACGAAATCGCGAACCGCGACCGCGACAAGATCGCTTTCGAAACTAAGGTCGACGCTCTCTTGTCGATTGATCTTATAGGCGGCTTCGAACGTGCCTGGGTCCCAATCGAGACCCGGCTCCGCCGCAACGATCCAGCGTGCGAAGTCGGCCATACGCGGCGCGCGCGCGAGCTTTGTCGACTCGATATTGGCAAGAGCGACGGAAAGCGCGCCGCATAACGCGCCGAAGATGCGCGGCCGAGCTTCTTCCCACGCGGCGTCAATCTCGCTTTCCGTGCGGCGCGCATCCTCGGAAATCGGGACAAGCTTGATTGTAATAGCCCGCTCGGCAAGGTCGGCGCGTTCCGCCAGCGTCGGGATTCCGTTCACCATGATCGGTCGCGCACCGTCGAAGACATTTTCTTCGGAATCAGTATGCAGCTTTCTTACGGCGAAACCCGAGCCCGTCGCCAAGCGGCAAAGCGCATCCGAAATCACGGGGTCGACGAAAGAGAGATTGTCGAGCGTGAGAAGATGACAATTTTGCGCCGTGACGATGAGCGCGGCCTCATCCTTCGGCGGTCCCTGAATGGCGGGCGAGGTCGGATCAATCAGGCTTCGCAACAGTCGGGAGAGCAAGCTTTTACCCGTGCCTTGCTGACCATTCAGAACCAGAATCGGAAACGGGCCACGCTCGCGCAATGCGCCGACGAGCCAAGCAATTAATAGGTAAAAATCCGCGTCGCTTTCCACATTTACGAAGGGGCGAAGGTCGTTAATCGAGCCTCCCCGTTCCGGCACGCACAAGCGACGCATTCGAGGGGAACGAATGAACGGCAAGCCGTCGCCGTTGACGATGCGCCAGCCCATCGCGTCAATTTCGA
The DNA here is from genome assembly GCA_003963405.1 of Hyphomicrobiales bacterium. Taxonomy (GTDB): domain Bacteria; phylum Pseudomonadota; class Alphaproteobacteria; order Rhizobiales; family Beijerinckiaceae; genus Methylocystis. The sequence goes on from RXIY01000064.1 coordinate 153,834, forward strand.
CGGCGCGCCATTCCGCGTCCGAGAGGTCGATATAAAGCTTGTCGGCGCGGGCGCCGATGCGACGCCACGGCGCTTGCTCTTGTCCTTCGGAGACCGCGCGGGCTTCGAGAACACGGCGAGCGTCTTCCAACGCTTGCGCGCCCGGCGCGGCGCCGCTCGCCTCATAGGCGCGCGCGGCGAGCCATCGCGCGAACATTTGCGAGCGGATCGGCCAATTTTCGCGATGGTCTTTAATGGGGATCGTCGCGAAGGCTTCATAGTCCGGCCCTCTCCATAAGATTGCATCCGTCGCGAGACTCGTCAGAGTATCTCGTTGCGGAACGCGCGCCCGGCGGGGCTTCGCCTCGGTTTTCTCCCGCTTCTCTTTGGCGGGCGCTTCGAACGGCGCGGCGCTGGCGACAAGCGCCGCCGCGTGGGCTTCGGTCCAGCCGGCGCGCTCCGCGTCCGCCGCGTCCCATCCTTCGGAAACGCCATCGGGCGGGGTGAGGATGGCGACCGAAGCCGCGCCGGCGGCAAGGATCGACGCGGCGGCGGCGCCGGCGTAGGCGTCGCCCGGCGCGTCGGCGTCGGGCCATATCGTGACGCGCCGGCCGGCGAGGGGGCTCCAATCGGCCTTTGCGGCGCTTTTAGAGCCGTTCGGGCTCGTGAGGGCGACATAGGCGGGGAGCAAGCGCCCGGCCGCATCGGCGGCTTTCTCGCCCTCGCAAACTACAACGGGCGCGGCGGGGCGCGCGGCGAGATTGTTGAGACCGTAGAGCGGCCGGGGCGCGGGCCATGCTTCCCAGCGCCACAGAATCGCCCCGCCGGCCTTCGGCGCGTAGAGCGCGAGAGGGCGGAATTGCTTTCCGTCGCGCCCATCGAAGCGACACGCGAAACCGAGCAGCTCGCCGGTCGCGTCGCGGTATGACCATCGCGCCGAAGGCTTCCCGAGTTTGGGGTGGCGTTCCGGCGCGGGCGGCGCATCCGGCGGGACCGGCGCGATAAGGCTCCACTCCGAAGCCTCGGCGCGCGGCTTGGCGGCGGCGCCTTTCAGGGGCGTAAAGGGGTCAGTCGTCATAAGGCGAAACCCCAAGCATTTCCGCGACGCGGCGCGCGGCCTCGCCTTGGTCGAGGTCGAACAAAAAGGCGGCGAGGCTAATCAGATCGCCGCCTTTGTCGC
>RXIY01000050.1 GCA_003963405.1 Hyphomicrobiales bacterium
CCCTTTGGGTATTCTCCGAGCGGGCGTTGCGGGCGTAGTCGCGGGCCTTTTCCGAGAGCGCCGCGAGATGGGGGGCGGGCTGGGCGAGCGCCCTGCCGCCGGTCTTGTCCTCGTTGGCTTCCGCCATTTGGTCCTCGCCTATGCCGCCGCCGGGCGCGCCCCGGCGGGCGCTCGGAGCCCAAAAATCCGACGCCTCGGCCCGCTGCGGGCGGCCCAAAAGGCGCTTTCCGGCCCAGTATAGCAGGGGTTTGCCAGCACGTCCGATAAGCGCACATTATCGGACATAGAAGGGGCAAGACAAGCCCGGCGGAAACGGTCGAAAAGAGAGTGACAAAGCGCCGCCCTCGGCTAGGATTCTGCCCATGGCGTTACTTGATTCGCTTTCGGCGCCCGCGCCCGGTTGCGCTGTAAAGCGGCCGCCGCGGGCGCGCCGCGCCGAGACCCCGTCGGCGACAAAGACCACGGAAATTCAACCGCTTCCGTGTTGGACGCGGCCGCAGAGCGAGGAGCGACCGGCGGCGGCGTTTTCTGCGGGCGCCGGCCTCGCCCTGTTCGACCCGGTCCTGCGCGGCGGCGCGGATGGTGGCGAACCCGCTTTCGCCGGTTGCCTGCGCCAGCGCCTGGCGCTGCGCGACGCTGTCCCGGCTGCGCGAGGACGCGGCGCCTTACGCGACGCCGAGCATCTCGCGGGCGGCGGCGAGACCAGCCCGGCAGGGCGGCTGCATCGGCTGTTCCGGCTCTATGCGTCGCAGCCCCCACGCCTCGATGCGGCGATCTTGCGCGCGGCTGAACTTCTCGGGCAGAAGGAAACGACCGATGCCGGCACGCTCGCGGAAATCGCGGCTACGGCGCCCGATCCCCTCGCTGCGGCGGCGCGGGCCAGCGCCGCGGCGATGCGCCTTTGCGTGCCGGCCACAGACGCAGAAATCTTCGCTTTCGTTGTCGCCGATCTTGTCCTCGCCAACCGGCTCGACTGGGCGCGGCCGGTCCCACTTCTCGCCGTCGCCGTCCTGCATCCGTCGCTCAGGCGCGGGGCAGGGGGGAAGCGCCCGCGGCCAACGGACGAAGACTGGCCGGTGGCGGTCGCGCGCGCCTATGGTCTCGCAGTTGTCGAGGCCCATGCGCTCGCTGTCGATCTGGCGCGACGCGCGCAAAAGCTTCTCGCCGTTTCGCCGATGTTGCGCGCGAAGGGCGCTCGCCGCGTCATCGACATGCTGCTCGGCGGCGACGCCGTCCCCCCTGCCGCCGCCGCGCGCGCCGGTCTCTCCGATCGTGCCCCGCGGCGTCTGTTCGATCGCCTCGTCGCACTCGGCGCCGTGCGCGAACTCTCCGGGCGCGAGACCTTCAGGATTGTCTATGAGCCGCGCCGGCGCCCGCCTCGACCGCGACCTTTCTGATCTCCCGGAAGGGATGCGCTGGCGCGAATGGATGCTGCGCGCGGAGGCGGCGATCTTCGCTTCTGCGAAGCCGGTCCCCCGCGAGACGCTCGCGCAGCTCGTCGGCGACGCCTGCCGGCTCGACGCGCTTCTCGCCGACATCAATGAAGAACTGAAAGCGCGTCCCTGTGAGATCGTCTTCGTCGCCGGAGGCTGGCAGTTTCGGACGCGGCCGCGTCATGCCGAGACGCTGCGCGCGCTGGCGGGGGCAAAGGACGCGGGGCCGCCGTCTTTCACCAAACTGGAAATGCTGGCGCTCTCGGCGATCGCCTATCAGCAGCCGGTCACCCGCGCCGAGCTCTCGCGTCTGGCTGGCCACGACATCAGTGCGATATTCTCGGCCGGTTGAAGAGCCTCGGCGTCATCGCGCCTGGGCCCCGCGCCCCTCAGCCCGGCGCGCCGATCGCCTGGGTGACGACCGCCCGCTTCCTCGAAATCTTCGCGCTCGGCAGCCTGCGCGATCTACCGGATCTCGAGGCGCACGAAAGCGTTGAAGCTGGAGCGCAAGAGATTGACGACCCCATAGAAGTCGCGCTCGACGACGCGCTCGGGCTCATAGAGGAGGGAGGGACTGGAGCGACGGGATAAGATCTAAGTTCCCCGCCGCGCGTGTAATGGGCGCGGGAAGCGTTCCGCCGGTTCGGCGTGACGATTGCGCTTTTGGAGAACGACGCTTGCAGTCGCGCCCGCACGGGCCCAAGATGTTCTCAATGTGACGGCTAAAGCGCCGCCCGCATGGGGACTTGCGTCATGATCCCTCTGAAAGGCATCTCGATTTTTCTCATCGTGACGGCGGCAGGCTTAGCGCACACCGGCGCTGCGGCGGGAGATTGTGCGGCGCTGGTCAAGAATTTTGAGAGAGCGGTCGCAAAAAAATCTATCGACGGAGTTCGTCGCGCGGCGGGAGACATCGCAGAGGACATCGTCTGCGGTGAAGCCGCTGAGCAGTTCGGAGCCAAATACGTAGCATTCCTCATCACTCTCGCCGAGGATCCTTCAACCTCTTTGACGGAGCAAAAGAAGGCGCTTGCAGCGGCGGAGGAAAGGACAATTATTTCTGGTACATGGAAGACGGCCGCCACTATCGGCGACGCGTACTTACGCCTAGGCGAGCGGGCAAGTGCGTTCGATTGGTATGAGCGCAGCCTTTCCTTCCTCAAATCGCGCCCGGGAACGCCGGCAACGCTCGCGGATAAACGGGCTTTACTTTTAAAGGCTAGCGCGGCGAAATCGTTTGAGAACGAAGACCTGCCAACTCAAAACCAGTGGCTGCGATCAACCCGCGGCCTCGATGGAAGGATCGAGGGCATGTATTTGTCCGGTCTCATACGCGAAGTTGAGGTACTGAGCGTACCGCTGCCGGTCCGGTTCTTCACTAATGAAAGTAGACTGACGCCGGATGGCGATGCGGCTGTGAAGGAACTGTCTGACGCTGCAAATGAACAGGCCTTGAAGATCTTGAAACTTGTTGGTCACGCCGATCCCCGCGGGACGGCCGAGCACAACCTAGAGCTCTCGAGGCGGCGCGTCGAGGCAGTTCGCGACAGGCTCAAGCAGCTCGGCGTAGAGGCGCAAATCGAAGTCTCGTGGGAGGGGTCACAACAGCCGTTCGATACAAGTGTGCTTCCTTACAAACCAAGCCAACAGGAGATATGGGCCTTGGATCGCCGAGTCGAATGGGTACGAGGCGGCGCTGCCGACTAGGGAAACCCTCATGCCTTTACTGCCCCACAAGAACCTCCCTTTTCTGGCTGCACTTTCCCTCGCTCTTGCAGGACTAGTCCTAGAACGAGCCATGGCCGGCCCAACGCTGATGGCACCTGGAGGCGGGGCCGTCCACGCGCTGATTGTCGGCGTCAACAAATACCGTAATCTTGGTCCGGGGGCGCAGTTGAGCGGCGCCGCAGCGGACGCCAAGGATATAGCAGAAGCTTTGTCCGGGGCAGGCGTGAAAATTCTGCCAATCCTAGATTTTGACGCGACGCGCGAGCGTTTTGTTACCGAGATGGACCACCTTATCACATCCTCGAACCCGGGCGATTTTGTAATCATCGCCTTCGCGGGCCATGGGATGCAGGTCCCGGAATACAGTCAGTGGAAAGGCATTGAGCCGAATAGTATCAACGAGCAAATCGCTTTTTCTGGATTTGGATTTTCCGGGGACGGCGCCGGACAGGTCGTCGTCAACAAGGAGCTCCGGGCGTGGATCGCGCGGCTAGACGCAAAGAACGTCGATGTGCTTGTCATCATGGATTCTTGCTTTAGCGGTGGGATGACGCGTGGCTTCGACCGACGCAGCAGTCGTATGGTGACCCGAGAAATCAAGGGCGATGTCGAAAAGTCTGATCGAGACAAATTTATTCCGATTGAAATGACTGAAAAAGAGGCTCGCACCGAAGTTCGAAGCCTGTCGCATGTAACCTTCTTGGCGGGAGCGACTCCCAACTCGGTAGTGCCAGAAACGGCGGGCATCGACCCAAGGAATACCAAATCCGTGCGCGGAGCTCTCAGCTATTTCATCGCGAGGGCTATCGAGGGCACCGCGTCAAACGGCAAAGATTTAACACGGGAAGCATTGTTTAGATTCGCGTCGCAGAATGTTCGACAAGCCACCGGCGAGCGTCAATTCGTCGATATCGAACCTCGCGTGGCTGATGAAATGAGCCTTCGAAGAGTTGTTTTACGCTTTTCTGGGGAAGCCGTTGTTCCTGTTGAAAGTCCCAGAATCCAGCCAAACCCAGATCCTAGTCTCGCCGATCCTATCCGTATTGCAGTCGTCAACGGTTCTACGAATGCGCTGGAGGGGATTGAAAAGGGTGCCGCGCCTTTCCTCGCCTCAAAATCTCCCAATGACGCAGATCTCGTGTGGGATCTATCCAACCGCGACGCCATCGTGCGGGGCGACATCGTCATGCATGGCGTTGATGGTTCCCTCCTGGGAGGAGTCATTGACCGCACTTGGGCGATACGCGCGGTGCAGAAGCTCTCCATTTCGCGAACCTTGGCAGTTCGGTTGCAGGAAGAGGGCAAGATCTATGTGATAGGTGACGATCCGGAACTGATCGTGGGCGGAGTGAAAGAGCGCTATCTGACCGTCTTTAACATCGCAGCCGACGGAGAGCTGCAGCTTCTGTTTCCCACGGATCAGAACGATGCGTTGATAGACAACGACGAATGGACTTATCGCCCGACGGTGGCGAAGCCATTTGGCGTCGACAATGTTATCGCGGCGGCAAGCGATCGGCCGGCTGACGCCTTCTTGCGGTGGTTCAACAACCACAACCACAAGCGCGACGCGGCGCTAGTCGCCAGCGAGATTGCGCGATGGGCTGCTGCCGATCCTACCTTGAAAATTGGAACGGTAGGGCTTTACACGAGCTCTTACCGGAGATGACAGAAAGGCGGATCGAAGATGCATCGAGCACTGTCAAAAATCTCGATAGCCTCGGCCTGCATAGCGATCGCTTCGAGCGCGGGGGCGCAGGCACAAAGCATAAAGAGAAGCTTGCGCGAATTAGCACCTAGCGCGTCCCTGCGCGTCATTGGCGGAACTGAGGCGACGGAAGGCGCTTGGCCGTGGTACGTTTACATAAACATCCCAATCATCGAAAAAGGCGGCTGGTCAGGATGCGGCGGATCGCTAATTGCCACAAGGTGGGTGCTGACGGCGGCGCACTGTCTCAGCTCTTTGGACGAATCGCGGCAGGTCACCGTCTTCGAGGGGCTGAAAAGGATTACCCCTAACGGATCTGAATACAAAAGAGAACTTAAGGCTTCGAATGTTTTCGTTCATCCACATTATGACTTCCGGAAGTCCGAAAATGATATCGCACTCTTGCGCTTGAAAGATCCGGCGAAGGCGAAAGTCGTGAGGCCGCTCCTCACCCCAAATGCTCTCCTCGAAAATCCTCCGCTTCTAGCCACCTTGATTGGTTTGGGAACTATAAAGGATGTCGAAAAGCTCGATGCTGGGGGTTACGCCGATCCATCGACGCATATCCGCGTCCCGGATACGGAGATGTTACCAACAAGGCTTAGACAGGTCGAATTGCCTCTTGTCGACATAGAGGAATGCAAGACTCAAAACTATGGTGCCGCCGTCGATGCACGCAATGTCTGCGCCGGAGTCCCCGAAGGGGGCAAGGGCTCCTGTTACGGTGACAGTGGCGGACCGCTGATGACGCAAAACGACGACGGCCACTGGGTTCTAATCGGTGTCACCAGTTTCGGCGTCAATGGTTGCGCTCACGCTAAGCACCCAAGCGTCTTCACGCGGGTCTCGAGTTTCGCCGATTGGATTAAATCTGTCGCGGGCCGTGATCTAGCAATCGAGCCCGAGAAAGACTCAGGAGGGGCTCCTGACGTGCCCAGCGAGCCGCTTGCTGACCCCGACACCGACAACGCGGCCGGTATAGAGATTCGCTTTGATAATGGCGACCATGTGCATTTGGGCGAGCTTGTATCCTATCGCGTTACCACCAAGAAGGCGGGCTTTCTTGTTATCCTCGACGCGAGCCCCGATGGAAAACTAACGCAGGTATTCCCAAACACGCGGTCACTAGCTTCGCCGGCGGGAGCCGGCCAAGAGGCGGCGAAGATCACGCCCGACAGGCCCCTGCTCGTGCCTGACTACATGAACAGTTATCGCGGCTTCAACGTGCGAATTACCGGTGAGCGTGGCAAGGGTATGATGATCGCCGTGTTAAGCGACAAGCCCTTAAAAAGCATTGGCGTGCCAGATTCCCCTAAGACCTTCACGTCGCCAAGAGAGGCTGAATTGACAATCGAGATTCTGCGTAAAGAGCTGATGCACAATCTAACTGCTCAGGCCGGTAACCGCACGGGTTCGGGGTTAAAACCAAACTGGTCAATAGACATTGAAGGATATGTCGTGGAGTGACCTGATTTCGCGACTTAGGTACCCATAAGCTCTTTCCGAGAGCCTGCTTACCGCCGGTCGAATTTTTCCTGGAGAAGGCACTTCCGGTCTCTCCAAGGAGCTATCAAGGATCCGTGCTTGTCGCAGCTCCCTGGCCTGCAAGCGGGACGAGAAGGAGAAAAGCCTGCAAGAATAACATTTCCGCCTCCGTATTATTGCGCGTGTCCGCGGAGGAACCTTTGGCCTAACCTGGCTCGACCTCACCTCACTGGGAGCAAAGACAGCCCGTTGACAAGCTCGGTGAGACGCTGAGGAGCTTGACGGCCGTTAGTCAGCGCCCGCACCCGCGCGGTCACGTCCCGCATCACAAGCTCGATGTCCTTCCCCGGCGTTGCAATATATTCCAGAAAGGCCCGCGTAAATGGG
>RXIY01000021.1 GCA_003963405.1 Hyphomicrobiales bacterium
CGAAAATTCGGCGTGCCAACGAGCGGCATTGTCGGGTGGATGAAGATCGCGAAAATGAAAATTCCCGAGGAATATTCCAAGCCCCGCCGCGAGCGATCCGATACGCCGCTTTCCGCCGCCGCAATGGGAAGGCGCAGCGAAACAGACCGCTGAAGCCGAGACATCCACCAAGATCGCTAGTTCGCGGGCGCACACGAACGAATTTAGCTGGCGCACCCTCGCAAAACCGCTTCCTTTGAAAGCGCTCTGCGAGGGTAGCTCTTTATCTGCTTACAACTCTGACGTCCAAGGTGCTGTTGTCAACGTCGACATGTCCGACGACGTTACATGGATCAAGAGCGCTTCCGCATCCGTCACCTATCGCTGAGGCTGGCCCGATAAGGCCCTTTATCGCTATTACAGACAAAGCAATTGCTATGACGGTAAGAACCGCCTTCGTATATGCATCCAGTTGCATTCGCGTCTCCATTGCAAAATTTTGAGCGGGCCTGGGACTTTCTATTTGTGCCCCGGCAGCAATCCTACAGTATGGCGATCATCCCGGCTGGCAGGAAGCAATGCGCAAATGTTCAGCTGAAGTTTTAGTTCCCACAGCCAAAACTTTCGCAGAGAGCCGGAAAATCGCATTACCGGCAGGACGCGTTTAAATAATTCGAGCCGCCAAAATTTTGGAGGGTGCTACTTTGCGGAAGAAACCCGGAATGTTTTTGTCCTGAAATTCTAAAATTAGGGGCCGAGTGTTTGAGAGGATGACTTGTGCGGGGCCAGCAGGAGACTGTGGAACCGTTTGCGAATTTCCGGCGCCACCCATACCCCCACCCCCTCTCGCGCCAGGAGAGCCCGACCATCCGGCCGCGCGACCACGTGGACCCACGGCCGGCCAGCCAGCGATCAGCCTGGCAGGTAGGGGAGCGCAATCACCTCGGGGAGGGCCGGCGCTTCTTCGCCAGGCGCTTTGAGGCCAGGGATCGGAACGGCGACGAGACTAGGGTGTGGAAGCAGCGCCGGAGGATGAGCGAAGCGACGTGGCGTGCTGCTCCGATAATGGTTTGTAATGGGAGGGATCAAATCATCATCACAAACAAGGAAGATCAAACCCCCGAGAGCGCCGAGCATGCTCGACAAGCTCATGTTCCCGAAGTTCTTGTTGTAGCCTTTTGCAAACAGCTTTGTTGAATAGCCCGAGGAAAGCCCGGCCGCGTCATCGAGCGCCAGACAGGTCAGTCCGAGCGACCTCCGGCGCACATCCAGCAATCCTGCAATCTGGCTCAGGTCATTGGCGGCTCCAACGATTTTCAGCATGGCGCGCTCCGTTCGAGGACGACGCGAAGCTACTCCCGGCCCGTTTCCGCGTCCAGATTGTAGGCGAAACTGTGGGGTAAGCTAAGCATTAGCCATGCAATACTTAAGTGAAACAGTAGCTTATTGCATAAATATCGCCGCATAGACCGCCGCGCCGGCATGGCCCTTGGACAGGATGAAGCGGTCTCGGTCGGGCTTTTGCGGCTGGGCCGGATCGACATGGAGCGCCGCGCCGTAGAGCGTGGCGACAATGTCGGCGATGGAAAGCGCGGAGCCCACATGCGAGCTTTTTCCGCGATTGGTCATGCGGACGACATCGAGACGGATGCGCTTGGCGAGCGCGGCCGTGTCGCAGTTACGGGGCAGGGGCAAGGGCGAGGCTCCGGGCGCGTCTTCGAATCGATCTATAAAGCCTAGCTACAGCTCGTTTAGAAAGCGTTGACCATGCCGCCCTCCAGCGTGAAGGCGTTCTCGACATGGCGCGGCAGCCGGCCGCGGGCGATGAAGATCGCGTCCGCGCGCAGCGTGAAATCCGCCGCCCAGGGATGGGTTGCGAGCCAGCGGTTGGCGGCGCGTCGGAATCGACGCTGTTTTTGCGGCGTGATGGCGATGGCGGCGTCTTCGAGCGCGCCGCGCGCTTTCACCTCCACGAAGGCGATCGTGCGGCCGCGCCTGGCAACGATGTCGATTTCGCCGCCCTGAACGCGATAGTTGCGGTCGAGGATCGCGTAGAGCTGCGCGCGCAGCCACAGGGTCGCGACTGTCTCGGCCTGGATCCCATAGGCGTAGGCGGCGCGGCGATTTTCTTCTCTCGTCTCCACGCCGCCTCCCTGGCCCTCAAGGCGTCAGCTTAGCCTTTCTCGCGCTCGGCCGCCAGTTGCAGCGCCCGCGCATAGACCTGCCGGCGCGGCTGGCCCGTGGCCGCGGAGACGACGCTGGCCGCGTCCTTCACGGAATAGGACGCGAGCGCCTCCCCGATCCTCGCGTCGAGATCGGCCTCTGCGACCGCCGCCGCGCCTTCTTCGGGCGGCGCCACGAGCAAAACGATTTCGCCTCTCGGCGGCTCCTCGCCGGAGAGCGCCTGCGAGAGTTCGTCCAACCGCCCGCGCCGGACGGACTCGTACATCTTGGTGAGTTCGCGGGCGATGGCGGCGTTGCGGGAGCCGAGCACGGCCGCGCAATCGGCGAGCGTCTCGGCGAGGCGACGGGGACTTTCGAAGAAGACCAGCGTGCCGGGAACTTGCGAGAGTTCGGCCAGCCGGGCGCGGCGGGGTCCGCTCTTGTGGGGCAGGAAGCCCTCGAAAAAGAAGCGGTCGGTCGGCAGGCCGGCGACGACGAGCGCCGCCAACACGGCCGAGGGGCCGGGCACCGAGGTGACATGGAAGCCCTTTTCCAGCGCCTCCTGAACCAGCTTGAAGCCAGGGTCGGAGACGAGCGGCGTGCCTGCGTCGGAAACCAGCGCCAACGCCGCGCCCGATTCGAGCCGCGCGAGGAGATGGGGGCGAATCTGCCGGGCGTTGTGTTCGTGATAGGCGATGAGGGGCGTCGCGATCCCGTAATGCGCAAGGAGCGTCTTTGTGACGCGCGTATCCTCGGCGATCACGGCGTCGGCGGCGGCGAGAGTCGCGAGGGCGCGGAAGGAAATATCCTTGAGATTGCCGATGGGCGTCGCCACCACATGCAGACCGGGCTCGATTTTCTCGGCCTCGGCGCGCAGGCCGAAGGCCGTATAGCCTGCCGCCGGAAGAGGAAGCTCGTCGATGGCCATGGGCTGCGCCTTTCGCATTTCGTTCGTTATGACGTCCATTTGTTCGGAATATGGAACGGCCGCGGCCGCTCCGGCAAGGCCTCAATTCACGCCCGTTTGGGGGTCTATTGACTTTCGGGCCTGAAAACGGACCCTATGCATAGCTTAACGCGCGCGCGAGGCCGTCTGGCCCGCCGCAGGGGGTTAATCTGAATGAGTCATTACCCGGCAGGCCGTTCCGGCGTCTTCAAACGCGCCCGCGCATGGGGCCTCTTGACGGGCGTCGCGGCGCTCGCGCTCGCCGCCTGCAATCCCGCCGGAATGCGGGGAGCCAAGAATATCAATGTCGGCGCGCCTGGTCCGGCCGGTCAGGTCGCTGTGGCCGACGCCAGCGAGACGATCGGCACCGGCGCGGTCAAGGTCGCCCTCATTGTCCCGCTGACCGGCCCGAACGGCCCTTCCGCGGTCGGCGCGTCGCTGCGCAATGCGGCGAAGCTCGCTTATGCCGATAGCGGCACGAGCGACGTCACGATTCTCGTCAAGGATGACAAATCTACGCCAGCCGGCGCCGCCGCGGCCGCGCAATCGGCGCTCAATGAAGGCGCCGAGATCATTCTCGGCCCGGTCTTCGCGCCGGACGTGCGGGAGGTCAGCCGGGTTGCGCGCTCGGCGGGCAAGCCCGTCATCGCCTTTTCGACCGATTCCTCCGCGGCGGGGCACGGGAATTACCTGCTGTCCTTCCTCGTCGAGGGCCATGTCGACCGGGGCCTGTCCTACGCCGCCCAGAAGGGCAAGAAATCCGTCGCGGCGCTCGTGCCGGAGAATGATTACGGCACGCTGGCCATGGCCCAGTTCCAGCAGAGCGCGGCTACCGCCGGCCTGCGCGTGCCGCTGATCGAGCGATACAAGCCGGGCGCCTCGGCAGAGTCGGTTCAGCGGCTCGCCGCCGCCCGCGACCAGTTCGACGCGCTCTTCATTCCCGAGCAGGCCGACGCCATGTCCGCCCTGTCGAAAGATCTGTCGGCGAACGGTCTCGACTCCAAGAAGGTGCAGATCATCGGCACGGGCCTGTGGAACGACTCGCGCACCCTGAGCCTGCCGGCCTTGCAGGGCGCCTGGTTCACGGCGCCGGAGAACGCCGGCTTCAACGCCTTCGCGCAACGCTACAAGGCGAAGTTCGGGTCTGATCCTGCCCGCATCGCCACGCTCGCCTATGACGCCGTGTCGCTCGCAATCGCGCTGTCGCGCTCGCAGGGCTCCCAGCGTTATTCCGAAAACGTGCTCACCAACCCCTCGGGCTTCAACGGCGCCGACGGCGTCTTCCGCTTCAAGCCCGACGGGACCAATGAGCGTGGGCTCTCGATTCTGGAGATCGGCGGCGGTTCCGCCAAGATCATCTCGCCGGCGCCGCGCAATTTCACAGGAAATGGCGCCTGAGGCGAGGGGAGAGACTCCGGCAAGGAGCCGAATGAAGCAATCCGGAGCTGGCTCTGGATTGCTTCGACCTGTTGCTGGAAACCCGACCGGTTTCGACGTGAATCGCATTGCATGAAGAGGCGGCTCCCTCTGCGAGCCGCTTCAATCGCTGACAAGCAGGCGAGCCGACGAGGCTTCGAGCCACTTGCCGCGCAAGCTTCCTCTTGATCCAAACACCGCCAGAGCCACGAGCCTCCCCAGGGCCGCTCGGAACGGCGTCCACAAACGGAAACGACGCCCGTGGGCGCCGCTCCTGCTTTGTCTCGTGGACCAAGCTCTTTTAGTAATTGTAGGCGCGTTCGCCGTGATCCGCGATGTCGAGGCCCTCGCGCTCCTGCTCGGGCGCCGGACGCAGGCCGACGATGATGTCGACGATTTTGTAGAGGATCGCCGACCCGATTCCGGAGAAGAGCAGGGTCGCGACGACGGCGATGGCCTGCGCCTTCATCTGCGTGGCCATTTCATAGGTCCCGGCGTAGTTTTCGAGGTTGGTGTAGTCGGTGATGCCGACGCCGCCGAAGGCCGGATTGACCAACAGGCCGGTCGCCAGAGCGCCGGTGATGCCGCCGATGCAGTGCACGCCGAAGACGTCCAGCGCGTCGTCGTAGCCGACCCGGTGCTTCACAAATTCAACGAAGAACAGGCAGATCGGCGAGACGGCGAGGCCGAGAACGATGGAGCCCATCGGGCCCGCGTAGCCCGAAGCCGGAGTCACGGCGACGAGACCCGCCACCGCGCCGGTGATCAGGCCGAGCAGCGAGGGTTTGCCCTTCACCAGCCACTCGGTGAACATCCAGGAGAGGCCCGCCATGGCGGTCGCGACCATCGTGTTCACGAAGGCGAGGGCGGTCGCGCCATTGGCTTCGAGGTTGGAGCCGGCGTTGAAGCCGAACCAGCCGACCCAGAGAAGCGAGGCGCCGACCATCGACAGGGTGAGCGAGTGCGGCGCCAGGATTTCCCTGCCGTAGCCGATGCGCTTGCCGACCATGATGGCGCCGACCAGACCCGCGATGCCCGCATTGATATGCACGACCGTGCCGCCGGCGAAGTCGAGCGCGCCCTTGCCAGCGAGCCAGCCGACATTGCCTGCGATTTCGTCGATCTTCGCCTGCGCCGCCGCCTTCGCCGCCTCATCGTTCGCCGCGGCAAGCTGGGTCGCGGCGTCGACGAGCGCGTTGGGATCGGCCACGCCCCAGACCCAATGGGCGACGGGGAAGTAGATGAAGGTGACCCAGAGCGCCACGAAGAGCAGCACCGCCGAGAATTTCATGCGCTCGGCGAAGGCGCCCACGATCAACGCGGGCGTGATCATGGCGAAGGTCATCTGGAAGGTCAGATAGACATATTCCGGAATGACCTTGCCGGGCGTGAAGGTCGGCGCGTTGCTCGCGGCGGTGACGCCCTTGAGGAACAGCTTGTTGAAGCCGCCGATGTAATGATTCAGCGCGCCGCCGTCGCCGAAGGCCAGCGAATAGCCGTAGATCGACCAGATCACGCCGACGAGACAGACGATCGCAAAGGTTTGCGTGAGGATGGACAGCATGTTCTTCGTGCGCACGAGGCCGCCGTAGAAAAGCGCCAGGCCGGGGACGGACATCATCAGCACGAGCAGCGTCGAGGTCAGCATCCAGGCGACGTCGCCCGGATGCGGCGTCGGGTCATTGCCGGCGAAGGCCGGCCCGGCCAAGGCGATCAGCGCCGCTCCCGCGAGGGTCGAAGCCGCGAACGCGCTTCGAGGCGAAGGAAATTTCATGTGGAAGCTCCAGATTGATCGGGGAGGAAAGGATCAGAGCGCGTCAGCGTCGGATTCGCCGGTGCGGATGCGAATGGCCCGCTCGAGCGGGCCGACGAAGATCTTGCCGTCGCCGATTTGACCCGTCCGGGCCGTGGCGGTGATCGTCTCGACGACCTGGTCGACGACACTCGATCCGACAGCGACCTCGATCTTGAGCTTCGGCAAGAAGCTGATGGCGTATTCCGCCCCGCGATAGATTTCCGTGTGCCCCTTCTGCCGTCCGTAGCCCTTGACTTCCGTCACGGTGAGGCCGTGCACGCCGATATTCGTCAGCGCGTCGCGGACCTCATCGAGCTTGAACGGCTTGATGATCGCTGTCACGATTTTCATCTGCCAACCCTGTTTTGTTATCGACCCCTTGGACGGGCGCCGCTTCTGGCAAAGCGGGACGCCGCAGCGGCGCGGTCGCTGGAAGAGGGCACGTCACGTGCCCGCGCCTCTTGCTTTCAAATGCCGTGCCAGTCGGCCTCGTCTCTGAAAAACAAGCGGATTACCGGCGAGAGGCCGATGCGCGGGAGGTCTGGCCGGCGCGGCGCAAATCCCCCGGTCGTAGCCGGAGCCCGGCAATTGCTTGGGAAATAGGCGGCGCTCGGCCGAGCCCAGCAGGCGCCTGCTCTTTAGGCGGGCGCCTAAACTTTGGTACGGAGACGGATCAGCCCTTCCTGCGCTACCGAGGCGAGCAGGTGCCCGTCGCGGGCGTAAATCCGTCCGAAGGTCAGCCCGCGCGCGTGGGCGGCGGCGGGGCTCTCCTGCGCGTAGAGCAGCCAGCCATCGACGCGCGGCGCTTCGTGTATCCAGAGCGAATGGTCGAGACTCGCCACCTGGATGGCCGGGTCGAAAATGTTGCGGCCGTGGACCACGAGCGCCGTATTGAGCAGCGTCATGTCGGAAAGAAAGGCGAGCAGCGCCGCGTGGACGGCCTCCGCCTCGGGCAGGGGACCCTGCACGCGAAACCAGATCAATTGCCCCATTTTATTGGGCGAAATGAGCGTCTCCGGGGCCACGACGCGCATGTCGAGCGCGCAGGCGCGTTGCATCCAGGGCTCGGAGGGCGCCGGCAGAAAGGCGCGAAAACGCTCGATCAGCTCGTTGATCGGCGCGAGATCCTCCGGCGGCGGCGTCTGCGGCATATCGGCCGCATGGGCGAGGCCGGGCTCGCGAAGCTGAAAGGAGGCTTCGAGCGAGAAGATGGTGCGCCCGCGCTGGGTCGCGACGCAGCGCCGCGTCGTGAAGCTGCGGCCGTCACGAATGCGCTCGACCTCGAAATCTATGGGCGTCCGCGGATCGCCAGCGAGCACGAAATAGGCGTGCAGAGAATGCGCCGGCCGGTCGGGCGACACGGTGCGGGTCGCGGCCACCAGAGCCTGAGCGACGACCTGTCCGCCATAGAGGTGGTTTCCCGCCGAAGCGGGGCTATAGCCACGAAAGCGGTCGTCTCCGAGGTTTTCTATGTCGAGCAGCGCGAGAAGCTCGCGAGCGGGTCCGTCGCCCATGCCGAAACCGCCCTTTGTGGGAGCCGGAAGCGCAGAACCGCTCCCAGAGAAGGAGCGATTCTGCGACGTTGCAAAGCTCTAGTCAATCTGCCGCGCTTCCTCCGGCAGCATGATCGGAATGCCGTCGCGGATCGGATAGGCGAGGCGGGCCGAGCGGGAAATGAGCTCCTGCCGGTTACGATCATAGTCCAGCGACGATTTCGTCAGCGGGCAGACGAGGATCTCGAGCAGGCGCGGATCGACTTTCGTGCCCTCTGGGGCGGCGCTCTCAGTATTTTCCGCGCCGGCCGCGACGTTCTCGCTCATATATTCTTCCTCTGCTTCAATCAGTGCCATTGTTGACCTTCGCCGTCGCGCTGCGCAAGATCGAGCTTCGCAAGGGCGACGAGCGTTTCGGCTCGCGTCTTGAGATCGATGGCCTCGATCAGCGCCTGCTTTTCATTGGCGCCGAACGGGGACATCATCGCCAGCGCATTGACCAGCGTTTCGGTTGGGGCCGCGTCGATGCTGGCCCAATCGACCTCGAGTTTCGAGGATTCGGCGAAGCTGCGCAACATGGCGACCATGCTTTCGCGATCCACCGCGTTCTCGCCGGCGCCCGGCAGCAAATCGGCCTGGAACCCCTCGTAATTCACCCGAAACAGCCGATAGGGCGAATGTTCGGTGACTTCGGCGGCGATGCGGAAGCGCGTCACGCCCGTGAGGGTAATGAGATAGCGCCCGTCGCCCGTCTCTGCGAAGCGGGTGATGCGCCCGGCGCAGCCGATCTGGAAGAGCGGCGGCGGCGTTCCGCCATTGCCGCCCTGTAGCGGCTGGATCATGCCAATGAGGCGCTCGCCCGAAATGGCTGCGTCCACCATGGCGACATAGCGCGGCTCGAAAACATTGAGCGGCAGCTCGCCGCGCGGCAGGAGCATTGCGCCGGCGAGTGGAAACACCGGAATAATCTCCGGTAACTCCCTGATGTCCGTGTAAGGGCAATTCAGGCTCATGTGGGTCGGCGTGACGCCTCTCCCTTTACGAGAAGAGCATCGTGGAGAGGCGGCGCCGCGCCGCGATGGTCGCCTTGTCCATCGGTCCCCACGCCTCGAAGAACTGGACGAGCTGTTTTCTCGCTCCGTCATCGTTCCAACTACGGTCGCGCCGGATGATTTCAAGAAGCGCATGGGCCGCTTCCTCGCGCCGGTCCTTGGCGTTGAGCGCGAGCGCCAGGTCGAAGTAGGCCTGAAAATCGTTGGGGTCGAAATTGATCCTCGTTCTGAGGTCCTCGATTCCTCCGAGATCCTGCGCGGCGGCGGCGTTTTCGACCGCTGCGACGGCGGCCGCGACATCCGGGTCCTTGCGCGCCGATTCGGGCAGGCGATCGAGCAGGGTGCGGGCAGAATCGAGCTGCCCCGCGGCGACATAGAGCCGCGCTAGCATCGCCACGGCCTTGGGGTTGACCGGCTCCTCGCTGGCGAGTTCGGACAGAAGCTCGTGGGCGCCCGCGACGTCGCCGGAATCGATCAGCGCCTGCACCGCCTCGAGCGCGTCCCCGGCGTCCTCGATCGGGCCGACGAGGCGCTCCAGAAAGCCCTTGATCTGGCTCTCGGGCAGGGCGCCGACGAAGCCGTCGACGGGCCGCCCGCGCTGGAAGGCGACCACGGCCGGGATCGACTTGATCCCGAGTTGCCCCGCGACCTCCGGCTCGGCGTCGATGTTCATCTTGACGAGCTGGACCTTGCCGCCCGTCGCCGCCACGACCCGCTCGAGCACGGGGGCCAGCTGCTTGCAGGGGCCGCACCAGGGCGCCCAGAAATCGACCAGCACGATCGTGCGCATCGAGGGTTCGAGCACATCCGCGCGAAAACGCTCCACTGTCGTCTCGACCGTCTTCGTCGAACCGACCGCCGTATTCGCCAAATCGACCATCCCGCGCTCCCTCTGCCGTATCAGCCGGCCTCTCTGATGAACGTCAGATAGACCGGGCGGCGTCCCGCCGCCATCGCTTTGGCCTCATATTTGGTCTGCGTCCAGCCCTCCCAGGGGCGTCGCCAATCTTGCGCCGTCTGCGCCCGCCAGCGAAATGCGTCGCAAGCGCGCAGCCGCGCCAGCGTCCAGGCCGCGTAATCGTCGATGTCCGTGGCGAAGCGCAGTTCCGCCCCCGGCCGCAGGACGCGGGCAAGCCGGTCGATATTCTCCGGCGACACGAATCTGCGCTTGCGATGGCGCCGCTTGGGCCAAGGGTCGGGGTAGAAGAGATAGATCCGGGAGAGGCTCGCGTCCGGAAGCCGGTCCAGCGCCTCGGCCGCGTCGCCCTGATGGAGGCGGACATTGTCGAGCCCGCGCGCCTCGATGCGGGACAGAAGTTTCGCCATGCCGTTGACGAAAGGCTCGCAGCCGAAGAAATCGACATCCGGCTCGCGCGCCGCCGCCTCGATGAGATGCTCGCCGCCGCCGAAGCCGATCTCGAGTCTGGCTTCGCGGCCGGGGCGCAGGGGCAGGGGGCCGGACAGATCGAGCGCGAGCTTCGGCAGCAGCGTGGCCATCAGCTCGGTCTGATGCTGGCGCAACGCCTTGCCCTTGGAGCGGCCATAGAGCCGTCGCCGGGCCGGATGAGCCTCTTCGGTCATGTCTTGCCGTTTGATGAAAGCCAATGGCCGGGACGCGCCCGGCCATCGATATTTCGCGCGTTTCGACTGGCGATCAGCGGAAATGCGACCGCAACTGATCGACGAGGTCCGTCTTCTCCCAGGAAAAACCCCCGTCGGCGTCGGGCTGACGGCCGAAATGGCCATAGGAAGAGGTGCGCGCATAGATCGGGCGATTGAGCTGGAGATGCTCACGAATGCCGCGCGGCGTCAGACGGACAAGCTGCGGGAGAACGGCTTCGAGCTTGTCCTCCGGCACCTGGCCGGTGCCGTGCAGATCGACGTAGATCGACAGCGGCTCGGCGACGCCGATGGCGTAGGAGAGCTGAAGCGTGCAGCGATCGGCGAGGCCGGCGGCGACGACATTCTTGGCCAGATAGCGGGCCGCATAGGCGGCGGAACGGTCCACCTTGGTCGGGTCCTTGCCCGAGAAGGCCCCGCCGCCGTGCGGCGCCGCGCCGCCATAGGTGTCCACGATGATCTTGCGGCCAGTCAGTCCGGCGTCGCCATCGGGGCCGCCAATGAAGAACTTGCCCGTCGGATTGACGTGCCAGACCGTCTTGTCGGTGATCCATCCCTCGGGCAGCGCCTGGCGAATGTAAGGCTCGGCGATGCGGCGGATGTCAGCCGGCGCCAGGGTCTCGTCGACGTGCTGGTGAGACAGCACGATCTGGGTCGCCTCGACCGGCTTGCCATCCACATAGCGGACGGTGACCTGGCTCTTCGCGTCTGGCCCAAGCCCCTTCTCCTTGCCCGAGTGGCGGGCCTCGGCGAGGAGCTCCAGAATCTTGTGGGAATAGTAAAGCGGCGCCGGCATCAGATCCGGGGTTTCCCGCACGGCGTAGCCGAACATGATGCCCTGGTCGCCCGCGCCCTCGTCCTTGTTGCCCGAGGCGTCGACGCCCTGCGCGATGTCGACCGACTGCTCGTGCAGCAGCACCTCGACATTGGCCGTGTTCCAGTGGAAGCCGCGCTGCTCGTAGCCGATGGCGCGGATGGCGTTGCGGGCGATCTCGATGATGCGATCGAAGGAGATGTGCGGGCCGCGGACTTCGCCCGCGATCACCACGCGGTTCGTGGTCGCGAGGGTCTCTGCGGCGACGCGAATGGCGTACGGGTCGATCCCGGCCTTGGGGCCTTCACGGAAGAACTCGTCGACGATCTCGTCCGAAATGCGGTCGCAGACTTTGTCCGGATGGCCTTCTGAAACGGACTCGCTGGTGAACAGATAATTCTTACGGGTCACTTCGAATCTCCCGATGGCCCCCGACGAAATATTCGCGCGCTTTACGCGACGATTGCGGCTGGTTGTGTGCCAGCCGCTGTTCGTTACGTCAAGCCAGAACGGCGCAAATCGTTCGTTTTAGAGAACTGCGGCCCTTGAGGACCGGCCGAGCGTCCAGCCCGTCAGTTTCCCGCCTCCTCCTGCTCGGCAAGCGTCGCGACAAGATCGAGAACCCTCTTGCGGACTTTCGGGTCCCTGATCCGCGCGAAGGCGCGGTTCAGGTGCAGTCCCTCGGCGGTCGATAGGAAATCAACCACATATTGCGAGGAACTGTCCTCGGCGAACCCGTCCGCCGGGCTCAGGTTAGGCGCCCCCTCGAAGAAAAATGAGGGGGGGGACATTGAGGGTCTTGGATATCTGCTGGAGCCGGCTCGCGCCGATGCGGTTCAGTCCCTTCTCGTATTTCTGGACCTGCTGGAAGGTGAGGCCGAGGGCCTCACCGAGCTTCTCCTGACTCATCTTCATCAGGATGCGTTGCATACGTACACGGCTGCCCACGTGACGGTCGATCGGATCTGGCGTCTTCTTCACGTTCAACCACCCTCCTGCCACGTTTTAGCCTAAGACCGTCCAAATGCAAACAGGATTAATGATTTAGCGGGCAAAAACCGCAAAAAACTCATATCTCTCCAGTAGAAATGAAACATAGGGGCGGCTCCGCCGCATCGCTTTCAGGCATTCGCCTGAAGTCGCGCCCGGCTAATCATTTGCGGAAGCCCGAAGAGCTTGTTCCCTTAAACTCAAGGTAGATGGATACATTTTACCCCCGCCATCGCCTGGCGGCGGCGACCGCCAGGACCAGCGCCAGCAGGACAGGAAAAACATATGCGCCACGCCGGGCAAAAAACGTTTCCGGGGCGGGGCGGGGCAGACGCCCGTCAATGATCCCGTTCTCGCCGAGCGGCAAGGCCTCGAGGATGCGTCCGTAGGGGTCAATTATGGCCGAAATCCCAGTATTTGCGACGCGAACGAGGGGCAGCCCCTCCTCGATGGCGCGCAGTCGCGACTGTGCGAAATGCTGATAGGGGCCGGTCGTTTTCCCGAACCAGCCGTCATTGGTGAGATTGAGCAGGAGCCCGGGGCGCAGCCCGTCAGGGCCTTTCGGCGCGGCCTCGCCGGAGAAGACCGCTTCATAACAGATGAGCGGCGCGATTGGCGGGAGGCCGGGGGCCATGAGCGTGCGCGGCCCTTCTCCCCGATCCCAGATTCCCGGCACGAGCTGGGAGACGCCGAATGGCCGCAGCAGGTTTTCGAGGGGAAGATATTCCCCGAAAGGGACGAGGTGGGTCTTGTCGTAGAACGCAAGAATGCGGTCGCCGTGCAAAACCTCGATCGAATTGAAAATCTTGCCTCGCCGCCCGCCGCCGTCGTTTTCGATCCGCGCGGCGCCCGTGATGAGAATTTTTCCCTGCAGCGCCCGCGCGATCGCCGAAAGCGCCTGCGGCTCGCGCGAGAGAATGTAGGGAAAGGCCGACTCCGGCCAGATGAGATGGGTGGCGTCGGCGATCCCCGTGCGATCCGGCGCGGCGGCGCGGTCCGAGAGTTCGAGGTAATCGCGCAGAATGCGCGGGCCGTTCTCCGGACGGAATTTCGCGTCCTGCGGGAGGTTCGGCTGCATCAGCCTCAGCTTCACGCCGTCGACATATTCGGTGGGGCTCCCCGCGAGCCGCAAGGCGCCATAAAGGGCGAGGGCGCCGAGCAGGATCGCCGCCGTCGCGGCCCCGGCGTTGGCGTGGAAGCGGCGGCCCGGCGCGCGGTCGACCAAGGTCGCCGGCGCGGCGAAGATCAGGATGGCCACGAGGTCGAGCCCGTTGAGCCCGAGAAGGGCCGCCCCCTGTCCGAGCGGCCCGGCTTGCGCGAGCGCCATCCCGAAATCATTCCAGGGGAAGCCTGTGAGGATGTGCCCGCGCAGCCATTCGGCGGCGCCGAGGCCGGCGGCGAGCGCGAAGATGCGCAGGCTTCCCGAAAACCAGAGCGCGCGGGCGAGGGCGAAACCAAGCGCGGGAAAGAGCGCCAGGACAGCGGGCAGACCGAGGACGGCGAGCGGCAAGGCCCAGGCGAATTCGTCGGCCTCCACGAGCATGGCGGCTCCGAGCCACCAGAGGCCAGCGAGAAAATAGCCGAAACCGAGCCACCAGCCCGCGCCGGCTGCCGCAAAGAGCGCCCCGTTGCGCCAGCCCCCGCCGCGTCCGGCGGCGCCGTCGATGAGCCAGACCGCCGTCGTGAGGGGCGCGATCATGGCCGGCGCGAAGTCGAAGGGCGGCAGCGCCAGCGCCCCGAGCGCGCCGGCGGCGAAGGCGATGAGGCGGCGCGTCCAGCCGTCAGCGAGAATGATGCGCTGGGGGAGCGGGATCAGCCCCGCCCGCGCGCCAGTCGATTGGGAAATCTGAGCCATGAACGCCCCTGCGAATCAGCCGGCCAACTGTAACGGCTTCCGCTTGTTATAATGAGGCGATAGCTTGACCGTGACGACCCTACGGCCGCAGGCGCGCACGCACGCGCAGCTTGCGGACCCGGCGCGGATCGGCGTCGACGATTTCGAACTCATAGGCCTCGACCGGCGTCGCGATGATCTCTCCGCGCATCGGCACGCGGCCCGCGAGCCAGGCGACGAGGCCGCCGATGGTCGTGACCTCGGCGGGCGTATCCTCCAGGCGGAAGTCGACGCCGAGGCGCGCCGTCACCTCGTCGAGATCGGCTCGGGCATCCACGAGGAAATCGCCATTGTCGAGCTCGACGATTTCGGGCGGCTCGGCCACGTCGTGCTCGTCCTCGATGTCTCCGACGATCATCTCCATGATGTCTTCGATCGTCACCAGGCCGTCTGTGCCGCCATATTCGTCGATCACCAGCGCGAGATGCGTGCGCGTGGTCTGCATGCGAATCAGCAGGTCGAGCGCGGGCATGGAGCGCGGCACGAACAGCACGGGCTTCAAAAGCTCGGCCTGAAGCAGCGGCGCGTCGAAGTCGATGATCCTGTGCGTGGCTGCCCTGTCGGCGGCCTCGCGCTTTTCCTCGCAGAGCGCGATGTGGTTCACGAAATCGCGGATGTGAACCATGCCGCGCGGATCGTCGAGCGTCTCGACATAGACCGGCAGGCGGGAATGGCCCGCGTCCCGGAACAAGGCGAGCGCCTCGCGCAGCGTCGCGTCCTGAGAAATCGCGACGATGTCGGCGCGCGGGATCATCGCGTCCTCGACCCTGAGATCGTGCAGCCCGAGCACATTCTTGAGCAGCGCGCGCTCATGCGGCGTCACGTCGCCGGCGGCTTCCTCCAGCGCGTCCTCGATGTCCTCGCGCACGGACGCGGGCGCGAGACCAAGAAGCCCGCGCAGGCGGTCGAGCAGATTGCCGCGCGCCTCCTGGCTGCGTCTTAACGGCTCCTCTGCATTTTCAGATCGTATCGACATGACCTTCGTTCAGTTCGCCCGCTCACCCGCTTCGTCGGCCGCCTCGCCGGCGTAAGGGTCGCGCAAGCCCAACCGCGACGCGATCCGTCTTTCGAGGCCCTCCATCACTTCGGCCTCGGCGGCAGTCTCGTGATCATAGCCGATCAGGTGCAAAAATCCATGGACGACCATGTGGACAGTATGTTCGCGCAGGGTCTTTTCCTGCTCGGCGGCCTCGCGCGCGACCGTTTCATAAGCAATGACGATGTCGCCCAGAAGCGGCCGGGCGGCGAGAACTCCAGGCGTGGGGAAGGAGAGGACGTTGGTCGCCTTGTCCTTGCCGCGCCATTGCGCGTTAAGCTCCCGGATCTCGGCGTCGTCGCAAAAAGTGACGCTCATCTCGCAGCCTTCGATGAGCGTGGCGCCGCTCTCGGCGAGGCTCGCATCGACGCTTTCGCGGGTGAGGCTGTCGAGCCCTTCCAAGCCCTCCCAAGGCTCGGCGGCGACGATGATGTCGATCTCGACGGTCATGCTTCGCCGCGCGGCTTGTTCTTCGCGCGGGCGGCGCGCTCATAGGCGCCCACGATCTGGCGCACGAGGTCGTGACGCACGACGTCGCCTTCCGAGAAGCGCACGCGGCCGACGCTGTCGATTTCCGACAGAAGGCCGATCGCCTCGGAGAGCCCCGAGGTCTGGCCGGGGGGCAGGTCGGTCTGGGACGGATCGCCCGTGACGATCATGCGCGAGCCTTCGCCGAGGCGGGTGAGAAACATCTTCATCTGCATCGAGGTCGCGTTCTGCGCCTCGTCGAGCAGGACGCAGGCGCGGGTGAGCGTGCGGCCGCGCATGAAGGCGAGCGGCGCCACCTCGATGATGCCCGTCTGCATGCCGCGCTCGACCATACGCGAATCCATGAAATCATGCAGCGCGTCGTAGATCGGCCGCAGGTAAGGGTCGACCTTCTCGCGCATGTCGCCGGGCAGGAAGCCCAGGCGCTCGCCCGCTTCGACGGCAGGGCGAGACAAGATCAGCCGCTCGACCGCGCCCTGTTCCATGAGTTGCACGGCGTGGCCGACGGCGAGCCAGGTCTTGCCGGTGCCGGCTGGCCCCTCGCCGAAGACGAGCTCATAGCGTTTCAACGCGCGCAAATACTGGTCCTGCGCAGCGTTGCGGGCGCGCACGAGTCCGCGCTTGCGGGTGATGAGTTGCTCGAAAGCGCCGCGCGCGGGTTCGGCGTCGGGAAAGAGGCTGCGTTGGCGCGCGGTCTCTTCGATCGCGCCGTCAACATCGCCGATCGCCACCGTCTGGCCCTTGGAGATGCGCTCGTAAAGCGCCTCCAGCACGCGCCGCGCATGTTCGCAGGCCTCGGCCTTGCCTTTCAGGGTGACGTGATTGCCGTTTGCGAAAGACGCGATTTTCAGCCGGCGCTCGATCTTGGCGAGGTTCTGGTCGTAATGGCCGAAGACAAGAGACGCATATTTGTTGTTTTCGAAGGCCAGGGTGATTTCCGCATCGGGTTCGGCCGCCTCCTCCCGGCGCCCGAGCCGCAGGTCGTCAATCGTCGTCAAGCCTTCGCCTCCTCGCCCTCGCCCACAAGCCGACCCGCCAGCGAGTTCGACCCCGCGGCGACGATCGCGACGCGCGCCACGCCGCCGATCATGCCGGCGGGACCGCTGACATGCACAGCCTGCATATAGGGAGTCTTGCCACCGATTTGACCCTCGTGGCGGCCGGGTTTTTCAAACAGCACGTCGAGGGTCTTGCCGACGGTCGCGGCGTTGAATGCCTGCCGCTGCTCCTCGAGCAGCGTTTGCAGGGCGGCGAGGCGGGCGCGCTTGAGCTCCTCGTCGATCTGGTCGTCCCGTTCGGCGCCGGGCGTTCCGGGACGCGGCGAATATTTGAAGGAGAAGCTGGAGGCGAAGCCCACGGCGCGTATCAGGGCCATGGTATCCTCGAAATCGGCGTCGGTCTCGCCGGGAAAGCCGACGATGAAATCGGAGGACATGGCGACATCGGCGCGCGCCTTGCGCAGGCGGGCGATGATGTCGAGATAGTCGGCGGCCGTGTGCCTGCGGTTCATCGCCTTGAGCACGCGGTCGGAGCCCGACTGCACGGGCAGATGGACATAGGGCATGAGCTTTTCGATCGACTCATGCGCATCAATCAAATCCTGGGCCATGTCGACAGGATGACTGGTCGTGTAGCGAAGCCGGTCGATCCCGTCGATTCCAGCGAGATGTTCGAGCAGGCGGGCGAGGCTCCATTCGCGGCCCGTCTCGTCCGCGCCGCGATAGGCGTTGACGTTCTGCCCGATGAGCGTGATCTCGCGCACCCCGGCGTCGACGAGGCGCTGCGTCTCGGCGAGAACATCGGCGACGGGCCGGGAGACTTCTGCGCCGCGCGTATAGGGCACGACGCAGAAGGAGCAGAATTTGTCGCAGCCTTCCTGCACGGTGACGAAGGCGGAGACGCCGCGGGCGCGGATTTGCGCCCGGCTCGGCTTGGGCAGGGCGTCGAACTTGTCTTCGACCGCGAAGTCGGTGTCGGCGAGGCGGCGCCCTTGCCGCGCCTGTTTCAACAGGTCGGGCAGGCGGTGATAGCTCTGCGGGCCGACGACGAGATCGACGGCGCGCTGCCGCTTCAAGACTTCCTCGCCCTCGGCCTGCGCCACGCAGCCGGCGACGACGATCTTCATCTCGCGGCCCTCGGCCTCGCGCGCGCGCTTCTCGAGCGCGAGCTTGCCGAGTTCGGAATAGATCTTCTCGGCGGCCTTCTCGCGAATGTGGCAGGTGTTCAGGATGACGAGATCGGCGTCGGTTTCCTCGGCGGTCTCCGCATAGCCTTCACGGCCGAGCAAATCCGCCATGCGGGTCGCGTCATAGACATTCATCTGGCAGCCGTAGGACTTGACCAGAACCTTGCCTCTCGTCGAGGACGCCTCGGGCGCCGCGTCGAGCGTCTCAGCCGCAGTCGAAACCGGTGTGGAAATCTTACTCGCTCCCTGGGGCCGCCCCGACTCGGGCGGCGCTTGCCGACTGGCGGGCATTATAAGCGCGTTTGCCGGCCGCGCCGAATCCATAATTTGCGTGCGTGGAGAATGGGTCCTTCGCGGCCCGTGATCATCATGCTTCAAAGCAGGTTGTCACATCTCCAGCCGCAAATTGACCGCCGCGCGCCGGGTCCCGTCGGCGCGCTGGTAATAATTTTCCCGCCGGCCGATCTCCCTGAAGCCGGCGCGGCCATAGAGCTTCAGCGCCGCCTCGTTGTCGTCTGCGACCTCCAGAAACACGAGCCGGGCTCCGCCGCGCTCCAGATTTTCGATGTGTCGGTCGAGGATCATCCAGCCGAGGCCCGCGCCGCGCCGGGCCGGATCGACCGCGAAGGTCAAGATTTCGGAATCGGGCGGCAGCAGCCGGGAGAGGATGAAGCCCCCGAGCCTGCCCTTGGCGCCTTCCGTCACGGCGCCGTCGGCGATGACATGCGGGTCGGTGAGATAGCTCTCGAAATCGATCTTGGACCAGCCGAAGGCGAAGGAGGCGCCGTGCAGCGTCTCGCAGTCTTCGGCGCGCTCGGCGCCGATGGGCTGAATGATGAAGTGCGGCTTGGCGAAGAAGCTCGTCAGGAGGCTCATGACGAAAGACTACGCCTGCGCGGGCTCGGAGGCGAGGGCCTCTGACGCCGGGCTTTCCGGCGCAGCGTCGCCCCCGGCCTCCGCCGAGCGCGCGGGCGCGGCCTCCTGCGGCTTGCCCGCAACCGTCACGTCCGGCTCCTTGAGATAGAGCGGCCGCGCCGGCGCGGTGTCGGGCCGGGCGGCGAGACCGAGGCGGGCCACATAGGCGATGTCGGGCGAGGCGCGCTCGCTGACGATCTTGTGGGCAAGGCCGTTCGCTCGCGCCTCGCTGGCCAGAAGCTCGGCGCCCGATCCGATGAGCAAAAACGGCCCGTCGCCAAGGGCCCGCAGCGCCTCGTGCGCCCCGGCGCGGCGCGGGGTCAGCAGCGCGCGGCCATCGGGGCCGAAGGCCGCGACATAGACCTTGCCGTGGCGCGCGTCGATGGCGGCGGCGGCGACGCCGTCGAAGTCTTCGAGAATAAGGGGCGCGGCGAGCGCCGCGAGCGTCGAAACCCCCACCACATCCGCCTTGCAGGCGAGCCCGATCGCCTGTCCGGCGGCGAGGCCGATGCGGATGCCGGTGAAGGAGCCGGGACCGACCGTGACCGCGACCCGGTCGATGGTGGAGAAACCGCCCTCGACCTTGCGCATGACCCGCTCGATGAGCGGCATGATCTCCTCCGCGTGGCCGCGCTCCATGGCGATGGTCTCGGCGGAGATGGGCTCCTCCGTGTCGCTGTCGAGCACGCAGGCCGAGACGGCGGGGAGGGCGGTGTCAATCGCAAGGATTCGCATGATCGGAGAATATGACCCTTTTGAGAGCCCGAGCAACAAAGGGCGGCGCTCGGAGGCCCCAGGCTCAGGCCGGCTCGACGGCCTTCACCTGCGGCAGAAAGTGGCGCAGAAGGTTTTCGATGCCGTTGCGCAGCGTCGCGGTGGAGGAGGGGCAGCCCGAGCAGGCGCCTTTCATGGCGAGATAGACCACGCCGTCGCGGAAGCCGCGGAATACGATGTCGCCGCCGTCCCCGGCCACCGCCGGACGCACGCGGGTCTCGATCAGCTCCTTGATGGTCGCGACCGTTTCGGCGTCGGCGGGATCGTAGAATTCGCCGTCGTGATCCTCCACGGCCGCGCCGCCCTCGGTGAGGAGCGGCGCGCCGGAGGCGAAATGCTCCATGATCGTGCCGAGAATCGCGGGCTTGAGATGCGCCCAGTCGGCGCCGTTCTTGGTCACGGACACGAAGTCGCCGCCATACATAACCGCCTCGACGCCGTCGATGGCGAGCAGAGCCTGCGCGAGCGGCGCATTGGCCGCGGCTTCGGACGAGCGGAACTCCATGGCGCCCTGGCCGAGAACGGCCTGGCCGGGGAGAAACTTCAGCGTGGACGGATTGGGGGTGGCTTCGGTCTGAATGAACATGGATGGGCCTCCTGCGCCCGGTTCAAGGCCGGGGAATTGGCGCGTGCTTAGCACGGTTTCGGTCTGGACGATATGGAACGCCCTCTAAGATAGGCATTGCCGCGCGGCGGCGAAACACCCGGATCGCGTTTGCAAGCCGGGCGCAAATGTGACCAAGCTCTCCCAATGGACGAAGACGCCCTCCTCGCCGCCAACGCAGCCTATTACCGCGCCTTCGCCGCCCGCGACCTCGCCGCCATGGAGGCGGTCTGGGCCGAGGATGGCGTGACCTGCGTGCATCCCGGCTGGCCGGTCCTCATCGGCCGCGCCCCGGTGCTCGGCTCTTATCGCGATATTTTCCGCAATACCTCGCAGGAGGCGGTGACGGCGCGCGAGGAGCGGCTCGTCATCGACGGCGCGGACGGCCGGGTCTTTTGCGTGGAGGAAGTCGGCGGCGGGCTCCTGCTCGCGACCAACTGGTTCAAGCGCGCGGATGGGCGCTGGCGGCTCTCGCATCATCAGGCGAGCCCGCTCGCTCCGCCGGCCCCGACGCGGCAGGACGCGAAGCGGTCGTTCCACTGAGGCGAAGTCTAATAGTCGCCGCTTCCGACCAAGGGATGAATGCCACCGGAGTTGACGCCGCCGCGACCCTCGCGCTGCGCCGGCGCCTTGCTGCGCTTGGCGGCCTGGGTCGCGTCGCTCTTCGAGGAGGCTGGGTGAGACGCGGCCGCGGGGCGGGCGGACGCCGTCGGCGCGGCGACCGCGCAGAGGAGGATCGCGGCAAGAACGTAACGCATCTGGTCCCTCCCTACAGCCGACAGGCCGGCCGCTTCGCAAGGTCGCGATAGCGCATATTTAGGGCGGGCTCGGCAGGGCGTCAGCTCTCCGCCTCTTCCGTCAGCTTCTTTCGCCGCCAGACCTTCTTGGGGTCGCGGCGGGGGCCTTCGACGAGCCGCACCACCATGCCCCACAGCGTGCGCACGTCCTGCTGCGTCAGCCCCATGCGGTGGAACATGTTGCGCAGATTGCGCGACATCACCGGCTTCTTGTCCAGCGGCCGGAAGAAGCCGCGCTTGTCGAGCTCCTCCTCCAGAAAGTCGAAGAAGGCGAGCGTCATTTCGCGCGTCGCGGGAGGCGATCGCTCCTCGATCTCGTAGGGGATGGCGTCGCCATGGGCGGCGCGGAACCATTCGTAGCCCACCAGCAGCACCGATTGCGCCAGATTGAGCGAGGCATAGGCGGGGTTGACGGGGAAGGTGAGGATCGCGTCGGCGAGCGCCACGTCGTCATTGTCGAGCCCGGTGCGCTCGGGGCCGAAGAGAAAGCCGTGGGCCTCCCCGGCCGCCATCCGCGCGGCCGTGTCAGGAAGGGCCTTTCCCGGCGTGAGCACGGGCTTCATCTGCCCCCGCCCGCGCGCCGTGGTGGCGTAGACGAAATTCAGGTCCGCGATGGCCTCGCGCACGCTGTCATAGAGCTTCGCGCCCTCGAGCAGATGCGTGGCCCCGGCGGCGGCGGCGTAGGCGCCCTTGCGATAGGCGCCGGTGCGCGGCCACCCCTCGCGCGGCGATACGAGCCGCAGATCGGAAAGGCCGAAATTGGCCATGGCGCGCGCGCACATGCCGATGTTCACGGCGAGCTGCGGGCGCACCAGAATGATGGCCGGCCCGCCCGTGAGCGCCTGTTTGGTGTGATCCGTCCCCGCTCCAACCAATTCCGCATCCTCTCGCCAGGAAGAGGCTAATTAGGCGAAAAGCGCCGCGCGGGGAAAGGGGCTTTGCTTGGCCGACGCAATCCTGAACCACAGGACCTTGCCTGAATCAAAGGACCTTGGGATTTTTATCTCTTCCCACCCGGAGCGCCCTGCGACGCCTTGGGCCCGGCCATGACTGCGCGTGAAAACATGTGGCTAGCTTCATAGGCGTAAAAACCGACGATGAGGGCGAGGCCCGCGGCCAGGGCGCGCCGCCGCCAATCCGCTTTGACCAGCGCGGAAAGCCGCCGGTCGCGCAGCCATGAGATCGCAAGAACCATCAGCGACAGGGCTCCCAAATCGCCTCTCCCGGCCGTGGAAAACATGGCCTCCCCGGCTGTGGCCGATGACTTCGAGACGGCATTGCGTTCGCCCGCGCCAAAGATCGCGTCGAGGACCGGTTCGGCGTCCGAACTGCCTTTCTGGATGAGGGAATAGGTATTGAAGCACAGGAGAACCGCCTTGAAAAAAACCAGCAGGCCGAAGGCCAGGAACGAGTCGATGCGCCACGCCGGCGCAGCCAGGTCCAGCGCGAATATCGCAAGCGCCGAAAAAGCGGGCCCGGCGAGGCTGATCGCGCCAGCCTCGAAGGCGCTTGCTTCGTCGCGCGGACAGAAGGGCTCGTGGTTCTGGATCGAGACAATGCTCAACCTCTTCGCGCGGCGTCGGAAGGCCGCCGAGGCCAGCGCATGGCCGAATTCGTGAATGGCCCATGCTGCGACGCCCATGAGCAGCAGCAAGAATATGAGTGACGCGACCACGCCGAAGGCTAAGGGAATGTCCGAGGCTCCGTGGGCGTCGGCGAGACGCCGAACGGGCGCCCACTCCCGCGCCAGATAGCCGGCCAGCGTCATGGCGGAGGTCGCCATGACAGACGCGCCCAGGGCGCGCAGCAGGGCGAGCCGCCAGCCGAAAAAGCGAAACAGCGGAAATTCCGCCTCCCCGGCGGTCGCGTCATGCGCGAGTTCGAATAGATCGCGAGCCAGAAAGAGCCGGGTCCGCTCATAATCCCACAAGCCGGAGACGGGTTTCTCATAGGTCGCCGAAATCTGCGTTCCGTCGCCTGCGGCTGTCAGCTCGACAAGCGAGCGCACGCCGCCGCCGTCGAGGATGAGCCGCCCCGCCGCTCGATCCACAAGGCAATCTTCCTCGATGATGTCGAAAAGGCGCTCAGCGCCGCGCGGGCGGCGGGCCAGCGAGAGCCGCAGCGGTGATCGAGAAATGACTCTGACGTCGCGCGCCTCGTCGACCAGCCGCCGGCCGCCGCCCGGACCGAGCGGGTCAAGCAGGCGCCAGACCGCGTCGGCCGGCGCGGCGATCACGATGTTGCGGGTGAAGCGCCTGCGGCCCAGGGGCATGCGGAACCCAAGCCACCAGACCGCGAGAACGGGCGCTGAAAAGAGCAAAAGGACAAGGTGGACCGTCTGAAAGGAGGATGGAAGAAGAGCGGCGAGAGAATCGGGCATTCGGGCCTTGCTGTTCTGCGGGTGGCGTAACCTGAACAGTTTCGACCTCAAATCCTTTCGGCGACATTAGGCGAGGCAGCGCGAAGGCGGCGCGCAGCAGCATCAGGGCGAAGGGCAGAAGCGTGAGGGCGGTGGCCAGCGCCGCGACCGGCGCAGGAGCGTGAGCAGCAATTCCCGGCAAGGCAATTCATGGCATGTTCAATCGTACGTAACAAAAAAGCCAGGCGTAGCCTGGCTTTGATGTGCTCTTTATTTTGAGAAAAGCGCCTGTTGCGGCGCTTTTGCTCGTTAGCGCTTCGAGAACTGGAACGACCGGCGGGCTTTCCGCTTGCCGTATTTCTTGCGCTCGACCACGCGCGAGTCGCGGGTGAGGAAGCCTTCCTTCTTGAGCGGCGAGCGCAGCTCCGGCTCGTAGTGGGTCAGCGCCTTGGCGAGGCCGTGGCGCACCGCGCCGGCCTGTCCCGAGAGACCGCCGCCGGCGACCGAAACGACGAGGTCGTACTGGCCGGTGCGCTTGGCGACGCCGAGCGGCTGCTGCAGGATCATGCGCAGAACCGGACGCGCGAAATAGACTTCGATGTCGCGGCCATTGACGGTGATCTTGCCGGAGCCGGGCTTGATCCAGACGCGGGCGACGGCGTTCTTGCGCTTGCCGGTGGCGTAGGCGCGGCCGTATTTGTCGAGCTTCTGCTCGTATTTCGGCGCTTCGGCCGCAGCGGCGACGGCCGCCTGATTGAGGTCAGAGAGCGAGGAAAGGGTGGTCTCGGCCATAATCAGGCGCTCCGGCTATTCTTGGCGTTCAGGGCGGCGACGTCGAGCGTCTGCGGATTTTGCGCCGCATGCGGATGCTCGGCGCCCTTGTAGACGCGCAGATTGCCGAGCTGCTGGCGGCCGAGCGGCCCACGAGGCAGCATACGCTGCACGGCCTTCTCCAGAACGCGCTCCGGGTAGCGGCCTTCGAGCAGGAACTTGGCCGAGCGCTCCTTGATGCCGCCCGGGAAGCCGGTGTGGTGGTGATAGACCTTCTGGTCGCGCTTGCGGCCGGTCAGCACGACCTTGTCGGCGTTGATGACGACGATATTGTCGCCGTCGTCCATATGGGGGGTGAAGGTGGCCTTGTGCTTGCCGCGCAGGCGCAGCGCGATAATCGTGGCCAGGCGGCCGACGACGAGCCCGGAGGCGTCGATCAGCACCCATTTCTTTTCGATGTCGGCGGGCTTCGCCGAGTATGTCTTGCCGTACATGGGATCTCGAATTCCGTCTGAACGAACTGTTCGGATGCGGGTGGATAGGGGATGCGGGACGAGCCGTCAAGTGCTTTCGTAGGATATCGCCGGGCTCAAAGGGCCAGAAAACCGGGCGACTCGCGCTTGTGGTGCTATTTTACCCCATAATCCGAGCAGGCGCCGTCAACGATGATTGGATGCAAATCCTCCCCCCGCCAGTCGGGGAGAGGATCTGCCCGATCGCGCCCTCTTACTGATGTAGCGCTTCCCCGTGCAGCGCGATGTCGAGGCCCTCGCGCTCGTCGTCGCTGGTGACGCGCAGCTTCGTGAAGAAGGAGACGATCTTCAGCGTGATCAACGTGCCGATGACGCACCAGACGATCGTCACGCCGACGCCGATAGCCTGCACCACGAATTGATGGGGGTCGCCCTCCAGCAGGCCGGCGACGCCGGGGCTGTCGTTCGAGGCCGTGACGGCGCGGGTCGCGAAGACGCCCGCGAGCAATGTGCCGATGATGCCGCCGACGCCGTGGACGCCGAAGACGTCGAGCGTGTCGTCGTAGCGGAACTTGTGCTTCGCCACGGTGCAGAACCAGTAGCAGACGGCGCCCGCGATCAGGCCGATGATGACGCCGTGCCAGGGCAGGACATAGCCCGAGGCCGGGGTGATGGTGCCGAGCCCCGCGACGGCGCCGGAGACGACGCCGAGGACGGAAGGCTTGCCGCGCTCGATCCATTCCAGCCCGCTCCACACAAGCGCGCCCGAGCAGGCGGCGAGATGGGTGGCGATGATCGCGAAAACGGCGCGCGAATTGGCGCCGAGCGCCGAGCCGCCGTTGAACCCGAACCAGCCGACCCACAGGAGGCCCGTGCCGACGACGGCGAGCGACAGGTCGAAAGGCGACAGGTTCTCGCGGCCAAAGCCGACGCGGTTGCCCAGCACCAGCGCGCAGACGAGGCCTGCGACGCCGGCGTTGATATGCACGACCGTGCCGCCCGCGAAGTCGAGCACGCCCATCTTCTGGAGGAAGCCGCCGCCCCACACCCAATGCGCCGAGGGCACATAGACGATGAAGAGCCAGACGACGCAGAAGAGGATGAAGGCCGAAAACCTCATGCGCTCGGCCACCGAGCCACCGACCAGGGCGCAGGCGATGACGGCGAAGGTCATCTCATAGGCCATGAACAGCATTTCCGGAATCGTGCCGGCGAGGGGGCTCACCGTGTCCATGCCGATGTCGCGCAGCAGGACGCGCGCCGTGTCGCCGATCAAGGCCCCGTCGCCCGAGAAGGTCAGGCTGTAGGCGACGGCCATCCACAAAAGCGAGACGATCGCTGTGGCGATGAGGCTCTGCGCCATGGTGGCGAGCACATTCTTCTTGCGGACCATCCCGCTGTAGAAGAGCGCGAGGCCGGGCAGGGTCATCATCAGCACCAGCGCCGTGGCGACGATCATGAAGGCGGTGTCGGCGCCGTCGATCTTCGGCGCGTCCTGCGCGAGGGCGGGGGTGGCGAGGAGGGCGGCGAAAGCCGCAACTATCATTCGCATCCGAGGGAGCGTCCAGTGTCGCTTGTGGGGGTTCGGCCGGCGGTTCGCGGGGGGCAGGGGTCAGCCGCCGCTACAGCGCCTCATTGTCGGATTCGCCGGTGCGGATGCGCAGGGCGCGCTCCAGCGGCGTGACGAAAATCTTGCCGTCGCCGATCTGGCCCGTATAGGCCGCCTTGCGGACGGCCTCGACGGCGCTGTCGACGAGTTCGTCGGCCAGGGCGATCTCGACCTTTATCTTCGGCAGGAAGGAGATGATGTATTCCGCGCCGCGGTAGATTTCGGCGTGGCCCTTCTGGCGACCGTAACCTTTGACCTCGGTGGCGGTCATTCCAAAGACGCCGAGCGCCATGAGCGCGTCGCGCACGTCGTCGAGCTTGAAGGGTTTGATGATGGCTGTGATGATTTTCATGCGGGCATGTTGCTGTCGTTGAATGCAGGATGGGCGTTTTGACAGCAATGGTCGTGCCAGATGGGACAAGCGCGGCAGGCGCAGGCGGCTGCTTCCCTCCTGGGCGCCCTCCGGGCGCCGAGCGCCCAAAAATTCCACAAATCGTCCAAAGAATCGGCGGGTTGTTTTTCGTTTTGCAGCCAGTGACTTCCTGACGTGGTTCAGCCTCTGTTCAGGGGCGGTCTGCTGGATGAGGCGGATGATGCGCGGATCGCGGGGCGCCGCGAGGAGAAACGACGATGCAGTTATTACGCAGTCTCGCGCTTGCGGCGCTTGTCCTGTTCGCCCTCGCCGCGGGACAGGGCGCGGGCGCTCTGGCGGCCGAGCGGCGCCTGGCGCTCGTCATCGGCGAGGCGGCCTATCCTGCAAAGCCCATCGCCACGGCGGCGAATGACGCCGGCCTCGTCGCGCAAACTTTGCAGGCCGCGGGATTCGACGTGACCGGCGCCCGCGATCTCGAGGAAACGGCGCTGAAACAGGCGTTTCGCGACTTTCTCGACAAGACCGCTCAGGCGGGGTCCGATGCGGTCGCCTTCATCTATGTCTCCGGCTACGGCCTCCAGCTCGAGGGCGAGAACTATGTTCTGCCTGTCGACGCGCAGGTCGCCCGCGACGCCGACATTCCGCTGCGCGGACTGCGCGTCTCCGATTATCTGAAGCCGCTCGCGGCCTCCGGCGCCAAGCTCGCGGTCGTCGCGCTGGACGTGGCGCGCGCCAATCCGTTCAAGCTCGCGGGCCAGCCGCTTGCGGGCGGCCTTGCGCTCTATGAACCGGGCGGTCGCGCGCTTCTCGCCTACAACGCCGCGCCGGGAACAACTGCGCCGGAGGCGACCGGCGATTACGGCCCCTACGCCCATGCGCTCGCGGAGATGATGCGCGATGGCGGGCGGCCGCTGATGGAGGTCTTCGAGAACACGCGTCTGCGCGTTTCCGAGATGACCAAGGGCGCGCAAGTCCCGTGGAATTCGCAGCGCGTCGAGACCGATTTCATCTTCTTCGAGCGCGAGGCGGGCGCGCCACTGCGCAAGGAGGACGTGGCGCGTCTGTCGCAGCCCATTGGCGCGCTCGGTCCCGAGGACGGCTATTCGGCCGCGCTGCGGCGCGACACCTTGCAGGGCTATCAGGACTACGTCGCGAGCTATCCGTCGTCGCCATATACGAAACGCGCGCGGGCCATGCTGGCGGCCCGGCGTGAGGCCATGACCTGGCGGCGCTCCCGCATGATCGACACGCCCGACGCCTATTGGTCCTATCTGCGCCGCTATCCCACGGGGCCGCATGCCTGGGACGCCCGCCGCCGCCTCGCCGAGCTGCGTTATGAATTCGAGCCCCCGCCGGACTTCGCCATGGTGGATTACGGCTATCCGCCGCCGCCGCCGGATGAGCTTGTCTTCGTCGATCAGCCGGGGATGTTCTTCGGCGATCCGGTCTGGGGCTTCCCGCCGCCTCCGCCGCCGCCGATCTGGTTCCTTCCGCCGCCGCCGCCGGACTTCATCGTGCTGCCGCCGCCGATCATCGTGGTCGAGCCCTATGTGCTGCCGGCGCCGCCCTATGTGCCGATTCCCGTCTGGCAGCGCCCGCCGGCCTATATCGCGCCGCCGCCGCCCAATCTCATCTACGCCAACGTCCACAACGCCGTGGCGCTGAATCCTGTTGAGAATCAGGTCATCATCCGCAACCCCGCAGGGAGCGTGATTTCCACCGAGGCGCTCACCGCCGCCGGCGCGGGCGCCGCCGCCGTGGGAATTGGCGCGGCGCTTCCGCATTTCATCGCCAAGCGCAGTATCGTTCCCGCAGATGCGCAAGGTTTGGCGCCGGGAGGTTTGGCGCCAGGGATGCCGACGACGCCAGCCGCGACTCCACCCGGCGGAGCCTTCTCCGGCGCAGCGCGTCCAGCCGCGCCGCTGACGCCACCGTTGGGCGCTCAGGGGCCTGTCGCCGCTCCCGCACAGCTTCGGCCGCATCCGCCCTTCGGGACGCCGCCGGGGGCCGCGCCCGCCGCTCTTGAGCCTGGAGGGCCGCTCCCGGCGGCCCTTCCGGGGAAGGACCACGCCCTGCCGACGCCGCCCGCTGGCGCGGGCGGGCTTCTCCCGCCGCGCCCCGGCTCTGCGCCCGTGGCCGCGCCGCCGGGCCTCCCGCCCGCGGTGAAGGATCGAGCCCAAAGGGACCGCGCCCTGCCGTCTCCCGCGGGCTTGCCATCGCCGGCGGGCGCCGGGCAGGAGCCTGCTCAGGCGGGCAGGCGGATGGTTCCGTTGCGCGACCGATTGAGGCCGCCGGCGCAGCCCGACCGCATGGCGCCCGGTCTGGGCCGCGGCGACCTCGCGAGCCCCTACAGGGGCGGCGGATATGGGCCGGCGCCGAATCCCATGCGCCCGCCGCGTCCCATGCCCTCGGCGGGTCTTGGAGGCGGCCCCGCCGGACTCGCGCCGGGCGGCATGGGGGGCCCACGGCTGCCGAGGCAGGTTCGCGAGCCGCCGCCGGGCGCGCCGTTCATGCCGGCCATGCGCGGCATGCCCGATGCTCCGCCCGCCCGCGCCTATCCGCGGCCAGATATGCCGCGAGGGATGGGCGCGCCGCGCGACATCGCGCCGCCTCGTCCGAACGCCATGCCGGAAGCCCGCTATCCCGGACTGCCGCCACAAATGCGCGAGATACAGCCGCGCATGCCCGACATGCCGCCGCCCATGCGGGCGCTGGCGCCGCCCGATATGCGCGGACCCGCCATGAATCGCGCGCCGCCTGTCTCCATGCCGACCATGCGCCCGCCGCCGCCTGCGCAGCCGGCCATGCAGGCGCCGCAGCAGGCCCCGCGTCTGGATCAGTGGCCGCGGCCGCGCAGGAGCGGCGCCGAGCCCGGCGTTCCGTCCGGCTTCCCAGGCCTGCGCTGACGCCCTTGCGCGCCGTCGCCATCAGGCGGCGCGCGTCCGGCGTTCCAGTCGGCGGGCCTGATCGGGATCATAGAGGCGCAGGCCCGCGGCGTCGGTCTTGTTGAAGATGACGCCGGCCGGAGCCACGTCGAGACGATCCAGCGCCATCGCGGCGTCGTCGCGATGCGTCTTGTTCCACTCGACGATGAAAAGGAGCCTGTCGGCCTGTGCGGCGAGGAAGGGCGCATGAGGCCCTTCGAGCGCCGGCGGCCCGTCGATGACGACGACATCGAACCACCGGCGCGCGACTTTCAGCAGCGCGCGCAGGGTCGCGCCGCTCATCAGCGCGCCGATATCGGTCCGCTCCGCCGCGCGGGGCCCGCCGTAAGGCAGGAGCGTGTAGCCGTAGGCTGATTGCGGGGTCAGGACGGATTTGAGGTTTTCCTTCGCCGCCAGAATGTCGAGGAGGCCACGGGCCGGCTTTTTCATCTCGTCGGCGTGGTCGGCCTCGATCAGCAGGACGCGGTAGCCGCCGCGCGACAGAAACGCCGCGAGATTGATGGCGACGGTGGAGCGTCCCTCGCCTCGGAGCGATGAGGAAACCAGAATGACCATGCCCTCCTTGCTGGCGCTGGGCGAGGCGAGGCCGCGGCAGATTTCTGGCAGCCACGGGGTCAGATCGGGCGCCTCGGCGTCGGCGGGATCGTCCTTCGACGGCGTGGACGCCACCGGGAGATAGGCGAGCGCCTCGACGCCGCCCAGTCTTTCCGCCTGCGCGCCTGTCCTCAGCGTCGGCAGTCGCCACTCTCGAAAAGCCGCTGAAGCGAGGCCGATGGAAAGGCCGATCCCCAGGCTGACGAGCATGAGGACGATCTTGCCGGGCGAAGGGCTCGCCGGCGGTTCGGCGAGGGAGACAATGCGCACGTCGCTCGGTTCAAGGCCGTTGATCTGGGCCAATTCTCTCTGCCGGCTGAGCAGCTCCTCGAAAACCGCACGCTCCGCCTTGGCTTCACGCTCGAGCGCCGTGAGTTTGACCATTTGCGGCCCCAGCTCGCCGCTTTCCGCCTGTGTCGCCTCGAGCTGGCGCCTCAGCTCGGATTCTCGAGCCTCGGCTTCGAGGAAACCACTCTTCGAGCCGGAAATCATGCGGCTGACTTCGCTGCTGATCTGCCGCCGCATATTTGCGATCTGGGCGTTCAGGCTGCTGACGTCCGGATGGCGCGGTCCAAGAACCGTCGCCTGATCCGCGGATTGCCGGTAAAGGCGCGCAAATTCGGCGCGCAGCGCCGTGAGGACGCTCGACTGGATTTCCTGCGGCAGGCTTTCGCCGGCATTGGCGCCCGCCTTGCGCAGCAATTCGTAGCGCGCCCGCGCCTCGGCCGTGCGCGCGGCTGCAAGCACCAATTGCTGATTGAGTTCTGCGAGACGCCGTTCGAGCAGCGTATTGCCCTGTCCTGCGTCGGTTATCCGGATCTTGGTTTTGAAATCCGCGACGGCGCGCTCGGCGTCGTTGACTCTTACGCGCAACTCGGTCAGCCGCTTCTCGATCTCGCGGGCGGTCGTGGCGCTGAGGCCCGAGCGCAGGGTCGCCTGATCGTCGAGAATCCTCTGGGCGACCCCATTGGCCACTCTGGCGCTTTCGGCGGCCGAGGGCGACTTGACGGTAACGTCGATGACATAGGTCGTGCCGCGGCGCGCGACGCTCAGGCGCGACGCAAGTTTCTTGATCGTGGATTGCCGCAGAAGCTCTTCCGTCGCGCCTTTGCCGGCGAAAACGGGATTATGGGTGAGTTCGAGCTGGTCGACGGCGGCGCCGACGAACCCGTCGGATTTCGCGACCTGCACGATGCTTTCGATCGCGTTGAGGTCCGCGCCTATATTGGCGAGCACGCCGGCCTTCTCCGTCACGCGCGCGGCGCGCGGATCGATCATCACCACCGCCGTCGCCGAATATTCCCTCAAGAAGAAGACGGATAATCCGAAGGCGAGGGCGGCGATCGGAAGTCCGGTCGCGATAATCCGGCGGATGTTGCGGCCAGCGAAAAGGAGAAGCGCGCGCGCCAGAGCGCGGGGCGTCGGCGGCCCGGCCGCCCGGCCCGCCCGCGCGTCCGGCGATCCTGTCGAAAATTCCTGCTCTGTCACGGGTTTCACTTGATCAATGCATCGAGGAGAGGCTTGTTCCATTCGCGCGTTACGGCTTCCGTCAAGGAGAAGTCATGGTCGAATTGCCAATAGGCCCAGCCCCATCCCAGGCTTTCGGCGGTGCGGGCCACATGGCGCGTCCAGTCCGCTCTCGAGAGAGGCGGCGCCGTTTCCATCGCGCCGAACTCGCCCAGATAGACCGGTCGGTTTTCCGCCTCGCTCCAGCGCGCGACCACGGCGAAATCGTCTGCAATCTTCTGGCGTGACGCGTCGGCGCCCCAGGCGACGTTGCGCACCTTGGAAAACTCCTCGCTCCAGCTCGCTCCCTGAAAAGTGAAGCGATACGGATCGTAATAATGCACCGTCACGATCAGCCGCCTGTCTCCGGCGGGGAGTGCGAGCTTTCCGACAGCCGCCATATCGCTCGTATTGAGAGCTCCGACGATGACCAGCCGCTCCGGCTCTTTTGCCCGAATAGTGGCAAGCGCCTCGGCGAGGGCGTCATTCCATTGCGCATGGCTCATGGCGCCGCCAGGCTCGTTGAGAATCTCATAGACCAAGCCCGGCCTCTTGCCTTTGTATCGCGCCGAGATTTGTCTCCAGAAGGAGGCGAGACGAGTCTTGCAGCCCTCGGGCTCGATCTGGCAGCCTTCATTGTCATGCTGGTCGAGCACGACCCAGAGACCTTCGGCGTTCGCGTGGTCGAACACGCTGTCCAATATGCCGAGCACGCGCTCGTCGAGCGCGCCTTTCTTGTCGAAGTAGCGGAAGCCGAAGAAATTAACCCGGACGTGGTCGAAGCCCGCCTGACGTATGCGCTTGAAATCCGACATGCGAAACGGATTGTCGGCGCCGCCCTCCCATATGCCGTCGTAACCCAGAATGTTCACGCCTCTTCTCAAATGGGTCACGTCTGGCGAGGGGTCGGAGGCGAGCGCCCAGGCGCCGGCTGCGAAGAGCGAAGGCAGGACGGCGACTGACTTGTAAATCCGGCGCATCAGCCCATCCCTCCGAGCGCCCCCGCGCGCGTGGCCTGGCGGCGTCTCTGGGCGCCGAGGCAGATCGTGGCGTCCGGCGCGGAGGCCTGCGAAGCGGTCGTGGGCCGTGCAAATACAAAGGCCATGACCATGATGATTTGCGTCGCCGCGATGTTCGTCGAGCGCAGGAAATATGTTTCCGTGAAGTCGATGACGAAAACCAGGAACAGGTAGCCGACGCAAAATGAAATCTCGCTCATCGAAACGCGAGGGCTTCGGCTCAGCTCTTCAACGCGGAAAGCAAAGGAAAGATTGGCAAGCAGAAAGAGTGCATAGCCGACGACCCCTGTCTCCATGATGATGGCGATGTAGCCGCTATGATAATTGTCGAGGAACCACTTGTAGCGTTCCGTGAACAGATCTCTGACGACGTCTTGCGTCCAAAAGCCGTTGACGCCGGCTCCAAACCACGGAAAGCGCCCTAAAAAGCTCAATGCGTGATGCCAGATGAACGTTCGTTCGGTGATGTCGAGATTCGAGCCGAAAACCACCAGATAGCGGTTCTGCGTATAAAGCAGATAGGCGATGACGCCAGTTGCCGCGACTCCCATGACGAAAGGCGCAAAAGCCAGGGCGCGCGCGAAGGAGCGCCATTTGCTCATGAGATAGATTGCTGCGATCGCTGTGACGGCCACGACGCCGCCGCCTCGCGAACCCGAGGCGAGCAGGCAGAGAACCGAGACTGCGACGGAAATCCAGCCGTATGGAACAAATCGCGCCGCGTGCATGAGCTGGAATCCCGAGAAAAAGAGCAGCATTGCGGCGCAAATTCCCAAAGTCTGCTTGGAGGAAAAAAGACCGCTCCACTGCCCGCCATGCATGTAATCGCTCAACACGCCGATGCTCGGGACGAAGATCGCCGTCGCCGCCGAGAGGGCGCAGATCGCGAAGAGTCCGAGCTGTATGCAGTTCGTGATCTCAGGCCACGGAAATGTGAGTACGAGACGCCACGCGCCGATGAGGATGATGAGTTGCGCGACGGACTTGAGCAAGCTGGTCTGCACCTCTTCCGCCCAAAAGGCCGAGGCCATCGCCAGTCCGAAAAAGGCAAAAACGACGTAAAGCCCGGCGCTCCACTCGATTTCGAGAATCGGCGTCAGGAAGAAGCTGCACGCAAGGATCACGAGCCAAAAGGCGAGGCCCATTGTTTGCTGCGAATTCGGGTCATGGCCGGCGGGGATGAGGTTGGGATGGAAATCGCCGTTGAGGAGAAAAGCGATAAGGACCAGCGACAGCCGCATGAGGAGCGTTGCGCGCGCTTCCATGCGCGCCCGCGAGGACCTGGCGATCAGCATGCGTCTCGAAGACATGGCGTCATTCACGGAAACGCCCCCCACAGCGACTGAAGCGTAGCAATAAGGAGCTATGGCTAACGATCGGTAAAGAGGGGGCGCCGGGGAGCGCGGTCGCTGCTGAACGGAGAGGCGGATTGCAGGAAAGACGGCCCGGCCTATCTTGCCGCGCCGTACTTCTTCCCGGCTCCAGCCTGGATCTCGCGCCAGGCGTCCGATTGCGAGATCATCTCGCGGATGGCGGCGACGTTGCGCGCCGCGTCAGCGGGCGACAGGTCGCGTTGCGACCATTCCTCCGCCTCGGAGAATTTCCCCTGAAGGGCGAGCACCAACGCAAGATTTTGGCGCACGCGCACATCCGCGGCAGGCTGGCTCACGGCGAGACGCAGCGTCTCTTCGGCGCGCGGCAAGTTCTTCGACAAGGCGTAGGAGAGCCCGAGATTTGACAGGACATGAGGATCGTTCGGGCGAATTTTCAGCGCGGCTTCGTAATATCTTCGGGCGCCGTCGTGGTCGCCGAGTTGATCGGATATCGAGCCCTGGACCGACAGAATGGACCAGTCGGGCCGCTCTGGCGTATGCGCCTTCTCCAGCACTTCGGCCGCCTGGGTCAGCCGGCCTGCATCCGCAAGCGCCTTGCCATAGGCGCCAAGCACCTTCATATCCTCGGGATAGGCGATCGCCAGCCCCTGCATCACGGCGACGGCCTGCGCGTTCTGGTCCAGAGCGTGCAGCGCCCTGGCGTAAGTCATCGCGGTGGTCTTGTCCCGAGGGTTTCTGTCATAGCGACGCCCCCATTCCTCCGCGAAGCGTCGCAGCGCCGTTTCGTCCTGTGGAAGAGTGGCGGAATCTCGGCTGATGGAGCCGGTAATGTCGCCAAGTGAGGGTCTGTTGCAGGCTGAAAGGCAAAACGATGCGGCGAGCGCCAGAGCGCAGACGACGCGGGACGGGGCGGGGGGCGCCTTTGTCACGGGCGGGGCTGCTCCATAAATGATACGATGCGTAAGCTCGGCAATAAAGCGTTAACCCTAACGGAAGCTTAACGGAGGCTGTAAACGCCGATGACGACGAAGCTCGAGGACTGGTCCGCCGACGCGATTCCAGTCGATTTCGTGGACAAGGGCCGCTGGCCGGAGGTGAGTGTCGGACTGCCGGCGGCCGTTTTGGCGATGGCCGAGGCCGCGCGCTTCGACGGCAAGCCGGGCAGCCTCCTTCTTGCACCCGCATTCGACGGCGCCGCCGCCCGCGCCTTCTTCGGCGTCGAGGACGCAGAGGCGAAAAAGCGCGACGCCTTTCTGGCCGGCAAGCTCGCGGCGGCGCTGCCGCCGGGGCTCTACCGGCTGGGGGAGGGCGTCGCCGATCCCGAACAGGCGGCGCTCGCCTTTCTTCTCGCAAGCTACGCCTTCACCCGCTATGTCACGCCCAAGGGCGACGCGCCGCGCCTTTGCGCGCCCGAGGGAGTGGACCGCGCGCGTGTGGAACGCATCGCCGCCGCCGTGGCGCTCGGCCGTGATCTCGTGAATACGCCGGCGAACGACATGGGGCCCGAGGCGCTGGCGGAGGCTGCGCTGACGCTCGCCGCGAAACACGGCGCGCAGGCGCGCGCGATCGTCGGCGACGCCCTGCTTGCCGAAAATTTCCCGCTCATCCACGCGGTCGGCCGCGCGGCCGCGCAAGCGCCGCGCCTGGTCGAATTCACGCATGGACCCGAAGACGGGCTAAAGGTGACGCTCGTCGGCAAGGGCGTGTGTTTCGACTCGGGCGGCCTCGACATCAAGCCGTCGTCCGCCATGGCGCTCATGAAGAAGGACATGGGCGGCGCGGCGACCGCGCTGGCGCTGGCCGCCATGCTCATGGACGCC
Organism: Hyphomicrobiales bacterium; assembly: GCA_003963405.1. Taxonomy (GTDB): domain Bacteria; phylum Pseudomonadota; class Alphaproteobacteria; order Rhizobiales; family Beijerinckiaceae; genus Methylocystis. The sequence goes on from RXIY01000021.1 coordinate 35,766, forward strand.
GCCATTCCCGTGCGGCTGCGCGTGCTGCTGCCCATCGTCGAGAATTCGATCTCGTCGAACGCTTTCCGCACGAGCGACATCTACCGTAGCCGCAAGGGACTCACCGTCGAGATCGGCAACACCGACGCGGAGGGGCGTCTCATTCTCGCCGATGCGCTCGCCTATGCGAGCGAGGATCAGCCAGACCTCCTCTTCGACTTCGCGACGCTCACCGGCGCCGCGCGCGTGGCGCTCGGACCGGAATTGCCGCCCTTCTACACGGGCGACGACGCGCTCGCCGAGGCGATTTCCGCGCACGGCCGCGGGGCGAATGATCCCGTCTGGCGCATGCCGCTCTGGGAGAATTACGACAGCGGCCTCGACGGCAAGATCTCCGATGTCGTGAGCGTGACGAGCGGAGGATTCTCGGGCTCCATCGTCGCGGCGCTGTTCCTGCGCCGCTTCGTCGCCGATCCGGCGCGCTGGGCGCATTTCGACGTCTATTGCTGGAACCCCTCGACGAAGCCGGGCCGTCCGGAGGGAGGCGAGGTGCAGAGCGCACGGCTGCTCTATGACCTCATCGAGAAGCGCGCGAAGGAAAGGGCGACGGCATGACGGATGTTTTCGACCGGCGCCTGACCCCCGCCCGCGCCGACCTGGCCGCCGCCTATCTGAAGGGCCGCGTCGCCGCCGACCGCTATGTCGAAGGCGTCGTTATGGAGGTCAAGGAGGGCGTCGTGGACATGCGGCGCGAGCCGCGGCCGGACTCGCCCATCGACACGCAGGCGCTCTATGGGGAGCGCGTGACCGTTTATGACGAGGAGGAGGGCTGGGCCTGGGCCCAGCTTGCGGGCGACGGCTATGTCGGCTGGATCGCCGCCAACGCTTTATGGAGCGAAGTGAGCGCGCCGACGCATCGCGTCTGCGTGCCGCGCACTTTCGTCTATCCCGCCGCCAGCATCAAACAGCCGCCGCTGTTGGCGCTGCCGCTCGCCGCCGAAGTCTCGATCGTCGAGGAGTGCGACTCGTTCCTCGTGACGCGCGACAGGGGCTTTGTCTGGCGCACGCATCTCGCGCCGCTCGACGCCCCGGCCGACGATTTCGTCGCGGTCGCGGAAGGGCTGATCGGCGCGCCCTATCTCTGGGGCGGCAAGTCCTCGATCGGCGTCGATTGCTCGGGGCTCGTGCAGATCGCGCTCGCCGCCGCGGGCCAGAACGCGCCGCGCGACAGCGACATGCAGGAGGCGCAGCTTGGCGCGCCCATTGCGCTCGGCGCGCCCTTGATGCGCGGCGATCTCGTCTTCTGGAAAGGTCACGTCGGCGTCATGCGCGATGAGGCGACGCTCCTTCACGCCAATGGAACCCATATGCTCGTGTCGAGCGAGCCGCTCGAGCGGGTGCGCGCGCGCAATCTCGAGGTCGGCGCCGGCGACATCACCGGCGTTCGGCGACTGTCCCGGTAACGACCCATGAGCAAGACCATCTATTTCGAGGATCTCCACGTGGGGATGCGTTTCGTCTCCGAGCCCGAGGAGATCGGCGAGACGGAAATCATCGCCTTCGCGCGCGAGAACGATCCGCAATATTTTCATACCGATCCGCAGGCCGCGCGCGACAGCATGTTCGGCGGGCTCATCGCGAGCGGCTGGCAAACGGCGGCGTCGACCGTGCGTCACCTGCTTTACCGCTGCGGGGTGACATTCGCGGGCGGCGCCGTCGGCGTGGATACGCGCATTTCGTGGAAGCGGCCCGTGCGGCCTGGAGACCGTCTGCACATCGAGGGCGAGATCACACATCTGCGCGTGTCGCGCTCGCTGCCCGATCGCGGCCTCGTGTCGTTCGAGGGCCGCACCTGCGACTCCGCCGGACGGGTGGTGCAGATCATGGAAGCGACGATGCTGGTCTGGCGTGATCCTCGTCGCGCCGGGTCGCCCGAGGCCGTCAGCCACGCATCCTGAGAAAGGCGCGCGCGAGTCGCTTCGCCGCAACGACGCCGGCCGCGGGCGGACCATTGCCGACACAGGCGGGCGGCGGCTCGGTGAGAACTGCGACTGCCGCATAGGCAAGGCCGTAGCGGCGCGCGAGAATAGCCTCCGGCGCGATTGTCCAGCCGACGAGATCGGCCCCGAACTGCCGCGCGACTTTCATTTCTGACGGTGTTTCGAAGCTCGGTCCGGAAAACCACATGAAGACGCCTTCCAGAAGCGAGACGCCGGCGGCGGCGGCGGCCATCTTCATGCGGCGAAGCTGCCGCCGGTCGTAGGCCTCGCTCATGTCGATCATCGCCTTGCCGCCGGCGGCCGCGCCAATCAACGGGTTGAGGCCGGTGAAATTAATATGGTCGGTCACGGCCACGATGCTGCTTACGGGGAGATGGCTATGCGCCGAGCGCGCGAGTCCCGCGCAGAGCACGCTATGCGCCCCGAGAATAGACAGAGTCTCGATAGGCGTCGCCATGAGGCTGGGGTCGCCCGTCTCATAAAAAGTCGTGCAGCCCTTCAGGATCGCCGTCGGCGCGCCATCGACGAGCGAGACGATCAGCTCCCCGTCTTCGACGCCTTCGCAGACCGGAAAGCCGGGGAGGCGCGCATAGGGGATCGCTGCGACGCGATCGCCGATCTCGCTTATGCCGTAAAAGGCGCTGCCGAGAATCAGCGCGTTTTCGATGGGGCCGGAGGCGCCGAGCGAGCGGATCGCGGCGGCTGCCTCCTCGGCGGGCGCTGTCATGTGCTGCTCTTGAACCGCGAAGATCTTGCAGTTGGGGTTTGATGCAGATCGTAGCCGGGCAGCTTTACAATTTGCTTAACCTGCGCCGTTGACGGGCTCGGCCTGATTGCGGAAGGCGGCGGCGAACAGCGCCCGCGTATATTCGTTCTGGGGATGAGCAAACACTTCCTCGGCGGGCCCGGCCTCCACCACTTTTCCGTGCCGCATGACGATGAGCTGGCCTGCGAGCGCCTTCACGACGCGCAGATCGTGGCTGATGAAGAGATAAGCGAGCGAGCGGCGCCGTTGCAGGTCGCGCAGCAGGTCGATGATCTGCGCCTGCACGGACATGTCGAGCGCCGAAGTCGGCTCGTCCAGCACGACGAATTTGGGCTCCAGCACCATGGCGCGGGCGATGGCGATGCGCTGGCGCTGACCGCCCGAGAATTCATGCGGATAGCGATCCATCGTCGCCGGATCGAGGCCCGTTTCCTTGAGCGCGCGGGCGACGATCTCGCGCCGTTCGTCGAGCGACAGCTCGGGCCGTTGCACGGTGAGGCCCTCGGCGACGATCTCGGCGACCGACATGCGCGGGGAGAGGGAGCCGTAGGGGTCCTGAAACACGATCTGCATGTCGCGTCGCAGCGGACGCATCTCGGCGACGCTCTTGCCGTCGATGCGCGAGCCGAGGAAGACGATCGGCCCCTCCGAGCGAATGAGCCGCAGCATGGCGAGTGCGAGCGTCGTCTTGCCCGAACCGGATTCGCCCACGACGCCGACCGTGCCGCCTGAGCGGACCTTCAAAGTCACGCCGTCCACGGCCTTGATGTAATCCACCGTCCGGCGCATGAAGCCGCGCTTGATGGGAAACCAGATGCGCAAATCGTCGGCGGAGATGACGACAGGCGCATTCTCGTCCTCGACGATGGGGTCGCCCTTGGGCTCGGCGGTCAGCAGCGCCCTGGTGTAGGGATGCTGCGGGGCGTTGAAGACCTCGCCCACCTCGCCGCTCTCGACGATGCGGCCCTTTTGCATGACGCAAACCGTATCGGCGAAGCGGCGCACGAGGTTGAGATCGTGCGTGATGAAGAGGATCGCCATGCCGTAGGTCTGTTGCAGGCGCTCCAGCAAGGCGATGATCTGCGCCTGCACCGTCACGTCCAGCGCCGTCGTCGGCTCGTCGGCGATGAGCAGATCGGGCTTGTTGGCGAGCGCCATGGCGATCATCACGCGCTGGCGCTGCCCGCCGGAAAGCTGATGCGGATAGGCGCCGAGCCGCGCCTCGGGATTGGGAATGCCCACCTCGCCGAGAAGCTCGATCACGCGCGGGCGCGTCGCTTCGCGGCCGCGCATCCCATGAAGTTCGAGTATCTCGGCGATCTGCTGCTCGATGGTTTGCAGCGGATTGAGCGAAGTCATCGGCTCCTGAAAGACCATGGTGATGCGCGCGCCGCGGATCGCGCGCAACTGCCGCTCGTTGATCGTAAGCATGTCCGCGCCCGCAAAGAGCGCCTTGCCCGTGGCGAGAGCGCCCGGCGGCAGGAGCCGAACGATGGAAAGCGCACTGATCGACTTGCCGGAGCCCGATTCGCCGACGAGCGCGAGCGTCTTCCCGCGTTGGAGCGAGAAGGAGACATTGTCGACCGCAACGGTTTCCTTGCCTCCCTGCAGGAAGGAGACGGAGAGATTTTGTACGTCCAGGAGGGGCGTGGCGTGGGTCTTGTCGTCCGTCACCGGAAATTCTTTCTCGGATCGAAAGCGTCGCGAACGGCCTCGCCGACGAAGACGAGAAGCGACAGCATCAGCGCAATGATGGCGAAGCCTGTCAGCCCCAGCCAGGGCGCCTGGAGGTTGGACTTGCCCTGAAGCAGCAACTCGCCGAGCGATGGCGAGCCCGGCGGCAGACCAAAGCCGAGAAAGTCGAGCGCGGTCAGCGTCGTGATCGACGAGTTGAGGATGAAGGGCAGGAAGGTGAGCGTCGCCACCGTGGCGTTGGGCAGCAGGTGCTTGAGGATGATGCGGAAATTCGTCAGGCCCAGCGCCCGCGCGGCGTTCACATATTCGAAATTGCGGGCGCGCAGGAATTCCGCTCGAACGACGTGAACGAGAGACACCCAGGAAAAGAGCAGCAGAATGCCGAGCAGCACGAAAAAGCCCGGCGTCAGGAAAGATGAAATGATGATGAGCAGATAGAGCTGCGGCAGCGAGGACCACACCTCGATGAAACGCTGGAACACGAGGTCGACGCGCCCGCCGAAATATCCCTGCACCGCGCCTGCCGCGACGCCGACGACCGACGAAATGCTCGCGAGAATGAGGCCGAAAAGGACGGAGATGCGGAAGCCATAAAGAAGGCGCGCGACCACGTCGCGGCCCTGATCGTCCGTGCCGAGCCAGTTCCATTCAATGTCCGCGCAGCCCCGGTTCGGCTCGCCGGGCTTGATGAGCTTGGCCGCCGCCGCCTCGCATTGCGCCTTCGTCAGCAGCCATGTCGGCGGCGACGGCGCGGGCGTGGGGAGGTCGAGATTATGCGTGTCGTAAGAGTAGCGGATCGGCGGCCACAGCATCCAGCCATGGGCTCTGATCTCGTTCTCGATCGTCGGATCGCGGTAATCCGTGCGCGCCAGGAAGCCGCCGAACTTCTCCTCCGGATAGGAGACGAAAGCAGGGAAGAGCAGCTCGCCCTTGTACCAGGCGAGAATGGGACGGTCATTGGCGAGGATATTGGACAGAAGCGACATGACGAAGAGCGTCATGAAGATCCAGAAGGACCAGTAGCCGCGCCGGTTGGCCTTGAAATTGGCGAGGCGGCGCTGATCGAGCGGCGACAGGCGCAGGAGCCCGCTGCGGACGATTGGAGGCGCGAGCCGCGCGCCCGCGTCGGTTACGGCGTCCATCTCTAGACCTCGCGCGTTTCGAAATCGATCCGCGGATCGATCCAGGTATAGGTCAGGTCGGACAGAAGATTCACCACCAGGCCCACGAGGGCGAAAATATAGAGATTGGCGAAGACCACCGGATAATCGCGGTTGACGATGCTCTCGAATGAGAGATAGCCGAGGCCATCGAGCGAGAAGATGGTTTCGATCAGCACCGAGCCGGTCAGGAAGGCGTGAACGAAGGCGCCCGGAAAGCCCGCGATGACGATGAGCATCGCGTTGCGGAAGACGTGGCCGTAGAGAACCTGAGTCTCGGTCAGGCCCTTCATGCGCGCCGTCTGCACATATTGCTTGCGGATCTCATCAAGGAAGGAATTCTTGGTCAGAAAGGTCTGCGTCGCGAAGGCGCCGAGCGTCAGGGCGCTGACGGGCAGAACGATGTGCCAGAGATAATCCTTCACCTTGCCAAACAGCGTGAGCTGGTCGAAATCATCGGAGGTCAGGCCGCGCAGGGGGAAAATCTGCCAGAATGAGCCCCCCGCGAAGAGCACGATCAGCAGCATGGCGAAAAGAAAGCTCGGAATGGCGTAGCCGACGATCACGACATTCGATGTCCACATATCGAAGCGGCTGCCGTCGCGCACGGCCTTGGCGATGCCGAGCGGGATCGAGATCAGATAGGAAAACAGCGTCATCCAAAGGCCGAGCGACATGGAGACGGGAAGCTTCTCGCCGATCAGCTTGATTACGCTCTCGTCACGAAAATAGCTGCGGCCGAAATCGAACATGGCGTAGTTCTTGACCATCAGCAGAAACCGCTCCCAGGCCGGCTTGTCGAAGCCGAACTGCTTTTCGAGTTCTGCGATGAATTTCGGGTCGAGCCCCTGCGCGCCACGATATTTGGAGGCGCTTTCCGCCGCCATGGGCCCGGTCTGCGACGCCGCACCCTGGCCGACGTCGCCACCGCCGCCGGAAAACCGCCCCGTCGCGCCAACGTCGAAGCCCTGAAGCTGCGCGATGATGCGCTCGACCGGTCCACCGGGCGCGAACTGGATGATGACGAAGGAAATGAGCATGATGCCGAGGATCGTCGGGATCATCAGCAGCACCCGGCGGGCAATATAGGCTCCCATGCGTCAGCGCCCCGTGAAGTTGATCTTGCGGGCCTTTTCCTCGTCCCACCACCAGGTCCAGAGCACGCCCGTGTCGAATTTGGGCGGCCGCTCCGGCTGGCCGAAGAGATCCCAATAGGCGTAGCGGTGCACCGGATTGTACCAATGCGGCACCCAGTAACGCTGCGAGCGCAGCGCCCGGTCGAGCGCGCGGCAGCAGGTCACGAGCTCCTCGCGCGAATTCGCCTGTAGCGCCTTGTCCACGAGCGCGTCCACCGCCGGATGCGAAATCCCCGCGAGATTGCGCGAACCGTTCACATTGGCGGTCTGCGAGCTGAAATAGGCGCGAAGCTCCTCGCCGGGATTCCACGCCATCATCATAACGTCGTGAACCACGTCGAAATCGAAATCCTCGAGCCGCTTCTTGTATTGCGCGGCGTCGACGATGCGGATGCGGGCGGTCACGCCGAGAAGCTTGAGGTTCTTGATGAAGGGCTGCGTGTGGCGCTCGAAGACGTTCGAATTGTCGAGGAACTCGAACTCGAGCGGCGTCCCGTCCGGCAGGCGCAGAACGCCATCCTTGCGGGTGCAGCCGGCGGCGATGAAGAGATCGTTCGCCTTTTTGAGCATGGCGCGATCCTGCCCCGAGCCGTCCGAGACGGGCGACGTGAAGGGCTCGCCGAAGACCTCGGCCGGCAGTTGGTCCCGCCAGGGCTCGAGCAGCGCCTTTTCGGCCTCGCTCGGCAGGCCCCGCGCCGCGAGTTCCGAATTCTCGAAATAGGACGAGATGCGCTTGTAGGCGTCATACATCAGATTGCGGCTCGTCCATTCGTAATCGAAGGCGTAGCCAATCGCCTCGCGCACGCGCGGGTCCCTGAAGATTTTCTTGCGCGTGTTGAACATCCAGCCCTGGATGTTGGGGATGTTGTTGTTGGGCATGGTCGCGCGCTTGACGCGTCCGTCCTTGAAGGCCGGAAAATCATAGCCCGTCGACCAGACGCGGGCGATGTTCTCCTCGCGCTCGGTGAAGGCGCCGGCCTTGAACGCCTCGAAGGCGACCTGCGAATCGCCGAAATATTCGAAGCGGACGACATCGAAATTGCCCTGTCCCTTCGCGATCGGCAGGTCCTTCGCCCAATAGTCGGGCACGCGCTGGAAGGCGACGTAGCGGCCCTGTTCGAACTGCCCGACCTTGTAGGGACCGGAGCCGAGCGGCGGCTCGAGCGTCGTCGTCTCGAAGTCCCGGTCCTTGTAATAGGCGCGGGAGAAGATGGGCTGGCTCACGACATTGAGCGGCAAATCGCGCGTGCGGCCGGGCGCGAATTTCACGACGAGGACGTCGTCGGCCTCCGCCGTCGCGCTCTCGAGATCGCGCAGCATCTGGCTGATGACCGGATGCCCCTTGGACTTGAGAATATTGAGCGAGAAGGCCGCGTCATGCGCCGTAAGCGGCGAGCCGTCGTGAAAACGCGCCTCCTTGCGGAGCAGAAACGTGTAGGTGAGCTTGTCGGGGGATATGCGCACCTTCTTCGCGACGAGGCCGTAATAGGCGTCGCGCTCGTCGAGGCTCTGGTTCATCAGCGTGTCGAAGACGAGCGACATGCCTGTCGCGGGATTGCCGCGCAGCACATAGGCGTTGAACGTATCGAAGGTCGGGCTCGCCGGCGAGAGCGCAAGCGTGCCGCCCTTGGGCGCGTTCGGGTTCACATAGCCGAAAAATTTGAAATCCTCCGGCTCGGCCAGATCGCCGAAAGTCGAGAGGCCGTGGCTCTCGGTCTCGCCGGGCGCGGGGGCGACGGCGGTCGCCGCCTTTGCGCCATCCTTGGCCCAGGAGGGCCGTACGAAAGCAGCCGCGGCGCCGAGCGCCCCGACGCGAATCAGGCGGCGGCGGGAGAGCGGATAGACGAAGGGATGTTCAGCCAAAAAAACGACCTCGAGGCAGGGGAGGGCGGCGGTCGCCGCGCAGCCTATGGTTCCCTTAAGATTATGTCGGTTTTTGGCGACTTGCCAGTGGGTTTGCGCAAGGTTCGTAGAGGGCGCTCAGGCTGCGACGCGTCTGGCTGCTCGCCCCTTTCGCGATGCGTCGGGTCAGTTCGCGGGCGGCGCAAGCAGTCGTGAGCGGCGACAAGCCGCTCGCGTAAGAGCTGTTCCCAACGCGACGGGCTCGATCGACGCCCGGGTCATGGGCGCCTTGTTGGAGGTCGCTCTCCCCACCGGCTAACCACATTCGCCGATTGCCGTTGCGCGGCACAATGGCGCAGCTTAAGTCTCGCGGACTGGTAGGGATCATCCGATGCACGAGCGCCTCTCGACTTTGACAGGCTGGCTGAAATCACGACCGGCTGCGGCGGCTGTCGGCGGCATGTCGATCAGGGCCGGCGGCGCGCTGATGACGCTCGCTCTTTTCACTCTTGCGGCGCGCGCGATGACCGCCGACGAGTTCGGCCGCCTTGCCATCTGGTTCAACGCCATCGGATTTCTTGCAGTCGCCGCTGTCTTTGGACAAGACACGCTCATCGCGCGCTCATTCGGCGAATATGCTGGCGGAAACGATTATGCGCGGGCGTGGGGCGCCTACCGCTTCGGATGGTTGCTGACGCTGCTCTCGGGCGCCGTTTTCGTCGCAGGCATGATCGTTTTGACCCCGCTTCTTTTTACCGGCGTGTCGCAGACCGCGGTGCTGGCTGGCGCATTTTTCCTGCTCACACAAACGATCCTGCATTACTCGTCTCATTCGACCCGACCCATCGCTGGCTTCGTGGCCTCCGAGATCTCACGCGAGCTGATCTGGCGCGGTCTGCTGCTCCTCGTGATGGTCTGGTCGGTCTTCCATCACGATCTCACGCTCGCCGGGTTTTTCGGCGCCGCCGCCGTGGGTCAAGTTTTCTCCCTGGCGTTCGCGTTGATTTTTGTGCGGCGTGTCTATCGCATGCATGCAGTTCCGGCGACGAGCTGCTCTGACTGGCGCAAATGGCTCGCTCGCAGCTTTCCGATGTGGCAGTCGGCGGTGCTCGAAGCCGCGAGCATGTATTTCGACGTCATGCTGATCGGCTATGTCGCGTCGTCGGCCGCGGCAGGAGACTATTTCGCGGCGGCCCGCATCGCCAATGTCTTCCTCATGGCGATGTCGGGGCTCAACACCGTCACGATGGCGCGAAGCGCCAATCTCTATTTTTCCGGCCAGACATCCAGGCTCCAGGAAATGCTGCGGTCGATCGCGCTGCTGTCGATTGCGATGCTCGCTCCGCTTTGGCTCCTCATTCTCTTTTTTGGCGGAAGTCTGTTGACCGTTTTCGGGGGACGCTATGCGGCCGATTATGCGACTCTCATCATCCTTGCGACCGGGTGCTTCCTGATGTCCGCCTGCGGTTCGGCGCCGGTGGTGTTGCTGACGACAGGCCAGGAAAAGCTCTATTCGCGGGTCATGGGCGTTGCGACCATCGCGCGGGTCGCGCTGACCGCGCTTCTCGCCTGGCTTTTCGGGGCGCCTGGCGCCGCCTTGGGCTGGGCGCTGATCAATGTGCCGCTCTTCGTACTGCTTTCGGTGGTCTGCCGTCGCGAGACCGGCGTCGATCCCTCGATCATCAGCCTTATCGCGCCCCTGCGCACAAGTTTGCGTGCGGGTTTGCATGGCGCGGCCAGGCCTGCCGGGAGCAATCGCACGCCCGGCTGATCTTCACTTACCCGCCAGCCCGACGCTCGGCACACGATCGTCGATGCGCCGTCTCACGAGCCGGCGCAGGGGCAGGCTTTTCGGCGCCAGTATCGCGCCATCGATACATTCGAGTCGGCCAAAACGGTTGAGCGTATGCAGGCGCCCGCCGGGCCATGGCGCGCCAGGCGCCATGCGGCTGACCGGGGACTGCTGGAAAGTCTCGGGATCGAGACGGTCAATGCGCATGATCGACAGCGCCTTGCCATATCCTTTGGCGCAATCCTGCGCGGGGCGGTAGAGTCCGTGCGACGTTGTGACGACGGCGCCGGCGGGCCGCGCGAAGCGGGAATCTATGAGAACCGGCGAGAGCGCATGCGGTCGCCACGGACCGAAAAGGCTGCTGGCGTGGTGGATGGCCAGCGTATCGGAATAACCGCCATAGCCGTCGCGCACCACCGAGGTCATCCAGTAGCGCCCGCCATGTTGAAAGATCGTGGCGTCCGCGGCCTCGATCGTGTCGAGGAGCCTTGCGACGGGCTCCCAGCGATCCGGGAATCTCACGCAGCGATAGAGCGTGACGGCGCCCGACGCCGAGGCTTCCGGGACCATGTAGAGGACGCCGCCCTCCTCGATGAGAAAGGGGTAGGAAAGATGCCACGGCTCCGACAGTGCGGTTACGGCCTCCCCGGTCGGGCCGTTCGGACCGAAGGGCTGAAAACGGATCGACCCTTTTCCGCTGCGATAGTCCATCGACTCGAAAAAGACGCCCATACTCCCGCGCCACTCGATGGGAAAGGGATCGGCGGCGAAGCCCATGCCACTGTCGTAGAGAGGCGTCCAGGCGGGTCCCGCGAGCGTTCCCGTCTCGAGCGCGCCTGGACCGTCGTTGTAGCGCCACCCGACGCGCCAGTGGGGCGAATGGCAGCACAGGTGAAAAACTGCGCTCGCGGCGTGACGCGCAATCGACTTTGCGAAATAGCGGAACTGCGTCGGCGGACGACGCTGGATCGACGAATGACGCGGCGTCGAGGGGCCAGGATGCGCGATCGCCTGTTCGATCAGGAAGGAGATCCGCGAATAGACGGCGTCCAGACAATTGGTCAGGAAGGGCTCGCATTCGAAGGAGGGGAGGCCTTCCGCGACGATGCCGCCGGCGACCGCGTCCTCGACGGCAAGCGTCGGCGCGGCACCTGAGAGGATCGCATCGACAGCCGCCTGATCGGTGTCGAATCCATCATAGAGCGGACGCAACGCTCTTGCGGCGCGGGTCACATCCGTCTTGCCTGTCAGGTCGATGATGATGTCGGCGTCGCCATCGTCGCCTGGATGCGGAGGCGCCGGGAGTCGATCACAAAGAGCCGGTCGGTCGCGCCGCAGAATCAGGCGCTCCAGCGTGAGAAGCTGTGTGATCGAGGCGGGCTCGTCGTCCGCCTGCAGGTCGAACCGGAAAGCGATTTCTGCGTCGGGCCAGCGTTTCGCGAGCCTTTCCCGTAGTCGTTGCTGCCAGCGCATGAATCGCGCCGGCGAGACGACGATGAGAATGCGCGTCATGCCGATTCCATAAGTGCGAGATACTGGTCGATCATTCGATCGAGCGGAAACCGCTGGCAGAGCCGCCGCCCGGCCCCCGTGAGAGAGTCGCTCAAAGCGCCGTCTTTCAGAACGCGCTCGACCGCGTGGGCAAAAGCCCTTGTGTCCCTCGCATCGACGAAGAGTGCGCAACTGGCGTCGTCGATGGAAAGCACGTCGCGCAGAACAGGGAGATCATTGGCGACGACGGGGAGGCCCGCCTGGGCGGCTTCGACCGGCGCGAGGCCGAAGCTCTCGGCGGCGCTCGGAAAAACGAAACAATCAAGCGCTGCGAGGAAAGCGCCCATCCGGCTGGCGTCGAGCTCGCCGAGAAAATGCACGCGGTCGGAGACGCCAAGAGAAAGCGCCACGCCGCGCAGCCGCTCGAGATCGGCGCCCTGACCGGCGAGAGCGAGATGCTGGCCGGCGTTTTCCGCGAGCAGGCCGATGGCGAGATCGAGCTGTTTGAGCGGGTGGAGCCGCGCGGCGCAGCCGAGCAGAACCGCGTCCTGCGGCAGGCCGAGACGGCCGCGCGCCTCGGCCTTGGAGAGGTTCGAGGATTTGTCCAGAAAGCCGTGCTCGATATGCGCCAGGCGCCTGGCGTAGGGCGCGGGATAGGCGCGATAGGCCGCTTCCGTCTGCGCGGAATTCACGACGATTTTGTCATAGGCCCCGAGCGTTCCGAGAATTCTGTCGATGCGGGCGACGGCGCGCGGGATGACCTCGGGTGCGGAAAGCTGATTGGCGATGACGGTTTGCACGCCCGATAGTTTTGCGACCGGCGCGGCGATGATGTTCCCGTAATGCTGAAGGGTGACGACGACGGCCGGGTCGGCGCGGCGCAGCTCCGAGTAGAGCGCCGAGAGCAGCTTCAGCACACTGACGGGCGAAGCGGGGCGTTCGCGCGCGCAGAAGAAGACGTTGCTCTCGTCGTCGAAACTGTCGGTGCGGCGGTAGAAGAAAATCTGCCGCGTGCGCCAGCCCCGCTTTTCGAAGCCCGTGGCGAGTTGCCGCGCGATCTCCTGCGCGCCTGCGTTCTCCGCCTGCGTTTGGACGATGGCGACGGTTCTTTCTTTTCTTTCTTTTTTGGACGTCAATCGCCGCTCTTCTATCTGACATGAGGCGGGGCGCCTGGGTTGAGCTTGACTGTAAGGCGGAGAGATAAATTCTTCCTGAAACGGCGTAAGGTGAGCTTGCCAGGGCCCTGGGCCGGAAGACCGGATCGCAAACACCATGACCGACGCGCAGCCTTCCTTCATCGAACGCGCCTTCATTGGCGGCGCCTGGGTCGCGGCCGACAGCGGCGCAACTTTTCCGGTCCACAATCCCGCGACGGGCGTGACGCTCGGCTTCGCGCCGGACATGGGCGTCGCCGAGACGCGGCGGGCGATCGACGCCGCCAGCAAGGCGTTGCCGTCGTGGCGCGACCGCTCCGCCAGGGAGCGCGCGCAGATCATGCGGCGCTGGTTCGAGCTCGTCATTGCCGATCAGGAGCGCCTCGCGCGGATCATTACGGCCGAGCAGGGGAAACCCCTCGCGGAAGCGCGCGGCGAAATCGCCTATGGCGCCGCCTTCATCGACTGGTTCGCTGAGGAGGGGAGGCGCGTCTATGGCGACGTCATTCCCGGCGCTGTGGATCGCCGGCTGCTGGTGTTCAAGCAGGCGATTGGCGTCGCGGCGGCGATCACGCCGTGGAACTTCCCCTCCGCCATGCTCGCCCGCAAGGCCGCCGCGGCGCTCGGCGCGGGCTGCGCCATCGTCATCAAGCCGGCGGAGCTGACGCCCTTCTCGGCGCTGGCGCTCGCCGAACTCGCCGAGCGCGCGGGCGTGCCGGCCGGCGTCCTCAATGTGGTGACGGCCCTCGATCCGGCTCCCGTCGGGCAGGAGCTGACCCGCAATCCGATCGTGCGCAAGCTCACCTTCACCGGCTCCACCGAAGTCGGCCGCATCCTCCTGCGTCAGGCCGCCGACAATATTCAGAAATGCTCGATGGAACTCGGCGGCAATGCGCCGCTGATCGTCTTCGACGACGCCGATCTCGACCGCGCGGTCGCAGGAGCCGTCGCCACGAAGTATCGCAATTCCGGGCAGACCTGCATTTCCGCCAACCGCTTCCTCGTGCAGCGGAGCATCGCCGAGGCTTTCGCCCGGCGCCTGGCGGAGGCGGCCAGCGCCCTGAAGGTTGGCGAGGGATTGGAGGAGGGCGTCGCCGTCGGCCCGCTCATCGAGGCGGCGGCTCTGGACAAGGTGGAGCGCCATATTTCGGACGCCGTCGCCCATGGCGCGACCATCCTGACAGGAGGCGCGCGGCACCGGCTCGGCGGGCTGTTCTTCGAGCCAACCGTCCTGGCCGACGTGCCCTCGGATGCGCTGATCTTCAAAGAGGAAACATTCGGCCCGGTGGCGCCCGTCTTTCCCTTCGATACGGAGGAGGACGCCATCCGCCTCGCCAATGCGACGCCCTACGGTCTCGCCGCCTATTTCTACAGTCGAGACGTGGGGCGCATCTTCCGCGTGGCCGAAAGGCTGGAATTCGGCATGGTCGGCGTCAACGAGAGCCTCATCTCCACGGAGGTCGCGCCGTTTGGCGGGGTGAAACAATCCGGTCTTGGCCGGGAGGGCTCGCGTTACGGCCTCGACGACTATCTCGAACTCAAATACGTCTGCCTCGGCGGCATGTGATCCACGCCGGAGCGGATCACAGGACCTTGCGGCAGACCGTGCGAATCACCGTCCCGCGCACGCCATAGCCTTCGTCCGTCTCGACCGCGACCTCGCGGCAGTCCTGCCGGGCGGCCTCGGCTTTCGTCTCCGGCGCGGAGTCGAGCGCGAGGATGAAGGGCATCACGCTGGAGACGCTCGTGGCGACCGACGCGGCGTCCGGCTTCGACAGGAGGGCCTTGGCCGCCGCAGCGCCGACATCCGCGCCGAGCCCGACCACGCCGACAATCGCCGCGACGCGCAGGAAGCGGATGGCGGATTTGCTGGAGAAGATGCGGTTCATGGTCGGGCCCCTTCTTTCTGGTCGCGTTCGTCTTGCGAACAAGAAGGGATTTACGCCTCGCGTAGCCGGGAGTTTGTGCGCCGGCGCACAGGAGGCGCGTCGGGGTGGAAAGGCGTGGGTGGTCGGGACCAGCTCGGCCATGACGGGTTGGAGGCGCCGGTGGCTCTCACACCATCTGCGCGCTCGCCGGCATCCGCCCACTCTCCCGCCGCCGTCATGCCCGCGCTCGTCGCGGGCGCCCACGCCCAAAACAAAACCCGCCGGTTTCCCGGCGGGTCTCTGTCGTCATGGCGTGGCGTCAGACGTCGAAACCGCCGTCGCCGCCATCGTCGAAGCCGCCGCCGTCATCGAAACCGCCTCCATCGTCGAAGCCGGGGTCGGTGCTGTAGTCGGCGTCGCTCACGCGCGACTGGTCGTCATAGCCCTGGTCGTAGCCGGCCTCCTGGCCGCCGGCGCCGGGGTCGTCGCCGTAATAGTTGTTCACCACGACCGTCTCGCTCGTCGGGGTGAAGCCCGAGCCGATGCCGAGATTGGACATGCCCCCATAGCCCGAGCCATGGGAGAACAGGCTGCGGATGCCGTCCGCGAGCAGCACGCCGCCCGCGACGCCCGCGGCCGCGCCGAGCGCGCCCTTCAGGAAGCCGCCGCTATCAGGCCCGGCGGGAGCCTGCTGCTGGCCCCAGCCCTGGGGCGCATAGCCGCCCGCGACCGGATTACGGCCGCCCTGCGGCGCGCCGCCCCAGGGGCCTGACGGCGCCGCGGGAGCGGGACGCTGCGGGGGCGGGGCCTGGCGCTGGCCGGCGAACAGCCCCCCGAGAAAACCGCCAGCGGGCTTGGACTGCAAATTCTTCACCTGCGCTTCGAGCTCTTCGATGCGGGCGTTGGCGCCCTGCAAGGCCTGATCCTGCACGATGACGGTCTGCGCCAGAAGGTAAGGCGCGGCCGGCTGCTGCCTGATCTGCTCGTTGATGAAAGTTTCCGCCTCCTGGTCGCGCGGACCGTTGGCGGCGCTCTTCGTGCGCTCGAACAGCCCGACGAGCAGTTGACGTTCTTCCGGTGACATCAGTCTCTCCCCATAGGAACCGGCCCATAAGGCGCGGCGACTGGAAATATGGGGGATATGCGGAATGGCGCCAAGACGGGGCGAAGGCTGCGCCGAGGTTAAAGTTTGGAAATCTGGCGGCAAGGGCGGGCGCGCCGGGCGGGCTGTATCGGGGGGCTCCAGCGACGCGCTTACTCTCCGGCGAGCGCCATGTCGTCCCGGTGGATGACTTCGTCCGGCCCCTTGAAGCCCAGAAGGCTCTCGATGTCCTTGGTCGAGCGGCCGAGGATCTTCGCCGCGTCCACGGCGTCGTAAGTCACCAGGCCCCGGCCGATCTCGCCGCCCCGATGGTCGCGGATCACGATGCAGTCGCCCCGCGCGAAGGCGCCTTCGACGCGGGTGACGCCCGCCGGCAGCAGGCTCGCGCCGGAGGCGAGCGCGCGGGCCGCGCCCTCGTCGATATGCACCGCGCCCTTGGGCTCCAGCGAGCCGGCGATCCATTTCTTGCGCGCCGTCACAGGGTTCGAGGGCGTCAGAAACCAGGTGCAGCGTTCGCCCTTGGCGATGCGCTCGATCGGCGCCTCGGCGCGGCCGTCGGCGATGACCATATGGGCGCCGCCGGTCGTCGCAATCTTCGCGGCCTCAATCTTGGTGCGCATTCCCCCGCGAGAATATTGCGAGGCCGCGCCCCCCGCCATCGCCTCGATCTCCGCCGTGATGCGCGGCACGACGGGGATGTGCCTGGCGCTTGGATCGGAGGCGGGCGGCGCGGTGTAGAGGCCGTCCACATCCGAGAGCAGCACCAGCAGATCGGCGCTCGCCATGGTTGCGACTCGGGCGGCCAGGCGGTCATTGTCGCCATAGCGGATTTCGGCCGTGGCGACCGTGTCGTTTTCGTTGATGACGGGCACGGCGCGCAGCGCGAGAAGGCGGGTGAGGCATTCGCGCGCATAGAGGTAACGGCGCCGCTCCTCCGTATCGCCGAAGGTCACGAGCACCTGGCCGGCGACGAGCCCCCGCGTATGCAGCGCCTCGGCCCAGAGCCGGGCGAGGGCGATCTGGCCGACGGCGGCGGCGGCCTGGCTGTCCTCGAGCTTCAGGGCGCCATGCGGAAAGCCCAGCACGCTGCGGCCGAGCGCCACGGCGCCCGACGAGACGACGAGCACATCCGCCCCGCCGCGATGAAGCGCCGCAATGTCATCCGCCAGCCTCGTGAGCCAGCTCCGCTTCGCCGACGCTTCCTGCGGATCGACGAGGAGCGAGGAGCCGACCTTGACGACGATGCGGCGGAAAGAGGCGATGGCGGGCGCAGGATGGGTCATGCGGTGTCGGGGGAGCCTGAAAGGTTGCAGGAGGGCGCGGGAGAGTTATCCCAGCGAAGGGGCGACTGCAAATCGCCCGGCGCCGCTTGCGCAAGAGGTGCGCGCGTCGCTTGCCTTCCGGCCCGCCCGCGTCAGCTATCCGTTCTCGAAGAGAAAGGATGAGCCGATGCATCCGCAGGGAGAGATATTGCTCAAGGCCATGGCGGCGGCTTCAGTGACATTTTTCGTCGTAAAAATCGGCGCCGCGCTGCCCGCCCTGATGGCGGCTTTCGCCGGCAATTAGCGCGATTTGCGCGAGGGCGGCGCGCTTTCAGCCCTGGCGGCGGTCCTCGCCGCGTCGTCCACGATCCTGGCCGCAGGCCGGCTCGGCTACCCTGCGTGCAAAGACAAAGCGACCATTTCTCGGGCGCTGGAACTCTCGGACGAGGCTGATCCTCAGGCCGCGAGCGCGCTGATCCAGCGAGGCATGAAGAGCGGAGACTGTCAGTTCATACCGGCCGACCAACGCGTCATAGCGCCGGGCCGCCCCGGAGCGGTTTCGCGCCGATCACGCCATCAGCATTCCCAGACCCAGTCGCCGGTGTAGCTGTTGAAATACCAGCATACGCCGGGGTTCGCCGGATGGCCCGGCCGGCTCCAGTCCCTGTGCTGATAACGCCAGTGGGCGCCATAGGCCTGGATGTCCCCGTCATACGGAAAACGCCCCGAGGTCTGGGCCTGCGCGGATGCGGCCGCCATCAGAAGCGCCACGATCATCGTCGCCTTGATCTTCGACATGTTTCGCCTCCCTGGAGGTTGTTCATATCGGGCGAGCGAGGACAGCTTCCAGACGGGCCGGAAAAAGAAGCGTGGGAGCAAAGGCGGGAGTCGAGGGGCCTAACTCCCACCCCCGGTTTTGGAGATCTGTTGCGCGTCACGGAAAACGCCGGCGAGAGCCGACAGGCCGAGCGTGAGTTTTCAGGCGGGTTTCGCTGCACGCACCATTTTGATTTCGCGGTTGATTTCGTTCATGGACCAAAAGAACGCATATTTTGCATCCCTGTCGGGGAAATAGACAATCGCCTTGTCGCCTCGAAAGGTTGTGATCGCGCATTTTTGAATGCTGGAACTGTCATAAGAATAAATCACATAAATATCCGCGAGATCGAGAGTCCTGCGCAAAGGAACGGGAAGCGGGAAGGATTTGAATAGCCGATAGGGAAAGGTAACGCTTCGAGCTGCAAGGGCTACTCCTCGCACCTCACTGAGAACGCACAAGACGAAGTAAGAAGAAAGCACGAGAACAAGGGTCCTGGCTTCGTGCGAGCGCATGAAAAGCGTCGCAACGATCAGGGCCAGAGCGACACTGGCCGACAGCATGACCCAGGGCCAAATGCAGCTTCGCCGGTAGAAAGTCGCGGTATCCGAGCGGTTAACGGTTGACATTGGGCGGTTCCCGTTGGGGCCATGCAAAGCCTGTTCAAGCGAGGCCCGTATGTCTTGAAAATGCTCGCAATCTTCGCTGTGAAGGCAAGGCCTGGCCGTTTCGAAGACGTTGCGATACGTTAGATTATGTTACTGCCCTAGACGTACTGAAAGGTCAAGGCGCTGAATGAGAGAGTTGGCTGCGGCGCTGTGTCTCGTCGGCCGTCATCCACGCTATGGAACACGCTACAATCCGAGGCTCACACGACCTGATCGAAAAGCCAAGCTCAGAGAAGGGACGGGCGCGGGACCGCGTTCTCAACGATCCGGAGCTTCGCCGTGTTTGGCTGGCCAGCGAAAGCTTGGGATTTCCTTTTGGTCCGATGCTCAAGCTTCTGATTTTGACGGGTGCGCGCCGGGATGAAGTGCCACCCACGTTTCAAAACATGATTTTGAGGCTCTCGACATGAAACCCTCGATCAAATGCAGCCAGCCGACCGTATTGCGTCGGCAAAATCTACAATGGAAAAAGTGGTCGACCATTTCCTTTATTCTCTGGAACTCCACGAGAACAACGCGATTATTGTCTATTCGCCCACACTCACCGATCAAATCCCCGCCTCCCACGCTGCAAGCGCGTTCGCTGTTTTTCAACGTGGATTGCATCAGCTAGAAATCATCCGGCTCTGTGCGTTGTGGGATAAGGCTGAACTCGACAATGAGTGTATCCCGACCGTCATTAGGCTGATCAACGATCCGGCTGTAATCGACGCGCTGGTTGAGGAAACGCGTGCACACCACGCAAACATCCAACCAGCACTGTTAAATCCACTCCCTGACGCCGCTACCGCGCCAAGGGCCTTGCGGCGGATGCGACCGGGATCGGGACGGGCCGCGTCATGCGGGGCGAATGGCATATAGCGATACGAGCAAGCGTTACCCGTTCGCACAGTCAAGCAAGACTGGAAAATGCGTAGTGAAAACTACTTACCTGGAAAGGAGAATCTCGCAGGCGGGCGGAGTGGAAAATGACTACAATGGATGCGCTTCGCCTAGAAGAACAGGCGCAGGATGAGCGGATGATCCAGAGCCAGCTAGGGAAAGCCATTCATCACTCGCTCAAAACGATCATCCAAGAACCGCTCCCTAACCGGATGGCGCTGCTGCTGCTGCGACTGGCGTTAGCTGAGTCGGCATACCCGGCGGATGGCGAAGAATGGAGGGGCCGTCTCTCAACGTTAATGGACGCACCCGAGACAGAACTTGACAAGGCCACTCGGCATGTCGCCAAGGCGAGGCTAATAGTTAGTCGTCAGCGGGAGCGCATCGCCGAGCTTCAAGCAGAGCATCGCCCGACCGAAGATGCTCTGCGCCTGATGGATACTTTCAGCAAAACGCTTGCGAACCTCGAATACCATCTACGCCTCTTGCGTGAAGAGGCCGAAGGCAAAGGCAAAATTCCCGAATGGATGCGCGCTTAGAGGCCCGCTTTCCACTCGCCTAGGAATCGAACGAGCGCGAAGAATTACATCGCTTACGCCTGCTGCATGCACACAACCACGCGGTGCGGTGCCGCTGAACTGCTGCGCCCTTTCGAGGAAATCCAAGAACTGCATGTCACCGACCGGGACTGGCTTCAGAAGGAGTTGAATGAGCTTAAAGAGTAGCCCCGCCAGTGGCCCATGAAACTCACTGCCCCATCGGAATCAGAATTTCCACCTGTAAGCCTTCTGGTTCGAACCGCAGATTCGCTTCCCCTCCGCAGTTTTTCGCGCTGCTTTCAATGAGGGTAATGCCAAACCCGCGGTGATTGGGCGGCGACAAAACGGGGCCTCTCTCTTCCCGCCAATCAATCTGAAGGTTCTGGGGCTTGTCTTCGCCTATGGCGCGCCATCCCAAATGCACAAGTCCTTCTGGGCGCGACAACGCACCATACTTGATCGCGTTGGTCGTCAATTCGTGGAGGATCATGCGAATAGGTCGAACGTGTGCAGAGTCAAGCGGAATCGAGGGGCTGGGTTCCACTACGATCTGACGAGTGTTGGCGGCATGTAGTGCATCGTCCACAACAGCAGATAGGCTAACTTGGGCCTCGGCGGACTGCGCAAAAAGGTCTTTCGCGCTGATGAACGCCTCCAATCGACCTAGAAATGCGTCGCGGTATTCTTTCGCCGATTTCCCTTCAACTCCCGTCTGGATGGCGAGCGCGTGCACGACGGTCAGCACGTTTTTTATTCGATGTTTGGCCTCGGCAAGTAGAAGGTCGTTATCGACGGCGCGCTTACGCGCACTCGTTACGTCGGCGAAAGCAATGACCAAGTTTGGGCTGTTATTATCTTCGCGGACCATGCGACGCGCGCTTACCAGCATCACCCGACGCCCGATTGAAGGAAAGTCATAATTGACTTCAAATCCGACAACGGCTTGAGCTTTGGGTATCACTTCCTCGATCAACCTTCGTAACTCAGGGATGTCCCACTGTCCGCTCCCGAGAGCAAACAGCGACACGCCCACCGTGCTGTCTGGGTCTACGTTGAACGTTTGATAGAAAGCTGGATTGGCTCTGATCACACAAAGGTTTTCGTCAAGAAGGAGCACGGGATCGGCTAAAGAATCCACGATCCCTTGGACTTCGATATGGGCGCTGCTTAGCGCCTGATAAAGACTTAAAAGCGCCACGGTAGAGGCCCCGTTTTAACGGATCGAAAGATACCACGCTCTGTCTTCTTGCTCCACTTGCGAGCCTAGTAGAGACCGGTTGAAGCCGCCGTTTTTCGACTTCTGGAACCACGCAGATGACTGACGGGTTCCGGCTGGCGCTCTTCCTGACGCTGGGGCCATTCTCATGGTATCGCTTGACTATTCGGGCCTCGCAAACCTCCGCGTCGTCATTGCCGAGGATGAAGAGATAATCGGCCAGTATATTGGGCGCATCCTCAGTGAGGCTGGCGCGATAATTGTTGCCGTTGCGCGAACCGTCCCCGAAGCGTTGGAACTTATCGAGCGGACACGGCCCAACGCCGTGACGCTGGATGGGAACTTAGGCGGGACGCTTTCAAGCGCAGTAGCGAAACGTCTGGATGAACTTGGCATACGCTACCTTATAGTCTCAGGAGCGCACCTCGCTTCAGACGCCCGCCTTTCTGCCGCGCCGCGATTGGCCAAGCCATTCACGCCAGAGACCTTGAGAGCCGCAGTCGCCCAACATCTTTGCTGAGCGGGCCGATCAGCAAAAGCCAAAGCTAGACTGTCTTGCGCATCTCCGCCGAAGGCGAGCGCCGGGGCATGAGCGACGGACTCGCTCGCCTATCTGCAAAAGCCAAATCTCAACCGTAAAGCGAGGATCGCCAAGGGGCCATAGCGGCGGGGTGGTTGTTCTGCGTCTTTTGATTTTTGAATCGCTGGGAAATCCGGCCAAGCGCCGGGGCATGAGCGACGATGGTTTTTCGGACCGATGGCCAAAACGGAAGCGGCCCCCTATGACAAGCTTCCGCATCCAGCGCCGGGGAAACACCCCGACGCCTGATACATGCGTGGGAGTTTTAATCGACAGCGATCATCACTTCGGAAGATTTGATCACTGCGTAAGCCTTCTTTCCAACCTGAAGGCCAAGCTCCTCCACGGATTCATTGGTAATCGACGCTGTGATGGTGGCACCCTTCACGTCGAGCAGAACGTGCGAAGTGGTCGCGCCTTTTTTAATTTCCTTGATTGTGCCTTCGAGCACGTTGCGGGCTGAAATTTTCTTCATATGCGCCTCCGTTGGAACCCCAAGCGGTTGTGACTTTGGAACGACCCTGAGCTAATCCCCCGAGGAAGAACAGAAAAGGGACAACCGCTGGCGGTTCTGGCGTGGTGGATGATCCAGCGCCATGGCACACTTGTCCATGGACCCGGGCCCCTGCACCATCATCCGGGCGGGTGGTCGAGGCCCCCAACAAGCCCCCCGACGCGCCCATTGCGGAGGGGCCATGGGATATGCCTCGCGGGTTGCTCGCGGCGATCCATGGGGCTCGGGCGAGGGATACGGGGCAGTCCGAACGGGGTAAGTTGCTCGCGAATCACGTTTTCCGTCATGCCGGGGAGCCCCGCGAGGATCGCAGATTCGAACAATTCGCGAGCCCCAATCCCTTGGGCTAAGTCTTGACAATCAGTCTTTGTAGGTGCCGGATTTCCGGCGCCTACTGCAAACCGTTGTTTTGCATAGAACTTCAAGGCGCTGGCCACGCTTCCCGCCTGAGATGTGCCCATGCGGGATTTCCCGCATCACGAGCCCTTGCCCAGCTTCCGCCAAAGGTGCAGGAAATTTTACACCTTCGAACCCCCCAGCCCTCGCCCCTCACCTTGCCGCCGAGAGCGGGGAGGCGGGGGATGATCCGGGCAGATTAGCTAGGCCCTTTTCAGGCTTCATCCGCGCCGTTGGCAGCGCCGTCCCTGTCACTCGCGCTGTCGAACTCGGCCAGAATTGTGCGCGCCTCATTAATGGCTTCCCGAGTGGTTTCGCAGCTAATGAGCGCGTCGAACAGCACGACAAGAGCGTCCGCGGTAAGTGGCGCACTGTGCGTAAAATTTGCTCTTTGCGACACGGCCTGACCCTTCCGATAGATAGGAAAAGACGGCCCGCCCGGAGGCGTTCTAGGGGGCCGTCAACTCCCATTTGAAAAAAGGCCCTTTCAAACAAGAGGACGGTAGCCGTGCCCGCCATGCTGGCAAAGCGTGGCCGAGCGGCATGAACAATGTCGGGCGAAAACGTCAGGCGGTAGTTGCAAAAGAGCCACAGGCGCACGCGGGCGGCGATCGGAAAACAGCAGAATGATTCGGGGGCGGGGAATCGCGGCTGCTTGGCTGCTGCCTGAGCTTTGCATTTGCTCCGGTAGCCCAGCCCTCTCTGCTTCAACTTACCGCCGCGCACAGCGAGGCGGGGGGGCGGTCAAATTCGCGCCCAAGAGCCTCAACCGCATACCTTGGCGCTTACCTCGGCCGGGGAGCGATTCTTGGGCTGTTGTGTAACTTCTTGATTTCAATGGCAGGAGTGGAGGGGCTCGAACCCCCAACCCCCGGTTTTGGAGACCGGTGCTCTACCAGTTGAGCTACACTCCTGCGGGCGCCAAACGGCGCGCGCTTCTCATGCCGCAACAGCGCCGCCGACGCAAGGGGCGTTTGTCGATTTCGGGTCAGGAATTTCCGCCGGGCAGCAGAGTGACGGCGCGGCGGTTCTGCGACCAGCAGGAAATATCGTCGCAAACGGCGACCGGGCGCTCCTTGCCGTAGCTCACGGTCCGGATCCGCGAAGCGGCGACGCCGCGCGAAATCAGGTAATTCTTCGTCACCTCGGCGCGGCGGGCGCCCAGCGCGAAATTATATTCGCGCGTGCCGCGCTCGTCGGCGTGCCCCTCGATGGCGAAGCTGTAACGCGCGTAGCGATTCAGCCATTCGGCCTGTTTGTCGAGCGTCGACTGGGCCGCCGCCGTCAAGTCCGTCGAATCGGTCTCGAAGAAAATGCGGTCGCCGACATTGCTGGCGAAGTCCTGCGGGCTGCCGGGCGCGCCGATTCCGCCGCGGGCGATTCCGCCCCGGCCGCCGGGGCCGCCGGGACCGCCCACGCCGCCCGCGAGGTCGGCCGCCTCGTCCGCCGGATTCTTCGCGCAGCCCGCCATGGCCAGTACGGCCGTGAAAGCGAGGGCGAATCTGGCGCAACGGGCGCTCGCGGAAGACAGCATGGGGGAAAACTCCTGTCACGACTCCAAGACTGGGACAGTCCTAGCCGCGGGAAGGTTAAACGAAGGTTCCGTCAACCTTGACGAAGGGTGTGTGGAACCAGTCACATGCGAACGAAATTCGCTCGTCCTTAATAAAAGGTTAAACGGTTAACGAAAGATGAACGGCGACGCCCGCGGCGGCAGGCAGGCGCGGGCCGAGCGTATGGCCAAGCCTTGCGCGCCGCGCGTTCGCCACTATCATTAGGAGGCGGCGCGGGTTTGGAGAAACAAAATGAACGAAGGCATTGCGCCGTTTTTGTCGCCGATCACGCTCTTTCTCGGCGGCGGCCTTCTGGCGATCGGCCTGCTTTCGCTGCTCGATCTTCACTTCTTCAAGACCAAGACGCAGGGCAAGGTGGCGCTGGCCTTGGGCCTCGTCTTCATCGTCGCGACCGAAGCCATGTTCGTCACGAGCGGCGCGAGCGGCCGCTATTTCGAAGGCATGAAGATGGACGTGACGGATTGCGAATATCAGGTCGAGCGCGACTTCCCCGCGGAGCGCCGGGACAATCCGAAGGTGATCGAGCAAAAGATCAGGGCTTGCATGGACACGCTCGGCTACGACTGGTCCGAGACGCATGAACATTGCCAGGAGGCGCGGCTCTCGACCAATGTCTTCTGCTACATTCCCCGCGCGGCCATGCAGCGCAGCATCGTCGCCTTCCAGATGCGCTTCGAATAATCAGAACAGGGAGCCTTGGTTGGTTCCGCCCGCCTTTCGCGGCTTGCGCTTCGGCGCGGAGGGCGAGGAGGGCGGCGGTGGGACCTGCTCGGTCTCGCCAGCCCTCGCGGCGATGAGCCCGTCGGCGAATTCGATGGTGAGCGCCGTCCCGGCGGGCGCCTGCGAGACGCTGCGCAGCAGGTGGCGCTTCTCGTCTCGCACCAGCGCAAACCCCCGCGCCAGCACGGCCTTGTGGCTGAGCGAGTCCTGAAGCCGGGCAAGCCGCGCCAGCTTGTCCTTGCGCTGCCCGATCGAGGTCTCCATGGCGCGGGACATACGCGCGGCAATGGCCTCCAGGCGCTGGCGGTCCCCCCGCATCTGCTGGCGGGCGAGCGCCAGGCGGGTCACGAGCCCCTGTTGCAGCCTTTGGCCGAGCCCCCTGAGGCGCTCGGTCTTGCCCCGCAGCTCCGCCTGCGGGGAATGGCCGGCGAGCGCGTGGGCGAGACGCGACAGCCTAAGCCTGCGCCCGTCCTGTGCGCCCCGCAGGGCGGCGCGCAGCCGCTCGGCCCCGCGGTCGATCCGCTGGCGCGGCGTCTGAAGCAATTGCTCCGGCGTCGGCAGAAGGCGGGCGAAGGTCGCGAGCGTCGCCCGGCGCTGTTCGAGGGCGCGGGATTTCGCCAAGGCGAGGCGCCGCGCGCGCCCCGCGAGATGCTCCAAGAGCTCGGCGCGCACCGGCACGGCCTTTTCGGCGGCGCCGGTCGGCGTCGGCGCACGCAGGTCGGCGACATGGTCGAGCAGCGTGACATCCGTCTCGTGGCCGATCGCCGAGATGAGCGGAATGGCGCTTTCCGCCGCGGCGCGAACGACGACTTCCTCGTTGAAGCTCCACAAATCCTCGAGCGAGCCGCCGCCGCGCGCGACGATCAGCACGTCGGGGCGCGGGATCGGCCCGCCGGGCGGCAGGGCGTTGAACCCCGCGATCGCCGCCGCGACCTCGGCCGCCGAGGTTTCGCCCTGCACGCGCACCGGCCAGAGCAGCACGCGGCGCGGGAAGCGGTCGTTCAGGCGATGCAGAATGTCGCGGATGACCGCGCCCGTGGGCGAGGTCACGACGCCCACCACCTTCGGCAGGAAGGGCAGGGGCCGCTTGCGCGATTCGTCGAACAGCCCCTCGGCGGCGAGTTTCTTGCGCCTCTCGTCGAGCAGCGCCATCAGCGCGCCGACGCCGGCGGGCTCCATCGCCTCGATGACGATCTGGTAGGAGGATTTGCCGGGGAAGGTCGTGATGCGGCCGGTGGCGACGACCTCGAGGCCTTCCTGCGGGCGGGTGCGCAGGCGCAGGAAGGTTCCCTTCCAGATCACGGCGTCGAGCCGCGCGCCCTGATCCTTGAGGCAGAAATAGGCGTGGCCGGAAGCGTGCGGGCCGCGATAATTCGAGATTTCGCCGCGCACGCGCACGCGGCCGAAACGGTCCTCGACCGTGCGCTTGAGCGCATTGGCGAGTTCCGTGACGCTGAGCTCGGGGGCGTTGGTTCCTTGCGGAATTGTGAGGTCGTCTTCGGCCTGCATGGGGCGGACTATGGCGCCTTTCGGCCGGGCGGGCGACTCCGCTTGGCGCCCCTGTCGGGAACCGGCGAGCTTGGCCTTCCGGGCAGGCCGCGCAAACTCTTTGGTTCACAAATGCGACTTTCTCGATTACGTTCCGCGCCGACTCCGCCGCCCGACCGGGCGAGCGGGCTTTTTGCTTTCCCGCGCTATGTGACCCTTTCGGCAGGGCCAGGGCGCTCAAAAGGAACCACATGGCGAAGGAAGAACTGCTCGAATTTCCCGGAATCGTCACTGAACTCTTGCCCAGCGCGATGTTTCGGGTAAAGCTCGAGAACGATCATGAGATCATCGCCCACACGGCGGGCAAGATGCGCAAGAACCGCATTCGCGTGCTCGAGGGCGACAAGGTGCTGGTCGAGATGACGCCCTACGACCTTACCAAAGGCCGAATCACCTATCGTTTCCGGTAACTCCTTTTCGAGGCGGAGACTTTCGTGACTGCCGACCCCGCCGCTCCCAAGACCAAGCTCGTTCTGGCCTCGGCCTCGCCGCGGCGCCTTGCGCTTTTGCAGCAGGCGGGGCTAGAGGCCGACGCTTTGCTTCCCGCCGATATCGACGAAACGCCGCAAAGAGGCGAATCGCCCCGCGCGCTGGCTATCCGCCTTGCGAGCGAGAAGGCCGCCGCCGCCGCCAAGGTGCGCACGGTCCATCCGGATCTGAAGCATTCCTATCTCATCGCCGCCGACACGGTCGTCGCCGTCGGCCGCCGCAGCCTGCCCAAGCCGGACACGACAGAGGAAGCGGAGGAATGCCTCCAGCTTCTCTCAGGCCGCCAGCATCGCGTCTATACGGCGGTGAGCCTCATCAACCCGCGCGGCTACGAGCGCAAACGGCTCGTCGAGGCGCGACTGCGCTTCAAGCGGCTGAGTTCGCTCGAGGTCGACGCCTATCTCGCCTCGGGGGAATGGCGCGGCAAGGCGGGCGGCTATGCGATTCAGGGTCTCGCGGGAGCCTTTGTCGTGAAGCTCGTCGGCTCCTACACGGCTGTTGTCGGCCTGCCGCTCTACGAGACCGTTTCCCTGCTGGCGGGCGAGGGCTATCCCGTCCTTCAGCCCTGGTTCGCCAAGGCCTAACGGCGCGCCTTCAAGGATCGTTGGCGGCTAACCGCCGACATACCGACGGGCATAGCGCCGCCCCAGACGCGTGAGCGCCTCATAACCGATGGTGCGGGCGCGGGACGCCAGCTCGTCCACGTCGATCGTATCGCCGAGCAGCTCCACCCAGGCGCCGCGGTGTGCGGCTTGCGCCGGTGCGTCGGTGACGTCGAGCACAATATAGTCCATCGACACCCGGCCAACGAACGGGCAACGCCGGCCGCCGACCACGGCCTCGCCGGCCGCCTTGCCGGGCGCGGCGGTGGCGGAAACCGGCAGGCCGTCGGCATAGCCGGCCCCGATGGTCGCGACCCTGGTCGGGCGCTGCGCCATGAAGACCCCGTCATAGCCGACGGTTTCCCCGGCGGCGAGTTCGCGAACGGAGAGGATTCGAGCGATGAGACTCGCCACGCGTCGCATCGGATTGGCTGCGCCGGGGGTGGGATTGCCGCCGTAGAGCGCATAGCCGGGGCGCACCAGATCGAGATGCGGCCGCTGCGGCAGAAACACGCCGGAGGAGGCGGCGAGGGAGGCGGGAACGCCCGGGAAATACGCCCGCGCCGTCTCGAAGGCGCTGATCTGCTTCGCGTTGACAGGCGCGTCCGGCAATTGCGCGCTGAGGAAATGGCTCATCACCAGCGTGGGCGAAATTCCGGTTGACCGCGCCGCCGCCTCGGCGGCGTCCGACGGCGCAAAGCCGAGCCGGTTCATGCCGGTGTCAAAGTGGATCGCGGCCTCTAGCCTGCGGCCAAGGAGGACGCTCGTCGCCGACCATTCCTCCAGTTCGGCGAAAGAGCCGATACAGGGCCTGAGCGCGGCGGCGGCGAGCCGCGGCGCGCAGCCCGGCGCAACGCCGTCCAGGACATAAATATTCGCGTGGGGCGCGAGCGCCCGCGCGGTCTCGCCCTCTGCGAGATTGGCGACGAAGAAGGTCCTGCACCCCGCCGAGGCGAGCGCGCGCATCACCGCGGCCTGGCCGAGCCCATAGCCATCGGCCTTGACCACGGCGCCGCACTCGGTGCCTCGTGCGGCGGACGAGAGCTGGCGCCAGTTGGCGGCGAGCGCGCCGAGGTCGACGGTCAGCACGCCCGTCTCGATCGGCTCAGACGGATCGATGGCCGCGACAGGGCGCTCGGCGGGCGAAAGGATTCCCATAGACGGACACCATAGGCCGAAAAATCGGCGAGCGCATGGCGGCGCATGTGGGCGCCGCGGCAGGTCAGCCTGCGCGCGCCTCCCGCACGGCGCGGCGCATCAGACGCGGCAGCACGAGATGCGGCAGCACGCCCTCACGGATCACGGCGCGGCGCAGCGGACCCAGCGCCGCCACGGCGATGAAGCTGGCGCCGCGGAAGAGATCGACCGGCAGATAGGGGATGATCAGCGAGCGGTTGAGCACGTCGACGCCGTGGGTGCGGAATCCGATGTCGGCGCGACGGTGCCGGTCGTAGCGGGCGAGGGCGCGCGAGAGTTCGCGCTCGTTGCGCAGATCGACGCTGGCCAGACAATCTTCGAGATCGGCCACGTCGCGCAGGCTCAGATTGAGGCCCTGCGCGCCGATCGGCGGGAAGATGTGGCAGGTCTCGCCGACCAGCGCCATGCGGCCGGCGGCGTGTTTCGACACCTGCATGCCGCCCATGCGGAACTGGCCGATGTCGCTCTCGATGCGCATCGTCCCGAATTCAGACTTGGCGTAGTCCTCGATCTCATATTCGAGTTCCTCGCGCGGCTTGGCGAGGCGGCGGCGGGCGTCGGCGACGCTCATCAGCCAGACGAGGCTGGAGCGGTGCGGCGCGTCCTCGCGCGGCGGCAGCGGCACGAGCGTGAACGGGCCGGAGCGCGTGTGCCACTCGGTCGACATGTTGTCGTGGGGGAATTCGTGGCGCAGCATCATCGTGAGGGCGACCTGGGGATAGGTCCATTCCTTCACGTCGATGCCCGCGACGGCGCGCGCGCGGCTGTTGCGCCCATCGGCGGCGACGAGGAAATCCGCCTCGAGCCGGCGTCCGTCCGAAAGGATCGCGGCCGCGCTCGCGCCGCTATACTCGTAATCAGCGATGTCCGCGTCGATCAGCTCGATCTCGGGACGCCCGCGTACGAGGTCGAGCAGCACGCCGACGAGGTCGTCGTTCGCGATGTTGACGCCCAGCGCCGGCAGATCGACCTCACTGGCGCGCAGCGTCAGCTCCGGCACCGGAAAGAGCTGATCAGTGTCGTCGATCATGCGGATCGCCTCGACCGGGCAGCCCAGCTCCTTCACGCGCTCGAGCGCGCCCAGGGCGTCGAGAAAGCGGATCGATGCCTCGAAGAGCGCCACGGTGCGGCCCGGCAGCGGCGGCGGAATGCGGCCGACGAGCGCGACCTTCAGCCCCGAGCGGGCGAAGGCCAGCGCGGCGGCGAGGCCCGTGGAGCCCGCCCCGGCAACGAGAATGTCGGTCTTCGTCGTCGCGCCCGTCCGCGCGGAACCCTCGGTCATCACAAAACTCCTGATCCTCACCCCGTTATAGCGGCCCCTGCGGCCGAGGGCGAGACTCTGGCCGCGATGCGGACAGGTTTCAGGCTCATAGCGCGGTTTCCGGCTGTCTTGTCGCAATCCCGTGCTATCTGAACCGTATTGGCGGTTTATTTCTGGAGGTTTTGATGGTCAAGGCGATCCGCGTTCACCGGCCGGGCGGCCCCGAGGCGCTTCTGCTGGAGGAGGTCGACCTCGCGCCGCCGGCGCCGGGCGAGGTGCAGATTCGCCACAAGGCCATCGGGGTGAACTACATCGACATCTACCGCCGCACCGGGGCCTATCCCGCCGAGCATCCCTACGTGCCGGGCCACGAGGGCGCCGGGCAGGTGGTCGCGGTCGGCGAGGGGGTCGAGGATTTCGAGGTCGGCGACCGGGTCGCCTATGTCGGCGCGCTCGGCGGCTATAGCGAGGCGCGCAACATTTCCGCCGATTCGGTCATTCATCTGCCGAAGTCGATCAGCTACGAGCAGGGCGCCGTCATGATGCTCAAGGGCCTGACCGCGCAATATCTGCTGCGCCGGACCTTCCGGGTGAAAAAGGGCCATCGCGTGCTGATTCACGCCGGGGCGGGCGGCGTCGGCCAGTTGCTCTGCGAGTGGGCGCGCGCGCTCGGCGCCAAGGTCATCGCCACCGTCGGCTCGCCGGAGAAGGCGGCCATCGCCGAGAAGGCTGGGGCGCAGCATACGATCCTCTATCGTGAGGAGAATTTCCCCGAGCGGGTGCGCGAGATCACGCGCGGCCGGCTTTGCGACGTGGTCTATGACGGGGTCGGGCGGGCGACCTTCCCGGCCTCGCTCGACTGCCTCGCGCCCCTGGGCATGTTCGTGAGCTTCGGATCGGCTTCCGGTCCGATCGACGCGTTCGACATCAATCTTCTCGCGCAGAAGGGCTCGCTCTATGCGACGCGGCCGTCGCTTTTCACCTATATCGCCAGGCGCAAGGATTACGAGGACATGGCCGAGGATATGCTGCGCGCCATCAAGCGCGGCCATCTGACCATCGAGGAGCCGAAGTCTTTTCCGCTCGCGGACGCCGCAAGCGTTCACGCCGCGCTCGAATCACGCCAAACGGCGGGGTCCATGGTGCTGATCCCCTGAATTCGGCCTCTGGCGGGCGGTGAGCCTGCCATGCCGCGCAATTCGCTCGCGCCTGTGGCTTTCGAGACACGGGCTGCGGGCCGGCTGCGCCTAGCCGTCTGCTAAGTTGCTGAATCGGTGCATGTTTCAAAATCGGACAGCGAGGCGGCCGACGTCCATGAGGACGTGTTTTTGATTGATATCATATCCGATTCGTCCCTCTGTCGGTCTTCGTGACGAAAAAGAAACGAGCAATTCGTCGCAAACTGATCTATATTTCAGTTGTTCCGGCTTTGAGGTTCCTCCCGCCTCTCGATTAGCCCGAACTGCCTAGAGACCCGGCAAACGCGCCGGGTTTTTTTCTGCCTTCGGCGGGTCCAGCGGACCGCTTTCATATTGCAATCGGGACGAAAGGGTTCCATCCTCTGGATGCGGTCAGGCAAGAGGCCGCGAAGTATGAGGATTGCAACGCTGTCGACGAGTGTTCAACCGGGAGCGGGACGCCCCTCCCAGCCGAGGATCGGCGCCAAAGCGCCGCCAGGCGGCTCGATCGTGCAAAATGTTCTCAAGGCTCTGGACGAAACAAAGGCCGAGGACGTCATCTCCATCGATCTGCGCGGAAAGACCGCCCTCGCCGATGAAATGATCATCGCGACCGGGCGCTCGACCGTGCATGTCGGAGCCATCGCCGACAAGGCGGTCCGGGCTCTCAAGGATGCGGGCGTCGTCGCGCGCATCGAGGGCCTGCCCCAGTGCGACTGGGTGCTGATCGACGCCGGCGACGTCATCGTCCACATTTTCCGTCCCGAGGTGCGCCAGTTCTACAACCTCGAGAAGATGTGGGGCGGCGACCGGCCTGTCGAGATTCGGCTCGTTTGACGCCTTAGACCGCGTCGGGCAGGCCGTTTCGTGCGATTGGGGCTCATTTGCGTGGGTCGGCTGAAGGCTGGTCCCGAGCGAGAGATTTACGCGCGCTACGCCGAGCGCATCGCCGCGCTGCGGCGCATCGGCCTGGAAGGGCTCGACCTCAGGGAACTGGACGAAAGCAAGGCCAGGAACGCCGCCGAGCGCATGGCGCGGGAGGCGGAAGACATGCTGGCGGTCCTCCCGGCCGACGCCGGGCTCGTCGTCTTCGACGAGCGGGGCAGGGCGGCGGATAGCGCGGCCTTCGCGAACTTCATCGGCCGCGAGCGAGACGCCGGCCGCAAGGCGCTCTGGTTTGCCGTGGGTGGTTCGGAAGGGCTAGACGCCAGTATCCGCGCGCGGGCGACGGCGGTCTTTTCGTTCGGGGCGATGACGCTGCCGCATCAACTCGTGCGCATTCTGGCGGCCGAGCAGATTTACCGGGCCATGACAATCCTGTCGGGCCATCCCTATCACCGGGCCTGACCATCGGGCCCTGGCCCCTCCCGCAGATAGCGCCCGTTCACCCAGCCGGCCTGTTTGCGGGCGTCTTCCACGCGGCACCAGCGCTGGCCACCCGTGTTGCGGCAACCAAGATTCCTGAGCGCCGCCCCATTCGGCGCGTCCGCGACGAGCCTTGCCTTCGGCGAGGACGTCGCCCGAATCTTGAGCGCGTCCCCGGCCGGAACACCCGTCACCTGCCAGTAATCCGGGCCGCCCGTGAGCCCATCGGCGAAATCAGGGCCTTTTTCCGCCGCTGCTTTCTTTTGTCCGACTTCGATCGCGAGTGTGTAGGGGGAGACCGCGCCCCGGCGCGCCTCATTGCGCATGAGATAGACGCGGGCGGTGTAATCGCCGCTGATGGCCGCCTCGCCTGTGAAGATCGAGCCCGCGATAGAGCCATTGAAGAGCGCCTCCTCCGAGCCCGGCGGGTTCACGTTGAAGAAGGCTTTGCGGCTCGTGAGTCTGATCTTGATCGACTCGCCTGCGCCAGCGGGGAAGACGTAGTCATGCGTGTCGTAGCCCTTCACGGCGCCCCTGACGACGGCGCGTCCGTCCTTGAAAGAGACCCGAAGAACTTGCGACGCGTCCTGCGCTTGGGCGCAGGGCGACAAGGCGCCGAGGGCAAGCGCCGCAGCGAGGGTTAAAAACTGGCGCATAGGACTTATCCATGGATCAAACCACGGCACTATGCGCCCGTCCCCCGCCGAGGGCCAGAGCATAAAGCGCCGCAGGCGGAGCAGCGCGCCAGTGCGCCGCTTTTACTGCGGCAGATGCTCTTCGCGCGCCGGCCTTTCCGCGCGAACCGCTTGCAGGCGCTCCATGGCGTCCTCCACCTGCCGGAAATCGCCGCGCAAGGCTTTCAGCGCGTAGCGTTCGCGGTCGATTTCGCGCTGGGTGCGGAAGCCCAGGCGACGGAGAACCGGGAGCGGCGGACACCAGCCCTGAAGGGCGTGTTGCAGCAGGAAGCCCGCGACGAGGACGGGCAGGGCGAGCCACCGGCGATCGACGGCGAAGCCGAGGGTGAGCCCGGCGAGGGCGAAGATCGAGGCGTTGGCCTCGAGCGCCCGCTCGATGTCCCATTCCCGGTCGAGATGATGGAGCCTTTCCTCGATCCGTTCAGGATGCAGGGCAAAATAGACGAGCCGCTCCAGCATTTGCGCGTGGATCGTGCGGTTGACGGCCTCGTCGGTATGGCGCTGGACCCGGTCCGCGGCGACGGTAGCCATTGTCGTGACCCTCTTGGTCGTGACCCCCTTGAACGCCCCGCGTTTCGGGGCGATCCAACGCCAACCGCGCAGCGGCCGGGATGTTCCTGAAGGGCTGAATCTTGCGCGGTCTTTACGATCCGGCCATCCTGCGGTAAACCCCGCCCGTAACGAGCCCTTCGCGTTACCGCGCGGGGCTTTTTGTCGTTTCGGACAGCGCGAAGAAGCATCATGGCGAATGTAGCGGTGGTCGGCGCCCAGTGGGGCGACGAGGGCAAGGGCAAGATCGTCGACTGGCTCTCGCTGGAGGCGGATGTCGTCGTGCGCTTCCAGGGCGGCCACAACGCGGGCCATACGCTCGTCATCGACAGCACGACCTACAAGCTCGCGCTGCTGCCTTCCGGCATCGTGCGGCCGGGCAAGCTCTCCGTTATCGGCAATGGCGTCGTGGTCGATCCGCATTTTCTCGTCGGCGAGATCGACCGGCTGCGGGGGCAGGGCGTCGAGATTACGCCGCAGAATTTCAAGGTCGCCGAGAACGCGCCGCTGATCCTCTCGCTTCATCGCGAGCTCGACGCCCATCGCGAGGACGCGGCCGGGGGCGGCGCCAAGATCGGCACCACCAAGCGCGGCATCGGTCCGGCTTACGAGGACAAGGTCGGCCGCCGCTCGATCCGCCTGATGGACCTCGCCGAGCCCGATACGCTCGACGACAAGATCGCCCGCGCGCTCGCCCATCACGACCCGCTGCGTCGCGGGCTCGGCCTGCCGCCGGTCGATCCGGCGGCGCTCCGCGAGGAGCTTCTGTCCATCGCGCCGAAAATCCTGCCCTTCATGGACGCGGTCTGGGATCTGCTGGACGAACAGCGTCGCGCCGGCAAGCGCATCCTTTTCGAGGGCGCGCAGGGCGTTCTGCTCGATGTTGACCACGGCACTTATCCCTATGTGACATCCTCCAACACGGTCGCCGCCTCGGCGGCGAGCGGCTCGGGCCTCGGGCCGGGCGCCATCGGCTATGTTCTCGGGATCGCCAAGGCTTACACGACCCGCGTCGGCGGCGGGCCGTTTCCGACGGAACTCCACGACGCCATCGGCGAACTGATCGGTGACAGGGGCCATGAGTTCGGCACCAATACGGGGCGCCGGCGCCGCTGCGGCTGGTTCGACGCCGTGCTCACGCGGCAGGCGGTGAAGACCTCCGGCATCAATGGCATTGCGCTGACGAAGCTCGACATTCTCGACGGCTTCGACGAGATCAAGATCTGCACCCATTACATGCTGGATGGAAAACAGATCGACCGGCTGCCGGCGTCGCAATCCGCGCAGGCGCGGGTGACGCCCGTTTACGAGAGCTTCCCCGGCTGGCAGGAGACGACGAGCGGCGCCCGCAGCTGGGCGGAACTGCCGGCGCAGGCGATCAAATATGTTCGCCGCATCGAGGAGCTGATCGGTGCGCCGGTGGCGCTGCTCTCGACGAGCCCCGAGCGCGACGACACGATCCTGGTTCACAACCCCTTCCAGGACTGACTGTCGCTCTCGCCCTCGCGCGCTAGCTACCCATTCGTGAGAGTGGGAGACGGGCGATGGACGAAGACGCGTTCAACATGGCGGTTCGCAAGTTCCTCAAGGAGGTGGGCGTCACCTCCCAGCGGGAGATCGAGCGCGTCGTGCGCGAGCACAAGGTCAACGGCGGCAAGTTGAAATTGCGCATGACGCTGACCGCCGAGGGAACGCCGCTCGAACATGTGGTTGATGCGGAAATCGACGTGTCCTGACGCCGCCTTCATCCCTTGAAGGCGGCTTCCAGCCCGGCGATGTCGAGCTTGACCATGCCGAGCATCGCCTGCATTGCGCGCCCGGCGGCGGCGCGGTCCGGAGCCGTCAGCAGGCGCGGCAGGACTTCGGGCACGATCTGCCAGGAGAGGCCGAAACGGTCTTTCAGCCAGCCGCATCGATTCTCGGCGCCGCCGTCGGCGAGCAGCGCCGCCCAAAGCCGGTCGGTTTCTTCCTGATCCTTGGTCATCACCGAGATCGAGACGGCGTCGTTCAGCGTGACGTAATCGCCCATGTTCAGCGCCTGATAGGGCGTACCCGCGAGGGTGAAGAGGGCCGTCAGCGCCGGCTCGCCGGGGTTCGGCCGAAAGACGGTCTCGAGTTCCGAACCGGGCAGGAGCGAGACGTAAAAGCGGGCCGCTTCCTCGGCCTGATCGCGAAAAGCCAGGCAGGTCCGCACTTTTGCATGCATCGGCCGTTTCCTTCCTCTGGACGAAATCCATAAATGTTGATATCAACCTATATACGCCATGTCAAAGTCGCTTCCCCTCGAGGTCGTCCATGAGATTCGAGACGCTTGCCTCTGCCTCGCGACGCAAAGGGCGGCGCGTCAGCTTGCGCGGCGCTTCGACCGGGCCTTTGCGCCGGTCGGACTCACCAATGGGCAGTTTTCGCTGATGATGGCGCTGAACGCCCCGCAGGCGCCGACCGTCGGCAGGCTTGCCGACTTTCTCGCCATGGACCGCACGACGCTGACGGCCGCGCTCAAATCGCTGGAGAGGCGCGGGCTCGTGCGGGTCGCCATCCATGAGAAGGACAAGCGCGCGCGGCGCGTGTCGCTCACCGACGACGGGCGCGCCGCCCTCGAGCAGGCGGTCCCGACCTGGCGCGCGACTCATGCGGCTCTGGAGCAGGAGCTCGCACAAATGGATAGCGACGCGCTTCGCGAATCGCTTCGTAAAATCCGCTGACTTCTACGAAGGAGGACAACATGGGCGAGAAGGTGAAGCCGGTCCCGGAGGGCGCGCATACGCTGACGCCTCACATTGTCTGCGCCGGCGCCGCCGAGGCGATCAAATTCTACAAGAAGGCCTTCGGCGCGACGGAGCTGATGCGTCTGCCGGGGCCGGACGGCCGGCTGATGCACGCGAGCGTCAGGATCGGCGATTCTATGCTCATGCTGGTCGATGAAATGCCGGAGTGGGGCGCGCTCGGCCCCAGGGCGCTCAAGGGGACGCCCGTGACGATCCACGTCGCCGTGCCGAATGTCGATGAGGTTTTCGCGCAGGCTGTGGCGGCTGGCGCCACGGTGAAGATGCCCGTCGCCGACATGTTCTGGGGCGATCGATATGGAATCGTCGTCGATCCCTTCGGCCATGAGTGGTCCATCGCCACGCATGTCCGCGACATGACTCCGGAGGAGATCGCCGCAGCCGGCCGCGAGGCGATGAGCAAAGGCTGCGCGGAGGCGCAGAAGACCGCATGAAGCGCCGATGAGGCGGCCGTCGTCCCGGCGTGTCTGGCGCCGCGAGACGATGCGCACTTGCGTCGCCTCGCGTCCCTCGCCATATCCGGCGCAGGGAGGATCAGCATGGCCGCCACACCGCTCGATAACAGCGCCTCGACGCCGGCGCTGCGCTTGCATGCGCTCGACAGCGAAGACCTCGCGCTCCTTTCCGCTCATGTGCAGGACGCGCTGGTGCGCGTCGGCGACATCGCCTATTTGCCGGGCAAGCGCCGCTTTGCGCTCGTGGGCTCGCGCTTCGATTGGGCGGCCGAAATGGAAGGGCGGCTCGAACGCTGCCGGGCCGGGCTGCATTTCGAGGGCGTGCAGCGGGTGCGATGCGCGCGCGTCTCCCGCGACGAGCCCGACGCCATTCTCGAGCTTCTCGCCGTCACCTTCGAGCCGGGTCCAGAGGCTCCGGGAGGCGTTGTTCGCCTGACCTTCGCAGGCGGCGCCGCGATCTGCCTCGATGTCGAATGCGTCGAGGCTCAGCTGTGCGACATCGGGCCACGCTGGAAAACGGCGGCCCGACCCACCCACGAACTCAACGTCCGCGAGGCGGGCGCGCCCTGAAGGCAGGGTTCCCGCGGGGAGGTCGGACCCCCGGGCTTCATCAAACTTGACGAAGGCGCTTCGGCAAGGTCATGACAACCGGGAAAACCCGGTTGGAGATGGAAATGACCCTGCGTTTGGACGCCGCCGCCCCTGACTTCGAGCAGCAGTTCGTGGCTCTGCTCGCCATGAAGCGGGAGTCGTCCCAGGATGTCGACGCGACCGTTCGCGCCATCATCGAGGATGTGGTCGCGCGCGGCGACGAGGCGCTGATCGATTATTCCAAGCGGTTCGACCGGATCGACCTCGCGCAGACCGGCATCGCCGTCAGCGCCGCCGAGGTGACGTCGGCGGAATCCAAGTGCTCGAAGGAGCAGCTCGCGGCGCTCGATCTCGCGCTCGAGCGCATCACCGCCTTCCACGAGAAGCAGAAGCCGCAGGATCTGCGCTACCGCGACGCGGCGGGCGTCGAACTCGGCTGGCGCTGGTCGCCGCTCGACTCCGTCGGTCTCTACGTGCCGGGCGGCACGGCGGCCTATCCGTCCTCCGTGCTGATGAATGTCGTGCCGGCGAAGGTCGCGGGCGTGAAGCGCATCGTGATGGTCGTGCCGACGCCCGGCGGCCATGTCGAGCCGCTGGTGCTCGCCGCCGCGCGGCGTTCCGGCATCGATGAGATCTACCGCGTCGGCGGGGCGCAGGCCGTGGCGGCTCTGGCCTATGGAACGAAGACGATCGCGCCTGTCGCCAAGATCGTCGGCCCCGGCAACGCCTGGGTCGCGGCCGCCAAGCGCCGCGTCTTCGGCCAGGTCGGCATCGACATGATCGCCGGCCCTTCCGAGGTGCTGGTGCTCGCCGACAAGACCGCGAACCCCGACTGGATCGCCGCCGATCTTCTCGCGCAGGCGGAGCACGACGAGTCGGCGCAATCCATCCTGATCACTGACAGCGCCGAGATCGCCGACGCCACCGTCGCGGCGGTCGAGCGTCACCTTTCGACCCTCTCGCGCCACGAGATCGCCGGCGCCTCCTGGCGTGACTATGGCGCGGTGATTCTCGTCGAGAAACTCTCGGACTCCCTGCCGCTCGCCAATCGCATCGCGGCCGAGCATCTCGAAATCATCAGCGAGGACGCCGAGGAGCTCGCGGCGCGCGTCTCCAACGCCGGCGCGATCTTCATCGGCGCCTATACGCCGGAGGCCGTCGGCGATTATGTCGGCGGCAGCAATCACGTGCTGCCGACCGCGCGCTCGGCGCGCTTCTCCTCCGGCCTGAGCGTACTCGATTTCGTGAAGCGCACCTCCATCCTGAAATGCGACGCCGACTCGCTGCGCGCCATCGGCGCCGCGGCGGTGACGCTGGGCGACGCCGAGGGCCTCCAGGCGCATGCGCGCTCCGTTTCGATCCGGCTCAATTCGCTCGGGGCCTAGGGTGGACGCAGCCGCGCAGAATCGCCTGATTTCGGTCACGCTCGACGAGAATTCGATCGGGCGTGGCTCGGCCGACCAGGAACATGAGCGCGCCATCGCGGTCTACGACCTCATCGAGGACAACAGCTTCGCCCTCGTCGGCCATGAAGCCGGTCCTTACGCGCTGCATATTTCGCTTGTCGACGCGCGGCTCGTCTTCGAGATCAAGGACAGCGCCGGCGTCGTCATCATCACGCATATTTTGTCGCTGACCCCCTTCAGGCGCATTCTGAAGGATTATTTTCTGATCTGCGAAAGCTACTACGCCGCGATACGAACGGCGACGCCGAGCCGCATCGAGGCGATCGACATGGGCCGGCGCGGCCTTCACAACGAGGGGGCCCTGCTTCTTGCCGAGCGTCTCAAGGGCAAGATCGAGACGGACGCCGACACGGCGCGGCGCCTGTTCACACTGATCACGGCGCTGCACTGGAAGGGCTGACCGGCCTTTGTATTTGCGAACTCATGGCCATCTTGACAGCGGGCCAGCCCCCTCGGCGCCAGACAAGCCTCGGCGATGACGCGACCGCAATCAATACTCTTCGCCTGCACGATGAATACGGTGCGCTCGCCCATGGCGGAAGCGATCGCGCGGCATTACTTCGGGCGCGAAATCTACTTTGCTTCCGCCGGGCTGAAACGCGGCGATCCCGATCCCTTCGCTGTCGCGGCCATGGAGGAGATCGGCGTCGACATGAGCCGGCACCGGCCGCAGACCTTCGAGGATCTCGAAGACTCGAATTTCGACCTCATCATCACGCTGTCGCCAGAAGCGCATCACAAGGCGCTCGAATTCACCCGCGCCATGGCCGTCGATGTCGTCTATTGGCCGACGCCCGACGCGACTGTCGCGCAAGGGTCGCGGGACGCCATTCTTTCCGCCTATCGGGACGTGCGGGACAGGCTGACCGCGCGCATCAGAGAGCTTCTCGGGCGCGCGCCCGTCGCCGGCGGCTGAGCCTTACTTTTTCATCCGCGCGCAAAACCGCTGGGCCAACGCGATCAATTGCCGGTCGGTTCCCTTTCGGCCGACGAAGGAGAGGGCGACAGGGGCCTCGCTCGATGGCAATGGCAGGCTGATCTGCGGCAGACCGAAATAGCTTGCAATCAGGAACAGCCGGAACATCTGGTAGCGCCTTGCGTCGAGCTGCTCTTCGCTCTCGGTGAGCAGCGGCGCGCGGAACGGCGTCGTCGGCATCACGAGGAAGCCCGTCTCTCCAAGCAGGGCGTCGATACGGCCGCGCGTCTCCTCACGAAAGGCGAGGGCGGCATTCTTCTGATCTGCCGTCACCTTGGAGGCGATGGCGAAACGCTCCTCCACGCCCTTGCCGAAGGTCGGATGCTGCGCCGTGATCCAGCCGCCGTGCGAGGCCCAGGCCTCATGCGCCTGGAGATTGCGAAAATACGCGAGCGCCGTCTTGAAGAACTCCTCGTCGAGGCGCCCCTCGCGCCAGCGCCCGCCCTTGAGCATGTCGACCGCCGGGGCGGCGGCCGTGGCGAAGGCCGTCTCGACGCCGTGGAACGCGTCACTGAGCAGGACGGCTTCGTCATAGCCGCGATCGTCCGCGTCCGGCGGCAGCAGCGCGTCGCCGACGTTTCTCATGCGGTCGAGGTCGCGCGCGAACCAGCCGATCACGTCCAGAGAGGGCGCCAGCGGGATGACGCCCTCCATCGGAATGGCGCCATGGGACGAGCGGAATCCGAAAACGCCGCAAAACGCGGCGGGCGCGCGGCAGGAGCCCGCCGTATCGGTGCCAATGGCGAAATTCACGAGGGCGGCGGCGACAGCCACGGCGGAGCCGGAGGACGAGCCGCCGGGGTGACGGTCCGGGTCCGCCGGATTGATCGGCGTGCCGTAATGTGGATTGGCGCCCATCAGGCTGTAGGCCATCTCGTCCATATGCGCCTTGCCGACGAGGCGCGCGCCGGCGCCGAGCAGCCTGTCGACGACGACGGCGTTGGCGCGCGCTGGCGGATGCGTCGCCGCCCATTGCGGATGGCCGTTCGTCGAGACCTGGCCGGCGACGTCGATATTCTCCTTGACGACAAAGGTCGCCCCCGAGAGGGAGCCGGAGCCGTCCGCGCCTTCGTTCAAAACGACCGAGATCGCGCCCACATCGGCTTTCATCGCGCCAACCTTTGCAGCTCGAGGGCAATTAAGTTGGACGGCCGCCGCGAGTCCCGCGCGGCGCCGTCCGTTCACTATACATAGATTTGCTACGAAGGCGCGAAATCGGCGGGCGGGCGCGAGATTACCAGCGGTGCCAATACGGCCTGCGCCAGCCCCAGCCGCCCCATTGTCCGCCACGCCGGCAGCCGCCCCATGGGCCGCGATGTCCATAAGGGCCGCAGCCGCCCCAAACCTTCTCGATGGGCGCGTCCACGCCGGCGATCTTCTGGAGCGGCATCGCCCGAGCGGCCCCTGGCGCCAAGGCAAGAACGAGCCCGGCGCTCAAAACAGCCGAGGCGACAAGCGTTCTGAAATTCATCTGCACCTCCCAATCGCAGACAGCCGGCCCATTGGGGCCAGGAAGCTGTCGCATAGGGAAATCTACAGCCGGAGCAGGTGGATGCTACGCGAATCGCGAGGCACGGTAAAAAAGCGGGAGGGATCTCGCCGATAAATCTCTCTCGGAGAAGGCGGCTGATCGAAAACTTTGGTCGGAGTGAGAGGATTCGAACCTCCGACCCCCTCGTCCCGAACGAGGTGCGCTACCAGGCTGCGCTACACTCCGAACCGGCGGCCGTGTCGGCCGCTGTTGAGGGGCCTTATAGCCATTGAGAGGCGTCCCCGCAACTGGTCTCTGGTCGATATTTTTATGCCTTGCGCGAGATTTTACGCCTTGCGCAAGTCTCGCCTGAGCAGGGTCACGAACGCAAAGTCGGCTTCGTCTTTTTCCCCGCGCGGCGGGGCGTCGCGGGCGATTTCCTCCCATTCCGCGGGGTGCAGGGCGGGAAAATGGGCGTCGCCGGGAAGGTCGAGGTCGACCTCGGTCAGTTCAATTATCGCGGTCTGGTCGAGTAGCGCCCGGTAAATTTCCGCCCCGCCAGCCACAATGATCTCGTCCG
Organism: Hyphomicrobiales bacterium; assembly: GCA_003963405.1. Taxonomy (GTDB): domain Bacteria; phylum Pseudomonadota; class Alphaproteobacteria; order Rhizobiales; family Beijerinckiaceae; genus Methylocystis. The sequence continues at coordinate 78,128 of RXIY01000021.1, forward strand.
ATCCCATCTCCCGAGCGATTCGGCGGGCGAGTTCGAGCGATTCGTCGATGCTGCGCGCCACGTGGGCGCCGGGCGCGGCGAAGTCCGGCCGACGCGTGACGACCACGCTCTCGCGGCCGGGGAGGGGCCGGCCAATCGAGTCCCATGTGCGCCGACCCATGATCATGGGTCGGCCCCAGGTGCGCGCCTTGTAGCGTTTCAGATCGGTCGAGAGCCGCCACGGCAGGCCATTGCCGACCCCGATTACGCCATTCTGCGCGCGCGCCACGACCGCCACGAGCTTCGGTTTCATGCGTCTCCTTCAGACAGAGATGGGAGCGGAGATCGCTGGCCAGGGGTCGTAACCCTCGACCGAGATGTCCTCGTAGCGGAAGTCGAAAAGCGAGTTGACGGCCGGGTTTAGCCTCAGTCGGGGCAGGGGCCTCGGCGCGCGGGTCAGTTGCAGCCGCGCCTGCTCCAGGTGATTCAGGTAAAGATGCGCGTCGCCGAAACTGTGGATGAAATCCCCCGCGACGCAGCCTGTCGCCTGCGCCACCATATGGGTGAGGAGGGCGTAGCTTGCGATGTTGAAGGGAACCCCGAGGAAGACATCGGCCGAGCGCTGATAAAGCTGGCAGGACAGGCGTTTTTTTCCATCGACTTCGGCGACGTGGAATTGAAACAGGCAGTGGCACGGCGGGAGCGCCATTCTGTCGATCTCCGCCGGGTTCCAGGCGGTGACGATCAGCCGGCGTGAGAAGGGGTTGCGTCTGATCTCGTCCACGAGCCAGGCAATCTGGTCGATAACCTCGCCGGACGGCGCCGGCCAGGCGCGCCACTGGGCGCCATAGACTGGCCCGAGGTCGCCGTTTCCGTCGGCCCATTCGTCCCAGATCGTGACGCCGTTTTCCCGAAGGTAGGCGATATTTGTTTCGCCCTTGAGAAACCACAGTAATTCGTGGATGACCGATTTTACATGCACCCGCTTTGTCGTCACGAGCGGAAAGCCCGAAGCGAGATCGAAGCGCATCTGATGCCCGAAGATGGAGAGGGCGCCCGTGCCCGTGCGGTCCTCCTTTCGGACGCCCTCGCGCAGAATTTTGTCGAGCAGGTCGAGATAGGGACGCATGGCTTTAGCGGGGCGCCTCTTACGCTGATCAGGAGCGGGTTTCCTAACATCTGGCGAGCGCCCGCGCCAAATCCTCGCCGCTTCCGTCGCGACCCGGTCTTTGCAGCCGGGTCGGGGCGTCCCTATATTCTTTCCTCGATGGGGAGCCTCGCTCCCCGTAAAAGAGGATGTGCAGATGTTGCGGTTTCTTGCGCAAAAGCGCGGATCGCTGATTTCATTGTGTCTTGCGGCTCTGCTCGCGCTGGCGCCGGCCATTGCCGAGGCGCGTATGGGCGGGGGCGGCAGCTTCGGCAGCCGGGGCTCGCGGACGTGGTCCGCGCCGCCGTCGACCCGCACCGCGCCGGGAACGGCCTCGCCCTTCGAACGTAGCGACACGGCGCGGCCGGGCTACGGCATGGGCCAGCAGCAGCCGGGCTGGAACAGCCCCGCCTATGGCGGCTCCTCCTTCGGACGCGGCCTGCTCGGCGGTCTCGCGGGCGGTCTGCTCGGCGCCGGCCTGTTCGGCATGCTGACCGGCAACGGCTTCTTCGGCGGCATCGGCGGCTTCATGTCCGTCATCGGCTTCCTGATGCAGATCGCCCTGATCGTGTTCCTGGCGCGCATGGCCTTCGCCTGGTGGCAGCGGCGCAATGCGCCGGCGGGCGTCGGTCCGCAGGGCTCGACCTTCTCCTTCACGGGCGGCGCGCCCTTTGGCGGCCGCGCGGGCGGGGGCGGCCTCGGCGGAGCGCCATTCGGCTTCGGCGGCGGCGGTCCGGGCCGGCAGCGCCCGGCGACGACGCCGATCCGCGTCGCGCCCGAGGATTTCAACGCCTTCGAGCGTCTGCTTAGCGAGTCGCAGGCCGCCTACAGCCGCGAGGACATGGGCGCGCTGCGCGCCGTGGCGACGCCGGAGATGGTGCGGCATTTCGATGAGGAGCTGGACGCCAACCGCCGCAAGGGCCTGGTCAACCGAGTCACGGATGTGAAGCTCCTGCAAGGCGATCTCTCGGAGGCCTGGCGCGAGGGCTCGGACGAATACGCCACCGTCGCCATGCGCTTCGCGCTCAACGACGAGATGGTGGACCGCTCGACGGGCAAGCCCGCGCCGGGCTCTCAGGGCCCGTCGGAAGCGACCGAGGTCTGGACCTTCCGCCGCCCGGCGGGCGCCGGCCCTCAGGGCTGGAAGCTCTCGGGGATCCAGCAGGCGGCGTAACGGCTCAAAGGCTGATAATGAGAGGCGCTCCCTCCCCGGAGGGGGCGCCTTTTGCTGTGAAGAGCCCTGAGTTGACACGCCCGCAAGACGCTTTGCCCATCGACGCCGTGCTGCCGGACATTGTGGCGGCGCTGGCTGAATCGCCCAATCTCGTGATCGTCGCGCCGCCCGGCGCCGGCAAGACCACGCGCGCGCCGCTCGCGCTTCTCGACGCGGCCTGGACCAGGGGCCGCAAGCTCATTCTGCTGGAGCCACGCCGGCTCGCCGCGCGCGCCGCCGCCAGTCGCATGGCGGCGACGCTCGGCGAACAGCTGGGCGAAACCATCGGCCTGCGCATGCGGCTCGAATCCAGGGTCTCGGCGCGCACGCGCATCGAGGTCGTGACCGAGGGCGTCTTCGCCCGCATGATTCTCGACGATCCGGCGCTGGAGGGCGTCGCGGCGGTTCTCTTCGACGAATATCACGAGCGCTCGCTCGACGCCGATCTCGGCCTTGCGCTGGCGCTCGACGCTCAGTCCGGCCTGAGAGACGATCTGCGGCTCGTCGCCATGTCGGCGACGCTCGACGGCGCGCGGGTCGCGGCGCTGATGGGAGGCGCCCGGACGATCGTCAGCGAGGGCCGCGCCTTCGATGTGGAGACCCGCTATCTGGGCCGCGACGCCCATGAGCGCATAGAGGACGCCGTGACCCGCGCCGTCCTGCGCGCGCTGCGCGAGGAGAAAGGCTCGATTCTCGCGTTCCTGCCGGGGCAGGGGGAAATCACGCGCGTCGCCGCGCGCCTCGCCGACGCGCGGCTCGATGGCGTCGACATCGCGCCGCTTTATGGCGCCCTCGAGCGCGGGGAACAGGATCGCGCCATCTCTCCCGCGCCGGCGGGGCGCCGCAAGGTCGTCCTTGCCACCTCCATCGCCGAAACCTCGCTCACCATCGAGGGCGTGCGCATCGTGATCGACTCGGGTCTGTCGCGCGTGCAGCTCTACGAGCCGGACCTCGGCCTCTCCCGGCTGGAGACCGTCCGCGCCGCCCGCGCCAGCGTCGATCAGCGCCGCGGCCGCGCCGGCCGCACCGAGCCCGGCGTCTGCTACCGGCTGTGGGACGAGCCCCAGACCGCCGCGCTCCCCGCCTTCGCGGCGCCCGAAATCCTTGCCGCCGACCTTGCCGGCCTCGCGCTCGATCTCGCGGCCTGGGGCGTGAATGATCCCGGCCAGCTCGGATGGCTCGATCCGCCGCCCGCGCCGGCCTGGAAGGAGGCCGTGGCGCTCGACCGCGATCTCGGCGCGCTTGACGCCGACGGACGCCTTACCGATCAGGGCAAGGCGTTGCGCGCCTTGCCGCTGCCGCCGCGTCTCGCCCGCATGATCCTCGAAGCCGCGCGCCACGGCGAGGCCGAGCGGGCCGCGGAACTCGCGATGCTGCTCTCGGAGCGGGGGCTCGCGGGCAATGACGCCGATCTTTCGCACAGGCTCGCGCGCCTGCAAGGCGACGGCTCGAAGCGCGGCCGCGACGCGCGGCGCCTTGCGGGCAATTGGGCGCGGCTGGCCAGATCGGCTGCGCCGTCGACTCAAGGAGGGTCGGAGCTCTCCGACGGCGCGCTCATCGCGCTGGCGTTCCCGGACCGTATCGCCAAGTCGCGCGGCGCCAAAGGCGATTTTCTCATGGCCAATGGCCGCGCCGCGAGCCTGCCGGTCGAGGATCCGCTGTCGCGCGCACCCTTCCTCGCGGTCGCTGAACTCACCGGCCGCGCCGCACAGGCCCGCATTCTCGCCGCCTGCGCGCTTGGCGCCGAGGAGGTGGAGGAGATCGGCGCCGGCCGGATCGAGACGCGCGACGAGACGGTTTTCGATCCCGGAAGCGCCAGCTTGCGGCGTCGGCGATTTCGCCGCCTCGGCGCGATCCGTCTCGGCGAGCAGAACCTTCCGGTCGAGCCGGACGAGGAGAGCGCGCGGGCGCTGGCGCGCGGAATCGCGCAGCTCGGAATCGCGCGCTTGCCCTGGACGAAGGGGCAGGCGCAGCTGCGTGATCGCGTCGCCTTCCTGCGCCGCGCCGAGGGCGAGGAATGGCCGGACCTCTCCGATGCGGCTTTGGCCTCGGCGGCCGAGGAATGGCTCGCGCCTTTCATCATCGGCCGCGCATCCCTCGACAGCCTAACGCCCGGCGATCTCGACGCCGCGCTCGCCGGCCTCTTGCCCTACGAGCTGGCGCGCCGCCTCGACGTCGAGGCGCCTTCGCATTTCGAAACGCCCGCGGGTTCCCGTCACGCGCTCGATTACGCCGCGCCCAATGGCCCGCTCCTCTCGGTGCGCGTGCAGGAGCTTTACGGCCTCGCTCAACATCCGACGCTCGCGCGCGGGCGGGCGCCCTTGACGCTCGAACTTCTCTCGCCCGCGCATCGCCCCATCCAGACGACCCGCGATCTGCCGAGCTTCTGGGCGGGGTCCTGGAACGAGGTGAAAAAGGAGATGAAGGGCCGCTATCCGCGTCACCTCTGGCCGGACGATCCCGCGCGCGCGGCGCCGACCACGCGCGCAAAGCCGCGCTCAGCCTGAGCGCAGTCAACGCAGGGTAGCTTCGCCGTCTTTCACGCACTTGTACGACATTTGACGACAAGCGTAGGAATTGGACTCACTTCATTAACGGCCACGAAATCATTTGCGCAGAATATCCCTTTGTCTCTGGAGACAGGGGGCGGCGTCGAGGGCAGCGGCGTCGCCCCTTATCCGTCTGCGGCAGTCCTTGGAACAACCAGCGCTTCCCCGTGTTGCCACAACCAGGGATGGCCGTTTTGCCGTGTCCGCCGCGACGGTGTAGATGACAGGCGCCGTTTCGAGCGCCAAGGACATTCCATGCTGCCCAAGCCTGTCTCCGCCCTCACTCCGAATACATTCGAATATGAGCAGAAGCCCCTGGTGAAGCCCACAGGCTTTCGCGAATATGACGCGCGTTGGCTGTTCGGCCCAGAGCTCAATCTGATGGGCGTGCAGGCGCTCGGCATGGGTCTCGGCACGCTGATTCACGAGATGGGCGTCGCGCCCGACCTCGTGACCGGCCACGATTATCGCTCCTATTCCGCCTCCATTAAGCTCGCGCTGATCGCGGGCCTGATGGCCTCTGGCGTGCGCGTGCGGGACATCGGGCTCGCGCTGTCGCCCATGGCCTATTTTGCGCAGTTCGAACTCGACGCGGCCGCCGTGGCGATGGTGACCGCCTCGCACAACGACAATGGCTGGACCGGCGTGAAGATGGGCGCACAGCGCCCGGTGACGTTCGGGCCGGAAGAGATGGGCCGGCTCAAGGAGATTGTGCTCTCCGGCAAGTTCCGGGCGGCAGGCGGCGGCTCCTATCGCTATATCGAGAACTTCAGCGCGCGTTATCTCGATGATCTGACGCGCCGGCCGAACTTCTCACGAAAGCTGAAGGTGGTCGCCGCCTGTGGCAATGGCACCGCGGGCGCCTTCGCGCCGCAGATGCTCGAGCGGCTGGGCTGCGAAGTGATCCCGCTCGACGCCGAGCCCGACTACACTTTCCCGCGCTATAATCCAAATCCCGAAGATCTGCACATGCTGCACGCGATTGCGCACAAGGTGCGGGAGACGGGCGCGGATGTGGGCCTTGGATTCGATGGCGACGGCGACCGCTGCGGAGTCGTCGACAATCATGGCGAGGAGATTTTCGCCGACAAGATCGGCGTGATGCTCGCGCGCGACCTCTCGAAAGTCTATCCCGGCGCAAAATTCGTCGTCGATGTGAAATCCACTGGTCTTTTCGCGACAGACCCGGAGCTCATTGGAAGACATGTGCATACGGAATATTGGAAGACCGGCCATTCCTACATCAAGCGACGCGTCAACGATCTCGGCGCCCTCGCGGGATTCGAGAAATCAGGACATTTCTTTTTCAACGCCCCGATCGGTCGCGGATACGACGACGGTCTGCTGACAGCTGTTCATATCCTCGAGATGCTCGACCGCAACCCTGGAAAGAGCATGGCAGATCTTTACGCCGCACTCCCGAAGACCTGGGGATCGCCGACAATGTCGCCGCATTGCGACGACGAGAAGAAATACCAGGTAGTGAAGAGGGTTGTCGCTCACATCGAGGGTATGAAGGCCCGCGGCGAAACGCTCATCGGTCAACCCATACGCAGCGTTGTGACGGTCAACGGAGTACGCGTCACCGTCGAAGACGGAACATGGGGACTGGTGCGAGCCTCGTCGAACAAGCCCGAGCTGGTTGTCGTTGTCGAAAGCCCGGCGTCTCAGGCGCGTATGCGCGAGATGTTCGCCGCGCTGGACGCCATCCTGCGCGAGAATCCTGAGGTGGGCGCTTATAATCAGACCATCTGAGCGATCCGCGGCGCCTTTTCGGCGCCGCGGTCAGAGAAGGGGGAAGATGCAGTTGTTCTACGTCGTCTGCACGCCGAAATGCTGAATATGCGGCGGATCGTAAGTGTTACGGATCGGCGAATAGAAGGTGCGCCTGAAAGTCCAGGTCGGCGCATTGCGCCACTTGAACATCTCGAAATTGATCCCTGGAGAATATGTGTACGTCACGTCCGCGATGATGATGTAAGTCGGTGGATTGGTCCCGTTCAGATAGGCCGGTTCGATATTGTTTGGGGAAAGGATGGTCGACGGCGTCAGAGCGACGTCGCAGGGACGATGGAGGCCCCTGACCGTTTCTGTCCACTGAACCATCGCCTTGTAGCCGCCGCCCGCTTTCGGCGAAATCTTTACCTCTGAAATCGTCATTCCGAGTTGCCAGAAGGACAGCGGCGCGATCAGCGCATTCCCGGCGCTGAAAAGTTGTCGCCACTCCCATTCCAGTATGGCGGCTTGTCCCGGATTCTGCCCGCCACCGATTTTCTGGGCTGCGAGATCCCCGAGCGTACGAACAATCTGGTCGAGCTTCTGGCTCACGCGCATGCCACGCGACACTTCGACCAGTCCCAGATAGAACATCAGAAAGAGCGGCAGGATCAGTGCAAATTCGACCGCCGCAATGCCGTTCTCATCGCGCGTGAAGCGCATGGCGCGGATCCGGCGCTTGTTTCTCCGCCAGATCGATAGACGGATAAACGGAAGCCGCTGCGTGGGGCGACCTCGTCTCATAGGTCCGGCTCCACGCGGAACGCCGTTACGGCGGTCAACACATAGACATTCTGGCTGCCGAGAAAAGCCTGCAATTTGGGTGTGATCTTCTTGATGTCGCCCGCAGCGGTCAAACCAAGCATGCTGATCATCGGGCGAACCGGGTAAAACACTTTCACGACCGCGATTTCGCCAGCGTCAGGCAACGTCAGGGGTATGGACTGGTTCGGAACCGTCGAATCGTTGATATCGTTCGGGTCCCACCAGTCCGGCGCATCGATGGAGACATAGACCTTGTCGCAGTCGAACATACGACCAAGGGTGCCGGGCTCCACTTTCCCGGTGGACTTCCAGGTGCAGAGTTTCTGTTTAACGAAATTAGAGGGACTGATAGTCCCAACGAGCCTGTTTGTGAGAATGCTGCGACTCGCGGTTTCGACGGCAACCTGCAATTGTGCTGTACGAAAATAGGCCATCCCCATTTCGATTGTTCCGCCGATGAGGCCAAAAAACGGAACCATGATCATTGCGAATTCGACCGCAGTAGCGCCATCCTTGTCGCTAGTGAAGGCTCGGGCTCGCGCCGAAAGCCTTTGAGACAGGGAGAAACGAGCGGGGGGAAGTCTTGAGAGCATTCTATGCGAGTCCCGATCCACACAACCACAAATGCGAGAGCCTGACGCAAGACGTTCAATTATAGTAGGCGGACGAGTGGTTTCAGTCCCGTTATCGTCGTCCTTCAAAACGTTATGACTACGCGTTTACGCGCCACGTCGCTATTTGCGCGTGGATGTTGCACCCTCATAGGCTTTGGCGCCCTCGATTGCATTCCGCATATATTGAACGTCATCGGCAAGATCGATGGCGCGAGCACAGTTCGGTCGACACGAGAGCGACTCGCGATGCGCGCCACGCTGCACGACAACCTTGTCTTCCGCCGGAACGACCGTAATGATTGACTCGCCCACCTGCGAGCCGCTTCGATCGAGGACGACGAGATTGGTCGACCCGAAGCCCTTACCTGTCACCACCATCAGGTGATTGGCTTTCAGCATGGTGACATCCGCGATGAGAGGATTGCCGACCACGAGCGTCTGCGCCCCTTCCGGCACTTTTACGATACGAGCATGGTCCACCTCGACTCGGATTGTTCGCTCGTCGGCGCGAGCTGTTGCAGCAGAGGACACGAGAAGCGCCGCGAGTGGCGCGACGCGTGTGAAATACGAACGAAAAGACATGCAGGTCACCATGTCGCGCCAACGGGCGCCCGTTTCCCGGAACACGAACAGATGCGCATTGCTCCCACGCATCATTCGCGACGAAAATCCAGCGGACTGAAACAATGAAAGGTGAAAGAAGACTGAAACGAAACTCCAACGCTTGGAGAAAACTAAAATCGCGTTCCCCAGTAATATCTTCCAGGATGTATGCAGATATTTGAGCGGTAATGCGTCTAGAAATTCAATCCTTGATTGCGAAGGAGTTTCGGCTGGCGCGAAAAAGATTCGGAGTCCTGTTTTTATAAACGAGTTTGAAAGATTCACGGCCTAGCTTTCGCTTGTTCGCAGAACCAAGACCCGCGGAATCGGTTCGGCGAATGTCAACTTATTCGGAGCACAACCATGAAGCACTTCTTTTCCCGTTTCCTGAAGAACGAGTCGGGCGCGACGGCGATCGAGTATGGCCTTATTGCCTCTCTGATCGGCATCGCGATTGTCGCTGCATCCAGGGCTCTCGGGACCAAGCTCTCGTCGACCTTCGCCAATGTGACGGGCAACCTTTCCTAACGCCTTCGAACAGCGTGTGCATTGCGGCCCCGGGAACGGGGCCGCTCGTATTTGTGGAGCCCATAGAGCGGCCCTTGCGCGTTTAATGATAGTGAATGACCAACGGACAGACTGGAATAAGACGCCGGCGCTCATCTGGCCGCTTCAACATCGAGGATCGACTCGTCATGGAAAATATCGCGCTCGTGCTTTTCCCTGCTCTGATGGTCTTTGCAGCATTTTCCGATCTTCTGACGTTGACGATCCCAAATATGATTTCACTCGTTCTTATCTTGCTATATTTCGCGCTGTCCGCCTGGATCGGGACACCCTTGTTCGTCATCACGCTTCATGTGTGCTGTGGCCTCGTCGTGCTGGCGATTTCATTCGTCCTCTTTGAAATGGGGATTATTGGCGGGGGGGATGCGAAGCTCGCCTCCGCGACAGCCCTGTGGCTCGGGTTCGAGAATTTGATGGACTACGCCGTTGCGTTTTCATTCATCGGTGGTGGTCTCGCGATGGCGATCATCTCGCTTCGCTGGCACACTCATGCCGATCAAGGCCAATCCGTAAGCCTGCTCGGGCGCCTTGCAGACAAGGCGGTAAATCGGATGCCTTACGGCGTCGCGCTGGGAATCGCAGGGATGCTTCTCTACCCCCACAGCACAATTTGGCATGGCCTTGCGGGCGTCTGAGTTCACTCGAAAATTCCCGCTCTAATTGTGTAGCGATGGGCTCCTCGCGGCGTCAGATAGGTTGCAAAAGAGTCGTCCAAGGCAAAATTCCTATATCAGAAAACAACTTGTTTCTTATCTAAGAGAAGAAAGGAGTAATTAACTGTAATTTGACACATCAATGATCAAATCCTCTGCAGTTCTCGTTTGCGAGTGCGGAACGATTCCCGATGAACAGGGCGCAAATTACAATTATCAGCGTCGCCGTTGCTTCAGGCGGCGTCGCATTCATGATGATGAGCGGCGATACGCCATCGGCTCCGGTCGTAACGCCTGCGCCATCGGCGCCAGCTTTGCCGCTTGATCAGGTGCTGGTGGTGACGCGCGACTTGTCCTATGGCGCGGAAGTGAACGCACAGGATATCGCTTGGATCGATTGGCCCAAGGCGTCGGTTCCCGCCGGCGCTATGACGAAAAGCGCCAACCCTGACGCAGAACAGGACGTAAAATCGTCGTATGTCCGCATACCCCTCTCTGCGGGCGACCCATTGCGCAGAGAGCGTCTCGTCAAGGGAGTGACCGCAGGGGTGATGTCGACGATGCTTCCTGCCGGAAAGCGTGCAGTCGCCATCGACGTGACGTTGAACAGCACTGCGGGTGGCTTCATCCTTCCCAACGACCGTGTTGACGTGATGCGGACCTTCCGGGACGTAGAAGCATCCAAGGAAAGCGGTCATGATGTTTACGGGTCGGAAGTCCTCCTCACCAATGTGCGCGTTCTCGCGATAGGGCAGACCGTGGAAAAGAAGAGCGGGGACGCGGTTGCAGCAGGTCCAACGGCGACGCTCGAACTCGATCCGCGTCAGGCTGAGTTCATCTTGTTGTCTCAGCGTAGCGGCCAGCTGACGCTCATTTTGCGCCCGATCTCGGACGCGCTGCCGCAAGCCAGCGAAGATCCGACGGCTGAGGACGATTTCCAGGATGGGACGATGACGATCGTGAAGAGAGGGGCCGCTGCTAGCCTCCGGATGAAATGAGACGCTGAAATGATTTTCCGCCAGGGAACGCCTCTGATGAGACGTATGCATAAGATAATCACCGGGTTTGCGCTGAGCGCCATGTGCGTGAGCAACGCGTGGTCGGAGGTGGCGGATCGACCGGGTGTGGAATCTGAAAGCAGCGCGATGCTGTCGAAGCGGATTTCGATGGGGGTCGGAAAGTCGATGATCATCGATCTCCCGAGAAATGTTTCCGAGGTGGTTGTCGGTAATCCAAAGGTGGCGGATGCAGTTGTTCGCACGCCGCGCAAAATTTACATCATCGGTGGTGAAACGGGCCAAACAACGATCATCGGCCTGGATTCCGCTGGTCGGCAAGTCGCCAATCTGGAAATAAGCGTGGGGCGGGATGTCGGGGAATTGGCGCCGCTGCTGAAAGCGGCGTTGCCTCGATCGAACATCGCCGCGCGGACCGTCAACGACATTATTATTCTCACAGGTACGGTGGCGTCGGCCGGAGAGGCTCAACGCGCCGTCGACATCGCGAAGGGCTTTGCTTCTCGTTCGGCGGCGGCGACCGGAGGCGTCGTCTCGGTGGCGCAAGGAGGCGCCCCCGGCGATACGAACAACAGTGGCGTCATCAACGCGCTTGTGATCCGCGGCGAAGATCAGGTCATGCTGAAGGTGACCGTGGCGGAGATCGAGCGAAAGGTTGTCAAGCAGCTCGGCTTCTCGGCGCAGGCCGGCGGAGACACGCTGCTCAACGGGGGGTGGGGAAAATTCACCTCCGAGAACCCATTTGCTGTCAATCCTATTGTTTCGAATACCGCGCTCTCGATCAACGGTCAGAACGACACGAGGGCGACGCTAAAGGCGTTCGAGAGATATGGCGTTACGCGCATCCTTGCGGAACCGACAGTGACGGCGATCTCGGGAGAACAGGCGAAAATGCTCGTCGGCGGGGAAATTGCAGTTCCTTCGTCTGGAACCTGTACGTTTTCCTCAGGTGGGGCGATGCCGGTCTGTACCCCCGGCATCGCGTTCAAATCCTATGGCGTTTCGTTGAATTTCATTCCAACCGTCCTGTCTGAGGGGCGTATTTCTCTTCATCTGGCAACGGAGGTTACGGAAGTAGACGTGCAGGGCAGCTTCACCTACGCCAACGTCACTGTGCCGGGTTTCAAGTCTCGAAAAAATGAAACGACCGTGGAACTGCCGTCTGGAGCGTCGATCGCGACAGCGGGGCTGCTCCGCCAGACAAGCGCCCAGGCCATCTCAGGGCTTCCTGGACTTTTGAACCTGCCGGTCCTCGGCGCGCTGTTCAGATCCCGCGATTATCAGCGTAACGAGACGGAGCTGCTTGTGGTTGTCACGCCATACATCGCGCGGTCGCTTTCCCCACAGGAGGTTGCCCGTCCGGATGATGGATTTGCTGATGCTTCCGATCCGCAGGGTTGGTTACTTGGTCGCGTCAACCGCATCTATTCGACCCGCAGCAATCCGCAGATGATGCAAAAATTCAGGGGCCGCGTCGGATTCATTCACGACTAGCAGGCTCCGGCGCGAGGATTCATGCGAATGTGGTTCACACTTGATACGAAGACGCTAGGCGCGCGTCGACTCCCTATCCTTGCAGCGATCGGAGCGGTAGCCCTGGGCGGGTGCGCCGCGCCGCGCGCGCTCCCGCCACCGGTGACTCCATATGATTACCGTGACCGTCATCCGGTGGTGCTTACTGATGCGCCCTTTGTGCTCGATCTCTTCCCTTCCTTCGAAAGGGGTCGAGTGGACTCGGAGACGATGGGGCGAATCCGGGAGTTTGCTGCTCATTACAGAGAATTCGGTCATGGTCCGATCAGCCTCCTGACTCCGTCTGGAGGATCGGCGGGAAAGGTCTGGGCAAGTGGAGCCGACGCTGTCCGGCGCGCGCTTGCATCGGTCGGGCTCGGGGGTGAGATCGCGATGGGCTCTTATCCATTGGTCGATGACAAGCTCGCAGCGCCCATTCGCCTGTCATTCCAGGCATTGAAGGCCAAGGTCGCAAATCGCTGTGGCGAGTGGCCTCAGGATCTTGCCTCCGGGAGTAGCGTCAACGGTTGGCAAAACGAAACGTATTGGAATTTCGGTTGTGCGAACCAGGCGACGTTGGCGGCCCAGGTCGCCGATCCACGCGATCTGGCGAACCCCAGGGGCGAGACGGCGTCGTACGTCGAGATGCGGATGCGGGCAATCACCAAATTACGCATGGGCGAAGATCCGAGCACGAATTGGCGTATGAAGCCCAGCTCAATCAGCAGTGTCGGCGGCGGGTCTTAAGGGCGGGTGCGCAGTGCCAAAAACTCGGAACGATTCGAAGACTCATATTGCGCCTATACCTAGAATCTCGGTGCAGGGCTTTCTTGAGTCGAATGACGTCGTGGCGGTGGTCGAAAGCGCTGCGAACGACCGTCGAATGATCAAGGCGCATGTGAAGGTTCATATAGGCGGCGTTCCCGCGGCCGTAGAAGCCTATCGCAATTCGCCAACTCCGAACCTGATTGTTCTTGAATCGTCCGCGGATCGCAGTGTGCTCTTCGAGCAGCTTGCGCTTCTGGCCGAGTGTTGCGACTCTGGCACCAAGGTGATGGTCATCGGTCATGAAAATGACATCCTGCTATATCGGGAGCTAATATCTCGTGGCGTGAGCGATTACATCGTCGCGCCGATGAATATCCTGGACTTCATCGGTCATATATCGGCTCTTTACAATGGTGAGAGCAGCGAAACGCTGGGGCGCGTTATCGCAGTCGTGGGCGCTAAGGGCGGGGTAGGGGCGTCGACAGTGTGCCATAACCTCGCATGGTCCATCTCTCGCCAGCTTGCGCTTCAGACGGTGCTCGTCGATCTGGATCTGGCCTTCGGGACCGTAGGTCTCGATTTCAATCAAGATCCGCCCCAGGGGATCGCTGAAGCAATTTTCTCTCCCGAACGGTTGGACGCCAATTTTATCGACAGACTCGCATCGAGATGTAGCGATACGCTGAGCATCCTGCCTGCGCCCGCCACGCTCGATCGATCTTATGATCTTTCTGAACATGCCGTCGACGCGACGCTCGATATTCTTCGCGCGACGACGCCCTGCGTCATTCTGGACGTTCCGCACCAATGGTGCGCGTGGACGCGGCGGGTCTTGGTGGGTTGTGATGACGTCGTGATCGTAGCGTCGCCTGACCTGGCGAATCTTCGAAACACGAAAACCTTGATCGATTCTCTCAACGCATCGCGGCTCAACGACCATCCGCCTCGATTGATCCTCAATATGGTTGGGCTGCCGCGGCGCCCCGAGATATCTCTCGGCGAGTTCACGAAGGCAATGGAAATGGAACCGTTGGGCGTAATCCCTTTTGAGGCCAGATTGTTCGGCGCGGCGGCGAACAATGGCCAGATGCTCGCCGAAGTCGATCCGAGGTCCAAGATCATCGAGACAATTGACGACGCTGGGCAATTGCTGATGGGGCGCGCCATTGTCAGGCGCGGGAAAAAACCCTTGCTCGCGCCCTTCATCGAGCGACTGAGCCGAATGAAAGCAAGTTGAATTATCCCGCGACAGGCCCGATGGGCGGGGGAATATCCTTAGATGTTTGGAAAGCGTACCAACGTCAACGATACAGGCGCTCGGGGGCAGAAATCCATCGCCTCGGTAAACGGGGTGAGAAGCGCGGGCCCAATGCAAGCGGCTGAGCCGAGAGAGCAGGTCGCAGCTGCGAAGCCGGCAGAACCGGTTAAGTCCGACGAATATTTCGTTACAAAGGGCATAATATTCAACGCTTTGATCGAAGCGATCGATCTGGCTCAACTTTCCAAGCTGGACGTGGAAAATGCGCGAGAGGAAATCCGCGACATCGTCAACGAAATCATATCCATTAAAAATGTGGTGATGTCGATAGCCGAGCAGGAAGATTTGCTCGACGACATATGCAATGACGTTCTCGGTTACGGCCCGCTGGAGCCCTTGTTGGCGCGTGACGACATCGCCGACATAATGGTGAATGGCGCCTATAAAACCTATATCGAAGTGGGTGGGAAAATACAGCTGACGAATGTCCGGTTTAGAGACAATGCGCAGCTGATGAATATCTGTCAAAGAATCGTTTCGCAGGTTGGTCGTCGCGTAGACGATGCCTCTCCAATCTGCGACGCGCGTCTGTTCGATGGTTCGCGCGTGAATGTCATCGCACCGCCGCTGGCGATTGATGGACCTGCGCTGACAATACGAAAATTCAAAAAAGACAAGCTTACACTAGACCAACTGGTCCGTTTCGGGGCCATCTCGATCGAAGGGGGCGAGGTCTTAAAAATAATCGGACGCGTGCGATGCAATGTGCTGATTTCTGGCGGCACGGGGTCGGGAAAGACGACTCTGCTGAACTGTCTCACGAATTACATAGACACTGACGAACGCGTTATTACTTGCGAGGATGCCGCAGAACTTCAGCTCCAACAGCCGCACGTGGTGCGCCTGGAAACGCGCCCGCCAAATCTGGAAGGGCAGGGGGCGATCACCATGCGTGAACTCGTCAAGAACTGCCTTCGCATGCGCCCCGAGCGCATCATCGTCGGCGAGGTGCGTGGCCCGGAAGCTTTCGATCTCTTGCAGGCCATGAACACCGGCCACGATGGGTCGATGGGGACTCTCCATGCAAATTCGCCGCGAGAAGCGCTTGCCCGTCTGGAGTCGATGATCACAATGGGGGGCTTCACCTTACCGGCGAAAACCATTCGTGACATGATCGTATCCTCGGTCGACATCATCATCCAGGCCATGCGTTTGCGCGACGGATCTCGCCGCATCACACATATCACCGAGGTCGTGGGAACGGAGGGGGAGGTGGTCACGATGCAGGACTTATTTGTCTACGATATCCTGGGCGAGGACGCCAACGGCAAGCTGATGGGCCGCCACCGTTCGACCGGAGTCACGCGCCCGAGGTTTCTCGAGCGCGCGCGTTATTACGGAGAGGAAGATCGGCTCGTCGCGGCATTGGAGGCCGCCCATGTAACCGAAGATATATAAGGCCGAACAGGAGCGCCCGTGATGGATCAAAAGCTCATCGTCGCCATGCTGTTCTCGGTCAGTATCGGAACAGCGCTTTATGGCCTGTTTTATTCGTATGTCGGTGGGGGAGGAACGGCGAAGAGGCGTCAAGCCGCACTGATGACCGGGGTGATGGATCACAAGGGGGGAGCGGCGGCCGAACAGGTGAGGCGCCGCAAGGTAATTGCCGACAGCCTCAATGAAGTCGGTGGAAAAAACAGGTCTCGATCTCTTCGTCTCGAGGAGAAGCTCGCACAGGCCGGCGTGACGTGGTCGCCGGCGGCATTTTATGCCGGGTCGGCTGGCGCTGGCCTGCTTCTTTCTGTCCTCGGTTATATGGTTGGCGGCGATTTGCTGCTGGCGCTCTGCTTCATTCCGGTCGGCGCTTGGGCTATTCCCCGCTGGGCGATTTCTTTCATGGTGAGGCGCCGGGTCAACCAGTTTGTTGACTCATTTCCCGAGGCGCTTGATGTCATCATACGTGGCGTGAGAGCGGGTCTGCCTGTCAGCGATTGCCTGCGCGTCATTGCGAATGAAGGTCAGGAGCCCGTACGATCCGAGTTCAAGGTCATCGTTGACGCCCTGACAATCGGGATGACGGTCGGCGAGGCCGTCGAGCGTTTGGCGGAGAGGGTTCCTGTCGCTGAGGCGTCTTTCTTCGCGATTGTGATCAATATCCAGCAAAAGGCCGGCGGCAACCTCTCCGAGGCTCTTGCAAATCTGTCTCGTGTTCTTCGCGACAGGAAGAAGATGAAAGGCAAGGTAAAGTCCATATCGGCAGAAGCGAAGGCGTCGGCCGGGATCATCGGCTCTCTGCCATTTCTTGTCGGAGCCGCAGTTTCGGTTCTCAATCCGGGCTACATGGCGGTGCTCTACACAACGACCATTGGCGAGATATGCCTCGCTGGCGGCCTGCTATGGATGGGGATTGGCGTTCTCATCATGCGTAAGATGATCCAGTTCGACTTTTGACGGAAAGATGTCCGAGGGCTCAATGCTGGAAGGGATCACGATGAAATTTGGCAATCAGAGTGCGCTGGCCGGCGTGATCGCCTCCCTTTCCATCGTCGTAACTATGGTGACGATCGGGTTTTCGCTGATAGAGAACGGCGGCTTTGCCAAGCGCGTGAAAAGCGTTTCGAACGAGCGCGAGAGAATGAGGCAGCGCGAGCGAGCCAAAAATGCGTCGCCAAGAGGACTGCGGCAAGAGTCAAACGCCTATATGAGAGATATTGTGGAGCGTTACTCGCTCGCCACTTGGCTGAATACCGCGAATGTGAAAGACAGGCTGGCCTGCGCGGGCTATCGTGGCCCGCAAGCGGAAATTGCGTTTCTGTTCTTCAGGGCAGCGTCGCCGATTGTTTTTCTGTTATGCGCGCTCCTATATTTCAACCTGCTCGGGGATTCGGAAACGGATTTGGTGATGGAAGGCGGGATTTCCATTAGCGTCTTATATGCCGGAGTAAAGGCTCCGGAAGTTTTTTTGAGGAATGCGACCGTCAAGCGCCAGCAATCGATGCGGCGGGCTTTCCCCGACGCCCTGGATCTATTGCTCATTTGCGTGGAGTCGGGGATGTCCATCGAAATGGCGTTCCGAAAAGTCGGGCAGGAAATCGGCGTGCAGTCGAGGGCGCTTGCCGAGGAGTTCGCGCTTGCGACGGCTGAGCTCAATTATCTGCCGGATCGGCGGACGGCGTATAATAATCTCGCAACGCGAACGGGCCTTCCGGCCGTGAAACAGGTCGCCACTGTGCTCGTTCAGGCGGAAAAATATGGCACGCCGCTCGGCCAGGCGCTGCGCGTCACCGCACAGGAAAGCCGTGATGCGCGGATGATCGAGGCGGAAAGAATTGCTGCGTCGCTGCCGCCCAAGCTCACCGTGCCGATGATTGTGTTCTTTCTGCCTGTGCTGATGCTTGTCGTGATGGCGCCGGCTGGCATCCAGATTTTTCTGATGAACTGAGCGACCGGCGCTCGACAAGGGGGACGCGGTCGATCATGAAGAGGGCATGATTCCAACGATTGGCGACGATATCCGCGCCTGCCTGCGTTTCTATTCGCGCTTGCCCGTTCGGGCGGGTGTGGACGGGCACGCGATGCCCGATTTCTCTCGTGTGAGTTGGGCGACGCCCGTGGCTGGGGCAGCGATTGGAGCGCTGGGCTCCGCTGTCTTGCTCTTGTCGGCGATTGTTCACCTGCCGCCGATTGTCGCGGCGGCAACTGCTGTCGCCGTTCTCTCGCTTTCGACCGGCGCGCTTCATGAAGACGGTCTGGCTGATGTCGCGGATGGCTTCGGCGGCGGGGCTACGCGCGAACAGAAGCTGGCGATCATGCGCGACAGTCGTCTCGGGACCTATGGCACGCTGGCGCTCTGCCTATCGACTCTCGTTCGGGTCGGAGCCATTGGCGCGCTGTGCGAGCGTGGTGCGCTTTCCGCAGCTATCGCCATCGTTGCGGCCTCGGCCCTGTCACGCGCCGTCGGTCTGATCCCTCTCGTGATTTCGTTGCCCGCGCGGGGAGATGGGGCCGGCTCCTCGGCGGCGACGCCGTCTGCGCCGGCCTTGCGGGTCGCACTCTACCTCGGCTGCGCAATCGCTCTGACGCCGGCTCTTGGCCCCGCCTCGCTGGCGCAGACCGTCGTCGCGGTGATGGCGGCTTTCGGCGGGGCGATCGCAATTACGAAAATGGCGCAGCTTCAGATCGGCGGCTATACCGGGGATGTTCTGGGAGCGGCCCAGCAGGTCTCGGAAGTCGCGATGCTCGTAGCTCTATCGGCTGGCTGAACGTTACGCCGCAGCGTCGCGGAGACGTGACATGGCCTCGGTCACTTCGCGCGTTGCGCCGGCGAGAACCTCGACGCCGGCGCCGGATCGCACCGCTTCCAGCGCCAGCCGCCGACGGAAGCTGCGCGCGCCCGGCAGTCCGGCGAACAGGCCGAGCATATGGCGGGTGATATTGGAAAGCTTTTCACCCTTACTCAGTTCACGCTCAATATAGGGCAGAAACGCCTCGATGGCGGCGAAGCCATCGGCGACAGGCGCCGGCGCGTCGAAGAGTTCAGGATCGACGGAAAGCAGCAGTCCGGGATCGTGGTAGGCGGCGCGACCAACCATGACGCCGTCCATGTTCTCGAGTTGCTCACGCATCTGCGCGATCGTCGAGATGCCGCCATTGATGGCGATCGGCGTGTCGGGATAGGCGCGCTTGAGCCGATGCACGAGCGGATAGTCGAGCGGGGGAATATCGCGGTTTTCCTTGGGCGAAAGTCCCTTTAGCCACGCCTTGCGCGCGTGGACGAAGAGAGCGTCGGCGCCGGCGTCGATGCATTGCGCCGCCATGTCGAACAGCGCCTGCTCGGGGTCCTGTTCGTCCACGCCGATCCGGCATTTGACTGTTACAGGGAGAGCGACGGCGTCCTTCATCGCTTTGACGCAATCGGCGACGAGCGCTGGCCGCTGCATGAGACAGGCGCCGAAGGCGCCATTTTGAACGCGATCGGACGGGCAACCGACGTTGAGATTGACTTCGCAATAGCCGAAGTCTTCCACGACTTTTGCCGCGCGCGCGAGGTCGCCGGGGTCGGAGCCGCCGAGCTGAAAGGCGACCGGCTGCTCGAAGGCTTCGAAGCCCATCAGCCTGTCGCGCTGCCCGTGAATGACGGCGCCTGTCGTCAGCATCTCCGTGTAAAGCCGCGCGCGCCGGGTGAGCATGCGATGGAAGAAGCGGCAATGCCGATCCGTCCAGTCCATCATCGGCGCGACTGAGAAGCGGATGTCGGCTGGCGAGACGAGGCTAGCCATTCGGCGCCTCCGCCAGCGTGAGGGATTCGTCGCGCAGCGTCAGTTCGGGCGGATAGTAAGGATCGTCGATCAGGGCGCGGCCCCAGCGACGCATGAACAGGCTGCGATCGAGAACCTCGCGCTCGCGCAAGGGACGGGCCTGCCGGGTCGAGCCTTCCTTGTGGACGAGGGTCGGCTCGGCGGCGCAGATTACGGCATAGCCCGCCGCGCCGGCGCGCAGGCAATAATCCACATCGTTGAACTCGACGACGAACTCCTCGTCGAATCCGCCGAGCGCGTCGAAGACGTCGCGACGGGTCAGGAGGCAGGCGCCCGTGACGGCGGAGACGCGCCGCGTCGTCGTCAGCATGGCGTAGGGGCCTGGATCGTCGGCGGCGCGGCCGCACCCCGCGTGAGCGACAAGCCCGCGAATGCCGAGCGCAATGCCCGCGTGCTGCACGGTTCCGTCTTCATGAAGGAGCTTCGCGCCGACAGCGCCGACGCGCGGATCGACGGCAAGCGCCACCAGCGACGCGAGCCAGTCGGGGTTGTCGGTTTCGACGTCATTGTTCAGGAGCGCAAGCACTTCGCCGCGCGATGCGCGAACGCCCTCGTTCACCAGACGCGCGAAGTTGAAGGGTTCGTCCCGGCGCAGGATCGTGACATTGGGCAGGCGCCGGAGCCTGTCGAACAGGGCGAAAGTCTCCGCTTCGACCGATCCGTTGTCGACGACCACGAGCTCCTTGTTCGGCCAGCGCGCCGTTTCAAAAAGCGTTTCCGCGGCGCGCGCGAGCAGGCTGGCGCGGTCGCGCGTCGGGATGACGATGCTGACGAGCGGCGTGGCCGATGACGTGGCTACGCTCTCGGCTTCAAAGGGAACGATTCGCGCCGGATCGGGCCTCGGGGGCGCGGGCTTTCTGCGGAAATTGTCGAGGAAGTGGGAGAGCTTGCGCCTGAGCCGGTATGTCTCGTCGCAGGGCCTCACGCGCACCGAAATGCGCGCGTCGGGCTCGCCGGGGTCGATCTCCACCGAGAGGCGCGGGTCCATCATCACTTCATTGAAATGGGTGACGCGATTCTGTAGCCGGTAGGGGAAGGCCAGGACGCAGGCGCCCTCGGCGTCGAAAAATCGAAAAAACGCCGTGACAGGCCGCTTCGGCGCGTGGCGGATCATCTCGATCTGGCAGGGGATTTCATTCGCCATTCGGTCTGCTTCGGCGGTTGGGGAGGGCGGGCCGGCAAGGCCGTGTTTATGCCTGCGCCGGACGCAAGATAGCCTTTTCGGGCGCAGAGCGGCAAGGCGTGGTTCGGCGCCCGCGGCGGCGTTTTCGCTTTCCATCCCGGCGAGGGTTCAATAGTGATGCGGGGATATTGGGCGCCGGGGAACACGTCGCATCGTGGCCGAAAATCACTCTGCACAGGATAATGGCGACGTCATCCGCGCCTATCTCGACAGGCTTGCGGCGCGTGAGGCGGCCGCGCTGGAGACGAAGGGGCTCGAGAAATTCGTCAGGCTGAAGGCGCAGGAGCTCTACTGGACGGTCTCCCGTCTGTTGCGCACTCTCCGGGTCAAGCTCTTTCCCAGCTCTGTCGCGCGTGGGGGGCCGCCGAAATGGGCGCGCGTCGCGTCACAGGCCGTTCCGGACGTGTTCACAAAGCGTCCGCGCCTGCTTTTCGACATGACGAGCGCGTTGCGGTCCGGCAAGAACACCGGCATTCAGCGCGTCGTGCGCGAAATCGCGCGTCATGGCTGGGAGATGGGTCTTTGCATCCCGGTGGCGATCCACGAGGGCGCCTTGCATCTCTATTACAGCAATCCGGGCGTCGCGGAGACGATCGCCATCGAGGCGGGCGATATGTTCATCATGCTCGACGCGAGCTGGAACCATCTCTACGAATATCCTCCGATCATCGAGGAGGTGAAGGCCAAGGGAGGTGCCACGATCCTGTGCCTCCACGACATTCTGCCGATCCTCTACCCGGCCGCTTTCAGCCCTCCCATTGCACAGCGGTTTCAAGAATGGATGCCGAAGGTCGTTTTGACCAGCGACGGCGTCATCGCCAATTCCCGCGCCACCGCCGAGAGCCTGCGCGACTATCTCGACGCGAGCGGGCAGGGGAAGGAGGGCTTCCCGATTGGCTGGTGGCGGCTGGGCGATGATTTTTCGGGCTCGGGAACGGGCGAAGCTTCCGCGCAGGCGCAGCGGATCGCCCATGGCCGACCCTACTTCCTGAGCGTCGGCACCATCGAGCCGCGCAAGGGCCATCCCATCGTTCTGGACGCCATGGAAAAGCTCTGGGCCGAGGGTCTCGACGCCGCCTATGTGATCGTGGGCGGCAAGGGCTGGGGGATGCGACATTTCGAGCGTCGCCTGTCGTGGCATCCGGAATTTGGCAAGAGGCTGTTCTGGCTCGCCAATGCCGGGGACGCCGATTTGGCGTTGCTCTATCGCCATGCGCGCGCGCTGGCGCTCGCCTCCGTGGCCGAAGGCTTCGGCCTCCCAATCGTCGAAGCGGCGCGCTCCGGAACGCCGGTCATTGCGACGGATATTCCCGTGTTCCGGGAGGCGGCGGGGGAAACCGCGACCTATTTCCCGCTTCTGGACAGCGACGCGCTCGCGGCGCGGATGCGGGAGGCGCTGATTGCGCGCCCGCACCCTACGACTGTCGCGCCGATGAGCTGGCGAGACTCGGCGGCGCAGCTTCTTACCATGGCGCGCGACGGCTCCTACCAGATGAGGCTCGGCTAGGGCCTCGGGCGGCGGCGCGGTCAGAACGGATGATACTGGTAGAGCCAGTTCTCGGACAGGATCGTGTCGCCGTTCTTGAGATAGAGCCGCATTTCCACAGGCTCCTTGCCGTCGACGGTGAGGTCGAACTGGGCGCGCCAATGTCCCGGCACGCCATCGAAGACGGCCTCGGTGAAAATATATGAGAAGCTGCCGCGAGAGGCCCAGAGCACTGGCTCGGGTTTCACGCCGAAGGGCAGCTTGGCGAGCGGTTCCCCCAGAAACTCCACCATGAATTTGCGCACGCCCTTGGGGCGCGGCCTTCCCGGCTGACCGCCATTGCCGAGGCGCGTCGCCACGCAGCGGGCGAGCGGCGACGGGAAGGGCTCGTCGGCAAGCCAGTACAGGCGGTAGGAAAGCTCGAAACTGGCGCCGGGCATGGCCGGTTTTTCGGGCACCCACATGGCGACGACGTTGTCGTGAATCTCGTCGTCTGTGGGAATCTCGATGAGATGGATCGCCCCGCCGCCCCAATCGCCCTTCGGTTCGACCCACACGCTCGGGCGGCGGTCGTAGAAGACGCCGTCGAGATAGTGGTCGAAATTTCGGTCCCGCTGCATCAGGCCGAAGCCCTTGGGATTTTTATCGCCGAAGGCTGAGGCGATCACACGCGGAGGGTTATTCAGCGGTCGCCAGAGCCGCTCGCCCGTTCCCGTCCACATGCTGAGCCCGTCTGAATCATGGACCTCGGGGCGCCAGTCGACGCCCGTGGGCTTCACCGTCTCGGAGAACCAGTACATGGAGGTCAGCGGGGCGATGCCGAAACGGGTGAATTTGCCCCGCAGATAGAGCGAGCAGTCGATGTCCATCACGACGCCCTTGCCGCGCGTCATGAGGAACTTATAGGCGCCGACGATGGACGGACCCTCGAGGAGCGCATGCAGAACGACGCCGTCCTGCGTCTCCGGCCCGACGTAAATATGTGTGAAGTCTGGGAATTCCTCCGGCGCGCCGGCCTGCCAGGTGTCGAGCGCGACGCCGCGCGCGGAGAGGCCGTACTGGCGGAGTTCACCGATCGCGCGGAAATAGGAGGCCCCGAGAAAAGCGACCCAGTCGTTCTTCTTCCAGTCGAGCGGGCCGTCCTTGGACTCCTGGATGCGGAAGCCCGCGAAGCCAGCGCCAGGCGGCAGCTGCCGCGCGATGGAATCCTCGGGCATGTTGAAATAGCTGGTATCGTAGAGCACCTCGCGCGCCTCGCCGTTCTCCACGACGTGGATGCGAACGGCCTTTCGAAAGAACATGCCGAGGTGGAAGAACTCGATCGGAAAACGATCTTTGGTGTCGGCGAAGAGCGCGTGATCCGTGTTGTAGGTGATGTGTCCCCACTTCTCGTAGTCGATCTGCGAGGTGATCTCCGGCGAGGGTATGTTGGGATTGCGATAGGGCTCCTTGACGAGCCGCTGCGCCTCCTGCTTCAGCGCCTCGAAAGAGAAGGGCTCGGCTTGGCCGAGCTTCACATTCGTGATTTGGGATGGCGCCGCCGCATTCGCCGGCGGGGCCCCAACGGCGCCGAGCGCGCTCGTGGCGGCCGCTGTCTTGAGGAAGGAACGGCGGTCTTGCTTGTCGATCATTCCCGAATCACCTGCGAAAATGCTTTTGTTACTATAGCCATGCAATAGGGCGCCCTCGGGGCGGCGCCCCAAGCGCTCCAGACTTCAAGATCGGGTTTCAGCTCTCAACCGCGAACAGGCTCATTGCGGATGGCGGTCTTCATGAAGAAGTAAAGGCCCACAAAGCCTAGAAGCGAGAAGATCACTTCGATCGCGCGGCTGACCATAGGGTCGAGCTGGAAGAGACCGCCGAGCGCCCATCCCGCCGCCCAGGAAGCCCCGACAAGCTCCGTTCCGACGAGGATCGCCACTGCGATCAACGTGGAGAGATGGACAAGGTTGATCGGCTTCTGGCTCATGGAGCTTTCCCGGCGCTGTCGCGCGCAGTCCTCTGGATCGCGCGGCCGGCCGCGCCTCGGTTTCTGCTATAACAATGGGCGTCCCGAGGCAATACCGGGGCGTCCCGAGGCAATCGGGCCCGTATTCGCACCTACCTCCAGCCGGGGCGGGCTCAGAACGGAATGTCGTCGTCCAGCTGCTCGGACAGGCGCCCGCCGCCGCCGCCGCCACCGGCCGCCGGAGCAGGGCGGCGCTCCGCGGGCGCGCGCTCCATAGGGGAGGAGCGACCGAAAGAGCCCCCGCCGCTTTGGCCATAGCCGCCGCCCTCAAAATCGCCTTCGCCGCGTCCGCCGCCCTTGCTGTCGAGAAGGGTCATCTCGCCGCGGAAGCGGGGCACGACGACCTCGGTCACCTTGCGCTGATTGCCGTCCTTGTCGGTATATTCGCGCGTCTGAAGCTGTCCCTCGATATAGATCTTGGAGCCCTTGCGGCAGTACTGCTCCGCGACGCGCCCGAGATTCTCATTGAAAATCTGGACATTGTGCCACTCGGTGCGATCCTTGCGCTCGCCGGTGTTCTTGTCGCGCCAGGACTCGGTCGTCGCCACCGAAAAGGAAACGACGCGGTCGCCGTTGGAAAAGGTTCTCACTTCCGGATCGCGGCCGAGATTGCCGACCAGAATGACCTTGTTGACGCTACCCGCCATGTCTCTCTCCACGTGGTGACGCGCCGCACTTTAGTGCAACGAGGGTCCCAACTGGCGTACCCGTCCGGCTTGTCCACAGATCTCCGTGGCCGGCTCGCGTTCGATTTTTGTTCTAGCATTCAGCGAATGACCCGGCAAGAGCCCCGTTGCGATATGGCTGCGCCCGCGCCTTTGCCTTGCAGAGGGGGACTCGCGCCCGACATAAAGGCAAGCGTATCGCGAAAGAGGCCGGACGCCGCCGGGGCCTTGCGCATGACTTTCACATTTGACGAGGACATGATCATCCAAGCGCTCGAGGCGAATGGGTGGCGCAATGTGTGGGACATCTACTGGGTGCAGGAAAGAGAGGCGGGCTTCTGCGGCTTGACGACAGAAGACGCCTTCATCGCCTTGCTTCGAGAAAAGACTCTCCTGCCATCGCTCTGCGCCCCGTCAGAGCGAGAAGATCATTCGAACGAGCGCCCGTTTCCAAGCTCCTAGCTGCGCCGCTCGCGTCGAACAGGCAAGGCGATCGGCGCGGGCCGCAGTTCGTGGCGCCGGTCGGGCCTGGGAAGGAGATGCATCACGCGTGCAAAGTAATGTTCGGTAACGAAAGCCAGGCTGAAAAGCTGGAGGATGTTTCGCGCTTCGACGTTTTCAAGTCCGAATTCCTGTGGCGCGAGAACTTTGCGCGTGCCGAAAAGAATGTCCCAGCAGGCGAGGACGATGCCGTAATTGCTATCGTGTTCGATCCGGCGCGTGGAATGATGCGCGCGGTGCAGGCTGGGCGTGATGACCAGATAGGAGAGCCAGCGCTCGCCCGGCACGGCGACATTGGCGTGGTGGAAGAAAACGAAGAACATGCGGATAATTTCGCAGACGACGACAACATGCGCGGCCACGCCGACGATCATCACCGCGATGCATTTCACGCCGACCTCCAGGAGTTGGTCGAGGACATGAAAGCGCAAGCCAGTCGAAACATGGATGATCTTGTCGCTGTGATGAACCTTGTGGAGACGCCAGAGACGCTCGGAATGATGTCCAAGGAAGTGCCAGCAATAGACGACAAAATCGAAGAAGACGAAGCTGAGCGCCAGTTTCATCGGGCCATCGTCGAGGCCGTGCAGCAGCCCGTGCGAACCGTAGCGTTGCGCGACGACGAAAAGGCTCGAGAGCGACAGCGCGTTCATCACGAGATTGTTGAACAAAAAGGCTGACGCGTTCGTCGTGAGGGACTGCCTCAGACTGGACGTTGGCGTCGGCCGGTATGGCCGTCGCTTCTCGGCAATCAGCAGAAGCAGGAACAGCCCAACTGCAAGGACAAGAAGACCGCCTTCGACGCCCGCGCTCATGGTCTTGTTTCTCCGTGGAGTCCGCCACAGGCTCTCGAAGCGAAACGTCGTTCGTTTTCGAGAGAAATCAAGTGGCCGATGGGATTGGAACAGAAGCGGGAGACTGGTTCATAGTTGAATGTGAGGCGGCCTGTCACCAACTTTCGTTTCAGGCTGGTTGCTTTCCAGGAGGCCCTACAATGCTCACCTCCAGATCGGCGCGAGTGATTGGCGGCGCCGCATCGATCGTGGTTCATCGCCCGCTCTGTGCGGTATTCGATTTTGCGGGACACGGGTTTTTCACGAACTACACGCGTTGGTCTCCGCAAGTGGTCGAGTTCGAGCCGTTTGCGAAAGGGTCCGCGAAGACAGGGATGAAGGCTCGGCAGACGACGCTCGATCGCGGCATTCGCACGGTGTCGACTTTTGAAATCCAATCTTTTGCGCCGCCGAACGCAATTTGCCTGAAGGGCCTGACGGAACCCTTCACTGCACATTACGAATTCCGCAGGCAGACGGACGAGTCGACGCTTGTCAAATTCGATATAGAAGTGGAGGAGCGTCGGCTGTTCATGCGCCCGTTCCGGCAGATCCTGCGCGAGTCGCTCGACGAAGGCGCAAGGCGGACGGTGGAAAATCTCAAGCAGGCGCTCGAAAGCGACTATGCCGCCGCGACGACCTCGGAGCCGCTTGCCCGCTTCATTTATGTCACCTCGCTCGACCTCCAGGAGCCATTACGCAAGATAGAGGCGTTCTCCGAACTGCTCGAAAACGCTCTGGCGTCCTCCAACAAGGCGGACATGGCCTACGCACAGGAGTCCGTCCGCGGCTACGCTGCAACCGCGCGAAAGCTCGTTGATGATTTATTGACCTATTCCGGCGCGGTCATGGGCGGCCAACGTCTCGAAATTCTCGACATGCGAGAAGAAATAGACGGGCTGCTTCTTGAACTCGAGGGCGCGCACGAGGG
Organism: Hyphomicrobiales bacterium; assembly: GCA_003963405.1. Taxonomy (GTDB): domain Bacteria; phylum Pseudomonadota; class Alphaproteobacteria; order Rhizobiales; family Beijerinckiaceae; genus Methylocystis. The sequence goes on from RXIY01000021.1 coordinate 105,473, forward strand.
GTTGGAAATTTGCGTGAAAGTCCCCGCGCTGAGGTTTCAGGCGGACCGGTCCCAGTTCGCTTGTCTCATTCGGAACATTCTCGGCAACGCGGTAAAATATCGAAAAGCGGGCGAGTCTGCGAAAATACGCATCAGCTCCGAGGCGGTGGAAAATGGCGCCATCCGACTCGAAATTGCCGATAGCGGCGTGGGCTTCAAGGAGGAGTTCGCCCAGGCTGTATTCGAGCCGCTGAAACATATTCCCAACAAGACGGAATATCCCGGAACGGGGATCGAGCTCGCGATTTGCAAGTCGATCGCCGACCGCCATGGTTGGGGCATTGGCGTAAAAGCGAAGCCGGGGGAGGGCGCGGCGTTCTATTTCACCATCCCTGCGCTTCGTGACGATGTTCGGATGACCGAACGGGAAAAATCGGCGGCCGAATGACTCCATAGTCGCCTATGGAGCGCCGAGGCGGTAATCCGATCTTTCCCCCGCGACCCAGGCTGCAAAGACCGAAATGTCTTTGGGGTCGAACGCCGCCATATCGGCGCGGTAGCCCGGCGCAAGACGACCGAGCGGCTGGCCGAGACCGAGAAACTCGGCCGGGTTGAGCGAGGCGAACCGCAGTGCTTGCTCCAGTGGAAGGCTAAGAAGCCGGATGCAGTTGCGGATCGCGCTGGCCATTTCGATTGACGATCCCGCGAGCGCGTCGTCCTGTGTGCGGCAACTGCCATCGCGCACCGCGATGCGCCTGCCCATAAGATCGAAATTGTCGCGCATGCCGCCGACGGGCGGCATGGCGTCGCTCACGAGCATGGGGCGCCCGACGCCGCGCAAAGCCAGCCTGAGCATGGCCGGCGCTACATGCTCGCCATCCACGATGAGTCCGTAAGAAGCCTGCGGGGATTCCAGCGCCGCCGCGACAGGACCGGGCTCGCGGGCGGCAAGCGGACGCATGGCGTTGAAGAGATGCGTGAATCCGGTGAGCCCTTCGGCCATCGCGGCGCGCGTTTGTTCATAGGTCGCCATCGAATGGCCGAGCGCGACCTTCGCGCCCAAAGCGACAAGTTCGGCGACGAAGCCGTCGGGCGTTTCCTCGGGCGCAAGCGTCACCAGGAGGACCCCCTTGCGAAACGCGCCAAGCATTTGGCCATGATGCCGCTGCGGGCGGCGGATGAAGTCGCGCCGGTGAATGCCCGGTTTTTCTGGCGATAAAAACGGCCCTTCGAGATGGATGCCGAGAACGCCGGGCTCGCGCGCCATGACGTCGCCCACGGCCTCGAGCGCCGCAGCCATGACCTCGTCGCTGTCGGTGATGATCGTCGGCAGCAGCGCCGTCACGCCGAACTTGCGATGCGCTTCGACAATCTTGACAAGCGCAGCTGGGGTGGGATCGGCGTTGAAAAGAACATCGCCGCCGCCGTTGACCTGAATGTCGATGAAGCCCGGCGCGAGCCATGCGCCGGGGGGCGCGTGATAAACCTCGATCGTGGAGGGAAGGTCCGACCGCCGCGTCAGCGCAGCAATTCGAGACCCCTCGATCACAACGGCGAAATCGTCGCGCCGGCTTTCGCCGTCGAAAACGACATCGGCAGCCACTGCATGTCGGGACATGTCGCTCATCGAGTCCGCGTGATCTTGCGCAGATGGCGCGGTTTATCGACATTCGTCCCGCGCATCGCCGCCAGGCGAACAACCATGGCGTAGAAGCTCTGAATGAGGCAGATTGCGTCGGTCTCCGGATGATCATCGGGTAGCGCGGGGAGCCGGTCCGGCGCCGACGCGAGCGTGGACGTGATGAAGGCCGCCGCCCCCTTGGCCCTGAGATCGGCGGCGAGTTCTGTCATGCCCACGGCGGCGGCGTCCGTCGGCGCGAACATGAGCACGGGATAAGACGGCGCGACCAGCGCAATGGGGCCATGGAGGAATTCGGCAGCGGAAAACGCTTCCGCATGGAGATCGGACGTTTCCTTCAGCTTGAGCGCTGCTTCCCGCGCGATGGCAAGCGTCGGCCCGCGCCCAATCGTTACGAGGCTTTCGGCTGCGGTGAAGCTGTCCAGGAGGCGGCTCCAGTCGAGTTCGCCGGCGGCGGCGAGGCGATCCGGCAATCGTCGCAACGCCTCCGCGAGAGCCTCGTCCTCTGCCCAAGAGGCGACCAATCGTGCGAGCGCCGCGACCGACGCGATGAATGTCTTGGTTGCGGGGATGCTGAGCTCAGGCCCTGCCGCCATCGGCGCCACGAATTCGCAGGCCCGCGCCAGCGCGCTCGCCGGGTCGTTCGTAATGCAGGCGGTCACGGCGCCGCCGGCGCGGGCCGACGCGGCCTGCTCGACGATGTCGCTGCTCTCGCCGGACTGCGAAATTGCAAGGAAGAGCTGATCAGCAAGGCGCAGAGGCTGATGGTAAATCGTCGTCACGCTCGGCGCGGCGGCGGCGACCACAGTGCCGAGATATCGCTCGATCAGGTGCTTCCCGAAGGTCGCCGCATGGGCGGAACTGCCGCGCGCGCAGGTGACGACGAGTTGCGGCGGCTTGCGCCGCAACCGTTCCGCCAGAGCCTGGAAAACTTCTGCGAGAGCCGCCTCCTGCCGCCTCACGGCCTCGGGCGCCGCTCGCATGTCCGAAATCATCTGTGCGTCGGGGAGGGGCATGATCTTTGTCGTTTCGGCTAGCGGTCGATCAATGAAAATTGAGCCGGTTGCGCGGGAAGGCAAGTTGGCCACAAAAACACCAGGTCACGCTGCTATTGCAAGAGGTGAGCGATCTGTCGACTCGAAGCAACGACGAAGGGAGCGGAGGGTGAAGAGGTCCAAAGAGGCGGCGCCATGGCGACAGGAGATGGCCGAGTTCCCGGTCGCCTTCACTTCCGATGAATGGGAGTCGTTGAAGGCGGCCGGGCAAAACTCGACGGCGAGGATGCAGCATGTCCTTCGCGAGGCGCTGTGTTTCTATCTCGCGACCAGCAAGGAGGACTTCGCCAATCTTCCGATCCTGATGCTCGAAAAGACCCTCATGAGCCTCACCGCCCTGCAAAATCAGGCCGAAAACCTGACCGCCCTCAGAAGCGAGGTCGAAAAAGCGATTATCGACAAGGAGCGGCTCAAGCGCCTGGGCTGATGCGATCACCGTCAGAGACATGCGCTCGCGCACTTACGCTCCGAGCGCCTTTGGCTACCGTTGGATAATCGAAAGGATCGAAGAGAACCAAGCAGAGCTGACCATGACGAAGTTGACCAGCCGCCGCGGAAGGTTTCAATAACTTCGATACCCGGGCCTGCTACTGCTTGGATCCATGAATGCTGGAAAAGCGGGGAACGGAGTGCAAATTTTGAAACGGCCTCAGCTTCATGGGCGCGCCGAAATAAGCCCGAACTTCAGGGGGGACGCCCGCAAGCTTCTTGTTGACAAGCGCGACCAGGAACGCGACCCCATCCTGAATGCTCAGCTCAGAGAGATCCAGCCAGCCTGCTCCAAGGCAGCTTGAGAGCAGGTCGAATTCGTCGCGATCGGTTGAACGGTTCGACAATTGGTTCAAAATATCATCCGGCGCAACGTCCAGAGCGCGCGCGAGAGCATCCAGCGGCGACTCTCCTTTGTGCCAGCCTCCGACGTAATAAGCCAAAATCGCATGTTTCGAGGCGCGCCACTGACGGTCGATGCCGGGGGTCTTGTCTGGTCGATCCGCGTATAAAAATGTCATAGCGCTAGACCCGTCCTCGGGAAAATATCTTTATCGGAACAGTCCCAGTTCCTTGGCGTGATTTTGCTGCCATGCTCTGAGAGCGTTCACCTGAGGAGACTGCAATGGCAGCAGGCCGAAGCCATTTATTATTCTGATCGTCGTCCCGTTTTGGCTGTAAGGCAGCGTTACCGGAACGCCATTGACCATGGCGGTCGCGAGACCGTTCGTATTGGTCACGCTGAGTGACTGCGTTCCGCCGTTGGAATTGACGCTCGACACGATCAGGGCGTCGGCAAGGGCGGCGCCGGATGAGAGGAGGATGACTAAAACGGGAAGGGTGACGCCGCGCGTTTTCATCGCAAACTCCTTGCAGTCGAGTCGCCCAGGCGGTCGCGCTCAGTGGAAGGCGACTAAGCGCGGCCTAGCCTGGCCAGGCAGACATTGCTTCATTTTTGCGCCCTTTTATCTGGAGCGCCGAAGCGATCAGGGGCCGCCCATTGGCATGAGAGGCGCGGACTGGATATGCTGGCCGAGACCTACATAATTCACCACCCCTTTTTGTTTGACGGTTGTATTGTTGCTGGGGTTTCCGCCCGGCGCGCCGTTGGAGATGGCGATGTTTTGGCCGGCGTAGGCGTTTGCAAATCCTTTTTGGGTGACATTCGTATTGTTACTGGGGCTATTGCCGCCGACGGCGAGGTTTTGAACAGCGTACGCATTGACGAAGCTGTTCTGGTTGGCGGTGTCGCTGTTGGATGGCCCCACCGACACCCCGCCTTTAACGCTCACAATCGGGTTGTTGATGTTGGCGCCGATGAAACTACCCGCGTGGGCCTGGGCGGCTCCAACGCAGACAAGCACAGGAATAAGCCAATATCTCATTTTGCTGCTCCTCGTTTTGCGGCGGGCTCGCCGACGACGATAGGCAGGGACGCAATCGCGTCCGAAGCGAAGTCGCGGCCGATCTCGGCCGCGACCTGTTTCAACTCAACAAGTCTGGGTAGATCTTACCAAACGAAGCCGCCGATCGGGACCTGCGCCTGAATAACCGTCGCCCGGTTGATGGCCCTGCTGCCGCCCGTGGTGGTGCCAATCGACTGGTCGACGGTCGCGGTCTGCGAAAGGTCGCCATGCCGCTGGCCAATCGGAACTTGCGCCTGCAAAACGAAAGCGCGGTTCAGGGCAAAGCTGCCGGCCGAGGTGGTGCCGATCGACTGGGTGACGTGAGCTGTCTGGCTCAGGTCGAGCGCGAACGCCAGGCTCGTTGAAAAAATGAGAGCGGCAGGAATGAGAAGGAGCTTCTTCATGAGTATTCCTCCATACTACGGGCGAAGCCGCCTTTTTGGCGCTTCGAGTAAGGAAATATGGCCACACAAAGGCACTGACAGGCGCCTTTTAGGATAGGTGTCCGAAGGGGTTAAGTATCTTTACTGACATGCAGTTTCAGTCATGGCGTCGGCTCCGCTCACATCCATTGCCTGCATCGTTGAGGAAGGCGCGCGCGTTTGATTGCTTGGTGTGAACGAGATCGTTTGAGCTGGCGCCTCGCTCACACAGCAATGGAAGTCTGAGCTGCAATGAGGCGGATGAATGCGTCGCATGAGCGCGTTGGCTGACCCTCCGCGCGACTTCCGCACATGCGATACGCCTGGTTTCAAGCTTCGCTTGAACTTCCCCTCACGCTGGCCATATCCGGGTTGTCAGCTGGAATTTCGCCATGTGTCCTATGGAGACTGAACGCCAAAGCCCGCGCTACGCCAAGATCGACCTCTGGGAGCCTGGCGAGATCCTCGAGTCGATCATCGAGGGGCAATTTTCCGCCGTTGCGGCGGTGCGGGCCGCACGGCCTGCGATAGAGCGGGCGGGGCTGGCGATTGAGCGGAGGCTGCGAGGGTCGGGGCGGCTCGTTTATGTGGGGGCCGGCACGTCGGGCCGTCTGGCGGCGCAGGACGGGGCGGAGCTGATGCCGACTTTCGGCTGGCCGTCTGACCGGCTTCTGCTGCTGATCGCGGGCGGACACAAGGCGCTTCTGCACGCTGTTGAAGGAGCCGAGGACGAAGACCAGCAGGCGATTGAACTCGTGGCTCGCCATGAGATCGGCCAGGCTGATGTGGTAATTGCGCTGGCCGCGAGCGGCACGACGCCCTTCACGCTCGCCTGCTTGCGCGAGGCGAAAAGAAGGGGCGCGCTGACGATTGGCGTCGCCAATAACCGGGGTACGCCGCTTCTTCACGAGGCCGATCATCCGATCTTTCTCGAGACGGGCCCGGAGCCGATCGCGGGCTCGACGCGCATGAAGGCGGGCGCCGCCCAGCGGATCACGCTTATCCTGCTTTCGTCCCTCGTGATGATCTTGCTCGGTCGGGTTTATGACGGCCTGATGGTTGACGTGCAGGCCTCGAACAAGAAGCTCGTCCGGCGAAGCGAAAAAATTCTGTCCCGACTAACGGGCCGCAGCGGCGGAGAGATCCATGCGGCTCTGCAACACGCGGGCGGAAGCGTAAAGCTGGCTTTTCTGCTGCTCCAGGGGTACGGGCTCCGCGAGTCGGAGGCGGCGCTGGATGAGGCCGAGGGCCATTTGCGGCGCGCCATGAGCCTGATCGTCGAGCGACGAGACACGGGGGACGCGCGAGAGGTCGCGTCCTTCCGGGAGGATGCGACGCATGACTAGCGCGCCAGCGACCCATTGAGACAGCGGAACGTTGACCGCGCGATCGCATGGTCCGTAAAATCGCAGGCAATTCGGGCAACCAGAAAAACGATCGCACGATTTGGTGCCGGTTGAGGGATTCGAACCCCCGACCTACTGATTACAAATTCGTATAGCGTTTTACGATCCAGAACGCTCAAATTCGATTATCTGCGAAAATCAATGGGAAACGACGAGGGTGACTACGATGGAATACGCGCCAGCTGCGCTGAATTCGCTCTCTTCTGGTGACACATTGCTGACACGGCGCGCGAGGTGTAGCACCTTCCACGACGCTGAAATGCAGAGAGACGAGATAGAGAGTAGGGGTCAAAAGCCGTCCAAGCCGTCCAGGTCGTCTTAAATCACGTAAAATCAAAAAGATATGCATGGACGGCTGTTGTCCTAAAGCCGTCCATCAGGTCGTCCAATTCGAGGCCAGGTCGTCCAATGCCAAAAATCACCAAACGCATGATCGACGCGCTTCAAATTGACGCAAGTCGCAGAATTTATTGGGATTCCGAGCTGAAAGGGTTCGGGCTCATCGTCCTACCGAGCGGCGTTCGCTCATTCATCCTGCAATATCGAAACAAGGATGGCCGGCAGCGGCGTCTCACGCTGGGGCGGTATGGCGTGATCACACCAGACCAGGGGCGCAAGGCCGCGCAACTGGCGCTGGCGCGCGTCCTAGACGGAGAAGATCCCGTGACAGAAAGGCGCACTGCGCGGGCCGCTCCGCTCCTCGACGATCTCCTCGACCGCTATCTCGCCGAGCATGTAGACGTGCATAATGCCACGCGGACTCGCGCAGATGTCCGCGCCACGCTCACGCGCCACGTGCGGCCGCGGCTCGGCGCGCTCAAGGCGGCGGCTGTGACGCGCGAGGATGTTTCGAAGCTTCACCACGCGCTGCAAGACACCCCGAGAACAGCCAATTTTTGCCTCGCGATCTTGTCGAAGGCATTCAATCTAGCGGCTGACTGGGGGATGCGGCCGAAGGGCTCCAACCCGTGCGAGGGAATTCGCCGCTATGATGAGAACAGCAGAGAAAGGTTCATCAACGCGGACGAACTGTCACGTCTCGGGCAGGTCTTGCATGAGGTAGAAACGATCGGGCTTCCTTGGCGCCTGAGGCAAAACGCGAAGGGAAAGCACCGGGCGAAAGAAGGAAATCAGCGTGTCCGCGTCAATCCCGGGGCTCTCGCGGCGATAAGACTCGCGCTTTTCACCGGCGCCAGGATCTCCGAGATACTTGAACTGCGCTGGGAGCATGTCGATTTCGAAGCATGCACGCTCGCTCTTCCGGAGCGCAAGGGCGGCAAGAGACGACGCCACCCGGTCAGCGCGGCGGCAATGGAGATCATCTACGGCATTTCCCGCATCGAGGGATCGCCCTGGGTTTTATCCGCGCCGAAGGACGCGACTGCCCATTTGAGCATTTTCCTGGTGGAAAAAGCCTGGCGGCGCATCCGCGCCTGCGCCGGTCTAGACGATGTTCGCATTCACGACTTGCGCCACACAGTAGGAACATATGCGTCGCAGTCTGGGGTCAACGCCTTCGCGGTGCGCGACCTGCTCCGGCACACGAACACGTTAATGACGAACCGATACGTCCAACGCGACGCAGAGCCGATCCGCGCGCTTTCGGAAGAGATCGGACAGAGGATCGCCGAAGGTCTCGCCACAAAACCAATCGAATAGGCGCGCCTTCGGCCGGCTCACATTCAATCGAAAATGTCAATGCGGTTTTGATCAGTTAATTTTCGCGCCGTTAGCCGCATGGAGGAAAAAACCTTCTCATGCTCCGCTGGCGACATGAAACCTCCTTCAGCCCCAAACGGGAATTCATCAAAGCCGGCTCGCTCGCTCGATGCTCAGGCGCGCGAGCTCATCAGTCGGCGCACGCGTGAGGCAATGGCCGATCCGGACGTTCGTAAACGCATTTCTGAGGCGACGAAGTCCGCCATGCGCGAGCGGGCTAAGTGGTTCCCAGAACTCTGCGCGCTCCAATCTGCCTGGCGCGCGGCGGGGCCGGAGGCGCGGCGCCGCTTCCTGGAGGAGATCATCGGGGGCGTGTGCGATGGCGCGTGACGCTCCGGAGCTCCGGAAGGATGCCGAGATCGACGAAGGCCACGAGCCGACGATGCCCGAGGTTCTGGCGTTGCTACCGCCGCGCCATCGGCGGTTCTTGATCGAGCGCCAGCTCTCCCGCGCCGCCGCCGCCGATAGCGACGAGCCGCTGTGGCACGACGTCTTTATGTTGCTCCCGCCTCGCGCTCGGGTTCGGCTTCTGGATGAGGTAGTTCGACTCAGCCGAAAGGCTGCCGCTTTCGAGCGTATGGCCGCCGAGTTGCGCGAAGAGCTGGCGCGAGCACGTCCGCCATCTCCGAAAGAACGTCTCGACGCCCGCGACGAGGCCATCCGTGAGGCTCTCCTCTTATACGACGGACCGCCAACCGTCCGGGCGAAGAAGCTCGCCAGAGACCTGCTAAGGCCTGCCAGCAACGCGTCAGCGCAGCGCCGGGCGGCTGCCGAGGTTCTGCGTCTCAACCGAGGCCGCCCAATCGGCTGGAGACAGCTACATGACATCGGAGCGGGCTACCGGTGAGCGAGATTGCAGCAACACGATCTTTCGATTGCAACGGATTTACGCCATCGTTCTGAGAACGGAGGTTTTGCAAATGGGATTTTTCGAACGTTTCCTTCCCAACGCGGTCAAGTCGCCCGAAGAATTGGCGACGATTGTCGACTGCAACAGCGCCCTCATCGCCTTGCGCAATGAGCGAGTGGAAAACGATGCGGAGCGGGCGCAGATTACCGATCGGCGCCAAGCGGCTCTGGAAGCCGATGAGAGCGACGCCGCGCTTGGCAAGATCGACGACCAACTCGACCGCTCTTTCCTATCCTCAGAGCGCCTGGACGTATTGGAGCGCCGCATTCTCGACCGACTCGCCACGCTGCAAGACGACGCGCGCCGCGAGCAGCTCACCCTCCTCGAAGGAGAGATGCGGCGGGTGGAAAACGAACTTGACGCCGCGATGGGCGCGGCAGCCGAGGTTTTTGACCGGTATCTTACGCTCGCCGGCCAGTTCGATCAGTGCGGCTTCAGCGAAGTAGCGCGTTCCATCTTCGCTGTGCCGCCCATGATTTCCGGCGGCCTCGTCTGCGGGAAAGAGCCGCTCGAAATTTGGCGGAGGGAGCGTGAGCGCATCTCTGATATGCGCGCCCGTTCTGCGGCCGGTCAGCCGTTGAAGTTGGGTCATCCTGCTCTCCCGATCGCCCCGGTTCGTCCCGCGCCGAATCCGCCTGAGCGCGCGGTGATGCAGGATCCCAGTTACCGCCCGGGCCCGTCCCGCGCGCCGCAGAAGGTCGCGGAGCGTCCGTCTTACGGCTTCTCAAAAATCGTATTTCTTCGCAGCGGCGTCGAGCTTGACGGAAATCTGCATGTCGTCGGCGACGAGGTCATTGTCGGCTCCGACAAGGCCAACGATCTGATGCGCACGGGAGCTGCTGATTTGATCGAGCGGGGCCTGCATGATGCGGAGGTGGCGCAGTGAGCATGTATCTTCCGGTGGCGCTTGGTTCGGCCAATTCTCAATCGATCGTAGCGAACGTCGCGCCCAACGATTTGATGGCCCCGCTGCGCACTGTGACAGTGTCCGCCGACTACGCGCGTAACGCACCACCCGGGTGGCCGTGCACGCCTGCCGGCGCTTCACCGGCGGCGCAACAGCTTTTCCCAAATCCAACGACAGTTAACTATGGCGCATCGATCACTGTCACGGCCGAGGAAGGCTCTGGCGCTGATCGCGGCGGGTGTGGATAGCTGAGGGGCTTACATGAAACACCTTTCCGGCACTATCGTTCGCAAATCAAATCTCGGCGCCCGTCAAATTTTCGTGACAGCAAGCACGGAAATACGCGACCGACAAAACGACATCATGAGCATGTCGGGCTGTGACCTGACCTTCTACAAATCCAACCCGGTCGTTCTCGCTAATCACGACCCTCTTGCGCCCATCGGCAATGCAGCCCCATTTATCGTGAACGGCAAGCTACAGGCAACCATCACCTTCGCACCCGAGGGGGCGTCCAAGACCGCGGACGAATATTGCGCCCTTGCCAAAGCGGGCGTCATTAGCGCGATCAGCATTGGGTTCGAGCCAACCGATTGGGAACTCCTCTCTGGCGGCGGCTGCAGATACACGTCTTGGACGCTGCTCGAAATCTCGCTCGTCGCCGTTCCTGCGAATCCGGAGGCCACCATCGTGCAACGCTCCTATCGCCCCGCCGCTCGAGCCAATAGATTCGCTGATATCTCTCGTCTTTCTGAGATAGGAAAGCAATACGAGCGCGACGAAGCCCGCTCTATCGCCACTGCGCCGACCAGTGCGGACTATGTTCATCTGATGCGCGAGAAGATGGAGCGAGAGCAGCTTGCCGCGCATGCCGCTACCCGTGAGAGCGACCCATTCGTGTTGCGTCAGAAACGGGTGTGCGAAATTGAAGCGCTTCGGCGCGAATAAATCCCGTGGTCCGTCGGGGAGGCAGAGAGGGGTCGCGGTGACAGGCCGCGGCCCTTTTTTGGAAAAACCATGAAGCTTGACACCAAAATGAAAGATCAGTGTCGCGCTGTCGCCCGCGATTTGTTTTCAATGGACGCGGTGTGTCGCGAGATCAAGCTCGATGATTTTTCGGTAAAATTCAATGAAAATCTAGTTGGCGCTGGCAATGATCCTCAGATCGCTATGCGGCTCGTGCGTGAAGTCCGCGACGAAATTTGGCTTAGACTTTTCCTCGCCGATCGCGATGAGTTTCGCAAACGCCGCGCGATGCGATGACAGTCGCTCCCCGCAATGCGATCGATGCTCGCCTCATCGAAGTCGACGATGACACAGCCGCCCGTCTTGCGTGCGACAGACTTCAAGAAAGCGCCTGCCGCAGGCGCATCATCTGTCGCGCAAAAGGGACAAATAGCTGGAGATTCACATAGACCTGCTCACGATCGGGAACAAAGGTCCCGGTAGGATGACCTGCGTCGTTGCGAGCGATGCGAAGAATTGACTGGATGGCGTTGAGATTGATGTCGATATCTTCAAAGTGATTGCGCGGCTCGAGAGAAGGTAAAACCGGCCTGAGAGCTGCGTGAAACTTGGTTATCTTGCGTCGAATGAACACTTCCCTAGTCGCATTCTCGAAGAGAGATCTATAATTTTCACTCGCAGCGACTCCATCAAGCAAACGCAGGAATTCAGCCTCCGCCGCGACGCCCAGCATGACGCAAGAGGCTAAAAGGCAACCCGCGTAGAAGGCGCTAACAGCCTCCTCAAGATATGAAACTGCCTCCCTCGAAATATCGGGGATCTCGCGATCTATTATTGCAAGAAAGGTATTCGCATCGTGGAACCGATAGGGGCTCTGAGATTGCAAGCTATTCTTTCCAAAATGACTCAGTCGGAAGAAAGGCCAATTCGAATTTGAATTGTCGAGTCCTAGTGTGATGTAACCTTGGCGGAAAAGATCCCAAAAAACGTCGCGGACCAGCTCCTTATCCATTCGATGGACCAGGTGTTGCTCGCAAGATTCTCTCCGGCTAAGGACCTCGGTGACACCAGAGACAAGCGACCCAAACTGCGTCGGGTCGTAGGCGACCCTCTCTTGTCCGAGTAAAATACTAACGACAATTTCACGAATTTCTTCGTAAGAATGGGCAATTCCGCCTGGCATTCCTGGCCTCCCTAATCAAATCCGACCCTGCTAGGACGGACATCATGCTTTCGCAGTTAATGTCGCGCCGCATCATGACCCACGAGTTGTACCGTTAGGATTAATCTTTGCTGTGTTTGGGCATGATCTCGCCCTCGGCTGGAGTCTCTGCGTCCGTCTTAACGTGAAAAAATTCCGCCGATTTTTCATTCTGGCGACTTTATCGCCGTCTTTCGAAGGCATCGAAGCGTTCTTCTTTCGGTCTGCCGCCTTCGCCTTTGACTCCATTCACGCGCTCGATCGCTGTCCTGACCTTTGCCTCGGAGCATTCCGCCAGACGGAGGCCGGCAAGGGCCGCATTCACGAAATCGACGAAAGCGTTTGATGAAGATGGATTGTGCCCTGTTAAGCCGTACCAAAGCTTCCCCAGCCCCTCGATAAAAAGAGAGTCCCAATCGGCCCTTGGCGGACCCCGCACCTCCTTTTCCCATTCAATTCGTTGTTTCAACGCGTCTGCTACGTCGTTAAGAAGTCGAATTCTGCTATTGTTTTGCAAAAATTTTCGTCTCCATCCTTCGAATTTTCTTGGATCAGACGGAATTCCTTTTTCTTGTTCTGGCCAAAAGAACAAATCCAACAGGTCAGGCTCGTTCAGGTGTTCCAAAACAGATTGAATATTCTTTAATTCGCGCTTTAGCTTTCTTTCACGATTAATGCTACTTGTGACTAATGCTAAATGCGTGGTCGTTTCTCCTGCGATCCTGGCTATTTCGGTGCGTGCGAGGTAATATGGACAACGCAGGCCGATGTTTTTCAAATACTCTCTTCTATCATACTTAGTGATGGCGGAATTTATTTCCTTGTCGAGACGCTCAAGGCTTTCTTCTTGATTTGAGGAAATATTCCAGGGCTTCCAGGGTATTCTTGGAATGACGTGACGCCAAAGCGATCGGCTTATAAATCCGTCAGGAAACCCAACGTCTGGATCCCACTCAAAGTCAGGTAAAAGCAGAGTGAGAGCTTTGTGCAGTGTCGGATAGGCAATGTGGCGTCCGGCGCGCGCGCCCTTCTTCTGGCATTTTCCTTTTTCAGACATACAAGCTCAACGGTGCTTCATAAGGTGCACGCCTGGCCGGCCGCCACTCTCCGGGATGAACTCGACGCCAGCTGCTTCGAGAGCGACTTGAATGGTTGCAACCAGGCAATCCGGAACTGGCCGCCCTTGCTCGAAATCGTCGATTGTAGAGATGCTGAGGTCGGCCATATCGGCGAGCTGCTCTTGAGAGAGCCGTAATAGCTCCCGCGCCGCGATGCACTGCGATGGGATCATTGCGGAACGAAGCTCTTCTTCAGCCGCACCCCTGGCCCTTCGCCATTTTCCTCGACGAAGATTACGCCGGCGGCTTCGAGAGCAGAGCGGATATCTTGTAGCGTCCGCCCATAGGGCTGGCGTTTGCCGGCCTCAAAATCAGCTAGCGCGGCAACGGAGACGCCGGAGCGTTGCGCCAAGTCTCCGCGAGACCATTCCAGCAATGCCCTTGCGGCTCTCGACTGTAGAGGGAGAAGCGTCGTTTTATCTGACATTAGATTTTTTCGCTTGTCTTGCGCAGAACCTCATGTATTTTATCCGAGGTTAGACAAATTCACAACCACGCCGACCAACGCCAGAAATACCATTCCTGGTGAACGGGAAAGTATTGTCCAATGCCCTGGAAAACGACCGTAACCCTACTCGCCCTCACACCCTTCGCGCCCCTATGGCTGGCCTTCGCTGTCGTCGAGGCGCGCAAGGCGCTGGCAGTCGCCCGTGTTCATGGAGGCCGCTGCCATGACTGATAATGACGCTGAAATCTTGCGCCTCGCCGCCATACTGTCCGTCGCATGGGAGCACGAGAAGGATCTCCAGGCCAAGGAGGATAAAAAGGAGAAATATTTCGCCGCGGTAGCCGACAGCGGCCGCATCGTCGATATGATGATCGCTACGCCCGCGCGGACGCTCTCCGCACTTCGCGCGAAAGCCGGGGCTCTCCACTGGTGTCAAATGGGGAGATTCGAGGGAATTTGCCCAACTAGCCGCGAAAATGTGTGTCGATCGAGTGGGCCGGCAACTACGGATATGCGTCTCGCGGAGTCGATCCTTTTCGACTTACTCGCTATCTCCAATCCCACAAGCGCGCCTGATGAGAATGGAGGCGCCATGGCCGCTGATAAACCGGCGCCGTTTAGCCCCTATGACATGGCGCTCCGCCAGCGCGACCGCCTGAAAGGCCTCTCCGTGCTGGTCGAGGCGGCGCATCTTCACGCGGGTTCACTTCACGAGGCCGGCGAAGGGCTAATTCAACTGCTCAAGGACGTCGCCGCCGACGCTGAGGAACTATTCGAAGCTCTTCGCAGAGACCCAGCCTGAATACGGCGCTCGACGCCTGGCATGAACAGGAGAAAGCGAAATGACCGAGATCCTCCTCACGGAACAGCCCGCCAGACGCGGCTTCTTGCGCTCACTTTTCGCTGCGCCAGTCGCAGCACTGGCCACACACAAGCTGATCCTGCCCGCCAATGCGCTTGTAACGCCAGGCGATGCCGCCGCTCGTCTTGCCCATCACGTCGCGGGCGCCGAAGTCGCCTTCGGGGAGCTGTATCCGCATGGCGAAATTTTGCAGTGGGGAAGCCATAATAGAAACGCCGTCACGGACCTAAGAAAGCGCTTCTTCCGGGGTAAGCTTAGCGGGGATTTTGTCCTTGATTTCAGCACAATCCAGCCTGAGCCCATTCCTGAAAATCTGCGTCAGATGCTCGATAAATTCGAGCGCACGCGGGGGCTTCGAGGACCATAATCGAGCTCCCCCGCCGCCGGGGTGCGCGCCGGACCGCTCGTTGAGCGGCCAAAGAGGCTCGAGAGGCGCGTGAATCGTGCCTTCGATGCCCTTGGCGACCTTCCCGACATCGGGCAGGCGCTTATCGCCGTCGCGGACGAGTTGGCGGCCGATCCTGACCTCGAAGACGATGAACTCGACGAAGAGCCCGCGCCGCTCCTCATCCGACTCGGTGAGGGCGTTCGGACTTTTTAGCAAATGTCAATGCGGTTTCGCGGGGCTGATTTCACGCCCTCAAGCCGCATGGACGCTCACCCATATGCGTTGCTGAATGCGCGTCATCGCAACGGCTCGCGCCGGATAGGAAACGCGAGTGATTGGGGGAATCAGCACGATGTCTAAAGACGCAAATCAACCTGCGACGAAATTGCTGACGGAGAATGAAGCTGCGAATCTTCTGAGCATCAGTCATCGGACCTTGCAGGCCTGGCGCATCAAGGGAGAAGGCCCGCTTTTCGTGTCCGTCGGCCGCTTGGTGCGCTACCGTCAGGCGGACCTCGACGCTTGGCTCGAAAGCCGCAAATCGGCCAGCACCTCGGCGCTCGCGGCGAGCGGTGGAGCGCGCTGAGGATGTCGCCCCATGGCCGCATTGCCTTTCGCCGTATAGCTGAGAAAGCGGCCGCGCATTCGGAACTCATTGTGACACGTTGGCTTCCGGACGGCCGCCGCGAAGCCGGAGAATGGGTCTCGAGAAACCCCAAGCGCGCGGATAAACGCCTCGGGTCGTTCAAGATCAATCTTAAGACTGGCGCGTGGGGAGATTTCGCGACCGACGATCGAGGGCGCGATCTCATTTCGCTTGCGGCCTTCCTTTTCGACATCAAACAGCGCGACGCGGCGATCCGCGTCGCTGAAATGCTCGGCATTTTCCCCTATGAATGACCCCTTCGCGCCGATCTCCGGCGTAAAACCAAATTTGCGCGTCGTTTCGAGCGACCACGTCATCGTCTCGCCAGTTCCGCCTGACGCGCCTAAATCGCCGGAGCGTCATCCAAGACTTGGAGTCCCTTCGGCCCGGTGGGAATATCGCAACGCGTCCGGCGAGCTTTTAGGCTTCGCCTGCCGCTTTGATCCCAAGGGGGGAAAGCAATTCAGGCCGCTCGCGCTCTACCGCGCGCCCGGCGGCGCCCTTGAATGGAGGTGGGAGAGCTCGCCCGCCCCGCGTCCGCTCTACGGTCTCGACCGACTCGCCGCGTCGCCCGATAGCGACGTCGTTGTCTGTGAGGGCGAGAAATCCGCAGATGCGGCGGCGCGGCTGCTGCCGAAATGCGTCGCCGTTACCTCGCCGAATGGAGCGAAGAGCGCCAACAAGGCTGATTGGGGTCCGCTTCGCGGCCGGCGCGTCGTCATCTGGCCCGACGCTGACGAGCCGGGCTCCAAATATGCCGAGACGGTAGCCGAGCTCGCTTATGAGGCCGGCGCTATCTCCGTGGCGATCGTCGTGCGGCCGGCCAACGTAAAAGACGGTTGGGACGCAGCCGACGCGGAAGATGAGGGCCGCAACACGGAATGGGCTACTGAATTGATCACCCGGGCGACGGCCGTCGCCGCGCCGTCTCAGACCCGAGGCGCCAATGGTCGCGCACGCTCTGGCGCCGACGGCAAACGTCGGCGCACGCCACAGCGCGACTTGCTTAGCCAGCTCGCGGAAAGCTGCTCGTTTTGGCATGCGCCAAATGGCGATGCGTATGTGACCTTTCCCGTCAATGATCATCGCGAAAACTGGAAGGTTCGCTCGCCCGAATTCAAACGGTGGATGACCTGCCAGGCTTATGAAAACCTCGGTCAGGTCCCGGGTGCCCAGGCCGTGGAGGATGTGCTTCGGTTTCTCGAGGGCCGCGCGATAAACGATGGGCCCGAGCGTAAGCCTTGGCTGCGCGTGGGTGAGGGCGGAGGAAAATGGTATATCGACGTAGGCGACCCAAAGTGGCGCGTTGTCGAGATAAGCGCTGTCGGCTGGGAAATTCGAGAGCGCCATGATCTTCCGCTTGTGCGTTCGCGATCTATGCAGTCATTACCGATGCCCCAGCGCGGGGGATACGTCGACGACATGCGACGCTTCGTCAATGTTCGGGACGAGGACAGCTTCAAAGCCGTAGTCGCGTGGCAACTGGCCGCGCTTCGCCCAAGCGGGCCTTACCCTGTTTTGTTGATCCAGGGCGAACAAGGCAGCGGCAAATCCGTCCTTTCACGCCTATTGCGGTCCATCGTTGACCCCAATCTCGCGCCAATCCGAACAGCGCCGAAAGACGAAGAAGACCTTCTAATAGCTGCCAAGAACGGACACTTGGTAGCGCTCGATAATGTGTCTCGGATCGATCCCATGATGGCCGACGCACTCTGCCGCGTCGCGACCGGTGGCGGCTTTTCAACGCGAGTAAAATATACGAACGACGAGGAGCATGTGGTGTGGGCTTGTAACCCAATCCTGGCGAATGGAATTCCCTCGCTCGCCGATCGGCCCGACCTCGCGAGCCGCGCGCTAATCGTCCATTTAACTGCCATACCGGACGAGGCGCGTCAGCCTGAGGACGAGTATCTCGATGACTGGTCACGAACGGCTCCCTTTGTCTTCGGCGCGCTTTGCGGTGTCCTTTCTGCCGCGCTCGCTCGCCTCCCAACGGTAAAGCTGGCCCGTGCCTCGCGCATGGCAGACTTCGAAAAATTAATCGTCGCAGCGTCCCCGGAGCTCGGATGGGAGCTTGACGAGTTCTCGGCCGCCTATTCCGCAATCCGCCGCGATCTCGACGAAGCGGCATTCGAGGCGGACCCAGTGGCCATGGCGATAGATGGACTAATCGCAGAGGAATATCCGCGAGGATGGTCGGGCACGGCAACGCGGCTCCTGGATCTGCTAATGCAGCGTGTTCCGGATGGAATGAAGCGCTCGCGCGCGTGGCCACAGACGGCTCAGGGGCTCGGCAACAGAATCGAGCGCGCAACGCCGCTACTACGTCGGCGCGGCATCACCGTCGAGCGCCGGCATAGCGGCGAGCGAATGATTACCATCGCTCCTGTCGATAGCTGATCTTCGCGGCGCGGCCTCCCCGGCGCTCGGATGGAATTGACGAGTTCCCGGACGCCTATCCCGCGATCCGCCGCGATCTTGACGAAGCGGCCTTCGAGGCGGACCCTGTGGCCATGGCGATAGATTGCCTCATTACAGAGCAATGCCCGGGAGGGTCAGGCACGGCCACGCGGCTCCTAGTGGTCCAAATCTAACACTTGGGTTCCCTTGGCAGGAGGGCCGAACACTAGAGTCCCCAATGCGCCAGGAACGGACGTCGGGTCCGCAGTCTGGACCGACATCTCGCAACGACACCGTAGCCTCACCGCTCGGGACTTCCGAGCGTGGCTCGCTGCTTCGCTTCCCTTGACTTGTTAGGATCTTCGATCGCCCCGACCGACTGGATGTATTTCGAAATATACTCCGGCGGCAGGCCGTGTTCTCTGCCACCTGCTAGGACAAAGTCCTTGTACCAGCTATAGGGTTTGAGGCTGTCGTCGATGTAGTCGGCGGTGGCGAGATAGGTAAGAACCTTCCGCCTGCGACCTTTGTCGTCGATGACAGTGACCATCGCGTGCTCGTAGCCGCTGCCGACGCCTTCGGCCTCATCTAGCTTGGCACGCTCGGCAGGGTCAAAGCTGAAAAGGACTCCGATTACGTTTTCGTTGGAACTGGCAAATGCGTTGCATTTCCCGGATTTGTCCATGCTGCTTTTATGGAAGCGAAGCGCATGACCGGGCAAGGTAGCAATACCGAGCGGCTTGCAACTAGGCATGCGCTTAGACAATCGGGCGGTCGACATATTGGACCCGTAGGCAAAATAGACGACCGGATCCGGTGGCCCGGTCTCTGTTATCTTCAGAGGCTCGATCGGCGGATCGCCCGGCTTAAGGATCGTGCGCAGGGGTACCGTCATGATGCCGTGCTCGTTAGATTTTTCGCCTTCGCGGGTGATGATGGGCTGTCCATTCTCGAGGTCTAGGATAGGAATGGGCCTGCCGGTCCATCCGCAGTCGGCGCAGCGCGGTCGTTCCCAGAGTAAGCCGGGTGCCGCCGTATTTTCGCCCTGTTCGGGTTCGAGGTGGGGCGAGCCGCAGTTCGGGCATTCCTCAGGCACACCGCGCAGCTCGCGAACAATTAATGAGGCCGCCATGCCGCTGGCATGCTGGGTCAACGAGTGCGCCATGTCGGCATCAATCCAGGTTGCCGACTTTGAGTGCGTCAGCCAGTTGGAAAACGTCCATGCGGACTCAAGCGCACCCTTGAGGGCCCCGCGACGCTCTTTGTTGGTGTCGCCCGTCAAAAGATCGTTACAGATGATCTCCGTCCACGCGCGGAAGTTCGCGCGCTGTGGCGGTGTGTCGGTCCACACTGCTGCGTCCTGCGCGACGCCGATCAGTTCGAGTAACGTCTCGCGGCAGCGGACGCCGACGGCCTGATAGCCCGCGAGGTTATGCGCCTGTGTCACGGCGGTGCCTGCTTCTTCCATCTTCTCGAAGATGGGACCGAACGGGAGGATGCGGAGATCGTGTTCCTGTTGTTCTTCCGTACGCGGAATACGAAGGATCAGGCCAATATGGAAGGTCAGAGCAAGATCCATATTTGGGAACTGCTCCTGAGAATAGAGGTTTGTACCGCCCGTTATGACCCACCAGCGATCCTTGTTGGTGTGAATGTCCCATACGTCGTGGCGGGTGCTCAGGACGGTCTCCGAGTAAACCTTCTGCATGAAGGTCACTTCGAGGTCAGGTGCCTGCCATTGAAAGTATTCCCGGACATTCTCGATCTCCTCTTCGGTAGCTTTCAACACGATCATCATCTCCGCAATGCGCCGGTCGAACCGCGCTGCAAAGGATTTGCGAAACCCCTCAACAATAGTCCGATGGCGCTGATCTTCCAAAATCCAACTCGGCTTCGCAGGATGTCCGCTTTGGGTCGAGTTGGTGCAAAAAGCACGAAGGTCAGAAGCGGTGGACCTGCAATTGATGCGCTCGCTCCCGCCGCAGGAACCGAGCGTTAGATTAAACCGCTCGCGCGCGTGGCCACAGACGGCTCAGCGACTCTGCAACCGGATCGACCACGCCGCTGCTAGCCGACGCGGCATCTTCATCGAGCGTCGGCACGGCGGCGACACCACCTATCGATTGCTGACCTTCCCCGCGCCCTTTGCTTTTATCTTCGCCACCCGTCCAACATCGACCGGCGCTCTCGTCGTCCCACGGCGGCGACGGGCACCGGCCGTCTTAGTCACCATAGGGGTAGGGGTTTAAATCCCTCCATTAGGGCGGAGTCCCCAACCGGGTATGGTCCAAGCCATAGATTTTGCATGAAAAATCACGAAATTCTTTTTTTTATCAGCTGTTTAGATCGATTTTCCTGGCATGCTACCGCCGCGCGATCAGGATTGCTCTCAAAGGGCGCGTAGGGGGTTGCTTCGCTCATCGAGATGGGACCGGCGCCTGGACTCAACTGAGAACAATCTTTCGTCGCGCCGACGCGCGCCTGCGCGCGCCGAAACACGCGCTTTGCAACTCGGTCCGATCCGCAAGTTGCGGCCAGGTCATCTCAGCGCGAACGGTGAAAAGGTGCCAGGCGTCTTTTTATTGATGTCGATCAAATACGGCTGTTTCCACCAAGTGTCTGATTTCAGAAGATTTGGACGGCTTGGACGGCTTCATTTTCGAGCCGTCCACACGCAAGCCACGGAAAAACAAGGAGGTTGGACGGCTTGGACGGCTTGGACGGCTCATTCTCTCTCTGGATTTAAGAAAAGAAAGAAGGAAAGAGGATTGAGAGAGGTTTTCGCCCTCCCTGGACAGGTGCGGGTCACGATCGAGAAGGGAAAGGGGTTATTTCTAAGTGGTGACACATTGCTGACACAGCGCGGGGAGGGGAGCTCTTCGCTGAAGCTGTCCCCATAATTTCTGATTTAATTTCAATTGCTTAAATGGTGCCGGTTGAGGGATTCGAACCCCAGACCTACTGATTACAAATTAGAAGGCCGGAGTTTTTCAAGGGTTTATGGCGCTCCCCGTCTCTTACTAACTAACTGATCGACAAGGATTTATTGACTATCGTGTTTACTCTCGGCTACTCTCTCCAACGAAACGGTGCTTATTCGGTGCTTATTTTTGGAGAGAGCGGCATGTCCGAGGCTGGGAACAAGATCAAGCTGACCAAGACAGCCGTGGACGCGCTCACCCCACGCGACAAGCCTTACCTCGCATGGGATGCGGACTTGCCGGGCTTTGGCGTCCGCGTGCAACCGAGTGGCGTGAAAGCCTATGTCGTGCAATTCCGCATCGGGCGAGACAGTCAATACGCCAACAGGGGCGAAGGCAGCGAGTATCGCCACACCATCGGAAAGACGACGACACTGACGCCCGTTCAGGCTCGCAAGAGGGCGTCCGAGATTCTGGCCAAGGTGCGCCTCGGGGCTGATCCTATCGGCGAGCGCAAGGCCGCGCAGGAGGTTCCGACGTTTCAGGCTCTTGCTGACGAATGGCTGGAGGTCCACGTGAAGGCAAAGCGCAAGGACCGGACGGCGGCGGAATACGAGCGCATCCTCACGACCATCATCAACCCCGCCATTGGGCGCGTCCGCGTCACAGCCCTGCGGCGCATCGACATGGCCCGCATGCACGAGGCCATGGCCGAAACGCCGTTCTTGGCCAACCGGGCGCTTGCCGTCATCTCCTCCATATGGAATTGGGCCGCCCGGCGCGAGATCGTCGAGGCAGCGGCAAACCCGGCGAAGGGGATCGAACGCTATGAGGAACAGGGGCATGAGCGTTATCTGTCGCCGGCCGAGTTTGCGCGCCTGGGTGACGCCCTCCACGAGGCCGAGACCATCGGGCTTGTCTATGAGATCGACGAGGGCAGGGCGAAAGCGAAGCACGCGCCGAAGGCCGGCAACAGGCGGACTGTTGTCGACCCTTTCGCCGTCGCGGCCATCAGGCTCCTGATTCTCACCGGCGCGAGGTTGCAGGAGATCGTCACGGCGAAGTGGGAGTATGTCGACGTGGAGCGTGGTTACGCGCTCCTGCCCAGGTCAAAGACTGGAAAGAAGATTGTCTACCTCTCGGCGGCGGCCTTGCAGGTGCTCGCCGAAATCCCGCGCGTCGAAGGTAATCCGCACATCATCGCCGGGACGAAGAAGGGCGAGCCGCGCTCGGACCTGAAGCGCCCATGGGCGGCCATCACGAAGGCGGCAGGACTGGAAGGCTTGAGGATTCACGACCTGCGGCACTCCTTCGCTAGTCTCGGCGCTGGCGGCGGCATGGGGCTCCCGATCGTAGGCAAGCTCTTGGGTCACTCCCAACCGGCGACAACGGCGAAATACGCCCATCTGGATGCGAGCCCCATGCGCCGTGCCGCCGACGCCATCGGCGAGCAGATCGAGGGCATGATGAAGAATCGGGGCGCAGACGTGGTTCCGTTGCGACGAAAGGCAGGCGACTGAACAGGAGACCTACTGATTGGCGCTTATTCGATAATAACCAAGATCGCAACGAAAGTATTGTGTATGCGAATAAGCGGGTTTCTGTAGGTCAAACCATTAAATCTCAATGGTTTATGCTTTTTTAGACTTGCGGCATTTCCCATTCGACCAGATGTTACGGCGCAAGCGATGGCGCTTTTCGCCGCGCTCTACTGATCGAAGGGGAAAATAAATTGACCAGCAACATCGTTAAACCCGAACGGCTCTATCTCCGCCGCAAGGAGGCGGGTGAATATCTAAAGAGCGCCTACGGATTCGGCTCCGGCAAGACGCTCGCCAAGCTTGCGACGGAAGGCGGCGGCCCCGAGTTCTTCAAGGCCGGAAACGTCGCGCTTTATTCTTATGATGCGCTGGATTCCTGGGCGAAAGAGAAGATGGGCGCGCCGCGCCGATCGACGGCGGAGGCTGCATGAAACAGCTTCGCCCCTACCAATCCGCCGCGCGGAAGATGGTCGCGGGCGGTTTAACGCCTGACTGTGCTGGCTCCGCCCATGAATAAGCCGTGAACCTCAACCAACCGCTCATTAGGATCGGTTGCGGACGTTGAGGCGCAGCTGGCGAGGGCCACGAGTAGCAGGATGCAGATTAGCGGCCTCACGGCCTCGCCTTCCGCAGCCTCACCCCCGGCCCGCCGCCGTTTTCCGGAATGAACTCGACGCCTGCGGATTCGAGGGCGGCGCGCAACTTCTCACGCGCTTCTGGTGAGACGTTAACAGTCTCCAGTTCCGTCCTTTTGATTGTCGGGAGTGAAAGCCCGGCCGCGTCGGCGAGTTTTGATTGAGACCAGCCTAAGAGCCCCCGCGCCGCCCTGATTTGGGAGACCGAAAGGGAAGGCGGGGCAGTTTCTGAAACTTTTTGGTTCATTTCTGTTGACACCTTTTGTATCAGACAATATGATACAGAAAGTGTCATAAATCAAGAGCGACGCGAATGTCCACAACCATCAACCGCTCGCAAATCTTCCGCCGCGTGCACGAGATCGCCCGCTGGCGCGCTTTCTCCGCCGGCAAGCGCGTCACCTATCGCCAGCTATTCACCGACGCGCTCCGCTCGGAATACCGCAAGCTGAAACAGGCCAAGCTGCGCGAGGAACAGAACCTCAACGGGCTCCCCATCGCGTCCTGCCGCGCCGACTTAGCGCCGCGTCACGTCTCTTACATGCGCGCCTCGGGCTACGTGGTCCGCGCCTTCGCCGGCTGATTTCAGAAAGAGGTCATCGTCATGTCCGTCGCTGCTTGCCCCGCTGAGGCCGATACCGCCGCCCGGCTCGCCATGAATGCCGAAGACTTATTCTTAGCCCTCGACGCGCTCGTTGACGCGATCCTGACCGATGGCGTCCCCCGCGAGGCATATGCGCGAGAACTGGCGCAGGCGCAGGCCGCCCTGTTCCGCGCGATGGGCGCGGCAGGCTGACAAGGAATCCCCACAGCGCCGGGGGCGTCGGCGCAAATCAAGCAATTGAGAGAAGCATGTCCAATAACGAAAATTTCCCTACTATTGAAGCTCTTGCGACTGAGCACGATCGGGTAACCCGCGAGATTGAGAAACTTCCGAATACCGACGCGGGAGATGAAGAAAGAGAGCGTCTCAATAATCGTCTTTGGTCGTTGCGCGCGTTGATGGGCGCTACAGCGTCGAAGTCGAAGGGCGAGCTACTGGCATTGGCGCGAATCCTTCGGGATGAATACACACGCGACGCTAACTTTGAATGCCACGTGCCGGGATCGGCGCGCGATTTGGCGCGCGCGCTTGCCGAAGGCGTGATGGCCATGCAGGTCGCCGCATAGGCGCACCAGTAGCGGCGCGGGCTTTGGTCTGCGCCGCCTGACACCCAGGCTACCAATACCGATGCAGCAGAAAAAGAAAAATCATCATGCCCCTCGTTAAGACAAAAGCCGGATTCCTCAACACCGATCACGTCGTCAAGATGGACGATATGCCAAACGGCGAAACTTGCGTGCTCATGTCGAACGGAGAAACATATTTCATTTCTGATGGCGACGCCGGAGCCTTGTGGAGCGAATCGAAGCAGACCATTACCGCGCCGACAGGCTTCAAGTTGTCGACAAGGACAGCCGCATAGTAGAGCCAGTTATCGGATTCAGGATTGTTCACGGCACCGGTGTAGAGGCTGTGACACCTAAAGGCGTGGGTATTTACGGCGTGATCGTCACGCCGGATGGCAGGGCGTTTGACGGCGAAGCGGTCTTCGCAAGTCTGGATTCCTGGGAGGCTCGTCTCGACGGCGATGTTAACGATGTCGAGCCAGTCTAGCGGAAAAAGCACTGAACACCCGAACGAAAGCGGCCGAGCAGGTCTCCCGCAAAGCCTGCCCGGCCTCTAGATTACAGCGCAATGAAGAGGCTTGGTTATGACTTACGACATGCGTAAAGCATCCGCGCCGAGCATTGCCCCCATGGCGCGCCAATGGGCGTGCTTTGAGAAGGAGTCAGCGTGATGGGCGAGGCAAAACGCAGAGAGGCGCGGCGGGCTAATCTGAAAACCCTTTCGCCGTCAAACCGACCCGGCCGTCTCAATATCCAGACAGCCAACAGTGAAGGGCTCTATCTCTGCGACGGGATGTATTTTTTCGACATCGGGCATCGCGACGCCCTCACCGACGATCGGGCAATTGAAGCCGCAAAGCAATGGCGGAATTTTGCGAGCATTGGGCTTCCAATACAATCTATCGAAATCGACGGATACAGCGACGACGATCCGCGCGAGTATCACCAAATACCCGAGGCTGCTGAATACGTCAGGAAGTGGGCGCGACTCGCCGAACCAGACGGCGCTACGTGTTCTAAAAAGGTGCTGGCGCTTCTAATTGGAGTTGGTCACTTCGACACCGGCTATTGGTGGCGTCGTAGGAAGGAATTTGGTTACAGCGATTAGCGAGAGCAACGCCAGCATTGTGGATTGCGCTCGACCGCCTAGAGCGGCTCACGAGACGCGCAGGAATAGGCCGGCAGCAATGGCGGGCCTTTTCTTTTAATTGTTGGTGCATTGTTGATAGCGGAAATGCATCAACAATTCTGGCCCTGTGGATACGCCGGAAAATATCTTGCCGCCTAGATAAGCAGGCGTATTCTCACGCAAAATCAGCCGCAACACAGGAGTGCATCACATGAACGCCGAAACAACTGTCCGCCGAGCATGGCGAGTGCCCGAGGCCGCGAAGGCTTGGGGCGTCAGCGTCCCCAGCGTCTACCGCTGGATCGCGCAGAAGCGCATTAAGACTGTGAAATTAGGAAGTTGCACGGCGATCGCCGATGAGGAAGTTGCGCGCATCGCCACCGAAGGTCTGCCGACGGCAGCATGAACCCTAAGACGCGAAAAACCCGGCGGGTTCGGACCGCCGGGCTTCGCAAGCTTCTGACAAAGGACAACACCGTGAATACCACATCGCGACTCGCGCGCAAAGATTTTTGCGCCGATGATGACGAAATCGCCCGCGCCAAGTATTGGTGCGCCTACCACGAAGAGCTTAACAGGCTCTACGCCTCATTGGCGGCCGAAGAGCAGGACGCCTCCCGCAAGGCCGAACTGGATGTGTCCGTGGCGCAATGCCGTCGCAACGTCCAACATTGCCGCATCAGGGTAGCGCGCGCCCATGGCCAGCTATCGTTGCGCCGGAGGCTGGCGGCTTTTGTCGCCGCGGTAAGGATCGCCCTCACCCCGCGCCCTATGGTCCGCGCTCCGCGCAGGAGCCGGAGCCATCGGCCTGCCATGGCAAACGCCTCCGACAGCGACGGCAGTAGTCCGCCGCCACATGCCGCCGCACGCTTCACCCGCCGTTTCACCACTAGCGCGGACTACCTGATCGCCTCCGCCAAGGAGGTCTGTCATGCTTGAGAACAACAACTGGCTCAACGAAATCTTCGATCCCGCCAATTATCCTGAGCCCATTTCGGCGATCGACGAGCTTGCCGCTATCAACCATTGGGTGGCTTGGCGGTATGAACAGCGCGGCGAGGGCAATCCTACTAAGCCGCCAAAGAATCCGCGCACCGGATTTGGTGCGAGCCATTCAGACCCCAATACATGGGGGACATACGATCAGGCGGCGCAGTGCGCCAAGGCGAGAGGATGGCCCGGCAAGCCCTACGTTCTGCATCCTGACGACAGCATCACGCCCGGCACCGGCTTCGTTCTCACTGAGGAAGACGGATACACTGGAATCGACCTAGATCATTGCGTCGACAAAGATACTGGCGTGGTCGATTCTTGGGCGTTGGAGATTCTCGATCTAGCCGAGACCTACGCGGAGTATAGCCCGTCCGGCACCGGAATCCGCATGATCTTGCGCGGCAAGGCTATTGAGGCGGCAGTCAAGCGCGACGACATCGGCGTCGAAATCTACCGCTCTCAACGCTATCTCACCCTCACCGGCCGGCACATCTGCGACACTCCGGAGGACATCCAGCCCGCGCCTAAGACGATTGCCGCGTTGCTTGCGCGCTGCGAGGCGACAACGCCGCCCAAGCACGAACCTGTGCCGGGCAAGTCTCTTGCTCATCGCCAGAAGCCGCTGGATGGCGAGATCATCTTGCCCAGCGCCAGCGACGACCCAGGCTCCCGCGCCTATGCCGAGCGGGCTCTTGAGTTGAACGCGAGGGAGCTAGCCGCCCACCCTCGTGGCGGGCGCAACAACACACTCTACAAAAAAGCCTTCCGCATGGGGACGATGGCCGCGCGCGGCTGGATCGACAGGGCGACCGTTCATTCCGCGTTGCTCGACGCCTGCCACGCCAACGGCTACGTGAAGGACAAGGGCCGGAAGTCGTTTGAAGACTCCTTCAGGAGCGGCTTCAACGGCGGCCTGCAAAAGCCTCACGACGACCTGCCCGAGCGGGAGGGAGGTCAGGGGCTCGACGAGTGGATCGTCATGATCGACCGGATGGTCGATGGTGCGGGCGGCCCCACCCTGATCGAGGGAGAGGATGGCGCGCTATACGACAAGGAGACTGGCGAAGTCATCGAGACCGCCGCGCCGCCGAACAGCGCCAAACATGAGCTTCCAGACCATCTCACCAGACCGGCGGGACTACTCGGAGAGATCGTTGACTGGATCACGGATTCCGCAATCAAACCTAACCGCGTCCTTTCGCTCGGCGCGGCTATCGCGGCAATGGGGACGATTATTGGACGCCGCGTCGCAGGCCCGACAACCTCAGGCACGCATCTCTACATCGTTGCGCTCGGCCTGACTGGCTGCGGCAAGGATCACCCACAGAAGAGATCGCTAGCTTTGGTGAAGGTGGCAAATGAAAATCTCGCATCCCCATCTGGCGAGTTCATGAGCCAAACGGCGCTAGTCAATCACGTAACCGAGACGCCATTGTCTCTGGTCGCGTCAGACGAAGTTGGCGTGTTGCTGGAGAAAGCCTGTAACCCGAGGGCAAGCAGCTTTGAGCGCGCCATTACAAAGTCGCTGCGCGAGTATTGGGGCTCATCCTTCGAGGAAGTAGCCGGAATTGGTCGCGCCGCCTCCAAGGGGGACGCCATCAAATGGCCGGCATTGTCGCTGTTTGGCGTCTCGACGCATGACGAGTTCTTTAATGCAATGTCGTCAAAGGAAGTGACGAACGGATTCTTGAATAGATGGCTCATGCTTTCGACCGTCGCAAAGACGACCTACGCTAAAAAACCGGCTGCATCAAAGTTCAAAATACCGGACGAAATACAGCAGCGCATCGTGGAGCTATATCAAGACTGTCGTGGCGATGAAGCATGTGGCCAAACCCTGCCGGAAGAAAGGATTGCTCGCCGCTGCAACGAATACTGGCAAATCGTAATCGACTGGGAAAGCGACGAAGTTTGCGACGAATGGGAATCTCTACGGGAATTTTGCGACAACAAGTCTGAGGACTCGGAACTTGGCGGAGTTTATGTGCGCACCGCCGAGATGGCCTTGAGGCTCGCCACGGTTCATGCCGTTTCCCGCGCTGGGCTCGACGCCAAAGTCACCCACGAAGATTTCGCTTGGGGGCGCGAGCTTGCCATGTGGTCTGCCAACACCATGGCGCGGGAGGTCGCCATGCGCATGGCCGACACGCCAGCGCAGGCGCGCGCCAATCTGGTGCTCCGCATCATCACCGAAGCCGGCCGCCCTATCACTCAGCGCGAGATCACGAGAAAGCTCAAGAACAAGCTTACTCCGAAGGAGCGCAACGACGCCTTCGATATACTGGTTGATGGTGAAACTGTTTTGCGGAGCAAAACGCAACCAAAGAATGGCGGACCAGTCACCTATACCTACCTCCTGAAGGGAGCCGGGTAGGTGGTCGTTTGTCACCGTTTGTCCCCCGTTTGTCACCACCTGCGGTGACAAACGATTTGTGGGAGAAAACTAAGAAAATTCAATAATATATAATATATATAACCCCCTCCTTTAGTCGTTTGTCCCCGTTTGTCACCGGGGGGGGGGTATCTCTAAAAAATCAGAACATCACGAGAACATCTCCATTCTTTTTAGGGCATATCTATTACCCCCTTGGCGACAAACGGTGACAAACGACAGAATGTCTAGCTAAATCAAATAGTTAATCGGGTGACAAACGGGTGACAAACGGGGGGCAAACGGGGTGACAAACGATCCTCCCCCACCAAATGGCGAGAGCGAAGCAATAAAGGACAAGGACCGATGACCGACAGCTTCATAGAGTTTTTCGAGACCGGATCACTGCTTGCCGACCCAAGCACCAAGGACGGCGACCTTCCAGGGCTTGTCGAGCGCCACCGCATGGCGAGGCGGGCGCTAAGCCTCAAGGGGGCGGACTCGCTATCCGAACTGAACAACCTCCTTGTCGCGGCATATCTGGCGCTTGGAGACGACTATCCGTCATCAGAGCGCCGAGACGACGGAAACGCCGCAAAACTGGCCCACTTCGCTATCGAGAATGCTGGAAGGTTTTTCGACAAAGCCGACGGCAAGCCGGATTCGATGGACGGATGGCAGTTAATCGGAAGCGCGCCGAAGGACGGTTCCGTGTTCTCGGCCGTCTATGAGAACGACAAGGGCGAGCGCGCCGTCTTTGCGGTTCGCTGGGCGAAAGACGGCGGCGGCTGGATTCACCTGCGCGAGCGTGCGCTGAGCGGCCAAAAGGGATGGGGCCAGCCTATTTGCTGGCAACCGCTGCCAAAACCGCCAGAGAAGAGACCCGCCGCGCCCGTGCGCTGCCCCAGCCGGGCAGCCTAACGCAACCGGCCGGTAGCCTGCTAGCTCTCAGCTCCGTAATGCGCACCAGCGGGCTCCACAGGGGCGGGAAATAGATCGAGAGGAAAAGAGCAATGACCGGACATAAGCATCATGACGGTGGTGGCGTCGAAGTCGAGAAGCCAAAGCGCAGAGTCGGTTGCGCCGCACATTCCCACGCACAATGCCGATATTGCAGACACTTCGTGCCGAACCCTGGCGATGACCTGGAGGACGGCGATTGCACTCACTTCCTGGCAAGCGCCTACGGACTGGAGGGCATGCAGAAAGACGACGGGTGCAGGAGCTTTTCCTACAGCGAAGCCGCCTACGCCTAAGCGGCGCAGAGACGCGGCGGGATAGGGCGACGGCCCGACAAACCGAGATAGCCCCTCGGCTTCCCCCGCTACCACCAGGGCTTCGTGAGGGGCTGGGCGAACATGGCGCGGGCAAGCAGAAAAGAGCGGCTCCCAACCTCGGGGGCCATCGTAGGCAAGGTCAGATGGTCGCCGAGCGCCGACACATGGAACGCTATCGAAAGCGCCTACGGCGTAGAACTCCCCGAGGAAATGCGCGCCGGTATCGCGAAGATAGTCGATAGATATTTCGAGACAGAAGCAATCGCGCGCGACGCGCCTTTCACGAAAGACGCCCTCGCATGGCTAGAAGGACTGCAATCTACATCGGCGGCGTTCGTTGCCGCATATAACTCTCCGCGCGGCATCCAGCCGAAGAAGCAGGGGAATCCGGCAAAGAAAAAGAACGCAGAAGCCATGGCAATAGAAGCCGCTCGCGCCGCAGAAGACGACGCAAGGGCGCGGAAGGCAAGGCGCTATCTGGAAGACCAGATTGACGACTATCTGCAAGAGCTAGGCGGAGACGTTGATTTCCGCGCCCGCGACCTTGTGAAGATCATGGAGAAGGCCAGCGCCGCAGCAAGATTGTTCGCGCAGGAGCTAAACGATAGGGACCACCCGCGCTTTCACGAGAAGAACGCATGGAGGCAGATGGTGCGCCGCCTGTGGCAACTAGC
Organism: Hyphomicrobiales bacterium; assembly: GCA_003963405.1. GTDB lineage: Bacteria > Pseudomonadota > Alphaproteobacteria > Rhizobiales > Beijerinckiaceae > Methylocystis. Next base: position 136,145 of record RXIY01000021.1, read on the forward strand.
AGACGAAAGCCGACTCCCGCGCACAATCGACAAGAACAATCATCCGAAAGTCTCACCGTTCGTCGCTTTCGTGAAGGAATTGCAAAAGACGTTCGGCGACGACGCGAAGGCATGGCACATGGAAAGCGAGCTAACGCTGGCAGTAGAAATGCAGAAGGCCATTGCCGATATTCGGGAAAAATAGAGACCGAAAATTTCCGAACCTAAATTTCCTTTTCCTTCAATAGTTTACGCTTGTTTACCTAGCGCGAGATTGCGAGATTGGCGTCAAGGAGAACGCCAATGGACAGCAATCCAGTCGCCGAAAGCATCCGCCTCCTGAGCACGCCTGAGGCTTCGGAATATCTGGCGAAGCGCGGCATCTACCGGAGCCCGCAGACCTTGCGGACATACCGCTGCACGCCAGGCAGGGGACCGGCATTCCGAAAGATCGGCCGTGATGTCGGGTATGAGCCGCTGGCGATCGACGCTTGGGCCGACTCGATCATCAGCCCCGAAATCAATTCGACAGCGGAAGCCGCCTGAAAACGCAAAGAAGCCGGCGCTGGCGGGCGGCCGGGCTCCACAAGATTTTGAAGGTTGCGAAATGTCCAATATCCCCTCCGAACTTACCCCGCAAGCGCCGCTCCAGAACGTCGTCAATTTTGCCGACGCGCAGGCCGCGCGTATCCCGCAAGGAGAGAGGCCGCGCGCCTACCGCGTCCGCCCAGCGCCGCCAAATCGCAAAAGCTCCATTCGGAATGGCCGCATTGATATGAGCGGCGGTTGGTATTGCGCCGGCATGGAAGAAGGGTTTTTAGAAATTACGCGGCTAGATGACCAAAAGCGCGCCTACGCCCGCAAGACAGATGATTGGCGCGACACTCATGCCTGGGCGCACGATCACTTCGAGCGATGGACAAGTGAATCCGCCTTCTGGCGTCGCCTTTGCGAGCTTCGCGCCCGCTATGGCGGTCTCGACTATGCCGAGATCAGCGAAGCTTGGGACATCGTTATTTCCCCCGATTGCTTCGATGTGTTCGGCCCTGGCCCACGCGTGGCGATCGAGGACGCTCCTTGGTGTGAGCAGCCCGATGGGGAATTTAGCGTCTCGGCGTAAGCGCCCATCAAACCTAAAAGGAAAAGATTATGGCAGCGGGAATTGGAAATGGAATTGGGGCCTTTATGGCGGGCCTCGCGGGCGGTGTGAAAACCGCCGCCGATATGGAGAATGAGCGCATTAAGAGCGACTACTACCGGCGACACATGGACCTTCTGGAATCGGCCGACAAGCGCGCCGCCTCCAAGGAGGATCGCGACGCGCTCCTAGATGAACGCAAGATGGCGCTTCTCGAAAACGCCGACAAGCGATCGGCGGCTGAGGCGGATAGAACGGCCGCCGATTACTCCGCCAACGCGCCCCTCCTGGCCGCCAAGCGCGCCGCCGGGTTGACGGAACTGAACGACGCCGCCGACGAACGCTCGGCAAAGCAAGCGGCCGGTCAAGAGGCCGTGGCGGACTTCAGGTCGAATCCACAGAAATACGGGAGCTTCGCTGAAGCCTTCCGCGCAGTCGCGCTTCCGAAGATTCAGGAGCACTACCTCTCGAAGGGAGACACCGCGACCGCCGACGCCTTCTCGACATGGGCCGACAAGCAGGAAATCAAGGACGGCATCAACAATGTCGGCCGCATCAATCAGTCCCTCCTTAGCAACGATTGGGACGGTGCGAGCAAGCACCTGAACACATTGATGAAGGACAAGAGCTACCTTCCCGATACCGGCTGGAAGCGCAGCTTTGATCCGATCAAGGACAAAGACGGCAAGACCATCGGACTGCGCCTCACTTCCACCGCGCCTGATGGCAAGAGCGAGAACGTAGACTCCACGGACATTGCCGACGTTTACGGCAAGCTGATGCCGATGATTTCGCCGCAAACGGCGTTCGAGTTCTCGAAGAAGCAATACGAGGATCAGCAGGCCGCGAAGTCGGAGCGGGCGAAGGGCCTCAACAAGCTCTCTGACGAGATCGACTTGGAGCGCGTGAAATCCGCCAGCCGCATCGCGGAAGAACGCGCCAAGGCTCTCGGGCCGCAGGGCATGAAGGACTACTCGACCGGCGTGCTTCAGGTGATGAAGTATCAATCCGAGAACAATCCCGGCTTTGCGAAGCTACCGCCGGACCAGCAGGCGGCGCAGTCGGCCGCGATCTATGAGCAGGTCCGCGCCCGCTCCGGCCATGGCGGGGGGCAGCCTGTGCCGACTACGCGCAATCTGGGCGTGCAGTCTACCGCGCCGGCTCCGGCTCCCAAGTCGATCATGCCCGCCTTCACCGGGCAGAACTACTACGACGTTCAGTAGAGGGCGGGCATGGGGCAAGAGCTTAAAGGCGACGCGACCCTCGATGTGCTGGCGTTCTTTGCACGAGAGCGCCGTCGCATCGGGCTGGTCGCCGGTTTTCGCGATGATCCGACGATCACGACGGATTGGGTGAACTACGTCGAAGGACATCCGAGCCAGATGGGTGGCGAGACCGCGAAGAATGAAGAAGGAGGGCCTAATGGCCAGTAGGAAGCTAACAGCAAGGCAAAGCGCGTTCGTCGAGGCTTATCTTGTCTCAATGAATGCGACGCAGGCTGCGAAGGAAGCAGGATACAGCGCAAAGACCGCATATTCCGCAGGCGAGCGACTGTTGAGAAATGTTGAGGTTGTCGCCGCTATCGACGCCGCAAGGGCGGAGCGTTCGGAAAGAACAATGATAGGGGCTGATCGTGTGCTGCGTGAGTTAGCACGCATTGCTTTTTTGGATATTGCCAAAGCCTTCAACGCCGATGGATCATTGAAGCCGTTGTCGGAGATGGACGAGGATACGCGCCGCGCGGTCTCTGGGCTTGAAGTCGCGGAGATCAAGGACGCCGACGGTATTCCCTACGGGACCATCCGAAAGATCAAGCTTTCCGACAAGATTCGCGCCCTCGAATTGATCGGCAAGCACGTCGGGCTCTTCGATCAGAAGGTGACGATTGGCGGAGACGCCGACAATCCGCTGACGCTGCTAATCAAAGCCGTCCAAGGATCAAGCTTCAATCCGGTTGTGATTAAGGGCGACAAGGCAGCCTGAATATAAAGAAAGGCAGTAGGGAAATGATTAAGAACCTTCCGCGCAATTGGCTATGCCATGGTCTCTTCGCGCAAACCGATCTACTGGCCGGCGTTCTGCCGCGTAGTGGCATCCATTACGTCGCCGGATCGGATGGGGAACACCGCGACGCGGTTCTCGCTGATCTAGCGACGGCGATTGCGTCGGACGCAGTTACCTGCGGACTCTCTGCGCCAGACGATGGCGGGAGCCGCACCAGCCTCTCCGGCTTCTTCGGGCTTCCCACGGGCGCAGCCAGCGGAGTCGCCGCCATCACCGGCAAGGGACGGGCCGAGGCTCTCAGCCGCGCCGTCGCCGCCAATGCCGCAGCGCGCGGCATCAGCCGGCCGCTTCCGATCGCGGTGATGGCTGGCTACTCCGCCGAGGCGTCAGGCTTCCGGCTGCACGAACTGGAGCAGCATTTCCGCGCCGAGCATGGCGTCGGCATTGGGCTCCTGATTGTCGATCTTGCGCTTCCTCAGGGCGAGCTTCTGGCGCTTCAGAGGCCGGGCCGCGCCATTCTTGCCGTCGGCGAGTCCGCGCCGGTGGCGCTGGCTCAGGGGTCGGTTGTGCTGGCCGTGAGTGGTGGCCGCATGACGCTGGCCCGCCCTCTCGATGGAAAGCGCTGGGCGAGGTCGTTCGAGCTCACCACCGTCGATGGCGTGCCGGTCCTCGCGCCGGGCGGCGAAGCGCCTGTAGCGGCGATCTGGCAGGCGGCGAAGCCCATTGCGGCTCCCGAGCCTGTCGCGAAGGAGCCGCAGCCCGAGCTCCCAATCGTCTCCCGCGTCGCGCTGATCATCTCGCGCGGCGAGCTTGCTCCGGAGGTCCGCGCCAAGTGGGCGGATGCTGGCTTCACCGTCGTCCAGTCGCAGGACGCCGCGCTTCCGCGGCCGGGGGAGATCGTCGGCGGCAAGCGTGAGATCGTGATTGCGGCGGCGAATGACGATCAGCGCATCGAGGAACTGCGCGGCCGGGTGAACCGCCTTGGCGAGCGAGCGGCCGAGCTTGGCGTCGCCGATGTCGTGATGATCAGGATTGCGGCGTGAGGCCGGTAGGGCGGGCGATTCGCGCTCGCCCATCTCTTTTTAGAAGGAAGAAGACCGTGACCGACAAGCTGGACGACAAAGCCCTGAGCCATCTGACTCCCGCCGAGCGTGAACTCCTCGCGGACGACGATGCTCTCCTCGAACCACTCGACGCCAAAGAATCCGCTCCAGAGACCGCGCACGACAGCGCTTCTCGCGCCGATCACGGCGGCGACGAGGAAGAACTGCCCAACGATCCAGCGCCGATCCTCGACACCCGCGCTCCCGAAGACCTGCCGCAGCGCCTTGTCGCGCTGGACGAGCAGAAGGCCGAACTGGTCTCGCGTTTCGACGATGGGGAGCTTACAGCGCGCGAGTATTCCGATGCGCTCGAAGCCATCGCCGATCAGCGCGACGATGTGCGCTGGCAATCCCGTCGCGCAGAGTTTGCGCGCGAACAGCAAGAGCAGGCGATCGAGCACAACTGGAATCGCGAGGTCGAGAGCTACATGCGCGGCCCAGCCAAGGACATCACCGCGAAGGGCGAGGCGGCGCTTCTGGCCTTCGACGCTTATGTCAAAAAGATCACCGCCGATCCCGCCAATGCGCGGCTTTCGGACAAGGCGCAGCTTGCCAAGGCGCACAAGCTCTTTCTCGCCGACTTCGATGGATTCGGGCGGTTGCCGGCCAGCCGCTCGCCACGCGCCTATGAGCCCGAGCCCGGCTCCCGCGCCGACCATTCCCGCGATGCCGCAGATTTTGCCGCGCTGGATCGCCTCGCCGAGACCGATCCTCGCGCCTACGAGCGCCGCATCAGCCGCATGTCGGCGGATGAGCGTCAGGCTTACGGCATAGACTGAGGGCGTCGAGGGGCGGGCCGATGTCCGCCCTTCTCTTTGAAGGGGGCGAGAATGCACAATCCCGAGCACTCCATGGCCATGATCTTGGCGGCGGCAGAAGCTGGCCATGGAGAGGTGCCGACCAAGGAAGAGCTGCGGGCGCGGCTCTCGGCGCTGATCGGCGAGGCGATGGCGAGGGGCTGGAGCCTCCAGCAGCGGGGCGAATACGAGGCCCTGTGCCGCGTCCTGGCTGCGGCAGAGCGGAGGGCCTGAACCGTGGCGCGCGTTAAAAATGAAGAGCAAAAGGGCTGGCAGCGCGGGCGGGCCGAAATCGCCCGCACTTGGAGCGCGCGCTCCAGACGCGCCGCAAGGTGCCGGGCGATCGAGCGGGGCGAGGCCGTTGGGCTCTTTCAGCCGTTCTCGAAAAGGCTCACTGCCGACACGCAGGCGGCGATCGATAGGTTCATGGCCGAGAAGAAGGCGCGCTCATGAGGCAGGATCGAGGGGCGATCATGCGCTCCGCCTGGAAAGAATGGCGGTATGCCCGCCGCCGTGGCTGGCATCTGGACGAAGATGATCGCTGGACATGGCCGCGCTGCTTGAAATTCGCCCAGGCTCAGCATCGGGCGAGGCGGAATAGCTTTGCCGCTGTAGAGCGGGCCATGAAGGCGCTGGTTGTAGGCCATCTGGCGAAAGAAAATCTGTAATACGGAAATAATTATTGACCCACGCCTATTTTGTGTAATACGCAAATTATGTATTACACAAAAACGAGGCAGGCCATGGACGATTCTGTCATACACAAAAAGAGGGGTCGCCCGGCTACGGGCCACGACCCGGTTTTTTCGTTGAGGCTTCCAGAAGAGCTTGTCGCGGAAATCGACGAACTGGCCAGAGACCAAGGCGTAGGGCGGTCAGAGGCCATCAGGGCTCTTCTGGCGGCCGGACTGGGGCGAAGCACTGAGGCAGCGCCAACGGAGGCCAGCGCGCCGACCGGCAAGTCGTTGGAGGAAATGTTTCGATCCTTAGTCCTTGAGTCGGTAGCCAATAGATTTAACGACCCCGACAGCGCGGATGCAGACGACGACGAACGGGCCGAGTTGGCGAATCGGCAAGACGCCATCAACGCGCTCTCAGCCAGAGACTTAAACAACTGGCTTTGGTTCTTGGCACAGTATATGTCGATGGACAGCGCGCCAGACGGAAATCCTTGGATATATTCTGTATCACTGAAACACGCCCATGAGGTTAAGCGTATCAGTCGCGAGTTTCAGGCGGACAGGAGCGAGGTGGAGCGCGTGTTTAGAGGTATATATTGAGTTCGTAGAGGCGGCTATGCGGGCCATGGTTGCGGGCGGCGAGGCACGCATGTAATTCTGAAAAGGTCAAACTTGTTTCGACTTGCGCAAACGCTCGCGACCGGCGGATGTAACCGGCGCGGGCGTTTTTGCTTTTAAGGCTCTCGCCATCGCACGGCGCAAGGCGATCTATGAGGAAATGCACCCTGAGACGATGGCGGGGGTGGCAGGAGGGCTTGCGCGGCAGGGATCAGCAACGGACAATTTGTCCTTTGCTGAAGCGACTGCCGAGTCCACTGGCAAGGCAGAGCGCACGATCCGGCTGGCTGCGGCGCGTGGCAAGGCGCTTAGGGACGATCTTGACGACATCGCTGGAACAAGCCTCGACAATAAGTCAGACCTTGACGCGATGGCAAAGATGAAACCTGAAGAGCGCAAGCCGCTGATCGAGCGCGCCAAGGCGGGGGAGCGCGTTTCCGCGCGGAAGGAGCCGAAGATCGCGGCAGACCCATTGACCGACGAACTGGCAGCAGAGCGCCAAGTGGCACGGCTTATGGAAGCCTGGAATGCGGCCGGTCCAGACGCGCGCGCGGAGTTCCTACTGCGGATTGGAGATCGTGAATCCGGATCGCTCGGCCTATGCATCTATGCGATATTAGCGTGGCCTTTCCGTTTTTGCCTGCTTTCTTGATAGCGGCGATACGTTTCCTCAGCCACCCGATCTAGCTCAAGCTGACGAGCGTCACCCCTGGCGCGCCTCAACTCTCGTTCCCAGCTTTCCCTCTTATTGGCATACCAGAGCGCCGCTCCCATAATCGCAAAAACGAAAATCTCCAGCATGTTAAACTCCATCGTCTTAGGAAGAAAAAGCGAAAAAGCTATCGAGTGGGATACCGAGCTTGCGGAGAGGATTCGGCTGATTGAGTTGAAGGCGGAAGAATCCGTTGCTGACACAACTTGTGGCAGCAACGATATACGCGCAGATGGGAGGCGCAAGGGGCCTAAGCATCAGGAATCCGATGTCCGCGCCGCCTCCCGCGAGCTTGGCGTCAATCGAGAAGACGCGCGGCGCGCAACCAAGGTCGCCAATCGTCAAGGATGGCATGGATTTTTCCTATTGCACCCGTAGTCGCTACGGGGTGCATGATAGCCGGATAATCAAGGAAAGGCGCAGCATGACGATCAGCGATTCTGCACAGGAAACAACGACAGCCGCTTCGGCTTCCCCTGCCGCGACATCCGCGCCAAAATGGTTCGCCGCCTTGGGACTCGTCGCCGGTCTCGGCGCGGTCGTCGCGTCTTCATGCTGCGTCGTCCCGCTCGGGCTTGTTGCGCTCGGTGCGGGAGCGGGTGTCATGGGTGGCCTTGAAACAATGGCGGGGTGGCGCGTGCCACTTCTCTTTATCAGCGCCTTGGGAATTATCGGAGGATGGGGCGCATGGTGGCTTAAACGCCCCGTGATCTGCGTCACGGGCTCATCCTGCGCGTCGCCGGGGCGTTCAACCGCAACGCTGGCGTTGCTCCTATCCGCGTCGGCGATCGTGCTGGCGGCGGCAAGCTGGAGCTATATCGACCCCATACTGCTCAAGCTGTGGCGAGGCCATTAATGCAATTCTTCTCGACGATAATTTGCCCCTCCTGCGGCCATCAGTCGACAGAGGCAATGCCGACAGACGCCTGCCAGTTCTTTTACGAGTGCAAGCTCTGCGGAGCTTTGCTGAAACCTAAGCCGGGAGATTGCTGCGTTTTTTGCTCTTACGGCGATGTGCAGTGTCCGCCAATCCAGAGAGCGAGAGAGCTTGGGCGCAGCGATGTCGGTCCGTCAGAGGTAGAGCAACACTAGCAGCACCCCGCCGAGGATCACGGCGACGAGGATGGACCCAACAACGGAATCTGCGATGGGAGCACGGAGCATGCGGGGAGTTTCACTGGCCTTTGGCTAAATTGCAATCAGTCATGTAGCCGCACTGAGGCGTGGCCTTCGCCTGCTGCTGCCGGGCACAAAGTCCGCTGGTGAGGTTCCCTCTTTGGAATAGGCCAGGACATCGCGCAGACGCGCAGTGTGATCGAGGCGGTTCGCCGGGATATGCAACCTTCGCAGCTACTGAGCGTTATCTTTGCGCTTCAATGTGGGGCCCATCCTGGTGAGCCGTGCTCTGGAGCGATATGGCCCGAATTAGCGACGCGGGCCTAAGACGCGCGCTCGGTCCAAGCCAAGAATTGCTGAGCAAGCGAGACTGCCCGCCCCATAACGGCGGGCTTTTTCGTCTGGTTGGGTCATTTGAGGCGATCAAAGCGAGAAACCGCCGGAGGCTCTGGGAGCTTCGGCGGCTTCTCCTTCCCGATGCGCAGGGGCACACCGGTCCGCGTCAATGACGCAAGGAGAGGGTGCATCGTATGTGTGCTGGCGCATTGCGCGCGCCGCAGTAGGTTAATCAGGCGGCGTCGCGTCGGAAGCAGTGCGGATCACCTCAGCGTTACCCTGGCCGTGATTGAGTGAGAAGGCGCAGAAATGCCGGGTTGATAAAAAGCTTCTCGCGACCAACCTTACGCTCCTTCAAAACTCCAATCTCCGCGAGCTTTTTCAGGTAAGTTGAAGCTGACTGCCGCTGAGCAATCCCCGCATCAACTAGGTTGCTGATGCGGCAATAGGGCTGCACGAAAATTAGCTCGGCGAGTTCCCGCGAATAGACGCCGTTGGCTTCACTACGAATTTTTTCAGCGGTCTCGTCAAGCAGACTGCGAATTGCGGCGATCATTCTGCTCGTCCATTGCGCGGTCTCCAGCACTGCCCGAAGCATGAACAATATCCACTCTTCCCAAGCCTGATCTGTCGTAACTTTCAGAAGAAGGGCGTAATACTCTGATTTGTGTCGGATGATGTAGCCGCTTAAATAGAGAACCGGCAGCTTCAAGAGCCCTTTTTCGATCAGGAACAGCAGATTTACGACGCGGCCCGTGCGGCCATTTCCATCGGTAAACGGATGAATGGCCTCAAATTGATAATGTGCCACAGCCATGCGGATTAGCGGGTCCGTGTCTTCGTGCTCGTGGATGTATCGCTCCCAGTTCGCTAGTAGTTCGCGCAGCCGCGCCTGTCCCTCAGGTGGAGTGTAGACGATCTCCCCAGTTGATTGGTTTGCAAGCGCCGTCCCAGGTGTGGCACGAATGTCCAGCTCGACGCCGCGTAGCGTTTGGCAAATCTCGATAGCCGTCGCTGTTGTGACGGGACGCTGGCCGAGCCCGCGGAACCCTTCGCGTAGCGCCCTGCGGTAACGAAGTGCTTCTTTTGTTGCGGGATCAGCTTGCGCCTCAGATCGGTCGGCAAAGCTGAACAGGCGATCCGTGGTGGTCACGATGTTCTCGATCTCAGAACTGGCCTGTGCCTCCAAGAGCGGTATGGAGTTGATTAGCACCGTCTGATTAGGGATGAGGTCTCCAGCGACCTTAAGCTCCGCTAACGCCGCGCGAGCCTCGATACAGACCTTCAGGACCCGACGGCTTTCCACCTCCCCCGTCGGGGGGAGTAACGGAAGCGCATTGAAGGGCTGATCTGGGCGGAAGGTCATGGTGTGAAAACCTCGAAATTTCGACAAGTCGGAACATCATGTCGCGAGCATCGACATGTCACCATGATGTGTCGAAGATACTCAATATTTTCGACATATAGCCGGATAATGGCGAGGCAGCAACAGCAACTAAAGCGTGGCCTCTTGGGGAACCGGCACACCGCCGTGTATCAGGCAACCGCGTCTACAGCCTCGTCCTCTGCTTCGCAGAGACAAAGGAACGCTTGGCAGCTTAGGACGGCGGCTGCATCACGCTCACAAGACCTTCATTGAGCGGCCTAAGTAGAGATCGCGGAATCAGTTTTCTTGCCGGCAAGCCACCTCTCAAGTCGGGGCATTCCAAACGTAAATACATACCCGAGCCTTCTTTGCCACTCACTCAAAGGCACTAGGCTATCATTGGAATAGCCTCTGGATCGCAATTCGTCATTTCTCGCCTCCAAATCAATAAGGCGGTGAACTGGAGGCTCGTCCTTCTCAATCTTTATGCGCTCTGAGACCGCCTTCTTGTAATTTTCTTCGGTTGCATCCCATAGAGCCATATCGGCGGCAAGCTCCGTAAACCGCCTGCACAGCTCTGCGTGTAATTTGGATTTCTTGGAAAATCCGATGACGCTATCAAGCGCAGAAGCGACAGCTATCGTCCCGACCAAAAACTTGGCGAGCGCCCCGTCCTTGCCACCAACGAGCGCAATAAAAGCCCCGGCACCGAGGATTGCATTCGCCCCGAGCACCACATCATTAAGCCACTGGAAAAAAGCGGCCATTTTGCTGTGGTATCTTCGAGACTTATGCACGCCTATGGAAATGACGTAGTAGGGATCGTCGTCCCACGTGGCCATCGCTACTTTTCCCTCTTCTTAGGGGGTGGCGGAGGCGGGCGATCCCAATCGGTTGAACCGTGATCTTTGCGCGTAACGCCATGCTCTCTATATGCACCCCTTTCTGGGCGCTGATCTTGAGCATATCCGTCACGGCCGCTCTTCCGCTCTATGGGCCGCTGCGGCTGGCGGTCTGAAGGTTTTTTGTCAGAAGCCATCATCACCCCCGATTGATAGAGGATCATGATTCCATCTCGACAGAACAATGTCTACGCAGGGGCCGACTGATCCATCGCCGCTCTCGCCGTCTCGCCAAAACTCAGGCGGCGACATCGCGCGTCGTGCTTATCTGGTGCTTATTCGACGCAGAAGCATAACCTTACTATTTGTCTAAGTCTTTGATTTTATTGGTGCCGGTTGAGGGATTCGAACCCCCGACCTACTGATTACAAATCAGTTGCTCTACCAGCTGAGCTAAACCGGCATAAGCCTCAATATTACTCTAATCACCCAAGCGGGCTCGAGGTCAATCCTGCGGCGGCCGCAGGCGCATATGGATCGCCGTGAGAGCCGCTGCGCAGGCGTTGGAGACGTTCAGACTCTTGATGGGACCGGGCAGATCGAGCCGAGCGATGGCGTCGCAGCGTTCGCGCGTCAGCCGGCGCAGGCCCTTGCCTTCGGCTCCGAGGATGAGCGCCAGAGGCGCGGCCAGACGTATCGATTCGATCGGCTCCGACCCTTCCGAATCGAGGCCGATCACGCTGTAGCCCCGCTCGCGCAGATCGTCGAGGGCGCGGGAGAGATTGACGACTGTAACGATTGTCACATGTTCCAGCGCCCCGGAGGCCGCCTTGGCCAGCACGCCCGTAAATTCCGGGCTGTGTCGTTCGGTGACAATCAGCGCGTCGACTCCGAAGGCGCAGGCGGTGCGCAGGATTGCGCCGACATTATGGGGGTCGGTGATCTGGTCGAGCGCAAGGACCACCCCGCTCTTCGTCTCGATGTCGGAGAGATCGGCCTCGGGAAGAGGGCGCGCCTCCAGCAGAAGCCCCTGATGCACGGCCTCTTCACCGAGATGGCGCGTCAGCGCGTGCGAATCGGTCGGGCGGGGTTCGAGACCGGCGGCTCTCGCGAGATCCGCGATTCGGGGCAGGGCGCTTTCCGTTGCGTAGAGCGAGAGAAGCTTTCGTCGCCTGCTTGTGAGGGCTTCCCGGACCGCATGCGCGCCATAGAGCGTCACCACCTCAGGCGAGGCGGCTCGGAATGGGCCGCGCACGGCGTCCGCGGGCCGCTCCTGCGCGCGCGGTGGGCGGGAGCTGCGATCGGGGCGCTCGCCTCTCGGCCGTTCCCCGCGGCTGGGGGGCGCTTTTTGCGGAGGTCGCCTTTTCATCGCAGGGCGGCCGTCTTCACCCACCATTCGGGGCGCCGCGTCTTGATGGCGCGCGCCGTCGTGGCGGCGGCTTGGGGGGTGGCGAAAATTGCAAAGCAGGTGGCTCCCGAACCCGACATGCGCGCCAGCTTGCAACCGCGCGCCGCGCGCAGCACAGCCAGCACGTCGACGATGACAGGCGCCTGAAGGCAGGCCGGGTCCTCGAGATCGTTGCGGCCGCGCGCGAGCAGGGCGAGGAGCTCGGCCGCCGACGCCGCCGGCCCGATCTCGGGATGGCTCGCGCCGCCGACGCGTTCCCCGGGCTGCAAGCCGAGCCGCTCGAAAACAGGCCGCGTTTCGACCGGCACGCCGGGATTGATCAGCACCGCCGGCAGAAGCGGCAGGCGCAGGAGCGGCCCCAGCGATTCGCCCGCGCCGCGCATCATCCGCGCCCGGCCGGCAAGACAGACCGGCACGTCGGCGCCCGTAACGCGCGCGGCCTCCTGTAGCCGGGGATCCTGCAAGTCGAGCCCATTGGCGTGAGCCAGCAAGCGCAGCGCCGCCGCCGCGTCGGACGAACCGCCGCCGATTCCCGCCGCGACGGGCAGGCGCTTGGCAAGGCGAAAGGCGCCGAGCTTCAGCCCCTCGATTCGCGCGGCGAGATTGCGGGCGGCGCGCAGCACGAGATTGTCGTCGCCCGCGCCCGCGGCCGCGCCCGTCGGGCCGGCGATCTCCAGCGAGAGGGCAGGGCCGGGCGCAAAAGTGAGCGTATCGCCCGCGCCACTGAAGGCGACGAGGCTCTCGAGTTCGTGATAGCCATCGGCCCGTCGGCCGAGAATGTGAAGCGTGAGATTGATCTTCGCGGGGGCGCGCGTTGAGAGCATCTACCCCGACCTCCGCTTTAGGGTGTTCGCGGAGAGTTTCTTTGGAGCGGGCGAAGGGATTCGAACCCTCGACCCCAACCTTGGCAAGGTTGTGCTCTACCCCTGAGCTACACCCGCATCCGTTTCGCCGGTTTGGCTGGCCACCAGCCGCCGACGAGGCGTCTTATGCATCAATCGATCTGGCATTGCAACAGGCTCGAGCAGGAAAATTTCGAGCGCCGCCAGATCATGGCGTTCCGGGCCAGCAGGAGCCCGGAACGCCGTTCGCTTCTCTTACTGGATCATGCGCGCAGTCGAGCCGGTGTTGCCGGTGATGTTGGCGCTGTCCGGAGAAATCAGCTCCGGAACCCACGTCAGGGCGATAACGACGAAGACGACGAAGCCGCCGATGTAGAGCAGGATTTTTCCGACCTCGGCGCCGCCGTGAACGTTAACAGACATGTTTCCCTCCCATTGTTTTCGTTGAGACGAGGCCTTGTTTCTATCCGATCAAATTGAAGAAGGCAAGATAAAACGCGACAAAAGGACGCATTAATGAAGTAATAAAATTACTGGATATAGTATAGACGTAAAAAATCGCAGAACTGGTCTAATGAGCCAGTTCTGGTCTTGCATGTTGGCGGCCGTGTGGGCGCAAAGCCCGGCCACCGCGCAGGCGGCCGGGCTCACAGCATCGACAAGAGAGAGCGATGGCCCAAAACACCCATGGCCTCTAGGCGATCCAGCCATCGCTCGCCAACAAGGCAACAGGGGGAAGCCGTCGTTGACTGGCTCAAAATGACCGACAACGGCTTGGCTAGAAAGGACCACAGGCCGTGGAGTCATTGGTAACTATACTTGGACCTACGAGATTTTGTCTGACTGGACCAAATCTATTCTGTAAATCTGCAGCCCAGGCCAGAAATGAGAACGCCCGCGGCGTGGCCGCGGGCGTTCTCAATCGGCGGATCAGGGAAAAAGGCGGGAAAGGCTATTTGCACTCCTGAGCGACGCGCGCGAGCGCGTCCGAGAGCCCTTTCAGCGCATAGGTGTCGATGGTCGTCGTGCCCTTGGAAGAGGCCGCCTTGACGATCAGCTTGCCGCCGCCGCGCAGGGCCCCGACAAACTCTTTCTCTTTCCCCTGATCCTTCACCCAGGCGTTCGTGCCCTTGGTGATCAGCTCCCAATCCTCGCCATCGATCTGGGCGGTGGCGGCGGAGCCGTCCTTGGTTGCATAACCGAGGTTGATCGCGACCTCGTTGCGAACGCCCTCGCCAGGACGCGAGGAAATGAAGACATATCCGGGCGTGTCCTTCAGCTTGGTCTTTGGCTGGCGGTCTTTCGGCTGGCCAAGAGCGTAGCAGGTCTTGTCACGGCCGCTGACCGCCAGATAGGCGCCCCATTCGCCATAGGTTCCCAGTTGTTCCGGTTTGCCGGAGCCGCCGCTGTCGCCCCTATCGCCCGCTTTGTCGGTCTTGTCCGCTTTATCGGGCTTGGCCGATTTGTCCGCCTTGTCGTTCTTGCCGGCTTTCTTGTCCTTCTTGCCGGCGTCCTGGGCGGAGTCTTCTGTCGACTTGGCGTCCTTTTTGTCCTTGGCGTCTTTCGCGGGCGCCGGCTTGTCCCTGGCGAGCGCCGGGATGGGCGCGGCGGCGAAGGCGACCGAAAGGGCGGTCGCGAGCGACAGTCCGACAAGGCGATTCGCGCGCCGGGGGAAGAAGGGGAGCGTCGATTCGTTCAACATCGGCAAAATTCTACTTTCCGCTTCTGGCCCGAACAAGGCGGCGCGCCCGTCAGGGCTCTTTTTTGGCCGCCATCAGATAATTTACATCCGTGTCGTGGCTCTTTCGCCAGCTGCGCGTGAAGGGCTGGAAGCTCATGCCGGCGCGGTCGATTTCGCGCATGCCGGCGCGGCGCAGCCAGGCGGAAAGCTCGTCGGGGCGGATGAATTTGTCGTGGTCGTGCGTTCCCTTGGGCACCCAGCCGAGGACATATTCCGCGCCGAGAATCGCAAAAACATAGCTTTTCATCGTTCGGTCGATGGTGGCGAGAAAGATGAGGCCGCCCGGCTTCACGAGCCGCGAGAGCATGGCGATGAATTCGCGGGGACCCTCGACATGCTCGATGACCTCCAGCGCCGCGACGGCGTCGAATTGCTCGCCGGTCTCGGCCAGGGTCTCTGCGGTGATGTTCCGGTAGTCGATCTCGAGCCCCATTTTCTCGGCGTGGCGGCTGGCGACGGCGATATTGTTGGGGGCCGGGTCGATCCCCGTGACGCTCGCGCCGAGTTCGGCGAGCGATTCGCTCAGGATGCCGCCGCCGCAGCCGATGTCGGCGATTCGCACGCCTTGGAGCGGCCGCTCGGGCGCTTCGTTCAGCGCGCTGTGATCGCCGAGGAGGAAGCGGCGGACGTGGTCGCGGATATAGGTGACGCGGATGGGATTGATGTCGTGCAAAATCCCCATCTTGCCCTTCTTGTCCCACCACAGCTCGCCGAGGCGGTTGAAGCGCGCGACATCCTCGGGGTTGACGCTGGCGGAACGGGGGGTGGTCGCCTCTTCGGACACTTGGAGAACCTCTTCTGGGCCGGGTCTTCGCCGCAATAGATTGGGCGGCCTGCGCCGTTGACAGGGGGGCGGGCGCGGTCACATATACGCCCGCTTTGCCGGATTGGCGAATAGGGTCTCTTCGGTCGCTCGCCGCACAGCGGCGCCCGGTTTCGAACGCGGTTCCATGTCACGTCTTGTCATGAAATTCGGCGGCACCTCGGTCGCCAATGTCGAGCGCATACGCAATGTCGCGCGCCATGTGAAACGCGAGGTCGACGCCGGCCACGAGGTTGCGGTGGTGGTCTCCGCCATGTCGGGCAAAACCAATGAGCTCGTCGCCTGGTGCAAGGAGGCCGCTCCTCTCTACGATCTCAAGGAATATGACGCTGTCGTCGCCTCCGGCGAGCAGGTGACGGCCGGCCTTCTCGCCATTGCGCTTCAGGAACTCGGGATCTCGGCTCGCTCCTGGCTCGGCTGGCAGGCGCCGATCTGCACCAATGACGCCCATGGGTCCGCCCGTATCGAGGCGATCGACGGCGAGGGAATCGTGGAGGGTTTCGGACGCGGCGAGGTCGCCGTGGTCGCCGGCTTCCAGGGCGTCCACAAGGAAACTGGCCGCATTACGACGCTCGGCCGCGGCGGCTCGGACACGAGCGCCGTGGCGCTCGCGGCGGCGATTCACGCCGACCGCTGCGACATTTATACGGACGTCGACGGCGTCTATACGACCGATCCGCGCGTCGTTCCCAAGGCGCGCCGCATGCCGCGCGTCGCATTCGAGGAAATGCTGGAGATGGCGTCGCTCGGCGCCAAGGTTTTGCAGGTTCGCTCGGTCGAGGTGGCGATGGTGCACAAGGTGCCGACCTATGTGCGCTCCTCCTTCGACGATCCGGCCAATCCCGGCGAGGGGACGCTCATCTGCAACGAGGAGGATATTGTGGAAGCCCAGGTCGTCACAGGCATCGCCTTCTCGCGCGACGAAGCGCAGATCACGCTCCGCCGCGTCGCCGACAAGCCGGGCGTGGCCGCCGCCGTGTTCATGCCGCTGGCCGAAGCGGGCATCAATGTGGACATGATCGTGCAGGTCGTCTCCGAGGATGGCATGACGGACATGACCTTCACCGTCGGCTCCGCGGATTACGAACGCGCCCATGCGTTGCTCTCCAAGATCAAGGATGAGATCGGCTTCGCCAGCATGGCGGGCGAGAAGGACGTGGCCAAGGTTTCGGCGATCGGCATCGGCATGAGGAGTCACGCCGGTGTCGCGGCGCGCGCTTTTCGTGCGCTGTCCGAGCGCGGCGTGAACATTCGCGCGATCACGACCTCGGAAATCAAATTCTCGGTGCTGATCGACGAGGCCTATACGGAGCTCGCGGTCCGTACGCTGCATTCGCTCTACGGTCTCGACGCCGCCTGAAGGGCTTGACGGCCGACGGAGCCGCGACATCTCGCTTCCTGTAATCCCTTAAGGGAGGGATGTCATGGAAGAGTTGTCCAGACGCGTGGTCGAGAAGACCGCGCTCGATCCGGCGATCGCAAAAGCCGCGATCGGTCACGTGCTGATGTTTCTGCGGGACGAAGTTCCCGATGGGCTCGTCGGGGAATTCATCGACAAGATGAAAGGCGCTCGCGAGGCTGTCGCGGCCGCACAGGCCAGAGGCGACGGCGGCGTGACGCAGGCGATCGAGGGCCTGACCAGCCTCATGGGACATGGCCGCGCCGATCTCAACATTCTTATCGGCAAGCTCGCCAATCTCGGGTTGAGCGAGGCGCAAAGCCGGTCGCTGCTCGAAGAAATCCTGGCGCGCGCGGAAATACTGATCGGCTCCGAGGGCGTCGCCAAAATCCGGGCCATGCTGCCGGCCATCGCCGAGCGTTCCGGCATGTCCTCGCCGCCTCAAGCCGAAAAGAGCGAGGCGCGTCCGCGTGCGTGACGCGATGCAGGTGTGACGCGGCGGCGTCGCGTCGCATCCTTTACTTGTCCGCTGATCGCAGCCACTCGACGATCAATATTTCCAGATCTTTCCTGGGCGTGAAATTCTTCTGTCTCACCTCGAACTGCGTATCCGAAATTTTCTTTACGCCGTCCGCGCAGAAACTCACGAGCCTGTCGGCCTTGCCCTTGTCGACGACGAGGCGAAATTCACCGATGGGGCCTTTCCAGTTCGCGCCGGTGGTCAGCACATAACCCAGCCAGATTTCCCCATAAGCATCGCCCGCTTCCGTCTTTCCTGCATGCCGGTCGAAGCTCGCGAGCCAATCCCTGTCGATGCAGTATTTGCGCTGCTTTTCCTTGAACTCACTTGTTTTACGCTGGCTTGCGGAAAGATAGCCGGCGAGGCTGCCGCCTGCGAGCGGGGCATATTCATGTTCGACGGAGACAGTCGTCTTCGGCGGGAATGTCTGTCTGCGCGTCACGATCGTGCGCAGCGACCATTGCGGCTCGTAAGAGTGTTGGCCTCCGACGCCTTCATCCTTGAGAAGCCCCTCAGTGATCAGCTTCTTGCGCTCAGCCTGCGGGGCCTCGTTGAGCGCCGCTTCAAATGCCGGATCCCTGTAATTCAAGCGAACCTTCAGCGTCTGTAGGCGGGCCGTGACATCCTTGCCCTTGAAGATTGCCTGCTGGACGATATCGAATGAAACCGGCTTGCGGTCGATGGTCGTACGAAATTTCAGATCGACCGGATTCGCCCAGTAGGTCTTGTTTTCTTCTGAATAAGGGGGAATGTCGGGCAGCGGGAACGCGACGACGGTCTCGACGACTTCATCCGTGATATTGGTGAAGCGATATTTCACGCGGACGCGTTCGGGCGAAATATAGAGATCCTCGCTATCCATCGAGATGGAATCGGATTGTTTGAGCGCCAGCCCGCCCAGCGCCGTTTCGGCGGCCGTGTCATTGGCGCGGGATGACGACGTCGCCGCAAGTTCGAGGGTCAGCGCCAAAACGGTCGCGAAAAATCGAAACATGCGCCCCTCCGGAAACCAGCGAAGCTTATATTGAGGACGTGGGACGCTCAATGGCGTCCGGGCTTGCAATCCGAGCCGCGGGCGGCAAGACTTCAGAAAGCCAAAGCGGAGGATTCTAGATGGATGAATTGATTGCGCGCGTTTCGGTTGCGCTCGGGGTCGAGGCCGGGGTCGCGAGAACCGCCATCGGCCACGTGCTCTCCTTCCTCAATAAGGAGCTTCCCGACGGCGCCATGGGCGAGTTTTTCGACAAGGTCGCCGGCGCGCGCGAAGCGGCGGATGAAGCATCGGCGGCGGGAGACGCAAAAGGCATGGGCGGGTTGCTCGGCGGCCTCCTTGGCTCCGGCCTGATGGGCCTCGGCGCCAGGCTCAACGGCCTCGGCCTCGATATGAGCCAGATTCACAAGCTCGGCCATGAAATCTTCGGTTATGCGGAAGGCGTCGTGGGCAAGGAGAAGATGCAGCAGGTCGCCAATGCGATTCCGGGCCTGTCGCAGTTCCTGTAACGCCGCGAAGGTGACGTCGCCAGGCCGGCCATGCCGCGCGGCGCGCACGGCGCCGGCGCGGCGGCGTGGAGCTCTGCCGATTTTTCTCGCGGGCGTCAGGGTTTCCCGCGCCCGCGCAACGTGGCGATCCTGACGCCGGCGGCGTGGAGTACGGCGGCAAGAACGGCCGCGTATATCACCGCGCCCACGGCGCCGAGCGTCATCAGGGCGACGAGATTGGCGAACGCTCCGAAGTGGAGGCCGAAGGCGAGGGCGGGCGCCCGCCCGACGATCGCGATGAGCGTGAGGATCGCTGAGGCGATGAAGGTTGCGCCGAGCGCCTTGGCGAAAACGCCATCGAACGCCATAAAATCCTCGGCGAGGGCGAGCGCGACCAGCGCGGCGAGATTGATCCACAGCCCGACCGAGGTCGCCGTCGCGAGCCCCACCGCGCCGAGCGAGCGGAAAAGGGCCACTTTGAGCGCGACATTCACAGCAAGCGCCGCGAGCGCGATTTTCATCGGCGTTGAGGTGTCTCCGCGTGACTGGAAGCTTGCGCGCGCCGAGGCGATCAGCACCAGCGCCATCAGCCCCGCGCCATAGGCGGCGAGCACGTCTCCGGCGGCGATGGCGTCGCCCGCGGTGAACTTGCCGCGCATGAAGAGCCCCGCCACGATCAATTCCGGCATCGTGTCGAAGGCGACGAAAAAGGGCGCCGCCAGCGCGATGGTGAGCGCCATGGTGCGGCTCTGCGCCTGATGCGCGCCGACCACGTCGCCGGAGGCGATGCGGCGGCTCATCTCGGGGAGCAGCACAGTGCCGGCGGCAATGCCAATGACGCCCACGGGGAGCTGATAGAGGCGCTCGGCGTAGGAGATCGCCGACACGCCGCCGTCGGCCAGCATGGAGGACAGGATCGTATCGGCGAAAACGGCGATCTGCGGGCTCGCAGAGCCGATGACCGCCGGTCCGAGCTTGATGAAGAACTCCCGCACCCGCGCCCAATGGGGCCGGCGCAGGCCGCGCAAAACGCCGATTTGCCGCGCGCCCCACATCAGCAGGCCCAATTCCAGCGCGCCCGAGATCGTCACTCCCCAGCTTGCTGCATAGCCGGGATTTGGGAACAGCCGCGGCGCGACGAGCGTGAGCGCCAGCGCCGCCATCACGGTGAGATTCATCAGATTGGGCGCGAAGGCTGGGAGGGCGAAGCGGCCATGGGCGTTGAGCGTGCCCATGTGCTGCGCGAAAAGCGTCATGAACAAAAGATAAGGGAAGGTGATGCGCGTCAGGCTGACGGCGAGGGCGAACTTCTCCGGCCGGTCGTCGAGGCCCGGCGCCAGCAGGCCGACGAATTGCGGCGCGAAAAGCCAGACCAGCATCAGGATGGCGATCTGCGAGACGAGGAGCAGCGTGTAGACCTCGCCGGCGAATTCCTCTGCCGAGTCGTCGCCCTCCTGCTCGAGCGCCTTGGCGTAAGAGGGGATATAGGCGGCGTTGAAGGCGCCCTCGCCGAAAATGGCGCGGAAACTGTTGGGCAGGCGCTGCGCAATGAAAAAGGCGTCCGACACGGCGCCGGCGCCCATGATCGCCGACTGCATCGCAAGCGACATGAACCCCGTCACGCGCGAGAGCAGGGTGAAGCCGCCGACGGAAAGAAGACTGCGAATCATACGGTAGTCCCGAATTATCAATGCGCCGTGAGCAAGGCGAGGCGTAAGGACGGCCCAAGCGACTCTGGCGGCGATGGTAGCGCGGCCGGGCAGGGCGGCGCTACTCCGCCCGCACGCCGCGCCGTCTCTTCGCTTCCCGAACCTCTGGCTCGTCACGCAGGGCAGGGCGCGGCTCCGGCGGGCGCCGATCGTCGGCGCGCTCCTCCATGGCGATCTTGATCACGAACTCGGGCGCCGGCTCTCGAGGCCCTGAGCGGCGATCGCAAGGGCCAACATAACATTCGGCACAGGTCGAAATCGTCGACTATCTCTGAAAGGAACCCGCCCATGCCCCGCATCGCCACTCGGGAAATGTCGGGGCGCTTTTGCGCCGACGCATCCGGGTCCAAGACAAGCCAGTCCCGGGCGCGCTGATCGTCTCGCGGACGCCGCGGCTTCCGATACTGCTCGGCGAGCCGATCGTGCGCGAAAGGTTACGCGTGGCGCGGCGATAGCGGACAAATTGCGTGGATCGGCCTTTCCATTCGGGGGCCGCTCTGTGCGGCCCGGCGGCTATCCGCTTTCATCAAGATAAAGCACGAATTCCCTTCTCTCTCGGCGTGGGGCTGAAAATCGCCGGAGTGGCTACGGCCGCGGGGATGAATCGGTTAAAAGGAGTTTCGCTCGGCTCCGTAGCTCAACTGGATAGAGCAACTGCCTTCGAAGCAGAAGGTTGCAGGTTCGAGTCCTGCCGGGGTCGCCACCTACTAAGCCAGCGGCTTTGTTCTCAAAGGCTTGCAACACCAAACTGTCAAACACTTTTTCGTTTTGACAGTTTTTCATGAGCTCAACGGACCTCCTTTGTTCTGGTGAAGCGCGCTTCGACCTTCGCCATCGCTGCCTCTCCGGCCTTCTCCCGGTTGAAGGCGTCGATGTAACGCTGGGCCTCTTTCAGGCTCTTGTGGCCGAGGATGGCCATGATTTCGGGGGCCGTGCACCCGGCCTCGGCCAAGCGCCTCCCGGCGGCCTTGCGGAAGCCGTGGAGAGTCAAGGGGCGCTCAAGCCCTGCTTCCCTTACCCAGCCGTGAAAGTCGTTACCGAGGCCCGCTGCGCTACGCGGCGCGCCCTTCTCGGTTTGGAGGAAGGGGCCGAAGTCTCGGCACGGCGGGAAAGCGAGCGCGGTCCGCAATTCCTCGTTGATGGGGACGTGAACCGAAGCCCCTGTCTTGCTCTGCTTGATGTGGATTTTGCCGTCGCGCATGTGCTCGCGCCCCATGCGCACGAGGTCGCCGCGCCGCTGTCCGGTGTTCAGCGCCAGTTCGAGAACGAGCCGGGGCAGCACGCCGAGCGCCCAATAGGCACGGAACTGCCCAATCTCTTCCTCGGTCCAAGACAGGAAGCCTTCGCTCTTCGGCAGTTCGACCTCAATGTCGCGCGCCGGGTTGTCTTGGCGAAGGCCGGTCCTAATCGCGTGCTTCATGAGAAGCGAGAGAAGATTCAGCAGGCGCTTGCGGGCGTGCGGCCCCTTAACGTTATCCACAAGGGCGTGGACGTGCTTCGGCTGCATCCCGGCAACGCTCTTGTGGCCGTGCTCCGCCCGGAACCTTTCAAGGATATTGCGATAGGTCGCCGCCGTTATCGGGCGAAGGGCTTGGAACTTGGCGGACGCGTAGAAGCTCGCGATGAGCGCCGACATCGAGCCGGGGGGCGAGCGCTCGCCGCCGACAGGCTTGGGCGCGCCGGCCATCGCGAGGTCATAAGCGTGCTTGAACTCGTCGCCGCCGTAAGGGGCGGGCAGGGGGACGCGGGGAAAGCCGGGGCGGCGGAAGTAATAGCGCCGCGTCCCGGTCTTATCCTCGAACTCCTGAACGTAACGAAATCGTTTTCTCGGCAAGGGCTCCACTCCTTGGCTGGGGGGCGTGATTAATCCCAATCCGCCAGCGGCGACTCCGGTTTGGGCGGCGGGCCGCCGGGATAGGGAAGGGTTCTAAGGGCCGCTCTGAGCTCGTCGGTCAGATAGACTTTGCGACGGCCGATAACGCGCGGCTGGGGCATGAGCCCCTGCGCAACAAGGGAACGAAAGAAGTTCCGGGAGAAGCCGCCGCAAAACTCGGCGGCTTGGTTCTCGGTCAGGCCCGCCGGGACGACTCCCTCGGGCAACGCCGACTTAACGCCCATCCTATGCCGGCCACATGGCCGCTCCTGCTCGCGTTCAGCACTCGGCCTCTTCGGCCTTTCGGTTGAAAGCTCCAGCAGCAGCGCCGGCATAGGTGTAAGGAGAACTTATCGAGCAGAAAAGTCAAGGCTCTATGCCGCATAATGCGCGGGGGTGGAATGGGATGCGATAACAGGCCCTTAGGTCCGCTCGCGGTCCAGCCGGATGCGCCGCCTCGGGCGAGAGCCCGGCGACCTTCACGGCCCGCCGGGGCGGCGTTGCCGAGACCGCGGGAGGCGGCACTAAGGCCACGGGGTTGGTGCTGCGGCCCCTTCTTCCTGCCGTCTTTGCGGGTGTCGTTGTCTGCGCAACTTGCGCAAGGAACGGCCGCCGCCTTCTTCTCCGTGAGCCTTATCGACGGGGCGATATGCTCATCCCGCTCAAGGGCGGTCAGGTCGGCGCGCGAGGGCGAGCATGGGAGCCCATGAAGGCGCCCGTTTTCTCGATGCGTAGCGGGCAGCTTTACGCGGCCCGTAAGCCTCCCGATGGGGTAACGTGCCGCGTAAAACCGCAAGTCAACCATTTCGCCTATCTCGTCCCGCTGCATCCGGCGACGAAGGCGACGTGACGCTCGGCCGATCGCCGAAGGCGCATGTAAGCGTAATGAGAAACGGCCGAATTAGAGACAAACGGAGAAATTTGCGTAAATCGAAAAGCCTCCCGAAAATGACACGGACAAAATGCCCTGTCGCAAGTCTTTACGGCGATAAATCTGGGGAGAGAGCGACAAAATAGGGGATTTGGGGTTGCAAAATTGCCCCAAGGGTTGTTGGCATCTTGGAAGACGAGCGAAATCCCAAGGCCCATAGTTATTGATGGAGCGGAACATGCCTGTCGGTGTGTTTATTAGCTGGAGTGGCCCTCTAAGCCAAAAACTCGGCGAGGCGTTACGGGACTGGCTGCCGGGTGCGCTTCAGAGCGTAAGGCCCTATTTTTCGCCTCAGGATATCGAAAAAGGGTCTCGATGGAGCACTGAAATCTCGACTTGGCTCGCCCAAACCAACGTCGGAATTATCTGTGTAACTCGTGAGAACACCGAAAAACCTTGGATTATGTTTGAGGCTGGAGCGCTGTCAAAAAGCCTCGATAAAAGCAATGTCTGCCCTTTGCTGTTTAATCTTGAACCGGCAGAGGTCAAAGGTCCACTAGCAACGTTTCAGGCAACTAAGTTTTGCAGGGATGATTTCAAACGCCTCGTGGAGACGATTAATGGGGCTGCAGGTGACTCGAGGCTGAATCCAAAAACATTAGACAACGTCTTTGATACTTGGTGGCCAAAGTTGGACGAGAAAATCTCTTCTATCCTGAGAGAAGAGGACAAAGGCGATGCACCGACACGGCGCACAGATAGAGACATGATTGAGGAAATCCTCGAACTGGCAAGGTTGAACACTCGCCAGTTTCCTGAAAGAGGCCTGAACCCGCGCGTCTTATCAGACCTAATAGGTCCGATGGCAGAGCTAACTGACTTCTTGGCAGCCGAAGGGAGGTCAGAGGCAGCTCTCCGTTTTTTAGAGCAAGTAGAACGTCCATTGGCCCACATATGCCGGAGGTCCGGCCACACAGACCTACTGCATCGTTTATTTCCCAAAAACTTGTACCGGAATCGCGCGATGCACTCTGTAGCGGAGTCAGAAAACTGGCCAATCGAGCGAGAAGCTGCACCTGAAGGCTCGTGAAGGTTTGTGACGCCGTCCGGGCCGAGCGACAACATCATCGTCCGGCGGCGTGATGCAGGCGCACCGCACTCTTCAAGATAACGTGAGCCCGCTCGAAATGTGGCGGTGAGTGTACGAGAAATCAGCTTTTGCGTCCTTTTATGATGTCCTTTAATTTTTCTATGGATAGGACCGTCTTCTTTCGATGCAACATTGCATGGCAGTTTGGGCAGACGGGACGCAGGTCGCTTTCGGGGTCAAGTTCGTACTCTTCGCCAATCGTGGACAGCGGAATTAAGTGATGAACGTGAATAAAGCCGTTGCCAATTTCCCCGTATGCATCCTCGAAATTAAAATCGCAGACTGAGCAAGTAACTCCCCACTTTTCTATACATAAGTCCCTTGCTTCCGGGTTTCGCTCGTAAGCATTAACCACAACTGTCTTTCTCGCTCCCTCAGGAACTGCCTTTGGGGCAGTAATTTCCTCAGGGAAATCCTTTTCCTCGGCAAACAACTGATATTGCGGGAACGAGGATATTCCCGACTTTATCGACAATTGGTTGACACGAGCAGACAGCAGCCCCTTGGTTTGCCCGTCCTCGATGAACTTGTCGTAGTCAGATTTTGCCGGAAACAAAATATAGCCTCGGGGGTCCATCAGGGCCGCGGGAAATGTATCCAAGGTATGATACCAGCCTCGGTTCCCCTTGAACCCTTTGCTGTAAAGCGCCTGCTTCACCTCTATTCCGTAGAGCTCTGCTAATTTTTTTCCCGTAAGTGACCTGCCAGATGATTTTTCCATCCCCGCCAACCTAATCATTGTTTAGAAATCCGAAATCCACTTAGACCCTATAACGTGGTTGTGTGTAGGGGCAATATGCGCCTTTGGTTACATACGCGGGGCAAGGCGACCGCGCGGTCAGCCTCGCGTCCACGTCTGAGGCTGGCTGCCAGACGCATATGCGGTGCGACGTGTTCGGCGCGGCTGCGTTGAAGGAATACCCCGGCGCGATGACGCAGGTGAGAACGTCTTGCCCTTCCCGATGAGCGCCGAATGAGCCCGACGAAGCGCCCACATAGGCGCACCGGTGCGCCTATAAGCCCCAATCCCATAGGCGCGCCGGTGAGACGCATAGGCGCATCCATGAGACACCATAGGCGCACGGGTGCGCCACTTATAGTTCACCATATAGGGGGCGAAGCTTTCCGCCACGCGCATGCCGCTTGGGCTCCCTATCCGCCTGAGCGCCCTGCCGCGCCTGCCGCCGCGAATCTCTCGCCCGACCCCCCGCTCTCAGCCGCCATCGCGAGCGTGCGTCAAGCGCGCCAGCTTGCGCACGATCGGCAGGAGTCCTTCTCTTGAACCGTGCCGACCTTCTCGCCGCCTTGGCATCAGCCCGCGCGACCGTCTCCGCGCTCGAACAGGCGCTCGCGGAACTGGACGGCGTGACCGCTATCCCGCCCGCCCGCCGCCCTGATCCAGACATCTACGTCGACACGTCGGTCGCCATGAAGATGGCCAAGGTGAGCCACTCGACAATCACGCGATGGTCCCGTCGCTATGGCATCGGCCATCAGCTTCCCTCCCGGCAATGGCGCGTCTCCCGGCGCGCGTTGCTCGCGTTCCTCGAAGCCAGAGACCGTGGCGAAATTGACGAAATTGGCGACGTCCCCCGGGTTCCGATGGCGACGTTCTTCGATGAGGCTTAGCGCGAACCACAAGAGGTCCGCGAATGAGCTTCACCGATTTCGTCTCCACCATCTCCAACATAGTCGCCCCGGCCCGGTCCAGCGCGCCGCCGGCCGCCAGCGTCGGCTTTTCTCCGGCTCCCCGCGCTGAGGCCGCGCCTGCGCCGGCGCCCACGAGCTTCACGCCCGCGCCCCCGCCCGGGTCGCCTACGTCTAGCGGTCTCGGTATTTCTTTCCAGACGGCCTATACTTGGGAGCTCTTGCCTGAGCCCGCCCGAAGCAAGTTTTTGGCGCTCCGCGACGAGGCCAATGACGTTCACTCGCCGCTCGATGATCTGCGCGAGCAAATCAGCGAAGTCCGCCTCGACTTGCAAAAAGCCGGGGCCCGCGTCGCCCAAATCACGCGGGAGGCCGTCGCCCGTCTCGACGGCGGCGATCAGCCCGGCCTCAATGCCGAGCGCGAGAAGGTGGCGCGTCTCACGGCCGAATTGCAGCGGCTTCAAGCCCGCTTTGATGCCCGCTCCGCCGCGTGGCGTAGCAAGCACGTGGTCGTCTCGTCGCTTGAGGATTACCTTCGTCGCGCCGGCGGCCCGTTCGAGATGGGCCCGGCAGTCGCTGCGCCCGTTCCCTCGAAGGGCGAGGGCCTCTTGGACGTGATCGCCCGGGTGCGCCAGAAGGTCGACCGTTTGCGCGAGGACAAGCAGGCGATCGTCGACGCGCCTGTTCCTGCATCGCAAGCGAAGGCTGTCGCCGTTGCTGAAATCGAGCGTTTTGCGGCCAAGGGCCGGCCAAATGTCGTCGGGCTGGTCGACGGCGCTTCCTCAATCAACTGGGCGACTCGTTATGAGCTCGCCGCGCCGATCCTCGGGCCTGACGGGCGCGTTACCGCTTTCGCGGGGCGCGATCGCGAGCAGATCGATGTCTGGTCGTTCCTGTGCTGGCTCCACAAGGACCAAATCGTCGCTCGGGTCTCCGCCGAGATTGACGCCGTGGCCGATGACGCGAGCGCGTTGTCGCCGGAGACTCGCGCGAAAAAGCTCGTGCAAGCCAGCGAGGCGCTTATCGCCGCCGAGCGCGAGGAAGAAAGCGCCGTCATGGCCGCGCTCGCCGCCGGCTACGTCGTCGACCGCCGCCCGGACTGCGACCCGAGAGCGGTCTTGAACATCGTCGGCCCGGCTCCGGCCGCCGCGATCTAACGAAGGGAAAGATTATGCAGACTGAAAAAGATCGGATCGTGGGCACCGTCATCGCCGCCGCCGAGGCCGCGCCAGCGCCAACTCCTGCCCCTGCTGCGGCCGCTCCGGCTCCTGCGGCTGCGGCCACGCCCGCTGCTCCTGCCCAGCCGGACTACCAAGCCATGTGGAAGCGCGCCATTGATCGCGAGGCCGCTGGAGTTATCGCCCATCGTCGGGCTCTCAGGCTCGAATAAGTCTTCGTGCGCCATGTCGGTTTTCTCCAGCGGCATGGCGCGCGGGACGATGGCGGGGCTTTGAGTCCTTTCACCCGCCGTCAGCGCGTCGTCCGGTCGCCCATGCCGGGCGGCGCGCATCGCCAGAGAAGCCCGCCCATGCGCTTGATGGGCAGAGAGTACTTGGGTGGCGGGCCTCGTCTTTGACGCACCACGGACCGCCTCTGTGAAAAGTAGGGACCGTATAACCGTCGCGCTGGGGTGCGGCGCGCAGCAGCCCCGTTTTCGCGGATTTTTCGGATTTTTCAAACTCCGGTTCCGATACGCCTGCCGCCGCGCTCGCCTGTCTCCCTCCTGCTTAGCTAAGCGCCTGCAAACAAATCGTTTCCCCGCAGAACAAATGATGGGGATGGGGGTTTTTACTTAGCGGGGGGCGCAATAGGCACATGGGTGACCAATGCGCGTGAAGGCGTTTCGACGAAGACACGGCTCTGTCCTTCCTCCGGGACCGCTCGAAAGAGCAGGAATTCAGAAGCGGCAGGAGAGTCGAGGACCCACGCAGCAAGAAGAGAGACCCGCGGCGGCAGAGCGAGCCCTCAGCGCCCGTGGAGGCAGGTGAATCATGGGACCCGAGGTGGATCGGAGGGTGATCGAGAAACAGCTCTCCGAAACGGTGGCAAGCATTGGGGCAGCCGAAAAATCCGTGGAAGAGCAGAGCTCGTTGGCGGCCGCGCCGGAAGCGGGAAAACAGGAGTCGGACGTATTCGCGGAGCTGTTGATCGCGCGGCTCCTACGTATCGCCCACCGCGATACTCTTCTTAGGGAGCTCTCGACGCGGTTCCTGCGGCGATTTCGGGGGCGCTGAGAGCTCTCCGTCATCGATGACCGGCCGCGACCGCGCGCGGGCGTGGGCCCCGAAGCCTCGCTCGCGGAGGTGCGCATCCCCGCAGGTTTCCGAGCGCGTGGGAACCTCTGAAAGCACGGGCAATAAGCTCTAACGACCTGCTATTCGTCGCCGCCGCATCTCTTGAGCATTAAACCCAAACCCCTGCGCGTCCCACCACACGCCAAAGTCCTTGTTGCCGTTGAACATGGCGCGTGCTTCCGCGAGTTATGTCCTAGTGATTATCGAAACCATTGAACTCAGTTCCAAGAACAACTGCGCAGTAGATTTCGAGCAATGCCTGCCTCACTGGCTCGGTCTCGTCCACGGCTCTGAATTCCATCTTCCTTATGCGGTCTTTGGCTTGCTCGAAGGCAATCCTGAACTCCTCAGATTCGCGCATCTTCTTCCCCTCACCGGGCCGATAGCTAGCTTTGTAACCTAGCTGCCGCATCGCCATTAGGTTTGCGAAACTGGCTTGATTATAGGGCGAACCCGGCCGAGTGTGTTGGCCGTAGCGTTGACAAATGTTGTTTGACCGGCCGACATACCGGTGTTGGCCGTCCTCCGAAAACAGGTAGACGCCCACCTTGGGCATTAATTTGCCAGATGCAAATGGGACACAGTTTATGAGGCGCTCAAATGCCGGCTCTAGTGACTCCGTCTCGGCAATGAATTTATGGTGCATCCCTTCTAATCCTTAGCTTTCCGTGCAAGCACCAAAACACCTTGGTTCTGGATAGGCTCCAGCGACGCGAGAAAGCTCGGAAGGTCATCCGAGATTTTGTTATACGCATACTCGAAAGCTGAGAGCGACCCGACCAGCGCGACGGCGATTTGCTCTCGCCGGTCTGCGGCCCCTCGCAGCCTGCGTCCGAAACCGGTTGAAAACGCTTCTTCGCCGCGTCTCGAATATAGCCCGAGGACTCCAGCCCAGTTCGGATGAGCAATCTCGGAAAGATGGTCGTAGCAGGACCGAACGCCAGAAATCTTACGGTCCATCCGGTCTATCAGGGTGAGGACTTGGCAGGGGTCCGGCATGTTGTCGAATACCCGTGAGCCCATCAGAAGCTTCATCAAGACATCGTCTAAGGAATCAGGGGTGTGGCTTTCGTGCTTCTCTACGAGCTCCATCAGGCGCCAAGCCGTAGACGCTCCTTCGAGGACTGCTCGGGTGAGAAGGGCCGCTGCCGCTA
>RXIY01000045.1 GCA_003963405.1 Hyphomicrobiales bacterium
TGCTGCGCCATGAAGGCGTGTATCTCCTGAAGATCTGGCTGCACATGGATTTCGCCGAGGCGCGCCGGCGGCTCAAAAAGCTTCGGCAGTCCGATGGGGCGTTGCGGCGCCCGGCCGTCGTGGAGTGGGACGAATTCGAGAGCGAGAAGGACCGCGCGAGGCTCGCGGACGCGGCGCTCGAGATGATCGAGCGCACCTCGACCGGCGACGCGCCCTGGGCCGTCGTGCCCGCCGCCGATCCCCGCTACCGGGACGCCGCCGTCGGCGATCTCCTGCTGCAAACCCTGACCCGCGCCGCCGGCGACGGCCGGCCCTCTCCCCGCACGCTTGCGATCGCCGCGCCGGCCAATGATTTGCCCAAGCCGAGCCTCGTTTCCTTTCTCGATCTGGCGCAAGGCGCCGACCGGGCGACCTATGCGCAGGAGCTGCGCGCGCTGCAGCAGCGGCTCACCGAGGCGACGACGGCCAGAAGCTTCCGCGACAGGGGCCTCGTCATCGCCTTCGAGGGCAATGACGCCGCCGGAAAGGGCGGCGCGATCCTGCGCGTGCGCGAGGCGCTCGATCCGCGCCGCTTCCGCGTGCACGGCGTCGCCGCGCCCACCGACGAAGAGCGGGCGCGCCCCTATTTGTGGCGCTTCTGGCGCAATGTCCCTCGGCGCGGCGACGTGGCGATTTTCGACCGGAGCTGGTACGGGCGCGTGCTGGTCGAGCGGGTCGAGGGCTTCGCGGCGCCGCAGGATTGGATGCGCGCCTATCAGGAAATCAATGACTTCGAGCGGGAGCTCGACGAAAATCGATATACCGTCGTGAAGTTCTGGCTTGCGATCTCCCCGGGCGAACAGCTGCGCCGGTTCCAGGATCGCGAGGCCAAGCCCTTCAAACGCTACAAGCTGACGCCCGACGACTGGCGCAATCGCGAGAAATGGCCGCTCTACGAAGCGGCAATGACCGATATGATCGATCGCACCAGCTCACGCCACGCGCCCTGGACGATCGTCGAAGCGAACGACAAGAAATTCGCCCGGCTGAAAGTGCTGCAAACCATCGTCGACAGGCTGGAGGAGGCAGGCCGGGCATAAGCCTCGCGCCAGAACCCGACCCTAAGCTTCAGATCAGCGTCATGTTCATGATGGCCCTCCCATTCGGGGAGGAGAGACGCAGTGCGAGGATTGTCATGCGGGCAACGGACATTCTGGCCCAGTTAGCTGATCGCGATTTTCTCGAGGCCGCCGGGCCGGCGGTGCTGCGGCTCAAGCTGCTGGAAGCCACCTATCTTGCGGAAAACCGGAGACTTTCGGGGGAGATGCGGGAGGCCGCGCGTCAGGCCGCCGAGGAGCTGAGGCGACTCATTCTCGAACGCCCCTCCGTGTCTCTCATCGATCAGGCGGCGAAGCGGCAGGTCGACGCCCGCCCCGCCGAGGAGCCGCCGCCCGTCGTTCTCCAGCTCAGACGCGCCTGAGGCTCAGGCGCGCCCCTCCGCAAGCCTTTTCTCCCAATCGAGGGCCTGCCGGACGATCTCGTCCAGATTGTCATATTTCGGCGTCCAGCCGAGAATCTCGCGGGCGCGGGCGTTGGAGGCGACGATCGCCGCCGGATCGCCCGGCCGGCGCGGCGCGTAATCGACCCGGAAATCCACCCCCGACACGCGCTTCACCGCCTCGATCACCTCGAGCACGGAGAAGCCGTGGGCGTAGCCGCAATTCGCCGTAAGACTCCCGCCTCCCTTGCGCAGATGCGCCAGTGCATCGAGATGGGCGC
This sequence comes from Hyphomicrobiales bacterium, assembly GCA_003963405.1. Classification (GTDB taxonomy): domain Bacteria; phylum Pseudomonadota; class Alphaproteobacteria; order Rhizobiales; family Beijerinckiaceae; genus Methylocystis. Next base: position 1,759 of record RXIY01000045.1, read on the forward strand.
GGGCAAGGTCCGTCACCTGGATATAATCGCGAATGCAGGTCCCGTCGGGCGTCGGATAATCCGTGCCGAAGACCTGCAAGCGGTCGCGCATGCCGAGCGCGGTCTGCGCCGCGACCTTGATGAGATGGGTGGCGTTGGGCGTCGACTGGCCCGAGCGGCCCCTGGGATCCGCGCCCGCGACGTTGAAATAGCGCAGCACGACATAGTCGAAGTCATGGGCGCGGGCCACGTCCTCCAGCATCCACTCGACCATGAGCTTCGAGCGGCCATAGGGCGAGACTGGCCTGAGCGTGGCGTCTTCCGTGACGGGCAACTCATCGGGATCGCCGTAAACGGCGGCCGTCGACGAGAAGATGAAATGCTTGACCCCGGCGGCCACGGCGGCGGCGATGAGATTGCGCGCCTTGGCGGTGTTGTTGAGATAATAGCCCAGCGGATCGGCCACCGAATCGGGCACCACGATCCGGGCGGCAAAATGGATGATCGCGTGAATGTCGTGGCGGGCGATGATGTCGGCGATGAGCGCCTCGTCGCCGTCGTCGCCGATGAAGAGCGGGACCCCTTCCGGCACGGCCCAGCGGAAGCCCGTCGAGAGATCGTCGAGAACGACGGGCTTCTCGCCGGCGTCGAGCAGTTCGAGAACCGTGTGGCTGCCGATGTAGCCGGCGCCGCCTGTGACCAATATCGCCATTGTCGTCCTTTCCTGCCGTCCGCCGCGCCAAATTAACGCCGCATCGCCAAATTTAGGTCTAAAGTCGCGCCGCCCGGCCCTGCCGGAGACGGTTCGTCGTAAACGTCACTTGAAACGGATTCTCATGACCAAGCGCATTCGCAAGGCTGTCTTTCCTGTCGCCGGACTCGGCACCCGATTCCTTCCGGCGACCAAGGCCGTGCCCAAGGAAATGCTGACGGTCGTGGACCGCCCTGTCGTACAGCATGTCGTGGACGAAGCGCGAGAGGCCGGCATCGAGCATTTTGTCTTTGTCACCGGACGCGGCAAGGGGGCGATCGAGGATCATTTCGACATGTCCTACGAACTCGAGGACACGCTCAAGCGCCGCAACAAGACGAAGGAATATGAAGCCCTGATGGCGGACCTCCCCAAGGCCGGCGCCACGAGCTTCACGCGCCAGCAGGCGCCGCTCGGCCTCGGCCACGCCGTCTGGTGCGCGCGCGAGATCATCGGCGACGAGCCTTTCGCCGTGCTGCTCCCCGACATGATCACCTTGCCCGCCCCCGGAAAGACGGCGCGCTGCCTCGCCCAGGCCGTCGAGGCCTATGAAAAGCACGGCGGCAACGTCATCGCCGTCGAGGAGGTCAAGCCCGAGGAGACGCATCAATATGGGATCGTCGCCAAGGGCAAGGACTTCGGACAGACCTTCGAGATCACCGGCATGGTCGAGAAGCCGCCGCAGGGCACGGCGCCGAGCAACTTCATCATTTCCGGACGCTACATTCTCGAGCCCGGAATCTTCGCCTTGCTCGAAAAGGGCGAGAAGGGCGCGGGCGGCGAAATCCAGCTCACCGACGCCATGATTCATCTCGCCAGGGAGCGCCCCTTCCACGCCGTCCGCTTCGACGGCCGCACCTATGACACGGGCTCCAAGCTCGGGTTTCTGGCGGCGAATGTCGCCTTCGGTCTGGCGCGGCCGGATGTGGCCGATGGGCTGAAAGAGGAGCTGAAGAAGCTTTTGGGGTGATGGAGGATGCACGGGCGGGGCGAGAGCCTCGCCCGATCGCTCTAGCGCCGAAGTGGGAACCGGTTCGGCGGTAGAAGGCGCGACGGAACGATAAGCTGGAGCCTCGACCCGATTCCATCGGATCGGAAAAGGCTCTGGCGCGGAGTTTGCAGCGCTGGTTGGAAAGACGGATCTGTCGGCAAGCGCCTGAGCCTGCCAATCCGCCTCCTAGCGCCGCAACGCCCGCCCGATTGCCCATCGCAGCAACGCGATCTGCGCGACCAACGCCACGAACAGCGTCTGCCACATGACAAAAATGGCGCAGGGGTCGTTCTCGTCGCCACAGCCGAAGGCGGCCACGAGGGGGCCGGTCAGGAGGGTCGCAGGCAGGCTCGACGGAAAACCCAGCGCCGCCATGGCGCGGCGCGTGAAAAGCCCGAGGCCGCGAAGGCGCGGTCCCACGTCGTAATCGTCATAGATGTTGACATAGGCCGCCAGCAGGACGAGCGCGGCCGTCACGGTGGCGAGGGCGTAGAAGAGCCAGAGCTTGCGGGCCAGCGCGCCCCCCTTGCCCGCCCCGCTGTCGCCAGCGTCGCCGTTCACCCCTTCTTGGGGCGGATGCGGATGATCACGTCGCAGCCGACGATCTCCATGCCCTCGGGCGGCGCCGGGAGCCGGGCGAATTCGACCGAGCCGTCGGCGGCGTCGAACATGCGGCCGGTCGCCTCATCCATGAAGTGATGATGCGGCGAGGTGCGGGTATGGAAATAGGTGCGCGGTCCCTGAACCGCGATCTCTCGCAGGAGCCCTGCCTGGGCGAACTGGTTGAGCGTGTTGTAAACCGTCGAGAGCGACATGGTGAGGCCGGCTTCGCGCGCCTCGGCGTGCAGCGCCTCGGCGCTGACATGGCGGTCGCCCTTGCCGAAGAGCAGCTTGCTCAGCGACAGCCGCTGGACCGTGGGACGCAGGCCGGCGTTGCGCAGCCGCGCCTTCGGGTCCACCGGCACGCCAGCGGGCTGCTCGCGCAAGCGGCGGGAATTGTCGAAGCTTCTGCCGACCGGCTGATGCGTCATGGAAAGACCCGATGCGGGACGTCTCGCCCCTTGAAACTCTTCGGAAACAGTAGACGGCAGCGCAGCCGCCCTGTCAAATGGCGCAACATGAAAGATTTCCAAACAAGAGCCGCCGGTAAGACGATGACGCAAAAGGATTCCGCCCGCCCGATCCTCGACCGGCGCGCCGCGCTGCAGGGCCTCTGCGCCGCCCTCGTCGCCGCGCCCTGGCCGGCGCGGGGCGGCGATTTCACTGCATTCGTCGAAGGACTGTGGCCATCGGCGCAGGCGGCCGGCGTCTCGCGGGAGACCTTCGAGGCCGCGGTTTCGGGCCTCGCGCCGGAGCCCGGCGTGCTCGCCAAACCAAAGGCGCAAGCGGAATTCACGATCTCCATTCCCGCCTATCTGGCCGGGACAGTGACAAATAGCCGCGTGGCGCGCGGGCAGTCGGTCGCCGCCGAGCTCGCGGGGCCGTTGCGCCGGGCGACCGGGCGGCATGGCGTTCCGGGCGAGATCGTCGTCGCCATTCTCGGCGTCGAAAGCAATTTCGGCTCGGGGACCGGCGGCGCCGACGTGCTGAAAGTCCTGTCGACGCTCGCCTGGAAGGGCCACCGCGCCGAGACCTTCATCGAGGAATTCATCGACGCCCTCGTCATGCTCGAAAAGGGCTATGCGACGCGCGCCCAGTTGCGCGGCTCCTGGGCGGGCGCCATGGGCCAGCCGCAATTCATGCCCTCGGCCTATCTCAAATTCGCCGAGAGCGACGCCGGCGCCGCCGCCCCGGACATTTGGCGTTCGCACGCCGACTCGGTCGCGAGCATCGCCAATTTCCTGCAAAAGTCGGGCTGGGTCGCCGGGCTCCCGGCCGTGGTCGAAGTCAGGCTGCCGGAGACGTTCGACTACGCCGCTTTCGATCTCGACTTCCCGCGCTGGCGGGCGCTGGGCGTTACGCGCGCGGATGGCGAGGCGCTCCCCGCCAGCGGCGCCGCGAGCCTCTATCTGCCGGCCGGGGCGCGCGGTCCGGCCTTTCTGATCTCGGATAACTTCGAAGTCATCCGCCAGTACAACACCTCGGACGCCTACGCCATGTCGGTCGCGGTTCTGGCCGAGCGCATTGCCGGGCGCGAGATTCCGCTCGCCCCCTGGCCCCGGGTCGCGCCGCTCTCGACCGCCGACGTCAAGGCGATGCAGCACTTGCTGACCGAGAAGGGCTATTATCGCGGAACCCTCGACGGAAAGCTCGGGCGCACGAGCCGCAACGCCATTCACGCCTTCCAGCTCGCGGAAGGCGTTCAGCCGGCGGACGGCTTCGCGACCAAGGACATATTGGCGAGGCTGCGCGGCCGCTGAGCGGGCCCCGATCAGCGCACCGGCGCCGAGACGAAACCGAAGGCGACGCGGGTCAGCATGTCGGCGCCGAAGCGCTCCTCCGCGCGCCGGACTGTCTGGCCGCCGAGGCTGCGGTAAAAGGCGAGCGCCTTCTCATTGTCGGCGAGCGCCCAGACGATCGTCGACAGATAGCCGTGCTCGGCGAGTTCGCGCCGGGCGGCGCCGAAGAGCCGGCGGCCCAGCCCCAGGCCCTGATGTTCGGGCGCAAGGTAGAGCTCGAAAATCTCGCCCGAATAGGGCATGGACGGCACGCGGTTGCGGCCATAGGTCGAATAACCGGCGATCCGCCTGTCAAAATCGACGACGAGCAGCCCCGTGCCCCGCAAGATCGCCGAATGCCACCATTTCGGCCCCCGCCGCGCGACCATGCGCTCGAGCTCCACGCCCGGAATGACGCCCCGATAGGCGTCGCGCCAGGAGGCGTCATGAACGCGCGCGATTTCCTCGGCGTCGCCGGGTCGAGCGTGACGAATGGAGAAAGCGGTTTTAACCATAGGAAGATGTTAGGGCTCATTCGACGCTTTGGGCAAGAGCCTCAAACGAAGGAAAACGCAAAAAAACGAATGCGGTTCGGCTTAACTTTTGTTAACGTTGCGACGCCTTCGGAACCGCGCCATTGCGCGCGGCCCCGGCTTGCCTGCGGCGGCGCATTTGCCTATCCTTGGGTGTTTTTCGGCCTTCGGCCGCTCGAGCGAGGATTTCGGGACGTGGCTGTCTCCAACGCCACATATCGCGCCGTCGAGGCGCATCTGTCGACTGGCGCCGTCGCAGCCTGCGCGACGCCCGATCTGCGCCTGCTCCCCGGCCTGCTGCTTCTTCGTCGCCCCTGACCGCCCGCAGGGTTCAGCCCAGGCCGTCAGGGGATCGAGACGCAACCGTTCAGCGCCCGGATAGGGCGAGCAGCTTTCAGGAAGTTTCCGACATGACCAATCCCGCAAACGGCTCCACGGACAGCGCGCGCGTCGTCATTTTCGACACGACCCTGCGCGACGGCGAACAGTCGCCCGGCGCCTCCATGACGCTCGAGGAAAAACTGGAGGTCGCCGATCTCCTGGACCAGATGGGCGTCGACATCATCGAGGCGGGCTTTCCCATCGCGAGCCCCGGCGATTTCGAGAGCGTTACGGAAGTCGCGCGACGGGTAAAGAACGGCTCGGTCGCCGGCCTCGCCCGCGCCTCCGAAAAGGACATCGACCGCTGCGCCGAGGCGCTGCGCGAAGCGAAGCGGCCGCGCATCCACACCTTCATCTCCACCTCGCCGGTGCATATGAAATACAAGCTCCAGATGGAGCCCGAGCGGGTGCTGGAGCTCGTCGCCGCTTCCGTCTCGCGCGCCCGCAACCATGTCGCGGATGTGGAATGGTCGGCGGAGGACGGCACGCGCACGGAAATCGATTTCCTGTGCCGCTGCGTCGAGACCGCGATCAAGGCGGGCGCCACGACGATCAATATTCCCGACACCGTCGGCTATACGACGCCGCAGGAATATGAGCAGCTGTTCCGCACCGTGCGCGAGCGCGTGCCCAACGCCGACAAGGCGATCTTCTCGGTGCATTGCCACGACGATCTGGGCCTCGCCGTCGCCAATTCTCTGGCGGGCGTGCGCGGCGGCGCGCGGCAGGTGGAATGCACCATCAACGGGCTCGGCGAGCGCGCCGGCAACGCCGCGATGGAGGAAGTGGTGATGGCGCTGAGGACGCGCCACGACATTTTGCCCTATCACACAAATATCGACGCGAAGCTCCTGACCCGCGCCTCGAAGCTCGTCTCGGCGGTGACGTCCTTCCCGGTGCAATACAACAAGGCGATCGTCGGGCGGAACGCCTTCGCGCATGAGAGCGGCATCCATCAGGACGGGATGCTCAAGAATGCCCACACCTATGAGATCATGACCCCCGAGAGCGTCGGCGTCTCCAAGACCTCGCTCGTCATGGGCAAGCATTCGGGCCGCCACGCCTTCCGCGAGAAGCTCAAGGAACTGGGTTATGATCTGGGCGAAAACCAGCTCAACGACGCCTTCAACCGGTTCAAGGATCTCGCCGACCGCAAGAAGTTCGTCTACGACGAGGACCTCGTCGCGCTCGTCGACGACGAGATCGTCACGGCCCACGACCACATCAAGGTGCTCGCCTTGATGGTGATGGCCGGCACGCATGGGCCGCAGTCGGCGGCGCTGACGCTCGACATCGACGGCGACAAGGTGACCCATCAGGCGACCGGCAACGGCCCCGTCGACGCCATCTTCAACGCCATCAAGGCGCTCGCGCCGCATGAGGCGACGCTGGAGCTCTATCAGGTCCACGCCGTCACCCAAGGCACGGACGCACAGGCTGAAGTGTCCGTCCGCCTGTCGGAGGACGGGAAGTCCGTCACGGGCCGCGGCGCCGATCCGGACACGCTGGTCGCTTCGGCGCGCGCCTATGTCTCGGCGCTCAACAAGCTGATGGTGAAGCGCGGCCGCGCCAGGCCGGAAGCGATGCAGGCGGTTTGACGATCGCATCGATCAAAGCCTCCAACAGAGGAGGCTTTGATCAGATATATTCTCACGAAGTCGAGTTTGTGCTTGCCTCGCGCTTTGAGCGAGGCAAGTCTCTCTTGGGCTGAGCAGTCTTTACTTTGGATAGACTTTCTTTGGACCTGCGGTATCGTTTCGTGGCGACACGGGAGGTCGCGTATAATAGGAGGGCATTTGAATGAACCGTAGAAATCTCGCTCTTTTTCTCGCCATCGGCGCCGCAGTCGCCTTTGCCCCGCGTCTCGCGCTCGCCGAGGATCATCTTGCGGAAGCGATCAGCCACACGAAGGAAGCCATCGATCATGGCAAGCAAGGCCATGCCGACGTTCTCGTGACCCATGCGGAAGCCGCGCTCAAACACGCGGAAGCCGCGGAAAAGGCGAAAGCCAATCCGCATACCAAGGAAGGCATAACGCACCTCAAGGCGTCGATTTCCGAGGGCAAGAAGAAAAACGCCGAAGGCGCGACGAGCCACGCCGAGGAGGCTCTGACGCATCTCGAGGCGGCGACGAAGTAAGTCCGGGAGCGCCCCGTCGTCGCGACGCGGTCGGGGCGCGTTCGGCCGAGCCAAGGATCGGGCTGGATCCCGCCGACTTATTTCAGAATCTGAAATACCGTGTTAGCCTGTCAAAATGCGATTGACCAATTTTACCGATTTCGGCCTTCGCGCCCTCATTCTCCTCGCCGACCGCAATCCGGAAATTCTCAGCGCGGCGACGATCGCCGATCATTTCAAGGTTTCCCGCCACCATATGGCGAAAGTCCTCCAGGAGCTCGCCGCCGCCGGTTTTGTCGAGGGAATTCGCGGCGCTCAGGGGGGCGTGAGGCTCGCCCGCGATCCCCGCGACATCCGCATCGGCGACGTCGTCCGCCGGCTCGACGATCAGCCGCTCGTGGAATGTTTCAGCCTGGAGGGCAGCGACTGCGCGCTTTTGCCGCGGTGCCGTCTGAAGGGTATGCTGGCGCGCGCCCAGCAGGGCTTCATGCGGGAGCTGGATCGCTTCACCCTCAGCGATTGCCTGCAAAAATCAGGATCTTCCCCCGGCCTCGACCTCTCCCTCTGACGGTCTCGCCCGCGCCCGACGCCACCTTGACTCGCCCGCTTTTAATTACGCATTCTAAATACTGCTTTCGGCGCGGGCCGCAGCGCCGGCGCATCGCGAGAAGGCCGAAAGCAGAGAGGGAGTCCCGATGTTCTGTTATCAATGCGAGCAGACCTTTAGATCCGACGACAAGGCAGGTTGCGCGGGCGCCAAGGGAATGTGCGGCAAGGACGCCGCGACCGCCGATCTGCAGGACGTGCTGCTCCATGTCTGCGAGGGAATCGGCCAGTATCTCCATCGCGCGCGCCGGCTCGGCGCGACCGACGCGGAAGCCGACCGTTTCCTTCTCTTTGCTTTCTTCACCACGCTGACCAACGTCAATTTCAGCGCCGCCAAATTCGTCGAGTTCATCCAGCGGGCCGCGCAGCTTCGCGACGGCGCGAAAGCCCTCTATGAAAAGGCCGCGCGCGAGGCCGGCGAGACGCCGGAAACCTTAAGCGGCGCCGCCGCCTTCGTCCCCGCGAAGGATATGGCCGGGCTCCTCGCACAAGCCGGCGAAGCGGCGATCCGGAAGGACGTTGCGCGCCTCGGCGAAGACGTGGTGGGCCTGCGCGCCCTGGTGCTTTACGGCCTCAAGGGCGTCTGCGCCTATGCGCATCACGCCTGCGTGCTCGGCGAGGAGCGCGACGCGATTTATGCGGCGGTCGAACATGCGCTCGACCTTCTCGCGAGCGAACCTGAAGACATCGGGCCGCTGCTCGACGAGGCGCTGGCGCTCGGACGGGCCAATTTCCTCGCCATGGAGGCGCTGGACGCCGCCAATACCGGAAACTTCGGAACGCCGGAGCCGACGAGCGTGCGCGTGACGCCCATCAAGGGCAAGGCCATCCTCGTCTCCGGGCACGACCTGAAGGATCTGCACGCCATTCTCGAAGCCACGAAGGACAAGGGGATCAACGTCTATACCCATGGCGAGCTGCTGCCGGCGCATTCCTATCCCGCGCTCAGGTCCTATCCGCATCTCGCCGGCAATTACGGCGGCGCCTGGCAGGACCAGCAGAAGGAATTCGCGGAGTTCCCCGGTCCGATCGTGATGACGTCGAACTGCCTGATCGAGCCGCAGCCGCGCTATCGCGCCCGCATCTTCACCGCCGGTCCCGTGGGCTGGCCGGGCGTGCGCCACATTGCGAACGAGGACTTCACGCAGGTCGTCCAGGCGGCGCTCGCGCTGCCGGGTTTCGCCGAAGACGCAGAGGAGCAGCGCATCACGGTCGGATTCGGCCGCGCGGCCGTGCTCGGCGTCGCCGACAAGGTCATCGACGCGGTCAAGAGCGGCGCCATCCGTCATTTCTTCATGATCGGCGGCTGCGACGGCGCCGCGCCGGGGCGCAACTATTACGCCGATTTCGCACATGAGACGCCGGACGACACGGTGATCCTCACGCTCGGCTGCGGCAAATACCGCTTCAACAAGCACGACTTCGGCACGGTCGGCGGGCTCCCGCGCCTGCTCGACATGGGCCAGTGCAACGACGCCTATTCGGCGCTCGTCGTCGCGACGAAGCTCGCCGAGGCCTTTGGCGTCGGCGTCAATGAACTGCCCTTGTCGCTGATCGTCTCCTGGTTCGAACAGAAAGCGGCGGCGGTGCTGCTCACGCTGCTCGCCCTCGGCGTGCGCAACGTGCGCCTCGGCCCGACGCTTCCGGCCTTTCTGACCCCGGCGCTGGTCGACGTTCTCGTGGAGAAGTTCGGCGTTTTGCCCATCGGCGACGCCAGGGCCGACATCGACGCCGCGCTCAGCCGCGCCGCCTGACGCCTTGTCCCGCGGGCGCCCTTACGAGGGGCGCCCGTCGTCCCATCCGGAAACGCCGCACATGTTCAAGGTCGAACTTCTCACCCGCGACGGCGCCGCCATCGCCTTCGACGCCGAACCGTCGGAAAATCTGCTCGCCGCCGCCGAGCGGGCGAACATCTATCTCCCCTCTTCGTGCCGCGAGGGCGCCTGCGGCGCCTGCCGCGTCACGCATGCGTCGGGCGACATCGAACTCGACGCCTATAGCAGCGCCGCGCTCAGCGACGCCGAGCGGGCGGCCGGCGGCATTCTCCTGTGCCGCGCCCATGCGCATGGCGATGTGGCGCTGCACGCGCCCTTCGACGCGGCGTCGATCGGCTTTGCGCCGACGCCGCAGCGGCGCGCGACGATCGTCGACATCGGCCCCGCCGGGGCCAGGGCGATGAGGATTGTCCTGCAATATGAGGAAGACCCCGATTTCGGCAGGGCCGCCCAGTTCGTCGCCGGGCAATTCGCGGAACTTGAAATTCCCGAAAGCGGAATCAGGCGATCCTACTCGCTGGCCAACGCCCCCAACTGGGACGGAAAGCTCGAGTTCCTCATCCGCTTGCAGCCCGGCGGCGCCTTTTCAACCTATCTGAGGGAGCGCGCCAGTATCGGCGACGCGCTGATCGTGCATGGACCCAAGGGGCAATTCACGCTCGATGAAGCGAGCCTCGCGCCGCGCTGGTTCGTGGCCGGCGGCACCGGCCTTGCGCCCGCCTTGTCGATGCTGCGCCATATGGCGGAACTCGCCGACCCTTGCCCCGCCCGGCTTTTCTTCGGGGTCAATCGCGTGGACGAACTCTTCGCCCTCGACGCCCTGGAGGAGATCCGCGCAGCCCTGCCTCAGCTGGCCGTCACGATTTGCGTCTGGGCGCCGGAAACCCCGCCGGAAACCCGATGGCGCGGCTTCGCCGGCACGCCCGCAGAGGCGCTGGCGCAATCATTGGCGAACGCCTCCGAGCGGCCCGACATCTATGTCTGCGGTCCGCCCGCGCTGATCACGTCCGTGGAGACGGTCGCTCTCGCTGGCGGCGCCGGCGCGACTTACGCCGAGCGGTTTTTGGCCGCGTAGAGCGCGGCTCCTCGCGCGAGCCTCTCAGGGCGCGGCGTCGTCTTCCTCGCCGGCGCGCGCCTGCGGATCGGCGGCCGCCATCTTCGCCTCCCCCACATAGCGCTGCATTGCGCCGAGCGCGCCTTGCGCGATCCCGGCGAGCGCAAGCTCGGGCGACCGGAGCGCGAGCCCGACAGCAAGCTTCGTGCGGCCCATCGCCTCATTAGCGTAGCCGCGCAGCTGATCGCTCGGGCCCGACTGCACGACATCGCCAAAAGCCTGGGACAAGGCCTGATTGAGCCGCGCGGGGGCGGCGGCCGGCGCGGCCGCCTCCGGCGACGCCACGCCCGCCATCCCGGCCCTTGCCTCGACTGGTTGCGTGATCTCCTGCTCTACAGTGTTGATCGGATTCGACATGGATTTGCTCGCCTTCCCACGCCGCGCAGGCGTCGGCTTCCTCTCAAGTTGAAACGGGAGTCCTCCCGCCGTGTCCCGAACCCCGCTCCGCGACGCCGAAGGCGACGTCGCGCCACTCGCGAATCCAGAAATCCGCGACGCTGAAACGCGCGATCTCCGCCCCCTCCGGATCGATGACGACGATGGCGTCGAAGTCCACAGTTTGGAGCGCTCTCGGACTGCTCATCTCGATTTCGAAGAAACGCCTGACCTGCTCGACGACCTCGCTGCGATCGGCCGAAGGCCGCTCATATTCCCGCAGCGTTTTCGTCTCCGGGCCAGCCACGCCGCCGTCGACGATCCTGATTTCCTTGACGCGGTAGGGTTGCATTTTCCGGCCTCGGCTTTTTCCAGCGCATGAGAGTGAAATTGGTTGGCCGCCGCAGGCGTCAAGGGTAGCCGGCGGAACCGCAGGGCTTCCTCGCAGCGCCGAGGGAAGAACGCCCGACCAGGCCGCAGCTGGTTTTTGGCGAAGCCCGTTCTTATTTGAACGTTTGCCGTCGTCGCGCCGGGGCGGCTGCGAAGCACGGGCTAGTTATGGGGAAAGGCATGAGCGAAAGTTGGCAATATCAGATCCGTTTCAGGCTCACCGAGCAACAGGCGGAAGCCGCCCGAAACGACCCCGACGATCCGGCTTTCAAGACCGTCGCCGCGATCCTCGCCCCCCACGACGCGACGATCAGAAGCCAATATGACGCTTTCGCGGGCTATGTCGCGGAAGCCGAACGCAACGGGGTCGAGCAGTATCCGCTTTACAAATGGACCAAGGCGACGATCGAGGATCCCGCCAAGAAAAGAAAACACCTGGCCTCCTTCACGGTGATCGTCGGCGGCTCGGAAATCTACGACAAGGCGACCGCGGACGCGATCGAGGCGGGATTGCGGCCGCTCGTCGAACAAGGCCTGATCGCCGGCCTCACGCGGCACGACACCAATCCCGCGAACAATCCGCAAATGCCCGCGCAATATCGTTGACGAGGAGCCTTCCCGCCGCCGGCGGGCGGGAGGCCCTCAGCTTCCGAGCGCGACGTCGCCCCAACGAAAAAAAGACGAAATGACCCGGATGACGACGCCGAGAAGCCCGGAGCCGCCATAGAGATTTGTCTTGTTGAGTTGCGTATAGACGAACGCCGGCCGGTCCGAGTCGTTCACGAGTTCGCAGAGGAAAAATCCCTCGCGCGCCTTTATGGAGTTGAACAGGATTTTCGCGGAAGCGCCAAAATCTCGCGCTTTTTGAGCTTTGATCGTGCGCGCTGGAGCTTCGCCCGGCCGGGATCTCTCCCCTTCGTCGGCTGCTGCTTCATTCGGCTGTCGCTCCAACGCATCCTCGCCGGCGCGATCCGTCGGCTGCAATGCGCATGATACATTTTCGGTCACCGCGATGACGTTGCCAAGGGCGATATGGCGTCTCTCGCCCGGTTCGAGTTTCTCGCTCCAGACCATCGTTCGGCCCGAGACGCAGAGGATCGAATTATGTGAGTCCGGATCTTGCGGCCGCGCCCGATAGACATAGGGCGCGCGCGCCCAGCTCATGATCGAGGGATCGCAAAATTGCGACCTGATTTCCACGTCGGACGACGAACACAAATAAGCGGGCTGGAGGAAGAGCAGCGGCGGCGCGCCCTCTCTGGCGAGATCGGACAGGTTGATTTTTTCCAGGACGTTCCCATCGCCCGCGGTCAGCAGCACTTCCCTTTGTCCGCCGATCGTCCTGATGATATTGAACTTGACGTCGCCGCCGCCCCAGAGAACGCGACTGATGAAATTCAGTTCCGCAGCAAACCCGGAACGGCGCGGGACAGGATGGGGGCTCTTGTGGAGAATGTTCCCTGTCCCTGCCCACCTGCTGACCGAACGGCCCGGCCGATCGAAGATCGAGGCGTCCGGCCCTATCGTGACGATTACGCCCTGACGACCCTCCAGAACATGGAAGTCCGCCTCCCCTTCCTCGAGGGAAAGGCGCGTCATGTTGAAGAATGGGTGACGCATCGTTTTCGGTCCCGTGATTTTGCGGCGAGGCGACGAAGCTCCACATTGCGAATGATTCGCATTTTCGCGCAATAGAGACAAAGGAAGCGAACAAAGGAAGCGAACGCCTTGGAATCCTGTTTGGTCTGGAGCGTGGTCGCGCTGCTCTCCTGTGGCCTTTGGGCGATGATTCTGACAGACGGGTCGGTGCGAAGAGCGGTTCACCTGTCTCTGGCGCGCCGCATCGGCGGCGTCTTTTCTCCAGAAATCATCGTTGTCGGCGACAGCCTCGCAGCCTCCTGCCGCTGGACGCGGCTCGCGGGCCGCCCCTTCGGCGTTCTGAACCTTGCGGCAGGCGGCGCGACGCTCAAGGAAATCGCCGGCCAGATTTACAGCGCGCGCGGGATCGAGGCTTCTTTTCTGCTCATCAACGGCGGTCTGAACGATCTCCTGTTCGACGCCGCGCAGACCGACCGTTTAGAGGAGGATTTCGTCGCGCTGACGCGGCGGATCGACAATGGCGTTACTGTCGCCGTCACGCTCATGCCCTTTGTCGACGACGTCGCGAAGGCGCAGCGCATCCAGGCGGCGAACACGGCGCTGTCCTGCCTCTGTCGCCAGCGCGGATATCTCACTGTGGATCTCAATCCGTCGATTTCCGCCAATGGCGCGCGCCGTCCCGATATGACGACCGACGGCCTGCATTTCACGCGCGCCGCCGAAGCAATATGGGTCGGCGCCATCCAGAGCGCGATCAGCGAACGTCGCTAGCGCAGTTTCACGGTGATGTCGGTGCCGACGTTTCCGGTTTCGCCGCTCAATGGCAGATCGGAAACGATGATCGACGCTCCGAGCCAGAGACGTTCCGCGATGCGGTCACGAATATCCTGTGGCAACTCGACCCGCTCGAGCGCCTCGGCAGGCCCCGAGGCTGGCCCCTGCGCCGAGGTTCCGGAGTCGATGTCCACGGCTCTCCTGCTTTTGCGCTCGCTTCGCGCCTCTGGCGCCTGCGGCGGCAGCGATACGACCGACCATTGCAGCGCCGTACCGTCGCCAGTGGCGGCTGTCGCGATATAGACATGCGATCCAAGAGGCGCTTCCGGATCGCGCAGGCTCACTGGCGCGTCGAAAAGCGGCGCCAGCCCCTGGCGCACGTAAATCCGGCGGTCTTTCCGACTGATCAGGACCGACACCGGCATCGTGCGGCGACGCGCTTGCGTCTCCGCGATCGCTGCGGCTTGCGACGCGGCGGTCGCGTCGCTCAACCGCTTGAGGGCGTCGGTCAATTGAGCGTCCCTGGCGGCGAATGCGCCTTTCGCCGCCTCGAGCCTCGCTGAGGCGTCCGCCAGCGCGGCCTGGGCGGCGTCCTTCGCGGCCTCGGCCTTCTCATAGGTGGCGGCGGCGGCCTCCGCCTTGCCGACCCGCACGCCGTCGACCGCGCCGGAGCGCGCTGTTACGAGGAGCGACGCGTCCCTGCCTGCCCGCGCGGCCTCAAGGAACGCCGTCGCTTTTTCGGCTCTCGACAGAGCTGACGCATTCATTGCTTCGGCGGCGTCACGTTCCTTGGCGGCCTGCGCGGCTTCCGCCTTGGAAGAAACGACGTCCGCCGCGGCCTCCTTGGCGCGTTTCGCGGCCGCCGCGGCCTCCGTCACGGCCTTCGCCCGGAGTTGCTCTGCGTATTGAGCCGGATTGAGGCGCGGCTCCGCCGCAAGCGGCGCGGAGGTTTTCGCGGCGACCGTGGTCTCGGCAGGCCCCGGCGCGACCATCTTCGGCGTCGGCAGCGCGGGATGGACAAAATCCACCGGGCCCGTCTCGCGCGGCGAGATGATGACGCGCTCGCCGATTTTGGTCATGCCCCAAAGCCTGGCCGCAAATTGCGCCGGAAGCCTGATGCAGCCATGCGAGGCGGGATGTCCCGGCACCACGCCGACATGCATGGCGATGCCCGACCATGTGACCCTTTGCATCAAGGGCATTGGCGCGCCGGAGTATATGTTCGAGCGGTGGTAGCGTTCGCGGCCGATGATGGTGAAGACGCCCCTTGGCGTGGGATGGCCGGCGATTCCCGTCGAAACCATCGAACGCGCCACCAGGCCGGCGTGGTTGTAAATCGAGACCTGCTGATCCGCGATCGAGACAATGAGAAAGAGGGGTGGTTCGGGAGTGACGGCCCCCGCAGCGTTGCCTGGGTTCGGCAGCGGGGCGTCGGCGGCTTTCGCCTTTCGGTGAATGCGATCCTTATTGCTCCTGTGACGCCGATGCCGCGCCATTCGCGGCGCCGCAGCTTCGCCGTCGAAAAACGGAAATGCTCCCTGAGCAGAGGCCGGCCCGGCGCTCAGATCGCTAATGAAAACGCTTGCAGCAAGGCTTGCGAAGGCAAAAATATGGCGGTTGCGCCGCCATCCGCGTAAATTCATCTGACGCCCCCGAAGTTGAAAACAGGGCAGAGCTGACCGTCAACGATCAACCTTTCCGGCTCGTTAACGACGTTCGCAGCCCGACGAAGGCGCAGCTTCAGAGGCGCCGCGCCGTCGACCCTCGCAGAAATCTTTGTCCTGAAGTTGACCGGGCGTCAGGCGCGACGACTCAGGCGGCGCTCGGCGGGGGAGTCGTCTCGACAAGCTGCGTCACGACATCCTCGACGCGATCCAGCGCCAGATCGAGATCCTCGCGCGAGATGGTGAGGGGCGGGGCCAGCCGGACAACCGTCCCATGCGTCGCCGTCGAGAGCACGCCTTTTTCGAGGAGGCGCAGGCAGGCCTCGCGCGCGCTCGCAAAACGCGGATCGATTTCGGCGCCGGCCCACAGGCCGCACCCGCGCACCGCGCGCAGCGCCGGCGCGCGCATGGCGCGCAGCCGCTCGAGCATATGCGCGCCGAGCACGCGGCTCCTCTCGATCAGTCCTTCGTCGCGCAGCACGTGAAGCGCCTCGAGCGCAACGGCGGCCGCGAGTGGATTGCCGCCGAAGGTCGAGCCGTGCGAGCCCGGCGTCAAAACATCCATCACCTCGCGCCGCGCGACGAAGGCCGAGACGGGCAAAACCCCGCCGCCCAGCGCCTTGCCGAGCATGACGCCGTCGGGGCGGATATTCTCATGCTGGAAGGCGAACCAGGCGCCCGTGCGTCCAAGGCCCGACTGGATTTCATCGACGAGCAACAGAAGTCCACGCGCGTCGCAGAGCCTGCGCAGCCCTGCGAGCCAGCCCGCGGGCGGCACGACGATGCCCGCTTCGCCCTGGATCGGTTCGACGAGAACCGCGACCGTATCTTTGGTCAGCGCCGCCTCCATCGCGGCGAGATCTCCGAAGCGCGCCGCGCGGAAACCCGGCGTGAAGGGACCGAAGCCGTCGCGATAGTCGGGCTCGGATGAGAAGCTGATGATCGTCGTCGTGCGGCCGTGAAAATTCCCCTCGGCGACGACGATCTCGGGATTGGCCACGCCCTTGACGCGACGCCCCCAGCGCCGCGCGGCCTTGATGGCCGTCTCGACGGCTTCGGCGCCGCTGTTCATCGGCAGCGCGACATCCAATCCGGTGAGCGCGCAGAGCGCGTCGAGAAGAGGCGCGAGACGGTCGTTGTAATAGGCGCGCGACGGCACGGCGAGGCGGCTGGCCTGCTCCGTCAGTCGCGCAATGATGCGCGGATGCGCATGGCCGACGCTGACCGCCGAATAGGCGCTCATCATGTCGATGTAGCGCCGCCCTTCCATATCCCACAGATAGGCGCCCTGTCCTCGCGTCAGGACGACGGGCAGAGGATCGTAGTTGCGCGCACAATGCGGAGTATCGAAGCTTGGGGGAGTGTCGAAGCTTGCGTTCATGGCCGTCATGCGTTCGAGGCGCCATCTGCAACGCGCGCAGACGCGCCATAAATAACTAGTCCAGGCGCGTGGCGGCGCCAGCGGTTGACGGGAATGGAGAGGTTTGATGGCGGCGACCGGCGACATCGCGCAGGAGACGCGCGAACTTCTCTGCGGACTGGGAGTCGATCGCGAACGCTTTCTCGGAGGCGCGCTCGACGCCCATTCGCCGATCACCGGCGGCGCCATCGGATGGACAAGGGCCGATGACGAAACAACGACGCGGGCCGCGATCGGACGCGCGGACGCAGCCTTTCTCGACTGGCGGAAAACGCCTGCGCCCCGGCGTGGCGAGCTTGTTCGTCTCTTTTCAGAGGAATTGCGCCGCGCCAAGCGCGCGCTCGCCGCTCTCATCACGATCGAAGCGGGAAAGATCGTATCCGAGAGCCTCGGCGAAGTTCAGGAGATGATCGACATCTGCGACTTCGCCGTCGGCCTTTCTCGCCAGCTTCACGGCCTGACCATGGCGACGGAGCGCCCCGGCCACCGCATGATGGAGACCTGGCACCCGCTCGGGGTCGCGGGGATCGTGACGAGCTTCAACTTTCCGGTCGCCGTATGGGCCTGGAACGCCGCAATTGCGCTCGTCTGCGGCAATTCGCTCGTTTGGAAACCATCGGAGAAGACGCCGCTTACGGCGCTTGCGACGCAGGCGTTGTTCGAGCGCGCGGCGGCGCGTTTCGGATCGGCGCCCGAGGGCCTCTCCGCCGTCGTTCTCGGCGGCCGCGACATTGGCGGCGTCCTTGCCGACGATACGCGCGTGCGGCTCGTCTCCGCCACGGGATCGACCGCCATGGGCGAGGCGATGGCGCCGCGTCTGGCGCGACGCTTCGCGCGCATGATTCTGGAGCTCGGCGGGAACAACGCCGCCATCGTCTGCCCCTCGGCCTCGCTCGATCTCGCGCTGCGCGCCATCGCCTTCTCCGCCATGGGGACGGCAGGCCAACGCTGCACGACGCTGCGACGCCTCTTCGTGCATGAAGCCGTTTACGATGCGCTGATCAGCCGACTGCGCGCGGCTTTTGCGTCGGTTCCGGTCGGAGACCCGAGGGAGGAGGGAACGCTCGTCGGGCCGCTCATCGACGCCGGCGCCTATCGCGCCATGAGCCTTGCGCTCGACGAGGCGCGCGCGGCGGGCGGGATCGTCATGGGCGGCGAACGGGCGCTCTCCGAACGCTTTCCCGGCGCGTTCTATGCGAGGCCGGCTCTCGTCGAAATCCCCCAGCAGACGGCGGTGATGAAGCGGGAAACCTTCGCGCCGATTTTATACGTGATGAAGTATGATGATCTCGACGACGCCATCCGCCTGCAAAACGACGTCGCGCAGGGGCTTTCCTCGTCGATCTTCGCCAACGACATCCGCGAGGCCGAACTGTTCCTTTCGGCGGAAGGCTCCGACTGCGGCATCGCCAATGTCAATATCGGGCCGTCGGGCGCCGAGATCGGCGGAGCCTTCGGCGGCGAGAAGGCGAGCGGCGGCGGCCGCGAGGCCGGCTCGGATTGCTGGAAGGCCTACATGCGACGCGCCACCAACACCATCAACTATTCCGGCGCGCTGCCGCTGGCGCAGGGCGTCGCCTTCGATGTGCCGACCTCGACAGGAGCGACGCGCCGATGAAGAGGTCCGAGCCTTCAACCGACGCGCTGCGCGCAAAATTAGCGCGGGCGCTCTCCGACATGTACGAGACGGAAATGCCGAGGTACCGCGAGATGGGCGATCTCGTGCGTCTCGTCAATAAGACCGCGCTCGGCGCCGATACTGTAACCGCACCCGCCGAACTCGATATCGTACAGCATGGCGCAATCCGCGTCGGAACCGCGCGAGAGCTCGATGACATGCGCCGCCTCTTCGCCGTCATGGGCATGTTTCCGGTCGGCTATTACAATCTGGCGCCTTCCGGCATTCCCGTGCATTCGACGGCTTTCCGGCCGATCGACCGCGACGCCCTGCGGCGCAATCCGTTTCGCGTTTTCACCTCTCTCCTGCGCCTCGATCTGATCCACGACGCGGAGCTTCGAGACGCGGCCGCGGCCGTCATGCACCGCCGCGACATTCTCACGCCCCGCTGCCGCGTCCTGCTGGAGGCGTGCGAGCGCGACGGCGGCCTCGACGATGCGCAAGCGGACGACTTCGTTTCACAGGCGCTCGAGACGTTCCGCTGGCGCGGCGCCGCGACGACGACGGCGCGTTTCTACGAGCGACTGCGCGCGGCGCATCCGCTGCTCGCAGACATCGTCTGTTTCAAGGGGCCGCATCTCAACCATCTCACCCTGCGCACGCTCGACATCGACGCCGCACAGCGCGCCATGTCTCAAGCAGGACTGGACCCGAAGCCCACCGTCGAAGGTCCGCCGGGAAGACGCTGCCCCATTCTTCTGCGCCAGACGAGCTTCCGCGCTCAGGCCGAGCCCGTTGCGTTCGAAGGCGGCGATGGCGCGACTGTTTTGCACATGGCGCGCTTTGGAGAGATCGAACAGCGGGGGGCGGCGCTCACCGAGCCGGGCCGCGCCTTGTACGATCGCCTGCTCTCGCAAGTCCATGCTCAGGCGCCTGCGCCATCCGGCCCGGAAGCTGCGGCCGTCTTCGAGCAAACCCTCGCGCGCGTCTTCGCGGCCTTCCCGGACGACAGCGACGCGCTGAGACGGGAGAAGCTCGCCTTCTTCGAATTCTCCGCCGTGGAGGGCGCCCGCGCCGACGGCCGGTCGATCGAGGAGCTGCTCGCGGCTGGCGTTCTGAAGGCGGCGCCGATCGTCTATGATGATTTTCTCCCCGTCAGCGCGGCGGGCATTTTCCGCTCCAACCTCGCGGGATCGCAGAGCGGCCTTGCAGCGCAAAACGACGACCGGGACGGCTTCGAGACAGCCTTGGGGACGCCGATCATCGACGCGCAGGCGCTTTATCAGGCGGCCGAGGAAGCTTCACTCGAGCGGGCGTTGGCGGCGCTCGGCCTAAATGAAGCGGACGGCGCTCACTCTGATCTCCCCACATGATCGCTGGCGAACCGGCGCGTCAGATCTTTTCGAGCAGAAGACCGGCGATGGTCAGTCCCGGCCCGAAACCGATCGCGACGATCTTCGTCCCCGCCGCGACGTCCGGGGAGTCGAGGATTTCCTTGAGAACGAGTGGAACAGTCGCCGACGACATGTTGCCCTTTTCGAAGAAGACTTTCGCGCCGAGCGCGACCTGCTCGGGCCGCAGGCCGAGCTCGGCCCGGATGTGCTCGATCATTTGCGGCCCGCCGGGATGGATGGCGAAGACCAGACGATCTTTCTGCGCCTCGAAATCGAGACCGGCGGCAGTGAAGAGCCGGTCGACGAAAGACGCGACATTCTGCTTGATGACGACGGGCACGGTGATCGCCATGCTCATCTCGAAATGATGCGGCCCCGGAACCCAGCTTTCGCCATCGAGCGAGTCCGGCAGAAGTCTCTCGTCGAGGGCGAGAATCCGCAGGCCCGGAAGATCGCGCCGGCGCAAAAGCTCCTCGGGATAGACGCCATATTTGACGAAGCCATCCGCGAAGAGGCTCATCACCAATATGTCCTGCGGCGAGAGATCGACGAAGTGCCGGTGCAAGGACGGAACCTCGCTGTGAACGACGTCGACCTGCCGCAGGCGCGCGCCGACCTCGCCCCGCGCCGACGAGAGGAATCCCTGCGCCATCCGGATGGCGGGGAACGCGCCGTAGCAGCCCATATGGTAGCTGTGCGTCACCCGCGTCTCGAACCAGCCTTTCTTCACGACGAGCTTCTGCGCCGGACTGGGCGCGAGATAGCCGGAACAGGTCACGTGAATGAGATCGTCGGGCGGCTGATCGGCGTCGCGATAGAAGCGATCGAAAACCTCTTCGACCACGATGCCGAAGTTCTCGTGCCGCAGAGCGATGTCCGCGCCTCTCGGCTCGGTCCTGTCCTTGAAGAGCTGCAAATAAGCTTGCGCAGGCTCGGCGATGTCGAATTCGCCGTTCTCGAAGCGAATGTCCTCCATGCGCGGGAAAAAGACGAGCTGGCGGCGCTTGACGTGCGATGGCGGGACGGAGAATTTTTCAAATCTCTCCCGCATTGTCTTGTAAATCTGGCGAAAGCCCTCTTTGTCGCCGACGCCGCCCATGAACGCCTGAACTCTCGCGCCCGCATAGGCGGAGATCTCGATGGACAAGCGCTGCGGAGTTGGCTTCGCCATCTCGACAAAACTGAAATTACCAAGTGCGGCGTAGCGCCGGTTCGTCATGAAGGGCTCCTGCCCCGCACCGTTTCGGATGGGCGCGATCCCGCCGCGTTTTGACGCTGCGGCGTTCTCGCAAGGGGCGTCGTTTCGAGAGTGGAAGCGCGAGAGAAACTCTTTCGCCTCTCGTTTAGCGCAGTGTCATCCGGCGCGTCACCAGATCTTCGGGATGAGCCGATCGGGCACCTTCGCCTGATAATCGCAATAGCCAGGCAGATGTGCGCTGAGGAAGCGCTCCTCGGCCAGCAGCCTCCAGACGAGCGTCGACATCATCGCGGCGGAAATCAGCAACGCCCACCAGGAGCCGAGCGCCAGGGGCACTCCTATGAGCATGATGAAGGCTCCCGCATACATCGGATGTCTGACATGCGCATAGGGTCCCGTTGCGACGACCTTCTGGTCGGGGGCGAGTTCGACGGTCGCGGAGGCGAAGGAGTTCTCGGAGAAGACCTTCAGGAAGATCATCCACCCCAGCGCGACCAGCGCGTCGCCGGCCAGTACGAGCGAGGCCGGCAAGGACGACCATGCCATCCGGTGATCCAGCGAACCAACCAGGACGAGGCCGATCGACCCGGCGAGAATGCAGAGCATGATCACCTTCTGGCCCGTGTGTTGCTCGGCGAGCGGACCGATGCTCAGGCGTCTTTCCAACAGTCTCGGGTCTTTCTTGGCGAGGTAAAGCGACACGAAGAGCGACGAGCTCACGAAGAGCGCCAGAAAGACCCATCCCTCCCAGTAATCGAAGGACGAGGCGGGGCCGAATAGAAGGGCGGCCATGATCCCCAGCATGAGGAAATGCGCGCGCCAGGCGCGAAAGATCAAATTGCTCATGTCGAAGGCCTTGGATTTCCCGAAGGGACCTTGAACTATCCTGATCGAAGCTATCCGATTTGAGGCTTGTTTGAAACCCACCGCCAGGCGCAGCCCCGCGTCGGGACGAATGCGCGGCCGGCCTTGCGCAAGAGCCGGCCGGGGCTCATCTTGGCGCAAGACTCCCGCTCTCTGGAGGCTCCTTGACTCGACGGTCCGGCAGCGCCGATCTGCCTCTGCACAACGGCCGCGTTCCCGCCTGGCTCGCGCGCCGGATGGCCAGCCTCGGCGCGGTCGTCGCCGAGGCGATCATCCATCATTACGGGCGCGACGAATTCCTGCGCCGTCTCGCGCATCCCTTCTGGTTCCAGTCTTTCGGTGCCGTCATGGGGATGGACTGGCATTCTTCCGGGATCACCACGAGCGTCATCGGCGCGCTCAAGCGCGGCCTCGAGCCGCTCTCCCGCGAACTCGGCGTGCATGTCTGCGGCGGGCGCGGGCGCCATTCGCGCCAGACGCCGCAGGAGCTCGCCGCCATCGGCGCGCGCGTCGGATTCGACGGCGCGGCGCTGGCGCAGGCGAGCCGCCTCGTCGCCAAGGTCGACAGCGCCGCCGTGCAGGATGGTTTCGACCTTTACCTGCACGGCTTCATCGTGACGGACGACGGGCGGTGGGTCGTCGTGCAACAGGGGATGAACGGCGATGCAGGGCTCGCCCGCCGCTACCACTGGCTGTCGGAGGGGCTCAAAGATTTCGTCGAAGCGCCCCATGCCGCCATCGAGGGCGAAAATCGGGGGGAGATCGTCAATCTGACCGACAGGCGGGCGGAGGTGTCGCGGCGCCGCCAGCTCGATCTCCTGCGCGACCTCGGGCCCGACGGCGTCGCCCGCGAGGCCGCCGCGCTCATGGGGAAGGCGCCGCCGGCGCCGGCGCAGCCGCTCCTTCCCCATCTGATCATGCCCGCGCATCACGACGTGCGCCCCAGAGACGTGATGCTGCGCCGGCTGCACGGCGCGCTGGCCGCGGCGGCGGACCGGGGACCGGAGGATTTCGCCGATCTGCTGCTCTCGCCCGGCGTCGGCCCCCGCACCGTCCTTTCCCTGGCCATGGTGGCCGAGGTCGTGCACGGCGCTCCCTGCCGCTTCGCCGATCCGGCGCGGTTCTCGCTCGCGCATGGCGGCAAGGACCGGCGCCCCTTCCCCGTGCCGCTCGCCGTCTATGACAAGACCATCGAGGTGATGAAAAGCGCCGTCGCGCGGGCGAAGCTCGGTAGCGACGACAGGCTCGCCGCCCTGCGCCGGCTCGACCGGCAGGCGCGGCTGCTGGAGCAAAGCGCGACAGGACCCTCGCTGCCGGCTTTCATCGGCGCCGAAATCGCGCGCTCCCCCGACTACGCCGGCCGCAGCGTCTTCGGCTGGGAGGGGGAGCCCCCCCAGCCAGAGCCTGCGGCCCGGAAGGCTTGATGACGGGAGGCGCCGGTTCCAATCTTCCGGCGACGGTCGCTCTGCGTTAGATTGCGCCCCTCCCCTTATTCGAGAGAAGCTGTCGCAAGCGCATGAATTTTCCGATCCGTTATGTCGAGCCCGTTTATCGGCCGCCGAGCGAAGCAGACTCGCTGATCCTGCCCGTGACGGACGGCTGCTCCTGGAACAAATGCACTTTCTGCGAGATGTATTCGCAGAAACGCTTCCGCCCGCGCAGCGAAGAGGAGACGCTGGAGAGCCTCCGCCGCTGCGGCGAACGGTTCGGCGACGGCGTGAAGCGCGTCTTTCTGGCCGACGGCGACGCTTTGTCGCTCTCAACGCGCCGGCTCGCGACCGTGCTCGAAGCGATCCGCCGGGAGCTGCCGGGCGTCCGGCGCGTGTCGAGCTATTGCCTGCCGCGCAATCTGAGGAAGAAATCCGTCGCCGAGCTCGAAGACCTCAAGGCGCTGGGCCTCTCGCTCGTCTATGTGGGGGCGGAGTCCGGCGACGACGAAGTTCTGGCGCGCGTCGAAAAGGGCGAAACGTTCGAAACGGCCCGCGAGTCGCTCGACAAGCTGCGTGAGGCCGGGATCAAACGCTCGGTCATGATCCTCAACGGGCTCGGCGGCAAGGCGCTCTCACGGCAGCATGCGCTGAACTCAGCGGCGCTGATGAATGCGACGCAGCCGGAGTTTCTCGCCACTCTCGTGATCAGCTTTCCGCTGGGCGAGGCGCGCTTCCGGGCGAACTTTCCGGACTGGGAGCCGTTGAGCGTCACGGAGCTGATGCAGGAGATGGAAATTTTTCTCTCCGCGCTGGAGCTGAAACGCACGGTCTTTCGCAGCGATCACGCGTCGAACTGGCTCATCCTGAAAGGAACCCTCGGCGCGGACAAGGCGCGTCTGCTGGATGAGCTGCGCTTCGCGATCGCCGCGCCGGAGCGCGCGCCGCTGCGCCCCGCCTGGGCGCGCGGGCTCTGATATCCGACTCATCTCTGTCCCTCCCCGGAACCCCTCCATGCCCACGCTCTTCGACCCTCTCAGGCTCGGCGATCTCGAATTGCCCAATCGCATCGTCATGGCGCCGCTGACGCGGTGCCGCGCCGTCGACGGCCGCGCGCCAAATGCGTTGATGCGGGATTATTACGTGCAGCGCGCCTCCGCCGGCCTCATTCTCTCCGAAGCGACTTCGGTGACGCCGATGGGCGTGGGCTATCCGGGTACGCCCGGCGTCTGGTCGCAGGCGCAGATCGACGGCTGGCGGGAGATCACGCGCGCCGTCCACGAGGCAGGCGGGCTGATCATGCTGCAATTGTGGCATGTCGGGCGTATCTCGCACCCGGTCTATCTCGACGGGGCCAAACCCGTCGCGCCGAGCGCGATCGCCGCGCAGGGGCATGTCAGCCTGTTGCGGCCGCTCGAGCCCTATCCGGAGCCGCGCGCACTCGCCATCGACGAAATCCCCGGCGTCATCGAGGCCTATCGCAGGGGCGCGGAAAATGCGAGAGCGGCCGGCTTCGACGGCGTGGAGATTCATGGGGCGAACGGCTATCTGCTCGACCAGTTCTTGCAGGACGGCGCCAACAAGCGAACCGACCGTTATGGCGGTTCGATCGAGAACCGGGCGCGACTCATGCTGGAGGTGACGGACGCCGTCGTGGAGGTGTGGGGGCGCGGCCGCGTCGGCATGCATCTCGCCCCGCGCGGCGACGCCCAGTCGATGGGCGACAGCGACCCGAAGGCGACGTTCGGTTATGTCGCCCGCGAGCTCGGGAGACGCGGCATCGCCTTCATCTGCGCCAGGGAGCATCAGGGGCCGGATGCGCTCGCGCCTTATCTCAGAAAGGAATTCGGCGGTCCCTTCATCGCCAATGAGGGCTTCACGCGCGAGAGCGCCGAAGCGGCGATCGCGTCGGGCGAGGCCGACGCGGTGGCGTTCGGCAAATTGTTCATCGCCAATCCGGACCTGCCCGAACGTTTCCGCCGTCACGCGCCGTTGAACGCGCCCCGGCCCGAAACCTTCTACGCGCATGGGCCGGAAGGCTATGTCGACTATCCGGCGCTCGGCGGCGCCTGAGCTTCAGTCTACGCCGTAGAGGCGGGCCCGCCCTGCGCCGCCTCGAAGACGACGAGCTCGGCCGCGGAATAGGTCCGCGGCGTCGCGCAATTGGGGCAGACGGCCTCGAAGGCCGCATTTCCGGACAGAGCGACCTCGCCGTCGCCCGTCGGCTCGTCCATGATCGCGAAATGCTCGCCGCATGCGCCGCAGCGAAACCCGATGTACCAGCCGCCCGGCCTCAGGGCCTGCTTGGACTCGACGGGAAAATGTCCTGCAAAAGAGATCGTTCTGTCCATCGTCGGAGCTCCTCGGAGGCGGCGGCCAAACGGGCGCGAATGTGAAGCGCGCCTGCTTTCATATGGATACGCCCCGATCGCTCTCCCATGCGGGGAAGCGGATGACGCGGGCGGGAAAGATTTTCTACAGGGAACTACTTAGAATCTGATCAGTTAAAAGGATGAGCTTTTGCAGGGGAGGGGCGAATGCCGATGACCCGACCAGAGCCCATGGCGCTCGAAGAAGCGCGGGCCACGTTGTCTGTTCTCCAGGAGCTCGGCAGCTCGCTTCGCCTTTCCTTCGAGGCGGCGACGCGGGAGTCGCTGCCGGAAGAGATGGGATTGCTGCTGCTGAGGCTGGCCTTGGCCGAAGTTCTCAAACGCGCCGCCGAGGAAGAGGCGTGCGAGGCCGGACCGGAGTGCGCCGCCGAAGAATGGGTCGTCGGACTGAGACGCTGGGCGTCCGCGGTTTCGTCGCGCGCATCCGTCGACGCTCCCCGGTCGGCCTGACGGCGGGGAACGACCTTGAACCAGAACGGACCGTCGACTCCTCGCCTTTCAGCTGGGCTTGTCCAACAACGGCGCCTCGCTAGCTAAGAGCGCGGGGCGCGAGGCGGAGTGTCAACGATGTCTGTCACGAGAGAGGCCATAACGGCAGAAAATGCAGCGGCGTACGGTGGGCTTATCGATGCGATCGGGGGCGTCGCGACTGTTGTTCTCGCCATTTGCGGGCTCGTCAATCTGTCGCCGCCCATCCTGAGCGCGGTCGCCACCATCGTGTTTGGCGTCGCGCTTTTGATTCAGGGAGGCGCGATGGTTTCCGAATATGCTCAGGTCAGTTTCCCCGCGGATGTGGACGGCGCCGCCATCGACTCCTTCGGCGGCAATAGCCTCGTCGCGGTTTTCCTGGTCGGCGCCGCGGGAATCGTCCTCGGGGTGCTTTCGCTCCTCGGCGTGCAGGCCGCAACGCTGATGCCGATCTCGGTGATCGCGTTCGGAACGGCGCTGCTCCTGAGCAGCAACGCAGTGTGGCGGCTTTATGTGCTTCGCCGCGCATCGCGCCTGCAACCGCTGTCCGCCACCCAGGGCGGCGGCGAGATCATTGCAAGCGAAATGGCGTCGGGGTCCGCCGGACTTCAGGCAGTGGCGGGTCTCACCGCGATCGTGCTGGGCATCATCGCCCTTGCGGGCTCGACGAACGATCTCACGATCAATCTCGTGGCTTTGCTGGTCCTCGGCGCGACTCTCATCCTGACCGGAAGCACGCTCAGCGCGACGGTCATCGGCTTCATGCGCCGGTGAGCCCCGCGCGCCGCAGTTTCTCGGGGCCGCCCGGAAGGGCGGCCCGCTTTGTTTTTCAGTTGCGATGCAGGCGGTCCAGCGTAGCGTTCAGAACCGGCCTGAGCAGATCGGCGAATTTCTCCGCGCCTTTTGGCGTGGGATGGATGGAGTCGAAGAAATAGGAGCCGCCTTCCGGTCCGTCGGCGACGGGCTCCATGGCGGCGGCAAGATCGAAGGTCTCCGCGCCGGCAAGACGCGCGGCGTCTAGGTAAAGCCGGGCGCGCTCCCGTTGCGAGGCGGCGGCGTCGTCGAGATTGATGGCGCGAACACCCTCCCCCGTCTTGCAGGTGAGAAAGACGCGCAGGTCGCTCCCGTAGAAACTCTCGCTCGGGGCGGCGAAGGCGGCGGGCTCGCTGACAACCAGCAGATCGGCGCCCAGAAGCTGCTTCACGTCCTGGCGAAACTTCGGAAATATCTCCTTCCACTCGCCGTATATGTCAGCGGAGACACGGTCGGGCGCGTCGTCGCCGTTGCAGTTTCCGATGGGCGCGCGCGGCAGAAGCTGCGTGCCCTTCTGACTGAGGCGAAGGCCGTCGACGACGATCGAGTGCGGTTTCGTCCCATCCGCGCCCGGCGTCGCCGCCTGGGAGAGTTTTGCGACGCGCATGAGATGACGCACCCAGGCCACGGTCCTCAGAGACGTCGTCTCCGGCCTGATCGCCTGCTCGAATTCCCGCTTGAAGATTTCGACCGAGCCCGGCGGAAACTGGGCCGGGTCGTAATGAAAGCCGATTTCCGACAATCGCCGCGACCAGCTCGCGTCATTGTGATTTGTCGCGAGAACCACGAGATCGAACCGGTCGCCGCGCTCCGCGAGATATTTTACCGTCGCGATGTGGGAGAGCACGCCGGCCTGCGACATGGAGGCGTTGTAAGTCGCGATTTTTCCGGCCTCGTTCAGCCGCGCAGGCCATCTCTGTTCGGGAGAAAGGAAAATCCCTTCCGTGACGCTGCCGCCGAGGAAAAGAACCTTGTACTTTGCGCCCTCTGGCGGATCCGGGGGAATGAAACGGCTCGGCCCGATGCGGAAATCGACCTTGCTCGCGCCCTCGTACAAGCCTCTGATGTCGAAGACGGCCGTATAGCCCGCCGGAAACAGCCGGGGCGCGCCGGGACTGCGCTGGGTCGTCGCAATATATTCGGCGACGCTGCCCTCGCTGCCCGGAACCGGCGGCATGACGAAACGAAATATCGCCTCTGCGAGCGCGAGCCCGACAACCGTCGACAATAGGACGGCAAGAACCGCCATGATCCCGTTTTTCATCGGTTTTTCTTCAAATCTTTGAGAGGAGGACTCCCCGCCGTCAAGCCGACGGCGAGAGCCTTGCCGGAATTTACCCATGCCTCCCGCGATTGCAAGCAAGGCGGGACTGGCGCCGGGAGCCCTGCCTGAAGCCTTGCCGGCGCCGGCTCTTTCGCCCTATGCTTTGCCCTAGCTATTTCTTCAACGCAGAGAGGACTTTATGCCGCATGATCTCGAGGCTCTGTGGGATGAGCACTGCCGATACGAGTTCGAGACCCGCGACGTGGACGCCACGATGGCGACCATGGTCGAAGCTCCTTACGTCAATCATATCCCCACAATGGCGGGCGGCGTCGGCCATGACGAACTGAAGCGCTTCTACAAATATCATTTCATCGGCGCCAATCCGCCCGATACGACGCTCGCCACCGTCAGCCGTACCGTCGGCGCCGACAGCGTGGTCGACGAGATGCTGTTCAGCTTCACCCACACGCATGAAATAGACTGGATGCTGCCCGGCGTGGCGCCGACCGGCCGAAGGGTCGAGATCCCCCTCGTGGCCATTGCGCAGTTTCGCGACGGCAAGCTGGCCCATGAGCATATCTACTGGGATCAGGCGTCCGTGCTCGTGCAGATCGGCCTGCTCGATCCCGGCGGCCTCCCTGTCGCCGGCGTTGCGCAGGCGCGCAAGCTCATGGACAAGACCCTGCCCAGCAACGAAATGATGCCGAACTGGGCCAAGAGCGCCGACAAGCCGCTATGACCGCCGCGCCGCGCGGCGTCGCGCCCTCATGACTGCCTCTCGACGCTGCGGCGGGTGAAGAGGAGCTCGGGAAGCTCGCCGATGTCCTGCGCGATGCGCCGGAAGGCGAGATAGGGCAGCAGCACCAGATACAGCAGCAGGGCGCTGGCGAAAAGCTGCGGGCGCGAGCCATCGGCGAGCTCGCCCAGAGTCTCGGCCAGGCTGCGCCCGTGGAAGCGGCCGACGACCAGCTCCTCGATGATGTTCATGACCACCAGCGCCACGGTGAAGATCAGCGCCCGAATCGCGATCTGAACGATGAGGATGGCCTGCTTGCCCTGCCGCTCCCCGAGCCGCACGGCTTCGAGCCCCAGGATGAATTTGCCGAGAATGAGCGCCTTGACGACGGCGACGCCCAGCGGCGCGAATTCGACGCCCACGGAGCGCAGGATGGTCGATTTGTAATAGAGCACGGCGATGAGCCAGACCATGAGATAGGTCGAAACGGCGAGATAGGAGACGAGCTCGCGCCGGGCGCGCTGAAGCAGCTTCTTCGGCATGGGGGCCGGCGCGGGTTCGCCATCGGCGCGGGCGGTTTCTCTCTCGCGCCGCGCCGGATGGGCGGCCTCCGCGCGCGGGGCGACCGCCGGTCGGGTTCTCGGCGAAAACTGCGGCAGCCCGCGGCCGTCGACCCAGTCCGGCATGCCCGGCGCCCAGACGAAATGCGCTTCGTCCGGCGCCATGTCGATGCGGCGCGCCAGCGTCTCGGCCGAAACCGGCCCCACCGTTTCGCCGTCCTCGGCGTAAAACCACTCATCCGACATGCGTCTTCCCGCCGTTCCCCGCCAGCCTTCTGAAATGCAATGCTAGCACAGCTTTGGCTCTTTGCGCCGTCTTGCGGGCGCGCGAGCGCCTAGTTTCGTCGCTCATCCACCGGCTTGGGAACAAAGTCGAGAACTTCCTTGGTGTAGTGCTCATGCACCTCGGAAAAAGGCTTCTGATCGGGGGTGTAGAGGACCGCCGTGTGCTCGAAGATTTCGCGCGGAATGGCGAGCGCGCCTGCGGCCACGTCGGCGGGCGGCGGCGCGGGCGAAAGCTCCCAGCCTTGCGGCAGGGGCGACCAGCGCGCGGTCGCCTCGATCGTGCGCCGATAGGGCTGAAGGGGCGCGACCGCCTTTCCGAAAGGCGTTTCTGTGGTCTCCAGCGCCCGGTTCATGTCGTCGGTCAGACGGCCGGGGACGTACCAATTGTCGGCTTCGGAAAATACGTGGTCCCCACAGCTGAGGGCGACGCGCCTGTATTTGACGGCCTCGCCGTCCGAAACCCGCAGCCGCTGGCGGGTCTCCTCGCTGGCCGGTCTGTCAGGGCCGGGGATACGCTTTGCGACGAGTTTCGGCTCTGCGGCCATCTTGTGGTCGGCGCACCATTTCTCGAGCGTCACCGTCGCACTGCGGCTCGCGAGAAGCGACGCGTTCAGCGTCTGCATCAGCGCGAGAACCTCGACGCGCGCCAGAAAATTGTCCGGCCAGGCCTGCGCCCTTGCGGAAACCGCACCCATGGGCGCCAGCGCGGCCGCCGTCGCGATCGAAATGACTGTCCTGCAATTCATCTTTCATCCTGCCCCGCTTCGGAGCCGGACTTTAACCTCAAAGCGTCACAGCGACATCCAGGAATTGTAGGAAGCCGCGTGCTGCATGGCGCTGAAGGTCACGACAACATCCATGACCTCGGTCATGAACGCGATGGCGATGGCTCCGAAGACGCCCGTGGCGAAGATCGCTTTCATCTGCTCACTCCTTCTCGTTAACGATTCATTAACGAGTCCGCGGGGGAGCCGGCGTGCGCTGGCGCACGTCTCGGCCCGGTCGGGAGGCGCGCGCCAGACGGCCATGCGCGAAGCGGATCACTGCGGTTGATTGCGGAGGCCGGCGCGCGACGCCCTGACGGGAGCGCCGGCCCGAGCCCGTTTCAGGCGGCGGGCGCTTCGAGGCCCAGAATGTGGGAGATTTCAGCGAGCGTCGCTTTCTCCTTCTCGCTCATCCGAATACCGCCGAAGCCGAGGAACGTATCTTCGAGCCCGGCCTGCGCGACCGTGCGCGCAATGTCGAGGAGCCAGGACTTGAACGGCGCGGCATGCTCCCCGGCGCGCGCGTCGAGGAGGGCGGCGACCTGTCCGAGAGATGCGAGCGCGCGATGCTTGATCTCGTCGAGACCGGCGCCCTGAACGATCGTGCGGACGCCCTCGCGCGCATCGGCGCGACCGCCCGAAGTGGAAAGTTCCTCGGCGACGCTCTTGACGAGCGCGTCGCCCGGCTGCGCGCGCGCCTCTGAAACCATGCGCGCCGCTGCAAAGCCCTCCTGCAGCAGACCGATGAAGCCGCTCGGATCGGCGGCGCTGACCGCATAGCCCGCCAGCAGGGGCGACTGAACCAGCCGCTTCCATTCGACTGGCGTGAAATCGGACTTGCTCGCCATGGCCTTGCTCCGCTGTGCGACTCTTCCAGATAGATCGCCAGACGTTGCGCGAAAAGGGCGGCTTTCACCAAGGAGCGCGGCAATGCTTTCGACAGTCCTGATCGTCCTGCTGCTCCTCCTGCTGATCGCCTCGCTGCCCAACTGGCCCTATAGCGCCGGATGGGGCTATGGGCCGGGCGGCGCCGACGGCGCCATCCTCGCCATCGTCATCGTCCTCGCCCTGCTCGGGCGGCTGTGACCTGTCCCAGCGGCTCTGTTCCTCGCCCAGCGTCGCTCAGGGAACGCCGCGCCAGATCTGGCACGAGAAAAGCAAGGCTGGTCGCGTGGCGTAAAGCTGCGCCAAGGGAGGACGCCCGATGCTCGACAAGCCCAGGATGGACAACCCCGTCACGCGCGCGCCAACCGGAGGGGCCGGCGGCAAGCCTGGGCCGACGAAGAGCCTGAAATTGTCGCCTGTTGGCGGCTTTGGTCCCGGCAGACGGGCCGAAGGGGCCGGATTCCGACGGGCCACGCGCCCCATCAATCTCGAGCGACGCGCATGTTTTGCGCGCTTCGACGCCTGATCCCGACTGGCGCGGCGGCGCCGCCAGATTGAGCAAGCCGATTTGCAACGAAGGCGCCGCCCGGTTGCTGCGCTTCAGATATCCAGATCGCGATAGACGGCGACTTCCCTTTCGCGCGCCAGACGCGCGTCCTCGCCCGCGCGCACGCCGCGCCAGACATCGAAGAGCATCACCAGCGTCGTGAAGAGGCCCGTCAGCTTGGCCGTCAGGAAGCCGAAGGGAAAAACGATGCGCTCCGGCGGCACGATGAACTGCGCGCCGATGAAGATCGAAGCGGCGTTTATGAAATAGGCCGGCCGATAGAGGGATTTTTCCGTCCAGGCGCTGCGCGCATAATGACGCGAATGCCGCTTCACCGCCCTGTTGTAATCAGGATTGGGGAGCAGGCCGAAGAAGCGGCGCTTGGGCGGCAGGGCGTTGGGTCCGGCGATCAGCGCCCGCAAGAGCTGCTTCATCTCGAAATGGGCGACCACGGCGAGAAGCAGATTGGCCGCCACGAGGCCAAGCTTGAGCTCCGGCAGCGAGACGTAGAGCTGCGCGGCCATGTCGACGAACAGAAGCTGCGTCGCCGCATTGAGCGCAAAGGCCGAACGATGGAAAGCCGCGCGGTTGATGCTCTGGATCTTCTCGTCGAAGAAGGCGACGCCAGGCTTGTCGCGCACGAGAATATGAAGCGTCAGCCGCTCCTCTTCGTCGAGCGCCCAGCGGCGGCCCAATTCGTCGATCGTCTCGCCGGGCGTCGCGCCCTTGGGGATCTTGAAGGTGACGCGCGCCGTGAAGGCGGAGAGGCGCGCGATGAAGCCGCGCGCCGCCGCGTAATGCGACGTGACCGTGCCGAGAAGCTTTTCGGGTTCCGCCATTTTGACCTTTCCGGCGCCGCTTTCGCGCGCCCCGAAGGGCGCGGCGAAGCGACTCGCCGGAAACTTATGCGGCTTTGCTGGGCCTTCGCAAGAGAGCGCGCTCAGTGTCCCCCGGCGTCGGCGGCGCGGGCCGCCTCGAAGAGGAACCAGGTGCGTTTTTCGGTCTCGTCGAGATATTGTTCGATCAGGCTCGCTGTCGCGACATCGTCCCAGTCGTCGCAGATCCCATGCGCCTCGCGCATCGATCTGGCGACGGCGATATTGTCGTTCATCAGCTCCACGAGCATGTCATAGGGCGAAACGAAGTCCTTCTCGTTCTCGGTCAGCGAGGCGAGCGCCAGAATCTGCGCAAGCGAGCGCAGGGTCGGCTGGCCGAGCTTGCGAGCCCGTTCAGCGAGCGGATCGATGGACTCGAGGATCTGCTCGCTCTGCTCATCGAGCATTTCGTGGAAGTCGCGGAAATTCGGCCCGCTGACGTGCCAGTGAAAATTCTTCGTCTTCAGGTAAAGCACATAGGCGTCGGCGACGAGTCGATTGATCCGCTCCGCGACGAGCGCCGTCGCCTCCTCGGACAGATCGCTCGGCGTGTTGAGAGCGACGCGTTCCGTGTCGCTGCTCTCAAAAATATTCAAGGGCATTTCGAGCCTCCTGCGCGCAGGCCTCCAGCGTTACGCGACAACGCGCGCTCGCGCGTCGTTGTTCCAGCGTGGAAGACGCGAAGGCCGCTCGCGCTTGGGTCAGGCGACGCGCGTCGCCTTGCGCTCGAAGAACAACGCCTGGCTGATCGTCGCCTTCACGGTGTCGACCTTGTAGGGCTTGCTGATGAGGAAGGCGGGCTCGGGACGCTCGCCCGTCAGCAGCCGCTCGGGGAAGGCGGTGATGAAAATGACCGGGCAATCGAAATTCTCGAGAAGCTCGTTGACCGCGTTGAGGCCGGAACTGCCGTCGGCGAGCTGGATATCGGCCAGGATCAGGCCGGGCCGATGGCCTCTGGCGAGTTCGATCGCCTCCCTGTGCGTCCGGGCGACGCCGATGACATTGTGCCCGAGATCGCGCGCGATGAATTCGATGTCCTGCGCGATGAGCGCCTCGTCCTCGATGATCAGCACGTCGGTCGCCACCCGCTCGGCGATCTCGCGGCCGGCCTGAGCGATCAGCTGCTCGACTTCCTGCGGCGTGACCGCGAGAATGGCGGCCACATCCTCGATCGAGAAGCCTTCCACCGTGCGCAACAGAAAGGCCTGGCGCGAGCGCGGCGTCAGCAGGCTGACATTGCGCTCTGCGGGCGAAACCTCGTCCTCCGGCCGATCCTCCACATTGAGCGTAATCGACGACCAGGAAAGCATGAACAGATGGTAGAGGCCAACCTTCGCGGACATGTTCGGCGGAAAGGCGTCGATATCGGCGATCAACGCCTCGAGCGTCGCCACGACATAGGCGTCGCCGCTTTTTTGCGAACCGCAGAGCGCGCGCGCGAAACGGCGAAGGTAGGGGAGATGCGGAGCGATCTCTCGTGAGATGTTCATGACGGCACCCTGCGGTCTTTGGAGAGTCTGCTTGCGCGGTTGAGCAATACGCCGCGCCGGGTTAGAAATCCACTTTTTCCGACTGGAACGAACGAGCCTTCCCGGTGTTGCCTATTTGGGCGCCTGGAGCGAGGGCGCTCTAGCAGGGCGCCACTCTGAAGAAGCGGCGTTCGCGGGGCTGTCGATGATGCAGGAAAACGAGCGCGAGGAAGGCAAGGCTCTTGCGGCGCGGGAGGGCGGCGACGCCCGAAATGGCGACGATCAGGTCGACGGAGTCGATACGGCCTTTCTGGAGCCACATATTCAGGAGCAATTGGGCCGGGTGCTGCGCTCATTCTGCGACGACCTCATTCAACAGCCGATTCCCGACAAATTCGTCATGCTGCTCGCCCAGCTCGAAGCCAAACAGCGCGAGAAAAAATGACTGACGCTGCGTTCGGAGAGCAGATGGTGGCGCAGATTCCCTACCTGCGCGCCTTCGCCATTTCTCTCTCGGGGTCATATAGCGTTGCCGACGACCTCGTCCAAGATACGCTGGTAAAGGCGTGGTCGCACGCCGACAGCTTCGAGCCGGGCACGAACTTCCGCGCCTGGCTGGTCACGATCCTGCGGAACACCTATTTCTCACAATATCGCAAACGCTCCCGCGAGGTGCAGGACAGCGACAACGTCCTCGCCGAGCAAATCCCCGTGAAGGGAGGACAGGAATCGAACGTCACCATGCAGGACGTGCAGAAGGCGCTGAACAAGCTTGCCCCGGAGCACCGCGAAATCCTGCTGATGATCGGCATCACCGAGCTCTCCTACGAGGAGGCGGCTCAGGTCTGCAACATCGCCGTGGGGACTGTGAAGAGCCGTCTGAACCGCGCCCGCGCCAAGCTCGCCGAACATCTCGGCCTCCACGGCGTTCACGAGATCGACTACGACCCAACCATGACCGGGCTTGCCGCCCGCAAAAGCACAAAGGCGCTCTAGACCCTTTAAAAATTTTCCGCCGCCTCCGATCGAGTTGGAACCCGGCGAAGGCCTCGCTGGTTCGACCCGAAATGGGGTGGTCCCACAAGAGATGCGGCGAGCAGAGCAACAGGCGGCGAGCGCCCGGAGCGTCGGGTTTGCGCGCGCGGAGCAATTTGGTGATCGGACGGAGCCGGTGGCGGATTCTCAGCTTCGCTGTCTCGCTGGGATTGTGTGATGCGCGCCGGGCGCTAGCGGCGCAGCTTTTCCTGATTCCAAGAGCCGACCCTGCCCTCGCGGGGGCGGCGGGCGTCCTGCTGGGGATCGCCCTCGCCATCGCCCTTTATGTGATTTTCCGCCTCGACCAGAACCGCCGCCGGGCAGCCGCCGCCGCCCACAGGCTGGCGGAGATGGCGCAACGGATGAAGGCTGGCGATCAGCCGGAATGGACGACGACGGGCGTCGCCGACATCGACGACATCGCCCGCACGCTCGAAGCGTTCGAGCAGCGGCTTCGGCGCAAGCGCGGACTGCTGACGCAGCTGAACTCGGAGGTGCTGCGCGGCGGCGGGTCCAATGGCTTCAACAATCAGCTTCGCGCCATCATTGACGCGCTTCCGGTGGGCGTTCTGCTCGCCGAGGCGCCGAGTGGCCGCATCCTCGAGGGCAACCAGGCCCTCGAGTCGATCCGGCGCGGCCCCGTCATCTATTCGGACGGCGTCGGGCATTACCGGAATTGGGTCGCCGTGCATGAAAACGGCGAGCCGGTCACGCCGGAAGAATATCCTCTGGCCCGCGCCCTCGCCGGCGAGGAGCGGCCGGTTCTCGAATGCCGGCATCAGCGCGGCGATGGGTCCTGGGGCTGGGTCAACATCGTCGGCTCGCCGATCCGCAACGAGCAGGGCGGGATCATCGCCGCGATCATCGCCGTCACCGACATCGACGAGATCAAGAGCGCCGAGGATCACCGGCGCAGCATGAACATGGAGCTGCACCACCGGGTGAACAATTCGCTCGCGATGATCCAGGGCATCGCCAACATCACCGCCCGCACCGCGACGGACTTTTCCTGCTTTCGAAGCAGTTTCTCGGATCGCATCCAGTGCCTGAGCCGCATTTCCACCCTGCTCGTGAAGAAGTCCTGGACGGAGACGCCCGTGCGCGAACTGGTGGCGACGGCGCTCGCCTCCGACAGCGCCGCTCTGCGCGACCGCGTCGCCCTGTCGGGAGAAGATGTGGAGTTGCGCTCTGAAGTGGCGCTCGCGCTCGGCATGGCGCTGCACGAGCTTCTCTCCAACGCCGAGCGTCACGGCGCGCTCTCAGCCGACAAGGGATGGATTTCCGTCGACTGGCGCGTCGCCGACAGCGAAGGGCGCCGCCTCATGGTCGAGTGGAAAGAGCATGGCGGACCGCCCGTCGCCGAGCCGGGCCGCACGGGCGTCGGGCAATATCTCATGAAGTCGGTGCTGTCCCGCCAGTTCGGCGGCGACATCGACTTCTTCTACGAGCCCGACGGCCTGCGCGCGACGCTCACCGCCGAGATATGAGGCCTCATCCCTCTCCGGGCTTTTGCGGCGTCACCCGCAGCGCGGTGACGCGGTTCCTGATCTTGCGCAGAACCTCGAAGCGGAAGCCGTGAAAGGTGAACACCTGCCCGGCGTCGGGAATGGCGCCGGCTTCGTGGATGACGAGGCCCGCGATGGTGGTCGCCTCCTCGTCCGGCAGGCTCCAGGCCATGACGCGATTGAGATCGCGGACCGGCACGGCGCCATCGACGAGCACGGAGCCGTCCGGCTGCGGCCGCACCCCCTGCACGGCGAGATCGTGCTCGTCGCGAATGTCGCCGACGATCTCCTCGAGAATGTCCTCGAGCGTGACGAGGCCCATGACCTCGCCATATTCGTCGACGACCAGCGCGAAATGCGTCTTGCGCTTGAGGAAGGCCTCGAGTTGATCTTCGAGCGTCGTCGCTTCCGGCACGAACCAGGGGGCGAACATCACTTCGTCGATGCTGATCTTCGAGGCGTCGCCGCCGGCGGCGTCGAGCGCGCGCAACAGATCCTTCGAATGCAGCACGCCGACGAAATTATCCGGCCGGTCGCGCCACAGGGGCATTCGGGTGAAGGGAGAGGACAACACCTCGCGCACGATCTGTACGGGCGGCAGGTCGGCGTCGATGGTGCGCATCTTGGTGCGATGGATCATCACATCCGCGACATGCAGCACCTGCAGATCGAGCACGCCGCCGAACATGTCGCGAGCCGCGCGCTCGACATTGCCTTCCTCGTGCAGGATATCGACCGCGCCCTTGAGCTCCTCATAGGGCGAGAGCATGGTGCGGCCGTGGCCGAGTTCGACGCCGACGAGGCCGAGCACCATGCGCACGATCCATTCGACGGCCGCGAGAACGGGGCCGAAGATCGAGACGAAGGGCGTGATGAAGCGCACGACGCGCAGCGACATCGCGTCCGGGTAATTGATCGCGAGCGTCTTCGGCAGCACTTCCGCGAAGACGAGAAGCAGCACGGTCATCAGGATGGTGGCGTAGACCGCGCCATTTTCGCCGGCGATGGCGGTCAGCACGCTCGTCGTGAAGGCGGAGCCGCCGATATTGACCAGCGTGCTGCCGAGCAGCAGCGCGGCGATCATGCGGTTGCGCTGGCGCAGCAGGCGATTGACGGCGCCGGCGCGCCGGTCGCCCTCCTTCTCCAGCGTATGCATCCGCGCATGGGACGCGGCCGTCAGCGCCGTTTCGGAACCCGAAAAAAAGGCGGAGAGCAGAACACAGAGAAAGACGATCAGCACATCCGACCATTCGAATTGCGCGCCGCCGGTTCCAAGGCCATGCATGGTCGCTTACGCTCGCGCGAGTTCGTCGTTCAGGAAACCCAGCACTTCGGCCGGCTCGACCGATTTGGCGATGAAGGCTTCGCCCACGCCGCGCATGAGGATGAAGGTCAGCGCGCCGCCCTCGACTTTCTTGTCCTGATACATCGCGTCCAGAACGGCCTGGGCGTCGCTCCGCCAGCCGGGGATCTGGCGGATCTCCGTCGGCAGGCCGACGCTCGCGAGATGGCGCGCGACGCGCTCGGCGTCCTGCGGCGCGCAGAGCCCGAGCCGCGCGGAAAAGCGCGCCGCGCAGGCCATGCCGATGGCGACGCCTTCGCCATGCACGAGCCGGGCGCTGTCGTAACCCGTGAGAAGTTCGAAGGCGTGGCCGAATGTGTGGCCGAGATTGAGCAGGGCGCGGTCGCCCTGTTCCGTCTCGTCGCGGCCGACGATCGCGGCCTTGGTCTCGCAGCTCACCGCGACGGCGCAAATCTGCTCGGCGCGGCTGTGGAACACCGCCTCGGCGTCGGCCTCGAGCCATTCGAAGAACCGCTTGTCGCCGATGAGGCCGTATTTCACCACCTCGGCGTAGCCGGCGCGATATTCGCGCAGCGGCAGGGTGCGCAGCACGTCGACGTCGGCCAGAACGAGAGAGGGCTGATGGAAGGCGCCGATGAGGTTCTTGCCATGGGCGGAGTTGATCCCCGTCTTGCCGCCGACCGAGGAGTCGACCTGCGAGAGCAGGGTCGTCGGGATTTGCACGAAGCGCGAGCCGCGCCGCACGCTCGCCGCGACATAGCCGGCGAGATCGCCGACGACGCCGCCGCCGAAGGCGACGATGAGGTCGCGCCGTTCGATCTTGGCGGCCAGGACCTCGTCGCAGACGCGCCCGAAGGTCGAAAGCGATTTCGAGCCCTCGCCGGGCGTCACGACGATCGTCTTGTGGCGAATGCCCGCCTTCGAGAGGCTCTCCTGCAAGGCGGGCAGATGCAGCCGCGCGACATTCTCGTCCGTGACGATCGCGCAGGCCGCGCCGGGCGCGACCTTCGCGATATGGGCGCCAGCTTCCTCCACAAGGCCCGCGCCGATGAGAATGTCGTAGGAGCGCCCGCCGAGCGCGACATGCACGGTCTCGCGATGGGTCGCCCCCTGGTCCGCCTGGATGCGCTCGAGATGGAGATGTGTCATGGCCTTGGCGAAATCCTTCTTCTGGGCGGCGCGGCGCGTGGCGTCGAGGCGGGGCAGTTCGTCGGTGAGGGCGTCGAGCGTCGCCTCCACCATGACCTCCTGCGGTTCGTCTCGCGATTCGACCCGGATGTCGGCCTGTTCATAGATCGGCCGGCGCGTTTCGAGCAGGCGGCGCAGCGTCTCCTCGGGGTCGTCGGTATGCAGCAATGGCCGGTCGTTCTTGCGGCGCACGCGCTTCATCAGCGTCTTGAGATCGGCGTCGAGCCAGATGGAGACGCCGCGCTCGCCGATTCGCTCGCGGGTGCGCGGGTCCATGAAGGCGCCGCCGCCGGTCGCGAGCACGATCTGGCCGCTGTTGAGCAGGCGCATGATGACGCGACGCTCGCCGTCGCGAAAATAACGCTCGCCATATTTGGCGAAGATTTCAGGAATGGTCATGCCGGCGGCCGCGGCGACGATCTCGGCGTCGGCGTCGACGAAGGGTAGGCCGAGGCGGGAGGCGAGGCGCTGGCCGATAGCGCTCTTTCCGGAGCCCATCATGCCGACAAATACGAGGGCGCGGCCGGCGAGCGCCGTCTTGATGGCGGCGGCGCGCTCATCCGCGACGCCGGGCGTCGGCGCCGGCGTCGGGCCAAGAGGGAGCGGTCGAGTCATGGCGGCAATCTATACTAAAGCGCGCGGGAAATTCAGCCCGTCTCGGCGGCCTGCGCGAGAAACGCCGACACGAAGGACGGCAGGCGCGGATCGTCGTAGCGGCCGGGCGCCAGAAAATGAACGTCGCACAGCTCCGGCTCAGCCTCGGCGGCGAGAAAGGCGCGGACGCGGGCGACGATCTCCTGCGCCGGGGCGGGCCAGTCGATGCGCTTGACGCAGGCGATGCGCTGCCGGTCGTAAATTACCGTAAAGCCGTCGGCCGCGACGCCCTCGGCGGCGTCGAGGCCTGTCTCTTCGCGCAGCTCGCGCCAGAGATTGCCGAGCAAATCCACCGAGCCGTCGGCCGCCACATCGTCGGGATCGGGCGTGCCGGCGGGAAAATAGCGCTGGCCCTCGGCGGAGTGGCCGGGGGCCATTTCACCGAGCAGATAGGCGCCGTCGCTCGAGCGCACCGCCGGGGCAGAGAAGCAGTTGAAGACGCTCCTGTCGGGCCAGCCGAAATCGCGCCAGGCCAGAAACAGCGAGAAACGGGTCTCGAAGGCCTCGATCTTCAGCACACGCCGCCCGTTCTCCGTCTCGATGGCCACGCGGCTCGCGAGCAGCACCGGGCCGTCGTAGAGCGCCGGGCTGACGGCGCGTCGCGCCGCCCAGTGGCGCTCGATCCGCTGCGCCTCTCTCTGCGCGAAGGCCCAATCGTGCTGCACAAGGCGGCAGTCGAGCCGATCGACGCTGTCGAACACCGGCGTTTCGCTCAAAGACGCAGCCTTCCCTCGCCGACCCGCACGACCTGGCCCCCGATCGAGACGCGCGCGAGCGCGCCGTTCTCGACCCACATGCGCAGGGTCATGCGGGAGGGCCGGCCCATGGCGTAGCCCTGTTCGATGAACAATTCATGCTCGCCGTCCTCGGGCCGCTCGAAGGCGAGCGCCACGGCGGCGAAAGCCGCCGCCGCCGAGCCGGTCGCCGGGTCCTCCTCGAAGCCCAGCCCGTGCGCCAGCATGCGGGCATGGACGGCCGCAGCGGGATCGATGGTCTCGCGCGTATAGAGAAAGACCCCGGCGGCGTCTCCGAGCGCGGCCGCAAAGGCCTGCGGGGCGCGTCGGGCGCGATCGAGCGCGGCGCGCGAGCGCAGCGGCGCGAAGACGAAAGCCGGTCCCGCCGCGAAGGCGCTCGGCGCATGGGCGTCGAAGCCGATGTCTTCCACGGGGAGCGACAGGGCGGCGGCGAGCGCCTGCGGCGAGGGCGCGGGACCCGCCTCGCAGGGCGTCATGGGCAAGGCGCATTCGGCATAGGTCGCGCCGTTCCGGCCGCGGAACGTCTCGCAGCGCAGCGGTCCGACCGCCGCCTCCAGAACCACGACGACGCCGGTCCGAGCGAGCGCGTCGGCGGCGCGCGTCTCGGCGAGCAGCGCCGCGGCGCCGATCGTCGGATGGCCGGCGAAAGGGAGCTCCCGGCCGGGCGTGAAGATGCGCAACGCGGCGCTGTGGACGGGGTCGCGCGGCGCGACCAGGAAAACCGTCTCGCTCAGATTGAATTCACGCGCGATCGCCTGCATCTCCTGCGCGGAGAGCGCCTCCGCATCCTCGACGACGGCGAGCGGATTGCCGCTGAACCGGCGGTCGGCGAACACGTCGAGGAGATGGTAGGCGAGACTGCGCACGCGCTGCGATCAGCCCTGCATCTGCATCAGCGCGACGGTGTCGCGGAATTCGACCAGTTCGACGATGCGCCCGTTCTCGAAGCGGATAAAATCGGCGAGCTCCACGACGCCGCGCCGTCCGGTGCCACGGTGGCGCCATTCGACCGTGCGGCGCGCCGCGACGGCCCCGCCATCGACGATCATCTGCGACGGCGTCGCGCCGACCTGTTCGAAGTCGATATTGATGGCGCGGATGATGCTGGTGAGCGCATCGACGCCGCAATGGCGGCCGGCGTAGAAAATTGTCGCCGGATCGCCGACAAACTCGCTCACGACATCCGCCGCGCAATAGATCCGGAACAGGTCGATGTCCGGTCCCTCGCTGGAGAAATTGCCGAGCGCCATCAGCCGCCGCGCCATTTCCTCGCGGCTGAGGCAAGGCGGCGGCGGATCGAGCATCTCGGCAAAGCTCCTCAGCCGAACGCCCGAAAAGCGGGAATCGTCACGATGGTCGATGAATTCGTCCATTTCCGCGACGCGCCCGTTTCGCCAGCGCAGGAAATGCGCGAGATCCCTGCAGAGAACGGCGTTATTGGCGCGCCGCCGCCAGCTCCCTCTCCAGCGCACCGCCGCGCGGTCGCCCTCCACCAGCACATCCAGAACCTCGGCGTCGAGCGGCTCGAAGGCGATGTCGGCGCGCCGCAGAGTCTCCCTGAGGGCGTCGTGTCCGGACCACCGGCCCGCGGGAAAGAACGCGAGCTTCTGGCAATTCCCGCGCAGCTCCACGTCCTCGACGAAAAACTTCAGGAACGCCTCGGCGTCGCCCGACATGCGGGCCGCGATCACCTCATGCACGCGCCGGAGCGTCTCTTTCTCGGCAGCTCGGCCAGATGGCCCGCCCAATCCATACATGTTCTCTCCGCCCGTCCTCTTGCGCCGCTCAAGCAACGCTTGAGGATTGTTTTTGGGAGCATTAGAGCCTCTGGAGCAGAGGTTGTCGACAATTTGTTTCCCAACCAGCGCGCGTCCCGCGGGGCCGCCTGTCTGTCAGTCTTGCATCCGCAGCAGCGAGACGGTGTCCCGGAACTCGATGCACTCGACGATCAAGCCATTGTCGAACCGAACGAAATCCGCGAGTTCGCAGACCCCGGTCCGGCCCGTGCCACGGTGGCGCCACTCGACCTGCCGCCAGCAGGCGGCGCGCGCGTCCTCGATCAGGATCCTCGAAAGGCCCAGCGGCCGCTGCTCGAAATCCACATGGACCGCCCGGATGATTCCGAGCAGCGCATCGACGCCCGTGTGGCGCCCGGCATAGGGCAGACGGGCGCGATCGCCCGCAAAATCGCAGATGATGTCGGGGGCGCACCATTTCAGAACGAGCGCGGGCTCCGGGCTCCCCGACTCGAACTCGAGCAGCCGGCGCGCGCGCCGCTCCATCTCGCCGCGCGGCAGTCCGGGTGGCCGGGGGGTGAGCAGGGTCTCGAAGGAGGGCAGGCAGGCGCATGCGGGCGTCGAGCGGCAATGGGCGTCGAAGAACTCATGCATCTCCACGACGCGGCCCTGGTCCCAGCGCAGGAAATGCGCCGCGTCATTGGTGTAGATTCGCCCGTTGTCGTGGCGTCGCCAGTCGGCGCGCCAGCGCACCACGGCCTCATCGCCGTCCACGAGCACGTCGATGATTTCGTGATCGCCGGGGAGGTAGTTCTCGTCCGTGCGCCGGAACAGTTCGCGCAGCCCGTCGGCGCCGCGCCAGACGGCCGGTCCGACCATCCCCTCCCGCCAGCTGTGGCAGGACAGCAC
The DNA here is from genome assembly GCA_003963405.1 of Hyphomicrobiales bacterium. Classification (GTDB taxonomy): domain Bacteria; phylum Pseudomonadota; class Alphaproteobacteria; order Rhizobiales; family Beijerinckiaceae; genus Methylocystis. The sequence continues at coordinate 45,252 of RXIY01000045.1, forward strand.
GACCCCCGGATCGACGAAGCTCGCGAACCGGTCGTAGTGCCGGCGCATCCGGCAGTCGAGCATTTCGGCAATGACGAAGCGTTTATCCGTCGCGCTCAGCGCGAGGTCACGGCTCCCCCCAACCGGCATATCCCCATCCCCCGGCCTCCGCGCGCCATCGTCGGGACCGCGCGCGCCTCCGCCCCGGCGCGCGCGTCCGATGGAGTCGGTATGATGGGATCAGTTGCGCTCTTTGTCGACAAGCTTGTTCTTGCCGATCCAGGGCATCATGGCGCGAAGACGGGCGCCGACTTCCTCGATCGGATGGGCGGCGTTGCGGGCGCGGGTCGCCTTGAACGAGGTCTGGCTGACCTTGTTCTCGAGCATCCAGTCGCGGGTGAACTTGCCGGACTGAATGTCCTCGAGAACGCGCTTCATCTCCGCCTTGGTCGCAGGGGTGACGATGCGCGGGCCGGTGACATATTCGCCATATTCGGCGGTGTTCGACACCGAATAATTCATATTGGCGATGCCGCCCTCGTAGATGAGGTCGACGATCAGCTTCACTTCGTGAAGGCATTCGAAATAAGCCATCTCCGGCGCATAGCCGGCCTCGACCAGCGTCTCGAAGCCGTTGCGGATCAGCTCGACGAGGCCGCCGCAGAGCACGACCTGCTCGCCGAAGAGATCGGTCTCGCATTCCTCGCGGAAGGTGGTCTCGATGATGCCGGCCTTGCCGCCGCCGATGGCCGAGGCGTAGGAAAGCGCAATGTCCTTGGCGTTGCCGGAGGCGTCCTGATGGACCGCGACCAGGCAGGGAACGCCGCCGCCCTTGAGATATTCGCCGCGCACGGTGTGGCCGGGGCCCTTGGGGGCGACCATCAGCACGTCGAGATCCTTGCGGGGCTCGATGAGGTTGAAGTGGATGTTGAGGCCATGCGCGAAGAAGAGCGCCGCGCCCTGCTTCAGATTCGGGGCCAGCTCATTGGCGTAGATCTCGCCCTGCAGCTCGTCGGGCGTCAGCATCATGACGACGTCGGCCCATTTGGCGGCCTCCGGAACCGTCATCACCTTGAGGCCGGCGGCTTCCGCCTTGGCGGCGGAGGCGGAGCCGGGGCGCAGGCCGACCGCGACTTCCGGAACGCCGCTTTCCTTCAGATTGAGGGCATGGGCGAAGCCCTGGCTGCCGTAGCCGATGATGGCGACCTTCTTGCCCTTGATCAGATTGATGTCGGCGTCCCGATCGTAATAAACGCGCATTTCCTGTCGTTCCCTCAAGTGTCTGGCGGATGGCGGATGACGGGGCCGCCCGTGCGTGACGTCATGAATTTCGCGCGCCCTTTTACGCGGCGGCGCCCCGAAGGTCAAAGGCCCTCAGATCGGCTCCGGCCCGCGCGAAATGGCGGCCACGCCCGTGCGCGACACCTCGACGAGGCCAATGGGGCGCATGAGGTCCACGAATTCGTCGATCTTGTCCGGACGGCCGGTCAGTTCGAAGATGAAGCTTTCGGTCGTCGCGTCGACGACGCGGGCGCGGAAGGCCTCGGCGAGTTGAAGCGCGTCGTTGCGGTCCTCGCCGCGGCCGCGCACCTTCACCATGGCGAGCTCGCGCTCGAGCGACCGCTTGGAGACTGTGAGATCCGTGACCTGCCGCACCGGCACGATGCGCTCGAGCTGGTGGTGAATCTGCTCGATCGTCTCGGGCGCGCCCGACGTCACGATGGTGATGCGCGAGCGATGCTCGGCATGCGCCACTTCGGCGACGGTGAGGCTCTCGATATTGTAGCCACGCCCCGAAAACAGGCCGACGACGCGCGCGAGCACGCCGGGCTCATTGTCCACGAGCACGGAGAGCGTATGCGACTCGATCTTGGAGCTGCTCGTGGAAGCGGAATAGGGAGAAGGCGGAGAGGCGGGAGCGTTCATGATCGACCTGTCTTGTCGCCGTCATCGCGCTCTGGCGATGACGGCCGAATAATCTGAGCGGCGCGAGGCGTCACACCAGCATCTTGCCCTTTTCGTCGATGATTGCGCCAATGTCGACGCCGGCGTCGTCGGAGAGATCGGCGAGCAGCATGTCATTATGCGCCTTGCCCGAGGGGATCATCGGGAAGCAGTTCTCGACCTTGTCGACGACGCAGTCGAAAATCACCGGCCCGTCGTAATCGAGCATGTCCTGAATGGCGGCGTCGAGCAGCTTCGGGTCCGAGCAGCGGATGCCCTTTCCGCCGAAGGCTTCGGCGAGCTTCACGAAATCCGGCAGCGCCTCCGAATAGCTGTGCGAATAGCGCCCACCGTGCAGAAGCTCCTGCCACTGGCGCACCATGCCCATATATTCGTTGTTCAGGATGAAGACCTTCACCGGCAGCCGAAACTGGATCGCCGTCGACATCTCCTGAATGTTCATCAGGATCGAGGCTTCGCCGGCAATGTCGATCACGAGCGCGTTCGGATGCGCGAGCTGCGCGCCGATCGCCGCCGGCAGGCCATAGCCCATGGTGCCGAGGCCGCCCGAGGTCATCCAGCGGTTGGGCTCCTCGAAATGATAATGCTGCGCGGCCCACATCTGATGCTGGCCGACTTCGGTGGTGATATAGGCGTCGCGATCCTTCGTCAGCGCATAGAGGCGCTGCACGGCGTATTGCGGCTTGATCGTCGTGTCGGAGTTGCGGAAGGCGAGAGACTTCTTCTCGCGCCATTCGTCGATCTGCGCCCACCAGTGATCGAGCGGCTGCTTGTCCGCATGCATCGCCTCGGCGCGCCAGGTGCGCACCAACGCCTCGAGCACATGCCCGCAGTCGCCGACGATGGCGAGATCGACCTTGACGTTCTTGTTGATCGACGAGCGGTCGATGTCGATGTGGATTTTCTTCGAGCCGGGCGAGAATGCGTCGAGGCGCCCGGTGATGCGGTCGTCGAAGCGCGCGCCGACGGCGATCATGAGATCGCAGTCGTGCATGGCGTTGTTCGCCTCATAGGTGCCATGCATGCCGAGCATGCCGAGCCAGTTCTGGCCCGAGCCCGGATAGGCGCCGAGCCCCATCAGCGTCGAGGTGATGGGAAAGCCCGTGAGGCTCACGAGTTCGCGCAGCAGCGCCGAGGCCGAGGGGCCGGAATTGATGACGCCGCCGCCCGTGTAGAAAATCGGGCGCCTGGCGGCGGCCATCATCCGCACCGCCTCGCGAATCTGCTCCATATCGGCGTCGAGCTTGGGCTGATAGGTCTTGTGCTGCGCCCCGCGCGGGGCCGAATAGACGCCGCGCGCGAATTGCACGTCCTTCGGAATGTCGATGACGACCGGGCCGGGGCGGCCCGAGGTCGCGACATAAAAGGCTTCGTGCAGAATGCGCGGCAGGTCCGCGATGTTCTTCACGAGGTAATTGTGCTTGGTGCAGTGGCGCGTGATGCCGACCGTGTCGCATTCCTGAAAGGCGTCGGAGCCAATGAGATGGGTCGGCACCTGGCCGGTGATGCAGACGACGGGGATCGAGTCCATCAGCGCGTCGGTCAGGCCCGTCACCGTATTGGTGGCGCCGGGGCCGGAGGTGACGAGCAGCACGCCGACCTTGCCCGACGAGCGCGCATAGCCCTCGGCCGCATGGGCCGCGCCCTGCTCGTGACGCACGAGAATGTGCTTCACCTTCTCCTGGTGGAAGAGCACGTCATAGATCGGAAGGACGGCGCCGCCCGGATAGCCGAAAATAATCTCGACGCCCTGATCCTTCAGGGCTTCGACCACCATTTCTGCGCCGGTCATTTCCTTCGACATGGTCTTCGTTCCGATCTTCACTTCCTGCGGCGGGCGAATTCACTGGAGAAGCGGCCGCGCCTCGGGCAACAAAAAAGGCCCTCTCGGGGCCTTGGGTCAAGCGCCATCGGCGGAAGCTGGGGCTATCCCCGCTCCGTCTCCGGCGCCGTTTCTACTACGAGAAGACCGCGCATTGCGCCCCGCTTATCCTTGATGCGCAGACGTTACGGGAGGCGGGGGCGAGAATCAAGCGGCCCGCCCCTCAAAAATGAGGCCGATTCACGACCCGCCAGGGCGAGGCGGGCCGGGACGAAGCGGCCGGCTCACGCCCCTTCGGCCGCCAGCGCCTTCTCGACCGCCGGGTCCGCGGCCATCATGTCGTGATGCGCCCGCACGGCGGGAAAGGCCGAAAGGCCGTCGTCGAGGAGCGTCTGCGCCCAGCGCTCCATCGGGAAAACATAGGCGTCGAGATAGCTGCGCCTGTCGCCGAGGAAAAAGCGCCTGCCCGTCAGATGCGCATCGACGAGCCGGAATTTCTTGTGCGCCAGCGCCTTGGCGGCCTCGCGGATGTCGTCGAAGGCCTCCTTCTCCCGCGCCCGCGTATAGCGATTGGGGACGAAGAGCGGGAAGAAGGCCGGATGCAGGTCGCCGGTGATGAAGCAGCTCCAGCGGTCGGCTTCCGCCTGCTCCCTCTCCCCGCCCTCGATCCCGAGCCCCGCCTGCGGATGGCGCCGGGCGAGATAGCGCAGGATCGCCGCGTCCTGGGTGAGAATCCAGCCCTCGCCCGTATCGAGCGCCGGCACGGCCCCCGCCGGATTGATCTTCAGATAGTCCTTGTCGCCGAACTCCACTTCTTTCGTGGCGTAAGGCGCGCCGATCCATTCGAGCGCGATATGCGCCGCGAGCGAGCAGGCGCCGGGATGGTAGTAGAGCGTGAGCATGGCGGGGGCTCCCTTTCAAAGTTGCGCCCGACCCCACATAGCGCGCCGAGGCGGCCGCGCTTCGCCCTAACGCTTCGCCTTCGCCACCGCCGCAGCCATCACGCCCTCGACCGCGCCCTCCAGCACCGTCGCCGGATCGGCGGTGCGCGCCGGATCGAAATGGCCGGAAATGGTCAGCATGGCGACGCCATGGGCGACGGCCCAGATTTGCAGCGCCACATGGCGCGCGCCCTGCGCCGCGGCGCCCGCCTGCTGGAGCCAGGCGACGACCGCCCGCCACAAGATTTCGAGCGCATGATCGGCCGCGCCGCCGGCCTGCGGATTGGCGAGCGTCGCCGCCTGCCCGAACATCGCCGCGTAAAGCCCCGTCTCCTCGCGGGCGAAGGCGAGATAGGCCCTGCACATGGCGCGCATCGCCGCCTGCGCGTCGGGGCGGCCGTCGTCCCAGGCGGCCTCGATCTTCTCGCCGAAGGTCTCGAACCCCTGCCGGGCGATTTCGGAAAGCAGCGCGTCCCGGCCGGAAAAATGCCGATAGGGCGCGGCGGACGTGACGCCGGCGCGCCGCGCGGCTTCGGTGAGGGTCAGCGCCGAGGGACCGCCCTCGGCCAGAAGCTCGACGCCCGCGTCGACCAGCGCCTGCCTGAGCGAACCGTGATGATAGCCGCGCTTCACATGCATCGGTTCGCCCGGCAGGTGGATCAGCCGGCGAGCTTCGCCATCAGCGCGTCGGAGATCTCGAAATTGGCGTAGACGTTCTGCACGTCGTCATTGTCCTCGAGCGCGCCGACGAGCTTCAGGATCTTCTCGCCCGCCTCGTCGTCGACCTTGATGGAGTTCTGCGGGCGCCAGACGAGGGCCGCCTTCTTCGGCTCGCCGAATTTCTCCTCCAGCGCCTTGGCGACGTCGCGCAGGCTCTCGACCGAGGTGATGACCTCGTGGGACTCGTCGGTGGTGGAGACGTCGTCGGCGCCCCCCTCGATCGCCGCTTCCATCATCTGGTCTTCGGTCGCGACCTTCTTGTCGAACTCGACGAGGCCGACGCGGTCGAACATGAAGGAGACCGCGCCCGTTTCGGCGAGCGCGCCGCCCGCCTTGGTGAAATAGGACCGCACTTCGCCCGCCGTGCGATTGCGATTGTCGGTCAGGGCCTCGATGATGACGGCGACGCCGCCCGGCGCATAGCCCTCGTAACGCACTTCGTCATAATTCTCGGCGTCGGCGCCGGAGGCTTTCTTGATTGCGCGCTCGATATTGTCTTTCGGCATGTTCTCGGCCTTGGCGGCGAGAACGGCGGCGCGAAGCCTCGCGTTCATGTTGGGATCGGGCAGGCCCATCTTGGCGGCGACGGTGATTTCGCGGGCAAGCTTGGAGAAGAGCTTGGAGCGGATCGCATCCTGCTTGCCCTTCTTGTGCATAATGTTCTTGAACTGACTATGCCCGGCCATCGTGTCTTGCCCTTTGGTCCTTCTCTCCTCGCCGCAACTGGCGCCCGGGCGTCTATAACCCCCGCGGCGCCGGAAATAAAGAAAGGCGCTTTCATGAGCCCGAAGGGCGACGAAAACACTCCCCCCGGGCATCCCGCTCATCCGCTGCGCCGCCACGAGCCCTTGCCGGAGCAGCGGCCGAAGCCGGTCCAGGAGGACCCCCAGGCGGCGGCGCGCGTGGCGGCCCTGCTCGCGAGTCCGGCCTATCGCGAGGCCGATTCGGATTTCGACTTTCTGGCGAGCGACGATGCGCGGGGCCCGAGGCTCGAGCTCGACTATCTCAAGGCCGAGCTTTTGCTGCGCGCCCATGGCGTCACCGACGCCATCGTCGTCTTCGGCTCGACCCGCATCGTCGAGCCGAAAGCGGCGCAGGCGCGTCTCGACGCGGCGCGGGCGGCGGCGGCGGCCGCGCCCGATGACGCGCAGGCGGCCCGGCGCGTGGCGGTCGCCGAGCGCATCGCCGACAAGGCGCGCTTTTACGACATCGCCCGGGAGTTCGGGCGAATTGTGGGCGCCTCGGGCCAATTGCCGGACGGGCGTCGGCTCGCGGTCGTCACCGGCGGCGGCCCCGGCATCATGGAGGCGGCGAACCGCGGCGCCTATGACGTCGGCGCCGAGACCGCGGGCTTCAACATCACCCTGCCGCACGAACAGTTCCCGAACCCCTATCTGACGCCCGAGCTTTGTTTTCGCTTTCATTACTTCGCCATGCGCAAGCTGCATTTCGTCTTGCGGGCGCGGGCGCTCGTCGCCTTTCCGGGCGGGTTTGGCACGCTCGATGAACTCTTCGAGACGCTCACCCTCGCCCAGACCCGCGTCATGAAGCCCTTGCCGATCATCCTCGTCGGCGAAGCCTATTGGCGACGCGTCTTCGACCCGGATTTCCTCGTCGAGGAAGGGGTCATCGCGCCGGAAGACCGCGATCTCTTCTGGTATGCGGAGACCGCGCGCGAAATCTGGGAAGGCATCTTGCGCTGGCGGCAAAAGGCCGGCGATCCGCTTTTGTGAAAAAGCGGCGGCGCAAAAAAGCGCAGATGTGGCTTATTGCAGGGGTCGGTCCCGCCGCCTATCTGACAGGCTGCGGCGGAGCGCCGCTTCATTGATTGGAGGATTCTCAAATGAGCTGGTTCAAGGGAATCGTGGGCGGCGCCATTGGCGCAGAGGCTCTGAGCCTCATCAAGGATTACGTCGAGAAGGAAGGCGGCCTCGACGCCGTCGTCAAGAAATTCAAGGAGGGCGGCTACAAGAGACAGATCGAGTCCTGGGTCTCGACCGGCAAGAACGAGGCCATCAGCTCGATCGAAGTCGGCCAGGCGGTCGGCGTCGATAAGCTCAAGAAGCTCGCGGAATCGGCCGGGATCGACCTCAACAAGGCGCGCGACCTTCTCGCCGAGTATCTGCCCGTCGCCATCGACAAGGCGACGCCGGAAGGCAAGCTCCCGGCCCCCGAGAAGGAACAGAAGAAATCTCTTTACTGACCTCGCCTTCCGCTTGAAGACGCGCGGCCGCCGGGGCTTCCGGCGGCTTTTTCTTTTCGGGCTGGGTCTGGCCGGGCCGCAGGCCAGGCTGCCGCCCATGCGGCCGCCCCGGCTTGCCTCTCCGGGGCCTTTTCAGTAGAGCCTTCGACCGAACCGTCGGACCAAGGAAGATTGATGACCAAGCGCGCGCTTGTGACTGGCGTTACGGGGCAGGATGGCGCCTATCTCTCGCAATTTCTGCTCGACAAGGGTTACGAGGTGCATGGCGTCGTCCGCCGCTCGTCGCATCGCGGGGTCGAGGACCACCGGCTGCGCTGGCTCGGGATCAGCGGCAGGGTGCATCTGCACGACGCGGATCTGACGGACCTCTCGAGCCTGCTGCGCACCGTGCAGGACGTGCGGCCGGACGAAATCTACAATCTCGCCGCCCAGTCCTATGTCGCCTCCTCCTGGCGCCAGCCGATCCTGACCGCCAATGTCACGGCCGTGGGCGTGACCAATGTGCTCGAGGCCATGCGGCTCGGCGCGCCCGGCGCGCGCTTCTATCAGGCGTCGTCCTCGGAAATGTACGGCCTCATCCAGGAGCCGATGCAGAGCGAGAAGACGCCCTTCTATCCGCGCTCGCCTTACGCCGTCGCCAAGCTCTACGGCCACTGGATCACGGTCAATTACCGGGAGAGCTTCGGCCTGCACGCTTCTTCCGGCATTCTCTTCAATCACGAAAGCCCGCTGCGCGGCGTCGAATTCGTCACCCGCAAGGTCACGCATGGCGTGGCCCAGATCAAACTGGGCAAGGCGAATGAATTGCGGCTCGGCAATATCGACGCCAAGCGCGACTGGGGCCACGCCAAGGATTACGTCCGGGCCATGTGGCTGATGCTCCAGCAGGAGACGCCCGACGATTATGTGGTGGCGACGGGCGTGACAACGACGGTGCGCGACATGTGCCGGATCGCCTTCGACCACGCCGGCCTCGACATGGGGAAACATCTCGTCATCGACCCGGCCTTCTACCGGCCGGCGGAGGTCGACGTGCTGCTCGGCGATTCGACCAAGGCGCGCAAGGCCCTGGGCTGGACGCCCGAGATCATGCTCGACGAGATGATTCGCGAAATGGTCGACGCCGACCTCGAGCGGCTGCGGCGCGAAGCCTGAAATCTGCGGGAGGGCGCGGCATGGCGGCCTATGAGCGCATCTTGCTGACGGGCGGCGCCGGCTTCGTCGGCGCGCATCTCGCCGCACGGCTCGCCGACGCCTATCCCGACGCGCGCCGCGTCGTGTTGATGCGGCCGGGCGAAAGCGGCGCGCATCCAGCTTTTTCCTGCGCCGTCGCCGACCTTCTCGACGAGGACGCGATTGACCGGCTCATCGCCGATCTTGCGCCCGATCTCGTCCTGCATCTTGCCGGGCAGGCCTCGATCGGTCAGTCGGCCGGCGCGCCGGAGCAGACCTGGCGGGTCAATTTCCACGGCGCCTTCGGCCTCGCGGCGGCGGTCGCCCGCCACGCGCCGCGGGCGGTGGTGCTGTTTTCGTCCACGGCGGCGGCCTATGGCGCGAGCTTTCGCGACGGCGTGCTGACCGAAGACGCGCCCCTGCGCCCGATGGACGTCTACAGCCGCTCCAAGGCGGCCGCCGAAAGCGCCATGGCGGACGTTTTGGGGCCCGAAGCGCGGCTCGTGATCGCGCGGCCCGTCAACCATTCGGGACCCGGCCAGCGCAACCGCAGTTTCGTGCTCGCCTCCTTCGCGGCGCAGATCGCCGCGATCGAAGCCGGAAAGGCCGAGCCGCGTATGAAGGTCGGCGATCTCTCCAAGGCCCGCGACTTTCTCGACGTGCGTGACGTGGTCGACGCCTATATGCGGCTCGTGGCGCGGGCGCGCGATTTTCCCGAGCGAGTCTCGATCTTCAACATCGGCTCCGGCGAGGCGCTGACCATCGCCTCGCTTCTCGAGACGCTGCGCGGCATGTCCCGGCGGCCCTTCGATGTCGAAGTCGATCCGGCGCTGCTGCGCCCGTCCGCGACCGACATCGCCTGCGTCGCCTGCGACGCGTCGCGGCTGGCCGCCGCCACGGGCTGGCGGCCGCGCCATTCCATCGAGGACACGCTGTGCGCACTGCTCGACGAATGGCGCGCCGAAATTGCCCGGACGCCGTCGTGACCGGCGCAAACCCTCCCGAGGATCGGCGCGCGCGCATCCGCCTGCTCGAATTCCAGCTCGAGCATTTGCGCCGCGAGGCCCTGCATCTCACCCATGAGCGGCACCGGCTGACCTATTCCATCGCCGGCCGCATCTACGACGCCCTGCGCCCCCTCGAGCGCCGGATCGCGGAGGCGGGCGCCCGCTTCGCCGCGCCGTTCCGAAAGAGAAAGCCTGAAGCCGCCGAGCCCGCCGCTTCCCCGCCCCCTCCCGCGCAGCCGGTCGCCGCGGCGGCGGCGATCCCGGCCCGGCGGCTGCTCCTCGACGTGACGACCACGGCGAAATTCGACGGCGGCACCGGCATTCAGCGCGTCGTGAAGGAAATCGCCCGCGCCTGCCATTCGGGCGCCCGCTTCGACATTCCCGCGCGCGCCGTGCGCTGCGAGGGCGGCCGGCTCTATACGGCGAACGCCTTCACGGCCCGCCTCGGCGGCGCGGAAACGGGGCCGGACGAGGAAATCGACATCGAGCCCGGCGACCGCTTCCTCACCCTCGCCGACAGCTGGAACGCCTTCGACGAGCTCGCCCCGCTCTTCGGCCGCATCCGGACGGGGGGCGGCGAGATTGTCACCTGCATCTTCGATCTCATCCCCGAATTGCATCCTTACGCCTGCCACGAGGCGACGCCGCCGCGCTATCGCGCCTGGCTGCGCCGGGCGCTCCTGGAAAGCGACGCCTTTCTGGCGATTTCCCGCACCGTCGCGGAGGAGCTCGCGGCTTTCGTGGCGGAAAACCGTCTGCCGCACCGGCCGGGCCTGAAGATTGGCTGGTTCCAGTGCGGCGCCGATCTCGCCGCGCCGCCTGCCGAAAATCCCCGCCAAAAGATCGCGGCGGCCGTCGCGGGAGAGACGCCCACATTTCTGATGGTCGGCACCATCGAGCCGCGCAAGGGCCACCGCATCGCGCTTCAGGCGTTCGAGGCGCTCTGGGCGAAGAGCGTCGAGGCGCGCCTCGTCATCGTCGGACGGCGCGGCTGGCTGGAGGAGGCGATCGTCGCCGAGATCACGGACCACGCCGAGCGTGGCCGACGTCTGTTCTGGTTCGACGACGCCGACGACGGGGAGCTTTCCTATCTTTATGACCACAGCCGCGCGCTGATCCTGCCCTCCTACGCCGAAGGCTTCGGCCTGCCCATCGTGGAGGCGGCGCTGCGCGGCCGCGCCGTCATTTGCAGCGACATTCCGGTGTTTCGCGAGGTCGGGCGCGAGGGCGCGCTCTACTTCCGCGTCAACGACCCGGCCGCTCTCGCGGCGGAGATCGAGGATTTTCTCACCGGCTTGCGCCAGCCCGATCCGGCGCGGGCGCTGCGGGTTTCATGGGCCGAGGCGGCGCGCCGCATCGTCGAGACCATCGCCCGCGACGATTGGCTGACCCGGCTCCCCTGAGGCCGCCGCGCCGCATGTTCGACCTGGCGGTTTCCGCCCCGCGCCAAAGCGTGTTAGACAGGCGACAATCGGTCGCGCTTTCGAGGATTGTCCCCGGGGCGGCGGCTTTTCGCTTGTTTTGCGGCAGCCCAACGCGCGCCGCCATCAGAGGACAGATCGAAAATGGCGCTCAATATTCCGCTCGTAAACGACCAGACGTCGCGGACCGTCCTCAAAATGCTCAATCTCGAGGCGTCGCAGCTGTCGCTGCCCGAGTCGCAGCAACTGCTGAAGGGCGGGCTCGCCGCCTATGTCGTGCTCCAGGCCGGGGCGCAATTTTTCTCGCATTCGATCGTCGTGAGCATCTTCTACGGCGTGGCCAGCGCCGCCGTGCTCTATGGCGCGACCTTCTATCTGCTGCGCTATCTCGGGCAGGAGCAGAAATTCGTCAAAACCCTCACGGCCATGGCGATCATGGGCGCCATCGCCGCCCTCGCCTATATCATCCTGCACCTGATCGTGGGCGTCGCCTTGCCGCCGCCGTTGCCGACCGAGCGTCTGGCCCGTTTCCTGCTGTTCCCGATCATCGTCTGGGTCGCGTTCATGTACGCCTTCCTGCTGCGCCATGTGTCGCTGCGGCCCATTCCCGCCTTCGTGACGGCGGCGCTCTATGTGATCGCGATCGAGGTCGTGCTTGCAGCGATAAAGTTCTGAAACAAAATCGACTGTCTGGACTTGAGCTTAGCCGGCGCTCACGCATGGGCGCCGGCGATGGAACCTTCAACCTTTTCAGAGCATTAAGTCCACATTAAGTATAATCGCTCACTCTTCCTTCATCGTCGCCCCCGCCGCCGCGCGGGTCGGCGTCAGCAAGGAAGAGACCATGTTCCCCCAGTTCCCGCGCGCCCGCGCGGCGTTCCTCGCCGCCCTCCTCAGCGTCTCCGCGCAGACGGCCCGAGCCGCCGATCTCTTCGACCTCCCCGAGGCGCCGGAGCTGCCGGAAGGCCCTGTCGAATGGGGGTCGAACTGGTATCTGCGCGGCGATGTGGGTTTTCAGGAGGTGCGCCTTCCGGCCCTCTCGGGCGCGTTCCAGGCCCTCGGCCGTCAGGACATCATTTCGGGTGGCCTCGGCGGCGGCTATCAGTTCAATGACTGGCTGCGCGCCGACGTCACCATCGACCGCAGCGTTTTCCGCAAGACGCGCATGACGGGCCAGTTCTGGTGCCCCACCGAGTTGCGCGGCCTCGTCGACCAGGCCACAGGTTTCAATGTTGGCATTTATGCCGACCCGAACAGTATTTGTTCGCAATACAGCTCCGCATCCCTGAACCGCACAAGCGTGCTCGCCAACGCCTATTTCGACATCGCCCATGTCTGGAACTTCACGCCCTACATCGGCGCGGGCGTGGGCATGACCTATAATTCCGGCTCGTCGAGCGTGGCCTATCTGCGCAATAGCGACAGCGGGCTATGGGCGCCCAATCTGACGCTGCCCGAAGGACAGGTTCCTCTGTGGATTTACGCCGACGGCGCGCCCTTCCCGATCCAGCTCCCCTTCGCCCAGACCAACTGGAACTTCACGCAGACCAAAAGCTCCTGGCAGTTCGCCTGGAATCTCATGGCGGGCGTCAGCTATGACCTTTCCCGGAATTTCAAGGTCGACGTCGGCTATCGCTATCTGAACGCGGGGAAATATACGGGTCTTCCGGCCTATGCCGCCAATGGCGTCTATATCGCGCCGCAAACCAGGGACATCACGTCCCACGAGCTGCGCGTCGGCTTTCGCATAACGACGAACTGAGGCCAAAGGGCCTCGCGCGCCCCTGTTTATTTGTCCAAGGGGGTGTTAGGAAGCCCGCGCTTTCCCTTTTCGGCCGCCCGGCCCTTCACGGCGCGGCTTCCAGCGCGGGTTTTTTCTCATGTCAGCTTCCCTCGACGTTCTGGGCATCGGCAACGCGATCGTCGACACGATTTCTCGCGCCGAGGACGACGTTCTCGTCTCGGCCGGCCTCGTCAAGGGCTCCATGGCGCTCGTGGACGAGGCGCGCGCCGACCAGCTCTATGAGCTGATGGGACCGACCACCGTGATTTCGGGCGGCTCGGCCGCCAATACGATGGCCGGCGTCGCGAGCCTCGGCGGCCGCGCGGGCTTCGTCGGCAAGGTCAAGGAAGACGCGGCGGGCCGCGAATTCACCCATGACATTCGCAAGGCGGGCGTCGCCTTCGACACGCCGCCCGCGACGGACGGCGCGGCCACGGCCCGCTGCCTGATCTTCGTCACGCCGGATGGCCAGCGCACCATGAACACTTTCCTCGGCGCCTGTCAGGCGCTGGGGCCGGCGGACATCGACGAGAAGGCGGTCGCCTCGGCGAGCGTTCTCTACATGGAGGGCTATCTCTGGGATCCGCCGGGCGCCAAGGAGGCCTTTCTGCGCGCCGCCAAGGTCTCGCGCGCCAACGGCCGCAAGGTGGCGTTGACCCTCTCCGACAGCTTCTGCGTCGGCCGCTATCGTGGAGAATTCCTCTCGCTCATTCGCGACCGCGTGGTGGATATTCTCTTCGCCAACGAGAGCGAATTGCACGCGCTCTATGAGACGGCCGATTTCGACACGGCGATCGCGGCGCTGCGCGCCGAGACCGGCCTCATCGGCGTCGTCACGCGCTCGGAAAAGGGCTGCGTGGTCGGCACGGGCGACAGCCTGATCGCGGCGCCTGCCTTCCCGGTCGACGAGGTCGTCGACACGACCGGCGCGGGCGATCTCTTCGCGGCGGGCTTCCTCACCGGCTACGCCAGGGGCCTGCCGCATGAGAAGAGCGCGGCGCTCGGCGCCCTCGCCGCCGCCGAAATCATCTCTCACGTCGGCGCGCGGCCGCAGAAAAATCTGCTCCAGCTCGCCCGCGACAACGGCGTTCTCGCCTGATTTTACCGGGAGGAAGAAAATGCGCATGGTCAAGAAGACGTTCGCCGCCGCTCTCATCGCCGCCGCGGGCCTCGCCCTCGCGCCGGCCAGCCTGCGCGCCGAGCCGGAGACGACGCTCACCGCCGACGGCCTGAAATATATCGACGTGAAGCCCGGAACGGGCGCTTCGCCGAAGGTCGGCCAGACCGTCGTCGTGCACTATACCGGCTGGCTCTATGTGAACGGCGCCAAGGGCAAGAAATTCGACAGCTCGCGCGATCGCGGCGAGCCTTTCGACTTCCCGCTCGGCATGGGCCAGGTGATCAAGGGCTGGGACGAGGGCGTCGAGACGATGAAAGTGGGCGGCAAGCGCACGCTCATCATTCCCCCCGAACTCGGCTATGGCGCGCGCGCCATGGGCAACGCCATCCCCGCCAACAGCTGGCTGATCTTCGACGTCGAACTGCTCGGCGTGAAGTAAACAACCGCACAAACGCCGATCGCGAGCGCTCCCTCCCCCGTGCGGGGAGGGCCGGGGTGGGGGAAGGCTGCATCGGCGGCGCCGAAGGCAAGGGAGACCCGCCATGACTCCGATCTGGGCGCAGGCCGCGCTGGTGTTCGGGCTCGCGCTCCTCGCGGGCCTCGCGGCGCATCGGTTCCGCCTCTCGACCGCGCTGGTCGAGATCGTCGTCGGCCTCTCGGCGCGCGCCGTTCTGGGCCTCGTCGGCTATGAGGGCGTCTTCGCCGTTCAGGAGCCCTGGGTGAAGACCCTGGCCGGAATCGGCGCCATTCTCCTGACCTTCCTCGCCGGGGCGGAACTCGATCCCGTCGTCTTCCGGCGCCAGTGGAAGGAGGCGGCCGCCATCGGCGCCGCGAGCTTCCTCGTCCCTTCCGTCGCCTGCTGGGCGGCGGCGCATTATCTGCTCGGCTGGGAGTCGCCGCCCGCGCTCCTCGCCGGCATCGCGCTCGCCGCCACCTCCGTCGCCGTCGTCTATACGGTGATGATGGAATATGGCTTCAACCGCACGGATTATGGCAAGACGATCCTCGCCGCCTGCTTCATCACCGATCTCGGCACGGTGGTGACGCTCGGCCTCGTCTTCGCGCCTTTCACCTGGAAGACGCTGCTCTTCGCCGCCGCCCTCGCGGGGGCCTTCGTTACTCTGCCGAAACTCACGCCTATCGCCTTCGCCCGCTTCGGCGGAAGACCTTCCGAATTCGAGGCGAAATTCCTGCTCTTCACGTTGATGGGCCTGGGGGCGCTCGCGACTTGGGCGGGGAGCGAGGCGGTGCTGCCCGCCTATCTCATCGGCATGGCGCTGGCGGGGAGCGTCGGCCGGGACAGCGCCCTCATCCGGCGCCTGCGCAGCATCACGATCGGCCTGCTGACGCCCTTCTATTTCATCCGCGCGGGCTATTTCGTCTCGGCGCCGGCGGTGCTCGCGGCGCCGCTCGGCGTGCTGGTCCTTCTCGCCGTCGAGATGGCCGCCAAGATCGCGAGCGTCTACCCCGTGGCGCGCCGCTTCGACGCCCCGCACAGGGACGCCATGTATACGACGCTGCTGATGGCCTCGGGCCTGACCTTCGGCACCATTTCCGCGCTCTTCGGCCTCTCCAACGGGATCATCGACCAGGGGCAATATTCGACGCTCGTCGCCGCCATCATCGGCACGGCGGTGATCCCGACGCTCATCGCCAACCGCTATTTCCTGCCGCGCCATCTGCTGCCGCCCGACGAAAGCGGTCCGACGCGGGAAGAGCAGGTGGAGAAGGCGCTCGAAACCTCCGACGTGCGGTCTTGAGGCCGCGCGTCCTCACGGCTGCTCCATCAGCTCCTCGGCCTCGAGCTCGACGAGCGTCGATTCCGCTTCCGGCTTGGCGAGCCGCGCCGGACGGGCGAGCCAGATGATCCCCGCAAGGAAGACGAAGACGAGGGCCCCGAAATAAAAGGCGTCGTCGAGGGCGAGCAGCAGCGACTGCTGGCGCATCAGACGTGAGACCTGGAGCCTCGAGACGGCCTCGCTCATGCCGAGACCTTGCAGCTTGTCCATCAGCGCGCCGAGCACGTCGAGCGAGGGGAAGCGGCGCCCGCCCAACTGGTCCGCCATGCCGAGCTGATGAAAGGGCGCGCGGCGGAACTGCACCACGGCCTGCGAGGTGATGCCATAGGCGCCGAAGGCCGTGCGCAGCATGGCGAGCTCCTCCGCCGCGCGAATGAGCTTTCCTCCCGCAAGGCCCTGCACGGCGATCGCAGCCGGGGGCGCGAAGAAGGTCGCGAGGAAGAAGCCGAAAAAGAGCATTGGCGGCGTGATCTGGTCGAAGGAGGCGACCTTGTCATATTCGCCGAGCCAGGTCAGCGTCACGGCGAAGCCGATGAAATTGAGGCTTGCGAGATAGCGCAGCTCGATGTGCCTGGTGAGCACATGCACGACCGAGACGAGCGGCGCCGCGAAGACCGCCATGACGAGATAGACGAGCCCCGCGAGCGAGGAGGTGTAGCCGAGCAGCGTCTGCAATTGGCCGATGAAGACCGACAGCGTGCCCTGAATGACGAGAAAGCCCGCGACCGAGCAGAAGGTCGCGATCGCGTAATTGCGGTGACGGAAGAGCCTGACGTCGAGCGCGGGATTGCGCTCGCCGAGCTCCCACAGGATGAAGGCCGGGAAGGCGACGATCACGACGACGAGGAGGCCGCCCAGAATCGGCGAGCCGAACCAGTCGAAATCATTGCCCTGATTGAGGATGGTCTGCACGCCGACGAGCGTGACCGCGATGAGCAGGAAGCCCACCGTATCGAAGCGCACGATCTTGCGCCGGAAGGGGCGCCCGTAAAGCAGCGCGACGACGACCCCGGCGATGGGCAGACCGAGAATGATGTTCGAGTAGAACAGCATCCGCCAGTCGAGATATTCCGCCCAGAAGCCGCCCATGAAGACGCCGAGCGTGAAGGGCGCCATGCTGAGCACGGCCCACCAGGCGACGCCATAGACGCGATGTTTGTCGGGAAGCTCGGTGAGCATGAGCGCCTGGCCGAGGGGCAGGATGACGCCGCCGGCCAGTCCGAGCAGAAAACGCATGGGCACGAAGACCCAGATGGTGTCGCTCGTGGCGCAGGCGAAGGAGAAGACCGCATAGGCGACAAAGGCCCAGCAATAGACCCGATAGTCGCCGAAGCGCCCGGCGAACCAGCGCGACAGCGGCAGGCCGAGAACGATGCCCATCATGTGGTCGGTCGTTCCCCAGGTGCCGAAGCTCGGGTTCACGCCCTGAAGGCTCCCGGCCGCATAGGGCACGAGCACGGTGTAGCCCGGCACATTGGAGAGGGCGATGACATTGCCGACGGCGAGGGCGACGTTGAACAGAAGGAAGCGCCAGCCCGTCAGCCGGTCGTCGAGTTCGGGCATCAGCGGCGCCTCCCGGGCCGGGCCGCGACCAAATGGCGTGTTGATTCACTCAGGTTCGTCACGACAGACTCCGGACGTTGCTCGTCAAACAGGAGTCATCGGCCCCGCGGGCGGTTACAAGGCGAACCCCATCGCCTGCGGCGAGTTTAGCGCGCGAATCCCGGGGGCTGTCAACCGCGGCCTTTTACCTTCGAAGAGGCTTTTTACCTGACTGGCGCCGTGGAAGGGGCTTTCCCGAAGGCGTCGCGCAGGCCATCATCCTCTCTGCAAGGGCGCGTCGCGGCGCCGCAAAAAGCGCAGGGTCGACGGTTCCTCATGACGGCAAAGAACGGGCGGGCGGAAAAGAGCGACATCGAAGCGATCGTCGCGGCCCGCCATGGCGATCCCTTCGCCGTGCTCGGCCTTCACGAGACGCCCACTGGCTTCGTCATCCGCGCCTTCGTTCCCGGCGCGCAAAGCCTCGTCGCAGAGACGCCGGACGGGCGCGAGATCGCTACGCTCGCGCGCATTCATGAGGCGGGCGTCTTCGAGGGGCTGACGCCGCTCCTGGCGCGCGCGCCTTATATGCTCGCCGCAGAGAATGAGGCGGGCGCCTGGCGCTTTCTCGATCCTTACGCCTTCCCGCCCGTTCTCGGGCCCATGGACGACCATCTTCTGGTCGCCGGCGAGCATCGGAAGCTCTATGAGCGGCTCGGCGCGCAGGTCCTTGTGCACGAGGGCGTCGAGGGGACCCATTTCGCCGTCTGGGCGCCCAACGCCCGGCGCGTCTCGGTCGTCGGCGACTTCAACCAGTGGGACGGGCGCCGCGCGCAGATGCGCAAGCGCGTCGACAGCGGCGTGTGGGAAATCTTCCTCCCCGGCGTCGGACCCGGCGCGGCGTATAAATATGAAATCCTCGGGCGAGACGGGGCGCTGCTGCCGCTCAAGGCCGATCCGCTCGGCTTCGAGGCGGAGCTGCGGCCCTCCACCGCCTCGGTCGTGGCCTCGAATGCGCCTTACGAGTGGGGCGACGCGGACCATATGCGCGCGCGCGCTGAGCGCGATCCGCGCCGCGCGCCCATGTCGATCTACGAAGTTCATCTCGCGTCCTGGCGCAAGGCCGAGGGCTGGCGCTTCCTCACCTATGACGAGCTCGCCGATCAGCTCGTGCCTTATGTGGCCGACATGGGCTTCACTCATATCGAGCTTTTGCCCGTGAGCGAGCATCCGCTCGACGCTTCCTGGGGCTATCAGCCGATCGGGCTTTATGCGCCGACGCGCCGCCACGGCGACGCGGCAGGCTTCCGGCGCTTCGTCGACCGCGCCCACCGGGCCGGGCTATCGGTTATTCTCGACTGGGTGCCGGCGCATTTCCCGACCGACGAACATGGTCTCGCGCGCTTCGATGGCGGCCCGCTCTACGAACACCCCGATCCGCGCCGCGGCTTTCATCCCGACTGGAGCACGGCGATCTACGACTACGGGCGCCGCGAGGTCGCGAACTTCCTGATCGCCAATGCGCTTTACTGGCTCGACCGCTTCCACATCGACGGGCTGCGCGTCGACGCCGTCGCCTCCATGCTCTATCTCGATTATTCGCGGAAAGCGGGCGAATGGGCGCCCAACCCCGACGGCTCCAACGACAATCGCGACGCCGTGGCCTTTCTTCGAAGGTTCAACGAGCTCGTTTACGGTCTTCACCCCGGCGTCGTGACGATTGCGGAAGAATCCACGGCCTGGGCCGGGGTCACGCTGCCGACCTCCTCGGGCGGCCTCGGCTTCGGCTTCAAATGGAACATGGGCTGGATGAACGACACGCTGCGCTACATGTCGTCCGATCCCGTCTATCGCAAATGGCGCCACAATGAGCTGACCTTCGGCCTGCTCTACGCCTTCGCGGAGAATTTCGTGCTGCCGCTCTCCCATGACGAAGTCGTGCACGGCAAGGGCTCGATCGTGAGCAAGATGCCCGGCGACGACTGGCGGCGTTTCGCGGGCGCGCGCGCCTATTACGGCTTCATGTGGGGGCATCCCGGCAAGAAGCTTCTGTTCATGGGCCAGGAGTTCGGCCAGACGCGGGAATGGGATTACGCCGCGCAACTGGATTGGGGCCTGCTCGAACATGCGCCGCACAGGGGCTTGCAGGCTTATGTGCGCGACCTCAATCGCCTCTATCGCAGCCGCGCCGCCCTCCATGCGCGCGATTGCGAGAGCGACGGCTTCCAGTGGGTCGTGGTGGACGACGCCGACAATTCGGTTTTCGCCTTTCTGCGCTTTGGCGAGGATCGCGCGCGGCCGATCCTCGTCGTCTCCAACTTCACGCCCGTGCCGCGCCCCGCCTATCGGCTCGGCCTGCCTGGCGCCGGGCGGTGGCGGGAAATCCTCAACTCCGATGCTGTGGTCTACGGCGGCACGGGCGTCGGCAATCTCGGCGGGATCGAGGCGCGCGCCGAGGGCTTCGCGGGCTTTCCGGCCTGCGCCGATCTGACGATTCCGCCGCTCGCCACATTGTTCTTCGAACCCGACGATGGTCTCTCATGACGCTCTTGATCGAACAGGACGGATCTCATGGCCGCCTATGACAATGCGCCGCTCGCGCGCTACGCCATGGCCTATGTGCTCGCGGGCGGCCGCGGCTCGCGGCTGATGGAACTGACGGACCGGCGCGCCAAGCCCGCCGTCTATTTTGGCGGCAAGTCCCGCATCATCGACTTCGCGCTCTCGAACGCGCTCAATTCCGGCATCCGCCGCATTTGCGTCGCGACGCAATACAAGGCGCACAGCCTCATTCGCCATTTGCAGCGCGGCTGGAGCTTCTTTCGCACCGAGCGCAACGAAAGCTTCGACATTCTCCCCGCGAGCCAGCGCGTCTCCGAGGATCACTGGTATCTCGGCACGGCCGACGCGGTTTTCCAAAATCTCGACATCGTCGAGAGCTACGACCCGAGATACATCGTGCTGCTCGCCGGCGATCACATCTACAAGATGGATTACGAACACATGCTGCAACAGCATGTGGAGCAGGGCGCCGATGTGACGGTCGGCTGCCTCGAAGTGCCGCGCAGCGAAGCGTCGGGCTTCGGGGTCATGCGTGTCGATCACGGCGACCGCATCGTCGAGTTTCACGAAAAACCGGTCGATCCGCCGGCCATGCCCGGCCATCCCGACCGCTCGCTCGTGAGCATGGGCATCTATGTCTTCGAGGCGAAATTTCTCTACGACCAATTGCGCCGCGACGCGGAGGACGCCAGTTCGACGCATGACTTCGGCAAGGACATCATCCCCTATATCGTGAAGCACGGCAAAGCGGTCGCGCATCACTTCTCGCGCTCCTGCGTGCGCGCGGCGAGCGAGCAGCACGCCTATTGGCGCGACGTCGGCACCGTCGACGCCTATTGGGCGGCGAATATCGATCTGACCGATTTTACGCCGCAGCTCGATCTCTATGACCGCAATTGGCCGATCTGGACCTATGCGGAAATCACGCCGCCCGCGAAATTCGTGCACGATCAGGTGGGCCGGCGCGGACAGGCTTTGTCTTCGCTCGTCTCGGGGGGCTGCATCGTCTCGGGCTCCACGCTGCGCCGCTCGCTTCTCTTTACGGGCGTCAGGGTCAATTCCTACGCCACGGTCGAGAACGCCGTGATCCTTCCTTATGTCGACATCGGCCGCTCGTCGCGGCTCGCCAATGTCGTCGTGGATCGCGGCGTGCGCATTCCGCAAGGACTGGTCGTCGGCGAAGACCCCGACTTCGACGCGAAGCGATTCCGTCGCACCGAACAGGGCGTCTGTCTCATCACCCAGCCGATGATCGACAGGCTCGCGACATGACGGCGCTGCGCGTTCTCGCCGTCGCCTCGGAAATGAGCCCGCTCGTCAAGACGGGCGGCCTCGCCGATGTCGTCGGCGCCCTGCCGGCCGCGCTGCGCGTCCAAAACGTCGAGACCCGCACGCTCATTCCCGGCTATCCGCAGGCGCTCGCCGCGCTCGGTCCCGGAGAAACCCGCCTCGCCTTCGACGATCTCTTCGGCGGTCCGGCCTGGCTGCACGAAGGGCGTCTCGGCGAGGAGATCGTCTATGCGCTCGTCGCGCCGCATCTCTACGCGCGCGAGGGCGGGCTCTACACCGACGCCCATGGCGTCGATTACCCCGACAACGCCTTCCGCTTCGCGGCGCTCGCCTGGGTCGGCGCCGACATCGCGCAGGGCGCGCTCGCCGATTTCGTCCCCGATGTCCTGCACGCCCACGACTGGCAGGCGGCGCTCGCGCCGGCCTATCTGCATTACAGCGGCCGGCCGCGGCCGGCGACCATCGTCACCATTCACAACATCGCGTTTCAGGGGCAGTTTTCGAAAGAGCTGCTCGAGCCGCTGCGCCTCCCGCCGCACGCCTTCCAGATCGACGGCGTCGAATATTACGGCGCCATCGGCTTTCTCAAGGCGGGTCTCCAGCTTTGCGACCGCATCACGACGGTCTCGCCGAGTTATGCGCTCGAGATCGAGACGAGCGAATTCGGCATGGGGCTCGACGGCCTCTTGCGCGCGCGCGCCGATGTGGTCGGCGGCATTCTCAACGGCGTCGACGAAGAGACATGGAATCCGGCGACGGATACGCGCATCGCCGCCACTTACGACGCCGCGCGCCTCGACGCGCGCGCGAAAAACAGAGCGGCCCTTTGCCGCCGCCTGCGTCTCGACGCCGACCGGCAAGCGTTTCTCCTCGGCGTCGTGAGCCGCCTTTCCTGGCAAAAGGGCCTGGACATGCTGCTCGCCGATCTCCCCGGGCTGATGGCGCGCCGCGTGCAGATCGCGCTTCTCGGCGCCGGCGACAAACATCTGGAGGACGGCTTTCTCGCCGCGCAGGAGGCCTATCGCGGCCGCGTCGGCGTCGTCATCGGCTATGACGAGGACATGGCCCATCTCGTTCAGGCGGGCTGCGACGCTTTCCTCGTTCCCTCGCGCTTCGAGCCCTGCGGTCTCACGCAGCTCTATGCGCTGCGCTACGGCGCCGTCCCAATTGTGGCGCGGGTCGGCGGCCTCAAGGATACGATCGTCGACGCCAATGAAATGGCGCTTCAGGCCGGCGTCGCAACGGGCTTCCAGTTCTCGCCGCCGTCGGCCGAGGCGCTGGGCGGCGCGCTGCGTCGGGCGGAGGCCGTTTTCAACGACAGGGAGACATGGCGCGCCATGCAGATCGCCGGCATGAAGACGGATGTGTCCTGGCGCCATCCCGCACGGCGTTACGCCGCGCTTTATCGCGAGGCGGCGGCTGCAAGGAGGTGACGGTTCTCCGATGCGCATCACCGACGGCGCCCCCGAACCGCTCGGCGCAACGCTCGACGACACGGGCGCCAATATCGCCGTCTTCTCTTCTCACGCGGAGACGATTGAACTCTGCCTCTTCGATGCGCAGGACAAGGAAAGCGCCCGCCTCCGGCTCCCTGCGCGCACGGGCGACGTCTTTCACGGCCATGTCGCGGGCCTGAGAGAGGGGCAGCGGTACGGCTTTCGCGCTTACGGGCCCGATGCGCCGCAGGAGGGCCATCGCTTCAATGGCGCGAAGCTGCTCGTCGACCCTTACGCGCTCGCCCTCGATAGCGCGCTCGCCCTTCATCAAAGCCAATTCGCTTTCGGCGAGACGGCGGCGGACGACAGCGCGCCCTTCGTCGCCAAGGGGGTAATGACGCGGCCGCCGCTCGCCGCGCAAAAGCGCCCGCGCCGCGCCTGGCGCGAGACGATCCTCTACGAAATGCACGTCAAGGGCTTCACCGCCGCCCATCCCGACGTGCCAACGCATCTGCGGGGAACATTCGCGGGCCTTGCGCACGAGGCGTCGATCGCGCATCTCCAGCAGCTCGGCGTCACGACGATCGAGCTTCTCCCTTGCGCGGCCTGGATCGACGAGCGTCATCTGCCGCCGCTGGGGCTGACGAACTACTGGGGCTACAACCCCATCGCCTTCATGGCGCCCGATCCGCGCCTTGCGCCCGGCGGATGGGAGGACGTCCGCGCCGCCGTCGCGGCGCTCCACGACGCGGGCCTCGAGGTCATTCTCGACGTGGTCTTCAACCACACGGGCGAAAGCGACGCATATGGACCGACGCTTTCCCTTCGCGGCCTCGACAATGCGGCTTATTACCGGCTGGCCGACGACAGGTCGCATTATGTGAACGACGCCGGCTGCGGCAATATCCTTGCTTTCGAGCGCGCGCCTGTCGTGCGCCTCGCCATGGACGCGCTGCGCGCCTGGGCGATGTATGGCGGCGTCGACGGCTTCCGCTTCGATCTCGCGACGACAGTGGCGCGCGGCCGGGCGGGCTTCGACCCCGACTCGCCCTTTCTGACCGCGCTGCGGCAGGACCCTTTGCTGCGCGACCTGAAGCTCATCGCCGAGCCCTGGGACCTCGGCCCCGGCGGCTATCGCCTCGGGCAATTTCCCGCCCCCTTCGTCGAATGGAACGACCGCTATCGCGACGCCGTGCGGCGCTTCTGGCGCGGCGACGCCGTGGGCGTGGGAGAACTCGCGACAAGGCTTGCCGGCTCGCAGGATGTCTTCGCGCGCCGCCGACCTTCCAGCAGCGTGAATTTCATCACGGCGCATGACGGCTTCACGCTGCGCGACCTCGTCTCCTACGCATGCAAGCACAATGACACGAATGGCGAGAGCAACCGCGACGGCGCGGGCGACAATCTCTCCTGGAACAATGGCGCGGAAGGGGAGAGCGACGATCCCGCGATTCACGCGGTGCGCGCGCGAGACGCGCGCAATCTGCTCGCGACGCTGCTTTTCTCTCGAGGAACGCCCATGCTCGCCATGGGCGCCGAGCTCGGCCATACGCAGAAGGGCAACAACAACGCCTATGCGCAGGACAACGCCACGAGCTGGCTCGACTGGGCGCAGGCGGAATCTTCTCTCATCGACGCCGCCGCGAAACTGATCGCGCTGCGCAAATCCCATCCCGCGCTCCGTGACGACCATTTTCTCGAAGGCGCGGCGCAGGACGACGCGCTCCTTCCCGATGTCGAATGGCTTCGGTCCGACGGCGAAGCGATGCGCGAAGCGGACTGGCGCCGGGGCGAGGCGCAAACGCTGATCGTCTCGCTTCATGCGCAAGACGACCGCGCGCTCGTCATTCTGCATCGGGGCGCCGCGCCCTGCGCCGCCGCCGCGCCGCCCGCCCGCGACGGCCATGGATGGCGCCTCGCCTTCGACGCGTCCAATGGCGAGGCGCAACTCGATGGCGCGCGCGTCGCCGTTCCGGGCCGCAGCGTGCTGCTGCTCGTCGAAGAGAAAAGCCCCGCGTCCCTCGTCGCGCCCGCCGTGGACGACGCGCTGCTCGCGCGTCTTTCGCAGGCGGCCGGCGTCGCGACTCAGTGGCGCGACGTCGAGGGCGCCGAGCATCACGTCCCGCGCGACACGCTGCTCGCTTTGCTTTCGCGTCTCGGCCTGCCCGCGGGGAGCCGCAGCGACGCGCGCGACAGCCTCCTTCGTCTCGCGCAGTTACGCGACCGCGGCGCGCTGCCGCCGCATTTCGTCGCGCGCGAAAACGCCGCCGCGTCGCTGCGCCTCGGCGCGACCCAGACGACCCGCCTGACGCTCGTCGACGAAGACGGGCGCGAGACGTCGCTCGCCCTCTCCCATGCGACGCCCTGCGCCTGGCGCGGCGCCGACGGCCTCCTGCATCATGGCCGGCAGGCGCAATTGCCGCCGCTGCCCTCGGGACGCTACGACCTTCGCGCCGAGCATGGCGAAACCTGCCGCCTCGTCGTCGCGCCCGCCCACTGCGCTCTCCCCGACCGCCGCGTCTTCGGATTTTCGGCGCAACTCTACGCCCTGCGCCGCGAGGGCGATCAGGGCGTCGGCGATTTCACGACGCTGCGCCGTCTGGCCGAAATCAGCGCGCAGGCCGGCGCGGCGCTCGTCGCCATCAATCCGCTGCATGCGCTCTTTTCGCAGGATCGCACGCGGGCGAGCCCCTATTATCCTTCCGACAGGCGCTTTCTCGATCCGCTCGCAATCGACCTCGCCGAACTGCCCGAAGCCGCCTTCGATCCCGATGCGGCGCGCGCCTTGTCGCTTCGGGAGAGGGTGGATTACGAGGACGTCGAGGCGCTCAAGCGGCCGGCGTTCGAAAAGGCTTTCTCGCAGTTCGACGCTCTGGCGCGGCGCCGCCCCGAGGCGGACAGCGTTCGGAGCTTCTCGCGTTTTTGCGCCGAGGGCGGCGACGCGCTCCATCGCTTCGCGCTTTTCGAGACGATCGCGGAGATGCGCGGCGGCGAGGATTGGCGCCGCTGGCCGCAGGCGTTGCGCGGCGGCGATGGCGCCGCGCTCGCCGCCGTCGCGGATCGACATGCGGAGCGCCTGCGCTTCCACAAATTTCTGCAATGGGTCGCCGACAGCCAGCTGGCGAAGGCGGCGTCGGCGGCGCGCGACGCGGGGCTGGCGTTCGGCTTTTGCCGGGACCTCGCCATCGGCGCCGCGCCGGACGGCGCCGAAAGCTGGCGCAAGGCGAAGCGCCGCATCGAGGGATTTTCGATCGGCGCGCCGCCCGATCCCTTCAGCCGCGACGGCCAGAGCTGGGGCCTGCCGGCGCCCGATCCGCTCGCAATCGAAGCCGACGGCGGCGCCGACTTCGCCGAGCTTCTCGCCGCCAACATGCGCCACGCCGGCGCGCTGCGCATCGACCATGTGATGGGGCTCTCGCGGCTCTTCCTCGTGCCGGAGGGCGCGAAGGCGAGCGAAGGCGCCTATGTCTCCTATCCGCTCGACGCATTGCTCGCGCAGCTCTCCCTCGAGAGCGTCCGCGCCAATTGCCTCGTCGTCGGCGAAGACCTCGGCACGCTCCCCTTCGGCTTCAGGGACAGGCTCGCGGCGGCGAATGTGCTGAGCTATCGGGTGCTCTGGTTCGAGCGCGCCGGCGCGGGCTTCGCGGCGCCGCGCGATTATCCCGCAAAGGCCATGGCCTGCGTCTCGACGCATGATCTGCCGACGCT
The DNA here is from genome assembly GCA_003963405.1 of Hyphomicrobiales bacterium. Lineage (GTDB taxonomy): Bacteria > Pseudomonadota > Alphaproteobacteria > Rhizobiales > Beijerinckiaceae > Methylocystis. The sequence continues at coordinate 71,720 of RXIY01000045.1, forward strand.
TGCCGGCTGGTGGGAAGAGGCCGACGTCGCCGAGAGGGAAGCTCTGGGGCTTCTTTCCGCCGCGGACGCCGCAAGGGAGCGCGAGAGCCGCAGGCGCGACAGGCGCGCGCTCCTCGACGCCTTGCGCGCGGAGGGCTTGATCGGCGCGCCGGCCGAGGGCGCGATTTTCGACGACGCCGCCTTCGACGATGGGCTGGCTCAGGCCCTGCACGCTTTCGCGGCGCGCACGCCGTCGGTTCTCGCCATGGCGCAGCTCGACGATCTCGCCGGAGAGAGCGTCGCCGTCAATCTGCCCGGCACGGATCAGGAGCGGCCGAACTGGCGGCGCAAGCTCCATCCCACGGTCGAGACGCTATTTTCCCTGCCGCGGGCGTGCGCGATCGTTTCGGCGCTCCGCCGCAATCTGGACGAGATTGCGGGGCCATAGTCGCGCGTTCTCTTCAAGGGGCCTCGGGCGCTTATGACGGCATCGGCGGAGCGTTTTCGGGCGGGCGAGGCGCGTCTGCGCCCGGTCGGCGGCTTCGCACTCGCCTCTGTTCTCGCCGGCGCCTCCCTCCTCGCCGCCGCGCCCCTTTCCGCTGAAGACAAGCCGGCGGTCGGCGCGGACGATCTGACGCTGCGCCGGCTCGAATTGCGCGGCGTCGAGGACGTGATGGGCGAAAGCCGGGCGCAGGCGCGCAAGCTCGAGGAGGAAGTCGCCGGGCATGCGGCGATCCGCGAGAATCTCAACAGGACGCTGATCGAGGCGACGGAGAAGCTTCAGGAGGCCGAGGCGCGCGCGGCCGAGATCGAGGCCCGTCTCGAAACGCTCGGCCTTCAGGAAAAGGCGATCGTCGGCTCGCTCGAAAGCCGCCGCGCCACGATCGTCGAGGTGCTGATGGTGCTGCAACGCATGGGCCGGCGCCCGCCGCCTGCGCTGCTCGCACGGCCGCAGGACATTCTCGACGCGCTGCGCGCCGCGCTGGCGCTCGGAGATTTGCTGCCGCAAATGCGCGCCGAGGCGCAGGCGTTGCAGACGGATCTTTCCGAACTCCTGCGCCTGCGCGACGGCGTGCGGCAGGAACAGGCGCGCCTCGACAAGGAAAGGACCGCGCTCGCCGAACAGCGCCAGCGGCTCGGCGAATTGATCGAGATGCGGCAGGAGGCGCTCTCGGCGGCGCAATCGGCGCTGCTGAGCGAAAGCGAACGCGCCGAGAAGCTCGCGCGCCAGGCGACGAGCCTCAAGGAGCTCATCACGCGCATGGAGGCCGAAAGCGAAGCCGCGCGCAAGGCCGCCGAGGCCGCGCGCAAGGCCGACGCCGAGCGCGCCGCCGCCCAGGCGAAGCTCGACGCGGAGCAGCGCAGAAAGGCGCTCGCCGCCCCCTTCCGGGACCCCGCGCGCCTTGCGCCCGCCGTCTCCTTCGCCGATCTGAAGGGCAAATTGAACTTTCCGGTCGGGGGTCCGGTGCTCAGGCGCTATGGCGCGCCGGACGGGTTCGGCGGCAAGGAAAAGGCCTATTTCATCGGCGCCCGCGAGAATGGCGTGGTGGTCGCGCCCTGCGACGGATGGGTCGCCTTTTCAGGACCTTACAGAACCTATGGACAACTCTTGATCATTAACGCGGGCGACGGCTATTATGTGGTTCTGGCCGGCATGAGTCGCTCGAATGTGAACGTCGGACAGTTCGTCCTGGCGGGAGAGCCGGTGGCCAGCATGGGAGACGGAGCCGCGCAGACGGCGGCGACCATCGCGATCGGCGCGAAACAACCCATTTTGTATGTCGAGTTCCGCAAGGACGGAGCCTCGATCGACTCGAGCCCATGGTGGGCCAGGTCAGACAGTCGGAAGGTCGGCGGATGATTCGCAAAACTGCTCTACTCGCTACCGGTATCGCCATCGGAGCCGGATGCGCGACGCTCGGCCAGCAGGCGCGCGCGCTGATCGGCACGCCGGCGGCGGCGGCCACCGCCGACACTTACAAGTTCCTGAGCCTGTTCGGCGACGTCTTCGACAAGGTGCGCGCCGATTACGTCGAGAAGCCCGACGAACAGAAGCTCGTGGAAAACGCCATCAACGGCATGCTCACCTCGCTCGATCCGCATTCGAGCTACCTCGACGCCAAGGGCTTCAAGGACATGCGGACCCAGACCGAAGGCAAGTTCGGCGGGCTCGGCATCGAGGTGACGCAGGAAGACGGCCTCGTGAAGGTCGTGACGCCGATCGACGACACGCCGGCCTCGCGCGCGGGCATCATGTCCGGCGACCTCATCGGCGCCATCGACGATGAAAACGTGCAGGGCATGACCCTCAATCAGGCCGTCGACAAGATGCGCGGCGCCATCAACACGCCGGTCAAGCTGACGATCTACCGCGGCAAGGACAAGGACAAGATCGAGGTCAAGCTGACCCGCGCCGAAATTCACATCAAGTCGGTGCGCTCGCGCAAGCAGGACGACGACATCGGCTACATCCGCATCTCGCAGTTCAACGAGGAGACGGCGGACGGCCTGCGCAACGCCATGGCGAAGTTCTCGCAGGAGATTCCGGCCGACAAGTTCAAGGGCTACATCATCGACCTGCGCAACAATCCCGGCGGTCTGCTCGACCAGTCGATCCAGGTGGTCAACGCCTTCATCGACAAGGGCGAGATCGTCTCGACGCGCGGCCGCAACGCCGACGAGACGCAGCGCTACAACGCCCGTCCCGGCGATCTGTCCAAGGGCAAGCCGGTCGTGGTGCTGATCAACGGCGGCTCGGCCTCGGCCTCCGAGATCGTCGCCGGCGCGTTGCAGGACCACAAGCGCGCGACGCTGATCGGCACGCGCTCCTTCGGCAAGGGCTCGGTCCAGACCATCATCCCGCTCGGCGGCTCGAGCGGCGCGCTGCGGCTCACCACGGCGCGCTATTACACGCCGTCCGGCCGCTCGATCCAGGCCAAGGGCATCGATCCCGACATGGTGATCCTGCAGGACGTGCCGGACGAGCTCAAGGGCAAGGACGACACCAAGGGCGAAGCCTCGCTCAAGGGCCATCTGAAGAACGGCGAGGACGAGAAGACCGGCTCGCAGGCCTATGTGCCGCCGGACGAGAAGAAGGACAAGCAGCTCACCGCCGCCATCGACCTGCTCCACGGCAAGCCGAGGGCCCAGATCATGGCCGAGCAGTCCAAGGAAGTCGCCAAGGACTCGACAAAGGCCACGACCAAGGCCAATTGAGCGAATTGAAAGCTCCAGAAAGCGGGCGCCGTTTGCGGCGTCCGTTTCGTTTATCAGGTCGGAAGATGCCCAATATCCTCGACTACGCCAATCCGACGCGCTTCCTCGCTTTCGCGCGCATCGTCCTGCCGTGGCTCACCGGCCTCACGCTGATCCTGCTCGCGGTCGGCCTTTACGGCGCCTTCGCCGCGCCGCCCGACTATCAGCAGGGCGAGACCGTGCGGATCATGTATATCCACGTGCCCGCGGCCTGGCTCGCCCTCTTCGCCTATGTCGTGATGACCTCCGCCTCGCTCGGCGTTCTCGTGTGGAAACATCCGCTCGCCGACGCCGCGCAGAAGACCGCCGCCTCGCTCGGCGCCGCCTTCACCTTCGTCTGCCTCGTCACGGGCTCGCTGTGGGGCAAGCCGATGTGGGGAACCTATTGGGTGTGGGACGCGCGCCTCACATCGATGCTCGTCCTGTTCCTGCTCTATCTCGGCCTGATCGCCGTGCGCCAGACCATGGACGACACGCCGCGCGGCGCGCGCGTCGCCTCGATCATGACGCTCGTCGGCGCGATCGACATTCCGATCATCAAATATTCCGTCGACTGGTGGAATACGCTGCATCAGCCCGCCTCGGTCTTCCGCGTGGGCGGGCCGACGATCTCGGGCGCCATGCTCTGGCCGCTGCTGGTGATGGCGCTGGCCGCGACGCTCCTGTTCCTGACCCTGCATTTCATGGCGATCCGCAACGAAATCCTGCGCCGTCGGCTGGCGCGCCTGTCGCTGCAGGCTCTACAGGCCGGCGCGCGGGACGAGGGCGAATCTCCCTCTCTGGAGGCTGCGCAATGAGCGATCACGCAACCTATGTCGCGGCCGCCTATGCGATCGCCTTTCTCACGATCGGCGGCATGGCGGCGCGCATCCTTCTCGACTACCGGCGCCTGAAGGCGGAGCTTGCGCGCCTGGGCGGCCGGGACGAGGATGGCAGGGACCAGGACGGAGGCCGCGCGTGAGCGAGCCTGCGACCGCCTCCGCGCCGCGCTCGCCGCTGCGTTTCCTGCCGCTCGTCCTCTTCGCGCTGCTCGCGACGCTCTTCTTCGTGCGGCTCTTCTCCGGCGACGCCTCGCGCCTGCCGTCCGCCCTGATCGGCAAGCCCGCGCCGCAATTCGATCTGCCGGCGCTCTCGGGCCTCGGCGCGCCGGGCCTCGCGACCGCCGATCTGCGCAAGGGCCATGTCAGCGTCGTCAATGTCTTCGCCAGCTGGTGCGCGCCCTGCCGTCAGGAGCACGCCACGCTCATGACGCTCGCGGCGGACGAGAAGCTGAAGGCGAAGGGCGTCGAGCTTTACGGCCTGTCCTACAAGGACGAGCCGGCCAACGCCCTCGGCTTTCTCCAGGGGCAGGGCAATCCCTTCCAGCGCGTCGGCGTCGACCCCGCCGGCCGCACGGCCATCGACTTCGGCGTCTATGGCGTGCCGGAGACCTTCGTGGTCAAGGGCGACGGGACGATCGCCTATAAATTCGTCGGGCCGCTGACGCCTTCCGCCGCGGCGACGGTCCTGCTTCCCGAAATCGAAAAGGCGGCGGGAAACTAGCTTTCCCGCGCCGGGAGCCGGGCCCCGGCGCGCGGCGGGCGGACGCCCTTCCGGAACGCGACGCCGACGAGCGTCTGGCGTCGCCAGACGACCTCGGCGACATGCCGCTCCTGGCCGACGGCGAGAATGAAGACATCCGGCAAGTCCGCAGCGCCGCAGTCGATCTTCGCGCCTGTCGTCGAGCGGTCGATCACTTCACAGGGGATCGCGGGCGCCACGCCGCCGGGGTCGGCCCAGGCGTCGAGGAGGAATTTGAGACGCCCGGCGGCGCGCCGCTCCTGCTGGGGGCTGGCTTTCTGTCTCGGTTTTTCGGCGACGGATGGGAGCATGGCTGTTCGGGGGCTGCGGTTTCGACCGATAGAACCCTAGCCGATGACATTTGAGGATCGGTGAACGGTTACGCTCGCGTTCGAGCGAGCGCCTTCAGGGCGCCTTCAGGAACAGGCCGACGGTGAGCGCCGAACCCACAGCGATGATGAAAAGGCGCAGGATTTTCTCGTCGATGATGTGAATGAGCCGCGCGCCCGCGACGCCACCGACGGTCGCGCCCGCCGCCGCCGTCAGCGCCTGCGGCCAATGCAGATCCGGCGAGAACAGGAAGATCGCGACGGCGGAGGCGTTCATCACGCCCGCCAGCACATTCTTGGTGGCGCTGGCGATGCGGACGGCCTGACCCGCCATGGTCAGGGCGGCGACCATGAGAAAGCCCGCGCCGCCGCCGAAATAGCCGCCATAGGTCGCGATCAGGAACTGGATGAGCCCCGCGCCCGCCGGGCCGAGATGGCCATGCGCTTCGCCGGGCTTGCGCAGGAAACTGCCCCAGGCGAAGAGCCCCGTGGCGAAAAGCACCAGCCAGGGCACGAGATGCGCGAAAAGGCCGCGCGGCGTCGCAAGCAGAATGACCGCGCCGATGGCGCCGCCGACGATGCTGATGGCGAAAAGCCAGCGAAGCGACATTGCGCCCACGCCTTTCGCATGGCTGCGCCCGGTCCAGCCGGTGGCGATCTGCGCCGGGAAGAGCGCGACGCAGGAGGTGATGTTCGCCGCGAGCGCATCCATCCCCGTGAACATGAGCGTCGGCAGGAGGAGGAAGGAGCCGCCGCCGGCCAGCGCATTTTGCGCGCCGGCCCAGAGCGCGACGGCGAAGAGCAGAAAGAAAGGCATGCGCGCCTATGTCAGTTTGCCGCGCGCCTGGCAAGCCGCCGGGTTTTCAGCCACCCCCATCCGTTTCGAGGCCAGCGGCGATGAGCCGCACCAGCGCGTCGAGCTGGACGTCGAGCATCTGCGGCGGCGTCGCCGCGATCTTCTGCTCGAGACCAAGCGCGACGACGCCGTGAACGGCTGAGAAAAGCGTGCGGGCGAGCCGCGCTCGGGCCTCGCCGTCCTGCCCCGGCAGCAATTGGCCCAAGGGCGTTTCGAGGCGCGAGAACAGCTGGTTGCGCGCATCGACATACCAGCCCGGCACCGGCGCGCCGCCCGAAAGACGATGCTCGAACAGCGCGCGCCAGCTCGGCTCCTCGGCCCGGGCGAAGTCGAGATAGGCGCGGGCCAGCGCCCGCAAGGCCTCCTCGGGCTCGGCCTCCCGCAAGGCTCCGTCAAGCGCCTCGCCAAGACGTTGCAGGGTCAGAAGATTGACCCTGAGGATCAGCTCGTCGAGGTCGTCGAAGGCCGTGTAGATCGCGCCGAGCGCGCAGCCCGCCTCGGCGGCGAGATCGCGGGCCTTGAGCCCCGCCAGTCCCCGGCCGGCGATCGACTGGCGGGCGACCTCGAGCAGGCGCTCCCGCAATTTCGAGCGGCGCTGCGCGCCGGCCTCCGTCCTGGTCTCGCTCACCCCGGTATCCTTTCGGATCGTAACGCGCCGCGCGGCGCCCGACGCGGACGCTTGTTCAAACCGCCAAAGCAGGCGCCTGGTTCCAAAAAGCCCGCCACCCTGGACTGGGATCGAACGTCGTTCAAGAAAAGAGTTGCACTTGGTTCAAAACGCTCCTATACACTTCATGAACATCGTTCACAACTTTTGGCGCCCATGTTCGGCGCGCCGCCTGTCGACGTTCTTGAAAGGGACCGGCCTCTTGACCCATCATTAATCGGCGTTGGTCAATGTCGCCGGCCCGCCTGCTGGAATGAGCCCATGTCGCACTCGCTTTTGGCCACGCGCCGCTTCGCGCCGCTTTTTTGGCGCCAGTTCTTTGCGGCCTTCAACGACAATTTCCTCAAGAACGCGCTCGTTCTGCTCATTCTGGCGCAAGTCGGGGGCGCAAAGGGCGCCTCACTCGTGACGCTCGCGGGCGCGATCTTCATCGCGCCCTTCTTTTTGCTCTCGGGCATTGCCGGCGAGATGGCCGACAAATTCGACAAGGCGCGCATCGCCCGTGTCCTGAGCCTCGCGGAGATCGGCGTCGCCGGCCTCTCCGCCGCAGGATTTTATTTCGAGCATGTGCCCACGCTCTTTGCCGCGCTGCTGCTCTTTGGCGTGACAGGCGCGCTGTTCGGGCCGGTCAAATACGGCATCCTGCCCGATCAACTGACGCGCGAGGAGCTTCCCGCCGGCAATGCGCTCGTCGAAACCGCCACCTTCTTCGCCATTCTCTCCGGCACGATCGCCGGCGGCCTCGCCATGCAGAGCCATGGCCAGCCGTTCGGCGCCCTCGCCTTCGTCTGCGGCGTCATGGCCGTGGCGCTCGCGAGCTATGTGGCCGCCTGGTTCATCCCTTCAACGGCGCCGGGCGCGGCCGGCCTTGCGATCGACCCCAATATCGTCCGCTCGACCTTCCGGCTGCTCAAGGCCCTGCGCGCCGCGCCGCCGCTTGCGCGCCTCACCACGGTGACGAGCCTGTTCTGGCTCTTCGGCTCGATCGGCATGTCGCTGATGCCGCCGCTCGTGACGCAGTCGCTCCATGGCGGCGAGAGCGTCGTGACGCTGCACCTCGCCATTTTCGCCGTGGCCATCGGCCTGGGCTCGGGGCTCGCCGCCTTCCTGCTCAAGGGCCGTATCGTGCTGCTCCCGGCCGTCGTCGGCGCCCTCGTCATCGCCGCCGCCTCGCTCGATCTCGGGCTTGCGGAGCTGCAGCGCGCGGCCGACGCGGGCGTTTCCAGCCCCGGCCTCGCCGACCTCGACATCGGCCCCTATTTCGCCGAGCCCGGCGCCCTGCACGCCGCGATCGATCTTGCGTTCATCGCGCTCGCCGGCGGGCTGATGATCGTTCCCTCCTTCGCCGCCATTCAGGCGCAAAGCCCGGCGGATCAGCGCGCTCGCACCGTCGCGGCGGTCAATGTCCATAACGCCGCCTTCATGGCGCTCGGCGGGGCCGGCGTCGCCTGGCTGCAAAGCAAGGGCGTCACGCTCGCCGAGCTGTTCCTCGGCATGGGCGCCGTCGCCTTTCTCTCGGCGGTCTGGATCAGAAAGACCGTCGTGACCAATCCGCTGCTCGACCTCCTGTCCATTTTTTTTCGGGCCTTCTACCGGCTCGAGGTGAAGGGCCTCGAGAACCTCGACAAGGCCGGAGAAAACCCGATCGTCGCGCTCAATCATGTGAGCTTCCTCGACGCGGCGGCGATCCTTTCCCTCATGCCGAAAGAGCCGGTCTTCGCCATCGACTCCGGCATTTCCAAACGCTGGTGGGTGAAGCCCTTCCTGCATTTCACCCGCGCCATTCCGCTCGATCCGGCAAAGCCGATGGGCACGCGCACGCTCGTCAACGCCGTCAAGGCCGGCGATCCGCTGGTGATCTTTCCCGAAGGGCGCCTCACCGTCACCGGCAGCCTGATGAAGGTCTATGACGGCGCCGGGCTCATCGCCGAGAAATCCGGCGCCCTCGTCGTGCCGGTGAAGATCGACGGGCCGGAGCAAACCATGTTTTCGCGCCTGACCCGCGAACAGGCGCGGCGGCGCTTCTTTCCGAAATTCACCCTCACCATTCTGGAGCCGGTGCGCCTCAGCGTGGACGAGGCGCTCAAGGGCAAGGCGCGGCGCATGGCGGCGGGCGCGGCGCTCTATCAGATCATGTCGGATCTCGTCTTTCGCACGACGAAGACCGACGAGACCATCTTCGAGGCGGTCGTGCACGCGGCCGAGAAGCACGGCCTCTCACGCGTCGCGCTCGAAGACCCGCTCACGGGCATGCTGACCTATCGCAAGATCCTCGTCACGACCCGCGCGCTCGCCGCAAGGATCGCGCAGATCGGCGCGCCGGGGGACGCCGTCGGCGTCATGCTGCCCAACGCCAACGCTGCGGGCGTCGCCTTCCTCGCGACGATCTCGGCGGGACGCGTTCCGGCCATGATCAATTTCACCGCCGGCGCCGCGAATATCCTCTCGGGCTGCGAGGCCGCGCGCGTGACGACCATCGTCACCTCGAAGGCCTTCATCGAGAAGGGCAAGCTCGACCGGCTCGCCGCGGCGCTCTCTGAAAAAGTGGCGCTCGTCTATCTCGAAGACATGGGCGCGCGCATCGGGCTCTTCGACAAGCTTTCGGCCGGGCTGCGCTTCAGAAAGCCCGTCGTTCCCCGCAAGGCCGACGACATGGCCGCCGTGCTCTTCACCTCGGGCTCGGAAGGGGCGCCCAAGGGCGTCGCGCTCTCGCACCGGAACATGCTGGCGAACGCCGCACAGGCGGCGGCGCGCATCGACTTCGGCCGCAAGGACAAGGTCTTCAACGTGCTGCCGGTCTTTCACTCCTTCGGCCTGACGATCGGCTTCATGCTGCCGCTCATCTCCGGCGTGCCGGTCTATTTCTACCCCTCGCCGCTGCATTATCGCATCGTGCCGGAGATGATCTACGGCACCAACGCCACGATCTTCTTCGGCACCGACACGTTTCTCGCCGGCTATGCGCGTTCGGCGCACCCTTACGACTTCCGCTCGATCCGCTACGTCGTCGCGGGCGCCGAGCCCGTGAAACAATCGACGCGCGAGGTCTGGTGCGAGAAATTCGGCATCCGCATTCTCGAAGGCTATGGCGTCACCGAGACCGCGCCGGTGCTGGCGCTCAACACGCCCATGTTCAACAAATTCGGCACGGTGGGCCGCCTCATGCCGGGCGTCGAGCATCGGCTCGAACGCGTGCCGGGCGTTGAGGAGGGCGGCCGGCTGCTGGTGCGCGGCCCCAATGTGATGATGGGCTATCTCAAGGCCGACCGGCCGGGCGAATTGCAGCCGCCGCCGGGCGGATGGTACGACACGGGCGACATCGTCACGATCGACGCGGAGGGCTTCGTCACGATCAAGGGCCGCGCCAAGCGTTTCGCCAAGGTCGGCGGCGAAATGGTGTCGCTCGCCGCCGTCGAAGAGCTCGCCGCCGAACTCTGGCCGGCCGCGCTCTCCGCCGCCGCGACCGAGGTCGACCCGCGCAAGGGCGAGCGCATCGTCCTCGTCACCCAGCAGAAGGACGCCACCCGCGCCGGCTTCCTGGCCTACGCCAAATCGAAAGGCGCATCCGATGTCTCGATCCCCGCCGAGATCGTCTGCGTCGAGCGCGTCCCGCTGCTCGGCTCCGGCAAGATCGACTTTTCCGCCGTGACAAAGCTCGTGCGCGACCGCAACCGCTATCTGGGCGGCGGTCCGCGTCAGCCCAATGGCGTGCTGGGCCGCATCGACGGCGGCGGGGCGTCATCGGTTGCATGAGCGAGGCGGACCCTCACTCCCAGAAAGGCTCGAGCTTTTTGAGCTTTTTCTCGGTCTTTCGCGCATGGGCCGCCCCCTCCTGCGCCGCATGGGCGAACCAGCCGCGCACGAAGCCCGCGGCGCTCAGGCCCTCGCCGCTCCCGGTCTCGATCTCGTCGAGCAGGCGCTCGGCCATCGCCATGTCGTTGAAGGCGCCAAGCCCGTCCTGAATCTTCGCAAGCGTCGCGGCGAAATCGGCCGCCGCGTCCCGGTCGAACAGGCTTTCGAAAAACTCCGCCCCATAGCGGGCCTTCTTGAGCGCGATGCGGGCGGAGTGGCGTTCTTCCGGCGTGCGGTCGGCGAGTCCTTTGCTCTTCTTCAAGACGCGCTTTCGCAGCCTCGACAGCGTCTCGCGCGCGAAGTCGGTCGCCGATCCTTCGTCGATTGCGCCCGCCGCCGCCTCCCAGTCGCGCGAGGCGATGGCTTTGCGAAACGCCGAGAGAAAGGCGTCCAGTTGCGGTCCGCCGATCTCCGCCCGCGCGGCGCGATAGGCGCCGGCGCGGCGCCGTTCGAGAGCGTCGCGCAGGGCGGAAAAGCCCGGATCGTCGCCCATCGCCCGACCCGGCCCCTCCGCCAGCATGTCGCAAAAAACGTCGAGGTTGCGCGCCGTGCCGAGCACGGCCCCGATGCGCTTGGCTTGCATCCGCGCCTCCTCCAGCGTCGGACCGGAGAGCGCTTTTTTGAAAAGCCCCAGCGCCGCGCGCAGCCGCCGCAGGGCGACGCGCATCTGGTGAACGGCTTCCGCCGACGGTCGGGCCTCGAAAGCGGGGATATTGGCCTCGAAATGATCGAGCGCGGCCGAAAAGACGCACACCGCCGCGTCCTCGACCGAATCGCTTGCGAGGAGTTTGACAGGCTTGGCCTTTTGCGGCTGGTCCGGCGTGACCGTGACGAGACGCAGTTCGGCCGCGCGGGGAGCCGGCGTTTCGAGATCGCTTCCCCTCGCCGGTCCCATGGTCGCTCCCTCGGGCCGCTCCCTTGCGTTCGATTTCGATTCTGGCTTGCGGCGGGCCGGGGTCAAGAGCGGGCGGGAGCGTAAAATCCGCGCACTTGATTAAGACGCCGGCTCTTGCTTTATCGCGGCGCAACAATTTCGAACGAACCGCAGGAGACCGCGCATATGTCAGTCTGGCCCGTCTATGGCAAAATCACCGGCCCGATCGTCCTGATCGGCTTCGGCTCCATCGGGCGCGGCATCCTGCCCCTGATCGAACGCCACTTCGACTTAGACAAGGCGCGTTTCACGGTGATCGACCCGGTGGATACGCATCGCCGGCTTCTCGACGAGCGCGGGATCGCCTTCCTCAAGGAGAAGCTCACGCCCGAGAATTACCGCGAGGTGCTGACGCCGCTCCTGACCAAGGGTGGCGGACAGGGCTTCATCGTCAATCTTTCGGTCGACGTCTCCTCGCTCGCCATCATGAAGCTCGCGCGGGAATTGAAGGCGCTTTACGTCGATACGGTCGTCGAGCCCTGGCCGGGCTTCTATTTCGACAAGTCCATGGGCAATGAGTCGCGCACCAATTACGCCCTGCGCGAGACGATCCTCGAGGAGCGCCGCCGGAGCCCCGGCGGAACGACCGCCGTCTCCTGCGTCGGCGCCAATCCCGGCATGGTGTCCTGGTTCGTCAAGCAGGCCCTCGTCAATATCGCCAAGGATACGGGCGTCTTCGACACGGAGCCCACGACACGCGCAGAATGGGGCGCGCTGGCGCAGAAGCTCGGCGTGAAGGGCGTCCATATCGCCGAGCGCGACACGCAGCGCGCCCGCAACCCCAAGCCGCTCGACGTCTTCGTCAACACCTGGTCGGTCGAGGGCTTCGTCTCCGAGGGCATGCAGCCGGCCGAACTGGGCTGGGGCACGCATGAAAAGGCGCTGCCCGACATCGGCCGCGCCCATCAGACGGGCTGCGGCGCGGCGATCTATCTCCTCTCGCCGGGCGCCAATACGCGCGTGCGCAGCTGGTGCCCGACGCCCGGCGCGCAATATGGCTTCCTCGTCACGCACAACGAATCGATCTCGATCGCGGACTATCTCACCGTGCGCGACGACAGCGGCAAGGCTGTCTATCGCCCCACCTGCCATTACGCCTATCACCCCGCCAATGACGCGGTGCTGTCGCTGCATGAAATGTTCGGCGCCGCCGGCAAGATGCAGCCGGAGTGGAAGATCCTCGACGAACATGAAATCGTCGACGGCATAGACGAACTCGGCGTGCTGCTCTATGGCCACGCCAGGAACGCTTATTGGTATGGCTCGCAGCTCTCGATCGAGGAGACGCGCGACCTCGCGCCCTATCAGAACGCCACCGGGCTGCAGGTTTCTTCCGCCGCGCTCGCCGGCATGGTCTGGGCGCTGGAAAATCCCGAGGCCGGCATCGTCGAGGCCGACGAGGTCGACTACAAGCGTTGCCTCGAGGTGCAGCTTCCCTATCTCGGCCCGGTGAAAGGCTATTACACCGACTGGACGCCGCTCGAGGGACGCCCCGGCCTCTTCCCCGAGGACATCGACGAGAGCGACCCCTGGCAGTTCAAGAATATTTTGGTGCGCTGAGCGCCCGTCCCCGCGCAATGTAAACGCGGGATTGTAAACAGGGACGAAAACGAGAACCCCTCCGCCGAGCGCGCGCCCGCCGTGGCGCTCCCCTGGCGGAGGGGTTGTTTTTTAAGGGGCTTTCCGAAAAGCAAAATCGTTCCCCACCGAGGATCGCCCCTATCGGCCCTCGCTCGCCCCTCTTGCGCCGGCCTCAATTGTTCTTTATCTGTTCGTTTATTCGTGGTTTGTTCCGATCCGGCAGGTCGAGCCGGCCGGCGCAAAAGTCTCCAGCCGCGACCACGGGAGGCCGGGCCACCGGCCTCCCGTCTCCAGAAAGAGGGCAAGGTCAGTCATGGGTCGGCTCGCGGACATCTCGCCTGACGCGGAGGCGGCCGCCGGCGCCGGGGCGCTGGTCGAGGCCGGGCGGCGGCGCGGGCGCGGGGCGCTTTCGAAGCGCAGCGGACGTTTTGAAAAGGAAAGCCGCGAGGAGGTCGACGACGGCTGGGGCTCGATCGCGAGCCTCGCGGCGCTCGAGACGCATTTCCACGTCGAGAAGCCGCGCTCGATCATCACGAAGAATGATTCGCCCGACATTCCTTTCGACCGCTCGATCAATCCCTATCGCGGCTGCGAGCATGGCTGCGTCTATTGTTTCGCGCGGCCCACCCACGCCTATATGGGTTTCTCGCCGGGGCTCGATTTCGAGACCGAGATTTTCGTCAAGGAAGGCGCGGCGCAGCTACTCGAACGGGAATTGTCGGCTCCGAATTATACGCCAAAGGTCATCGCCATCGGCACGAATACCGACCCCTATCAGCCGGCCGAAAAGCGTCACAGGGTGATGCGCGGGATGCTCGAAACGCTGGCGCGGGCCAGACATCCGGTGGCGATCGTCACCAAATCGGCGCTCGCGCTGCGCGATCTCGATCTCATCGCGCCCATGGCCCGCGACGGGCTCGTCAAGATCGCCTTTTCGGTCACGACGCTCGATCCGCGCCTCGCCCGCATTATGGAGCCCCGCGCCGCGACGCCCGCGCGGCGGCTCGAAGCGATGGAGACATTCGCGGCCGCCGGCGTCCCGGTCGCAGTGATGACGGCGCCGATCATTCCCGCCATCAACGACGACGAAATCGAAGCCATCCTCGCCCGCGCCCATGCCGCCGGCGCGCGCGAGGCGGGCTATGTGATGCTGCGCCTGCCGCTGGAATTGCGCGATCTCTTCAGCGAGTGGCTCGTCGCCAATTTTCCCGACAAGGCGCGCCGCGCCCTCTCGCTCGTGCGCTCGACGCGCGGCGGCAAGAGTTATGACCCGAGCTTCGGCAAGCGCATGACGGGCGAGGGGCCCTATGCCTGGATGATCGGCCGGAGGTTCGAGGTCGCGGCTAAACGGCTCGGCTTCCCGCAAACGGCCACGCGGCTGCGAACCGATCTTTTCGAGCCGCCGCGAAAGGGGCCCCAGCAACTCGCCCTGTTTTAAGCGGGGAAAGCGCCGGCTTGCTCTTGCGCGTCGGCCTCGCAGGCGTTTTGCTGCGCCAATGACAACAAAAGGGAAAAGTCCCGCGTCCTCTCCTTCCCGCTCCGGAGCGGCGACGCCATGAGCGCGGGGCCCGATTTCCGCATCGAAGGACGCCTCTACCGGCAAGGCGTCTGGCCCGTCGCGGGCGTCGACGAAGTCGGGCGCGGGCCACTGGCAGGCCCCGTGACGGCGGCCGCCGTCATTCTCGATCCGAAGCGCATGCCGCGCGGTCTCGACGATTCCAAGGCGCTGGCGCAAAAGGCGCGCGAGGACGCCTTCGAGCGCATCATGAAAAAGGCGCTGGCGGTGAGCGTCGCCTTCGTCACGCCCGCCGAAATCGACGCCATGAACATCCGCCAGGCGACGCTCGCGGCCATGGCGCGGGCCGTCGCCGGCCTCTCCCGCGCGCCGGCCTATGTCCTCGTGGATGGCTCCGATCCGCCCCGCCTCGCCTGCCCCTGCCGCGCCATCGTCAAGGGCGACGCCGCCGCCCTCTCCATCGCCGCCGCCTCCATCGTCGCCAAGGTCGCCCGCGACGCCATGATGCGCCGGCTCGGCGGACATTTTCCGGCCTATGGCTTCGAGACGAATGTCGGCTACGCCGCCAAGCGACATCTCGACGCGCTGCGCGAGATCGGCCCAACCCCCATTCACCGGATGAGTTTTTCGCCGCTGCGCGACGCCTGAAGCGCCCGTTAGCTTATTGCTAAGCTTGTCGTTTCATTAACAAAAACGTTCGAAAAAGAGACGCCCCCGCGCGCCCCTCCTATACGCGGCCTTTACCTCGTTTGGGCATCATCGCTCGTGTTCAAAGCGTATGTGGTGTTGCGTAAATGAGTAGCGCGCGCGTCGGGGCGGCCCGCCTCACTACCCGGATAAAGGTCACGCGTACCGGGATTTCTCAGGAGGGGCCGCACCGCGCGCCGCCGGCGCGCAATATGATCCTTCAAGGGGATTGCGTGTCGATGATGCTGGGCCTCGACGCCGAAAGCGTCGATCTCGTCTTCGCCGATCCGCCCTATAATTTGCAGCTTGCGAGCAAGCTCACCCGGCCGGATCAGAGCCTCGTCGACGCCGTCGACGACGATTGGGACAAATTCGCCGATTTCGCCGCTTACGACGCCTTCACCCGCGAATGGCTCGCCGCCGCGCGCCGCGCGATGAAGCCCACCGCGACGATTTTCGTCATCGGCTCCTATCACAATATCTTTCGCGTCGGCGCGATCATGCAGGATCTGGGCTTCTGGATCCTGAACGACATCGTCTGGCGCAAGAACAATCCCATGCCGAATTTCCGCGGCCGCCGTTTCACTAATGCGCATGAAACGATGATCTGGGCCGCGCGCGATGCGAGCGCCAAAAATTACACTTTCAATTACGAGGGGCTGAAGGCCGGCAACGAAGATTGTCAGATGCGCTCGGACTGGCTTCTGCCGATCTGCACCGGCGCCGAGAGGCTGAAAGACGCAAACGGCCGCAAGACCCATCCGACGCAAAAGCCCGAGACATTGCTCGCGCGCGTCATCCTCTCCGCCTCCAACGCCGGCGACCTCGTGCTCGATCCCTTCTTCGGCTCGGGCACGACCGGCGCCGTCGCCAAGCGCCTGCGCCGCCATTACATCGGCGTCGAGCGCGACCCCGTTTACGCCGAGGCGGCCGCGGCGCGCATCGCCGCCATTGAACCTCTGTCGGAGGAGGCCGTCGCGACGGCGCCGTCGAAACGCAGCGAACCGCGCATCGCCTTCGCAAGCCTCGTCGAGTCGGGGCTCATCGCGCCGGGCGCCCGTCTCACCGACGCGAAGCAGCGCCATTCGGCCGTGGTCCGCGCGGATGGGACGCTGTCGCTTTCGGGCGTCGTCGGCTCGATCCACAAGACCGGCGCGCTGGCGCAGGGACTCCCCGCCTGCAACGGTTGGACCTTCTGGCATTACGAGTCCGAGGACCGCCTCGCGCCGATCGACGAGCTGCGCGCCCGAATCCGCCAGAGCCTGCGAGCGGCGGATTAGACTTTTGCCGCCGCCCTTCGCGTCGAGACGATGCTGCGCAAGCGCTTCCGCGCCGCGCTCTACACGGACACAAAAGAGCGAGGCGGCGTCTGGAGAATGACGCCGCCGTCCGATGTCAGGCGAGCCAGCCCATGTAGAAGCCCACCAGCAGCACGACGCCGATGAAGCCGCGATAAACGACGAAGGGCCAGGCCGAGAAGCGCTCGAGAATCCGCAGCAGGCCCCAGATGGCCGCGAAGGCGGAGATCGAGGCGATGATGAGGCCGAGCGTCAGCACGGACCAGCCGTGCAGATCGAGATGCGCCTTGTGCAGCTCCCAAAGCTCCTTCAGCCCGGCAAGCGCGATGGCCGGCAGGCCGAGAAGGAAGGAGAAGCGCGCCGCCTCCTCGCGCTTGAGGTCCAGGAACAGCGCCGCCGTCAGCGTCGAGCCCGAGCGCGACACGCCGGGGATCAGCGCGCCGACCTGCGCGAGGCCGACGATCATCGCATCCTTCAGGCTGACGTGATCGAGCGTGCGCTTGTGGTTGCAATAAAGCTCCGCGATCGCGAGCAGCGCCGCCATGACGATGCAGGATATGCCGATCACGGGCAGGGTGCGCAACGGCGAGCCGCAGGCGTTGAGCGTATGCGACAGAAGAATGCCGGCGAGCCCGATGGGGATCGTCGCGAAGCCGATCCACAGCACGAAGCGGAAGGTCCAGTCGTTGAAGTCGCGGCGCTTGAGCGCGGCGATCGAGCCGACCGCCAGCGTGCGGATATCGTCCCAGAAATAGCTGATCACGGCCGCGAGCGCCGCGAGCTGCATCGCCGCCGAAAAGGCGGAGCCGGGGTCCTTCCAGCCGAGCAGCGCCGGCACGATGCGCATATGGGCGGTCGAGGAAATCGGCAGAAGCTCGGTGATTCCCTGCACGACGCCCAGCGCCGCGACTTTCATATAGCCGAGGTCCACGAAACCCGTGTCGAGACCATTGGTGCAAGCCGTCGCCATTTTTTCTCCCGCCGGAAGCGGCGCGGTTTTGACGACGCGCGCCGGGGCACTACGGAATTTTCACTGTGCCGGTATTTGGTTAATGGAGAGAAAAGATGGCGGGGCGACGCGCGCGCGCCTCATTTGCGCGAAAAAGCGACGCCTGCCGCGCCGGCGCCTAGCGAAAGAGCGCCATCGCCTTCAGGAGAGTGATCGACACGCCCCAGATCAGCGGGACCCCGACCGCCGCCCAGGCCAGGAGAAGCACGGGCGAGAATTGGCCGTCGCCGCGAACTCGAACGGCCGCGGCTGGTTCCGTCGCAGGCTCCATCGCTTCCTCGACGAAGTCCTCGAAATCGGCGTGCGGCTCCTTCTCTTCCTCGCGGATCGCCGCGACGCTCGTCTTTTTGGCGGCCGCGACTTCTTCATCCGTCATGTAATATTTTTCGTCCACCGGCCGGACGAGGAGGTTGCAGACGAGCCCCAGAAGCAGCAGGCCCGCGAGCACATACATGGTCTGGTTATAGGCGGCCTCGCGCGCCACGCCGTGGGCGAGCTGATATTCGCGGATGTAGTTCACCAGCACCGGGCCGAGCACGCCGGCCGTCGACCAGGCGGTGAGCAGGCGCCCGTGGATCGCCCCGACGTAATGCGTGCCGAAAATGTCCGCGAGATAGGCGGGGATGGTGGAGAAGCCGCCACCGTACATTGTGATGATGACGGCGAAGAGCAGGACGAACAGGAAAACGACGCCGCCTTTGGCCGCAAAGGGTACGGCGGCATAGAGAAAGAGGCCCAGCACGAAGAAGATGCCGTAGGCGCCCTTGCGGCCCAGAAAATCCGAGGCCGACGCCCAGCCGATGCGTCCGCCGATGTTGCACAGGCTCAAGACGCCGGTAAAGCCGGCCGCAATGGCGGCGATCTGCTTTCTTTGCTCGTCGGCGAGCGCGTCATAGCCGATGTCGAGGCCGATCAGACGGCCGCCAAAGACCTCCTGCAGCATGGGCGAGGCCATGCCGAGCACGCCGATTCCCGCCGACACATTGAGGCACAGCACGCCCCACAGCAGCCAGAACTGCCGGGTCTTCCAGGCGACGTCGAGATGGACGTGGCGATGGGTGACGAGGGCGTTGGCGGCCGGCGCCGGGGGCGTGAAGCCCTGCGGGGCCCAGCCCTCCGGCGGCACCCGATAGCCGAGCGCCCCGCAGACCATGAAGACGAAATAGATGCAAGCGAGCGCCGCGAAGGTCTGCCAGACGCCCGGCGACGTCGGCGTCGCGAAATAGCTCATCAGCCGATCGGCGAGCGGCGCGCCGATCATGGCGCCGCCGCCAAAGCCCATGATGGCGAGGCCGGTGGCGAGGCCGCGGCGGTCGGGGAACCATTTGATCAGCGTCGAGACGGGCGAGATATAGCCGAGTCCGAGGCCGACGCCGCCGATGACGCCGGAGCCGAGCCACAGCATCCAGATCTGATGGAGATAGACGCCCAGCGCCGAAACCAGCAGGCCGCCGCACCAGCAGAAGGCCGCGGCGAGGCCCGCCTTGCGCGGTCCCGCCGTCTCGAGCCAGTGGCCGAAAATGGCGGCGGAGGAGCCGAGCAGCACGAAAAACAGCGTGAAGGTCCAGCCGAGCCAGCTGATCTTCCAGTCGCAGTCCGTCGCCACGATGGTCGCGAGGAAGCCCATGTCCGCCGCGCATTCCCTGGGCGCCGCGCCGCCCACGACGCGCGACAGCGGCAGCCAGAAGACCGAAAAGCCATAGGCCATGCCGATGCACAGATGGATCGCGAGCGCCGCCGGGGGCGCAAGCCAGCGGTTGAACGTCGGGGAGGCGATGGTGCGCTCGCGGGAGAGGAAATTCGGTTGCGGCGCGACAGCGACGTCCATCTTCAAAACCCTTCCCGGCGCCCGAGCGCCCAATCCACTGACGAGAGATGCGTTTTCGTCATGCAAACAGCAGGCCGCGGAAAACGCGTTCTTCAAAGACAGCAACGCCTTGATAGCCTGTGCATATCGCGCCGCGAAAGATCGATCAATCGTGACCCTGGCCGTCTCGCAGACGGCCAGAATCGCCTTCGCGACGCCCCCGGCAGGGGCGGGGCGCGCCGGCTCAGGCAATCCCGGCCGGGACGTCCTCAGTTGACGCTGCGATCGATGATCTGCGCGAGGTCCGTCATGATGACGTTCAGATCGTAGTTCTTGGGCGTATAAACCGCCGCGACGCCCGACTCGAGCAGGAGCTTCTCATCCTCCGGCGGAATGATGCCGCCGACGACGAGCGGCGCCGAAACGCCCTCTTCCTTCATCAGCCGCATCACCTCGTGCGCGAGGGTCACATGGGAGCCCGAGAGGATGGAGAGGCCGATGCAATGCACGCCCTCCTTCTTCGCCGCTTCCACAAGCTCCGCCGGCGTCGAGCGGATGCCGGCGTAAATCACGTCGAAGCCCACGTCGCGCGCCCGGACGGCGATCTGCTCGGCGCCGTTGGAATGCCCGTCGAGGCCCGGCTTGCCGACGAGGAACTTCGGACGGCGCCCCACCTTGTGGGCGACGCGCTCCACTTCGCCGCGCACCTTGTCGAGCTGGCCGCCGACCTGGCGCGCCGTCGAGGAGACGCCCGTCGGCGCGCGATATTCGCCGAAGACGCCGCGCAGCACCGCGCCCCATTCGCCGGTCGTGACGCCGGCCTTGGCGGCGGCGATGGAGGGCTCGACCATGTTGCGGCCCTCTTTCGCCGCCCGCGCCAGCTCTTCGATCGCGGCCTTCGCGGCCGTGTTGTCGCGGCTCTCGCGCCAGGCCTTCAACCGCGCGATCTGATCGGCCTCGACGCCCTCGGGCACGACCATGATGGCGTCGCTGCCCGAGGCGAGCGGCGAGGGCTCCGTGGAGGTGAATTTGTTGACGCCGACGACGGTCTGCTCGCCGGCCTCGATCGCTTCGAGGCGCGCCGTGTTCGACTCGACGAGCTTGGACTTCATGTAGCCGATCTCGACCGCGGCCGCCGCGCCGCCGAGCTCGTCGATCTTCTTCAATTCGGCCTTGGCCTCCTCCTTCAGCGCCGCGACCTTGCGGGCGATCTCCGGATTGCCGTCGAAGATGTCGCCATATTCGAGCAGGTCGGTCTCATAGGCCATGATCTGCTGCATGCGCAGCGACCATTGCTGATCCCACGGGCGCGGCAGGCCGAGCGCCTCGTTCCAGGCCGGAAGCTGCACAGCGCGGGCGCGGGCGTTCTTGGAGAGCACTACCGCCAGCATTTCGATGAGGATGCGATAGACGTTGTTTTCCGGCTGCTGCTCGGTGAGGCCCAACGAATTGACCTGCACGCCATAGCGGAAGCGGCGCAGCTTCTCGTCCTTCACGCCGTAGCGCTCGCGGGTGATCTCCTCCCAGAGCTCGGTGAAGGCGCGCATCTTGGAGAGTTCCGTGACGAAGCGCATGCCGGCGTTGACGAAGAAGGAGATGCGGCCGACGACCTGATCGAAATCTTCCTGCGACAGGCCGGCGGCCTTCACGCCGTCGAGGATCGCCACCGCGGTGGCGAGCGCATAGGCGAGCTCCTGCGCCGGCGTCGCGCCCGCCTCCTGCAGATGATAGGAGCAGACGTTCATCGGATTGAACTTGGGGCATTCCTTCGTGGTGAAGAGAATGAGGTCCTGCGTCAGGCGCAGCGACTGCGCGGGCGGAAAGACATAGGAGCCGCGCGACAGATATTCCTTGATGATGTCGTTTTGCGTCGTGCCCTGCAGCTTGACGCGCGGCGCGCCCTGCTCCTCGGCGGCGGCGATGTAGAGCGCCATCAGCCACACGGCGGTGGCGTTGATGGTCATGGACGTGTTCATCTCGGCGAGCGGAATGCCGTCGAAGAGGGTGCGCATGTCGCCCAGATGCGACACCGGCACGCCGACCTTGCCGACCTCGCCGCGCGACAGAATGTGGTCGCTGTCGTAGCCCGTCTGCGTCGGCAGGTCGAAGGCGATGGAGAGACCCGTCTGACCCTTGGCGAGATTGGAGCGATACAGCCGGTTCGACGCCTCGGCGGTCGAGTGACCGGCGTAGGTGCGGAACATCCAGGGCTTGTCGCGGCGCGGGGCAGACGTATCGTTCATTTTGGTCCTCCTCGACGCTGCGATAGCATGGCCGCGACGCAGGCGGAAGCGGGCGAGACGCCGCTGTTCGCCGCATGAGAGAAGGCCACAAAGAGACAGGCGAGACCGTCGCCGCGGCTCACTCCGCCGCCCGCGCCTCCGCCAGATCACGCGCCTCCGGCGGCCACAGCTCCCGCAGCGGCGCCGGCAGATCGGAGACCACCTTGGCGGTTTCGTTGAAGTCGATCTCCCGCCAGATCACCGCGAACACCGCCCGCGCCGCCGTTCCCGCGTCGACCGGAAAGCCACGCGGCAGCTCTCTCGCGATGCGGGCCTCGAATTCGTCGAGGCGGCGCCAGAGGTCGGGCTGGCCGGCGGGCCGCCAGCCGGCGAAATAGATGCCGCGCACGAGCAGGGGGAGTTGTGCGCCGAGATGCGCCGCCTGCTCGATCGTCAGCCGGTCGCGCAGCGCGTGGAGCACGGCGCGCAGCGCGCTGTAGGCGTGCGGCCGGTCGCCGAGGCGATGGTCTTCCGCGAGCGCCTTGAGCCAGGCATTTGTCTGCTGAACCGTGTGATCGAGGGCCGCCACTTGTGTTTCGCTCATGGCTTTCCATCTCCCTGGGAGCCGCGCCGGCGCCGACGCCTCTACGTCCCGTTTCGGGGAGGAGGCGTGAGGGATTATCTATCGCGCATCGGCCAGGCGGCGCGCCTCGACGACCCGATCGGGCGCCCATAGGCCAAACCTGCCCGATCCATCGGAATTTTCACCCTATCCCGCGCGTCGCCGGACGATTATAAGCTCGCCGGTTATTGCTGCGACGCCGCAATGCCTCATGGAGTGGAGGGAGCTTTACCTTGAGCGAGAAGAAAGACCTTTACGAGTTGGGCGAAATCCCGCCGCTCGGCCATGTTCCCAAGAACATGTACGCCTGGGCGATCCGGAAAGAGCGCCATGGGCCGCCGGAGACGGCGATGCAGCTCGAGGTTCTCCCGACCTGGGAGCTCGACAGCCATGACGTGCTCGTCCTCGTAATGGCCGCCGGCGTCAACTACAACGGCGTCTGGGCCTCGCTCGGCGAACCCATCTCCCCGCTCGACGGCCACAAGAATCCCTATCATATCGCCGGCTCCGACGCGTCGGGCATCGTCTGGGCCGTCGGCTCCAAGGTGAAGCGCTGGAAGGTCGGCGACGAAGTCATCATCCACTGCAACCAGGACGACGGGGACGACGAGGAGTGCAACGGCGGCGACCCGATGTTCTCGCCCTCCCAGCGCATCTGGGGCTATGAGACGCCGGACGGCTCCTTCGCCCAGTTCTGCCGCGCGCAGGACCGCCAGCTCATGCCGCGCCCCAAGCACCTCAGCTGGGAAGAGTCGGCCTGCTACACCCTGACGCTCGCCACCGCCTATCGCATGCTCTTCGGCCATGAGCCGCATGAGCTGAAGCCCGGCCACAATGTGCTGGTCTGGGGCGCCTCGGGCGGCCTCGGCGTCTTCGCCGTGCAGCTCTGCGCCGCCTCGGGCGCCAACGCCATCGGCGTGATCTCGGACGAGTCGAAGCGCGACTACGTCATGTCGCTCGGCGCCAAGGGCGTGATCAACCGCAAGGACTTCAAGTGCTGGGGCCAGCTCCCCAAGGTCAATTCGCCGGAATATGTCGAATGGACCAAGGAGGCGCGCAAGTTCGGCAAGGCGATCTGGGACATCACCGGCAAGAAGGACGTCGACATCGTCTTCGAACATCCGGGCGAAGCGACCTTCCCCGTCTCCTGCCTCGTCGCCAAGCGCGGCGGCATGGTGGTGTTCTGCGCCGGCACGAGCGGCTTCAACATCACCTTCGACGCCCGCTATGTCTGGATGCGCCAGAAGCGCATTCAGGGCTCGCATTTCGCGCATCTCAAGCAGGCGGCGGCGGCGAACCAGTTCGTCATCGACCGTCGCATCGACCCCTGCATGTCGGAGGTCTTCGCCTGGGACAAGATCCCGCTGGCGCATATGAAGATGTGGAAGAACGAGCATGCGCCCGGCAATATGGCGGTGCTCGTGAACGCCCCCGAGCCCGGCCTGCACACGGTCGAGGACGTGACCGAGGCCTATAACAGGAAGAAGTAAGGGCGCGACGCCCCGACGATCCTTTTGATGGCGCGCCGGGCGACTGGCGCGCCGTTTTTTCTCGCTCCCCGCGCTTGCTGCGAGGTAGTCTGCCGCATGGCCCTCGCCCCGACGCCCGACCTGCGCGACGCGCTCATCGCCCTCATCGACTGGCATGTCGAGAGCGGGGTCGATCTCGCGCTCGATGCGGCGCCGCATGACCGCTACGCCGACAGCGCCCGCGGGCCGCAGGCGGCGGGCCTCCCCGCGCCGGCCCTCGCGCCCGGCCCCGCGCCCGCAGAACCCGTCTCCGAGCCCGCCGCGCCGCGCCGCCTGGCGCCCGTCATCGCCGCGCCGGACGAGGCCGCGCGGGCCGCCGAGGCGGAAGCCGCCGCGGCGCAGGATCTCGGCGCGCTCGCCGCGCGGCTCGCCGCTTTCCCCTATGCGCCCTTCCGCGAGATGGCCGAGCATTTCCTCTTCGCCGCCGGCACGCCCGGCGCGCCGCTCATGGCGCTCGACGCCGCGCCGGGCGCGACGGAGGAATCGAGCGGCGAGGCCTTCAGCGGCGACAAGGCGCGGCTGCTCGACAATATGCTCGCGGCAATCGGCCAGAGCCGCGAGAGCGCCTATCTCGCCTATGTCGCGCCCTGGCGTCCTGCGGGGGACCGGGCGCTCACGGCGCAGGAGATCGCGGTTTTCGCGCCCTTTGCGCGCCGCCACCTGGAGCTCGCGCGGCCGCGCGTCGTGCTGCTCTTCGGCGAGGCGCCGGCGCGCGTGGCGCTGGAGACGGGCGAGCCGGTCAGCCGGTTGCGCGGCAAGCCCTTCGACCTCGCCGGCGGGACACGGGCGTTCGTGTTCAGCGGGCTCGACACTCTGCTCAAAAGCCCGGCGCTGAAGCCGGCCGCCTGGCGCGATCTGCGCGCGGCGGCGGCGCTGCTGCAAGGGTAGGGCCGCGGCGGGCGCTATTCGGCGGCCGCGCCTTCCTTCTCGCCCCCATAGCGGCGGGCGACGTAATCCTCGACGATGCGGGTGAACTCCTCGGCGATGCCCTCGCCGCGCAGCGTCATGGCCTTTTTGCCTTCGATGAAGACGGGCGCGGCCGGCGTCTCGCCCGTGCCGGGAAGCGAGATGCCGATGTCGGCGTGTTTCGACTCGCCGGGGCCGTTCACGATGCAGCCCATCACCGCGACATTGAGCGTCTCGACGCCCGGATATTGCGCGCGCCAGATCGGCATGCGCTCGCGGATATGCTCCTGAATGTCGCGGGCGAGCTCCTGAAAGACGGTCGAGGTGGTGCGGCCGCAGCCAGGGCAGGCCGCGACGAGCGGCACGAAGGTGCGGAACCCCATGGTTTGCAGGATTTCCTGCGCGACGCGCACTTCGAGCGTGCGGTCGCCGCCGGGCTCGGGAGTGAGCGAGACGCGGATCGTGTCGCCGATGCCGTCCTGCAGCAAGACGCCCAGCGCCGAGGCCGAGGCGACGATCCCCTTCGAGCCCATGCCGGCCTCGGTGAGGCCGAGATGAAGCGCATAGTCGCTGCGCTGCGCGAGCATGCGATAGACGGCGATGAGGTCCTGCACCGCGGAGACCTTCGCCGAAATGACGATGCGGTTCTTCGCCAGGCCGATCTCCTCGGCGCGGGCGGCCGACATCAGCGCCGAGCGCGCCAGCGCCTCGCGCGTCACCGCGCGCGCGTCGATCGGCCGGTCCGAGGCGGCGTTGATGTCCATCAGATAAGTGAGCAGCTCCTGATCGAGCGAGCCCCAATTGGCGCCGATGCGCACCGCCTTGTCGTGCTTCGCCGCGAGTTCGACGATCGCCGCGAACTGGCGGTCCTTCTTGTCCTTGAAGCCGACATTGCCCGGATTGATGCGATATTTGGCCAGCGCCTCGGCGCAGGCCGGATGATCGGCGAGGAGCTTGTGGCCGATGTAATGGAAATCGCCGACGAGGGGGACGTTGATCCCCTTGCGGTCGAGCTTCTCGCGGATATGCGGCACGGCCGCCGCCGCCTCGTCGCGATCGACGGTGATGCGGACGATCTCGGAGCCCGCCTGCGCCAGCGCCGTCACCTGCGCGACGGTCGCCTCGACGTCCGCCGTGTCGGTGTTGGTCATCGACTGCACGACGATCGGCGCGCCGCCGCCGACCGTCACGGCGCCGGCGCCCGAGCCGATCCGCACGGCGCAGGTCTTTTTGCGGGGCGCGGGCTCGGCGGAAACGGGATCGGGCAGGCGGGACTCGGTAGCGTCGGTCATCTCGTCACGGCTCCGTTGAATGGCTTTCGCCCTAGGTCGCGCGGAATGAGGCGCGGGTCAAGCGCGCGGCCAGGAGGCTATGTGGGAGGGCGCTCGATTAACCCATCTTCCGGCGCGGATCGTAGTGATGCCGCTCGCGCAGCTCCCGCAGCCGCGCCTCGAATTCGGCGTCCGCCTCCTCGGGCAACATGATCTTCAGCGTCACATAGAGATCGCCGGCCGGCTTGCTCTCGGTCTGGGGCAGGCCCTTGCCGCGCAGGCGCAGCACGCGGCCGCCGTTGGAGCCCGCCGGCACGGCGAGCTCGACCTTGCCGTCGAGCGTCGGCGTCTGCACCTTCGCGCCCAGCGCCGCCTCGTAAATCGTCACCGGCAGATCGAGCCGCAGATCCCGTCCTTCGGGTTTGAAGTAGGGGTGGGGGGCGATCTTCACCGTCACCAGCGCGTCGCCGGGCTCGCCGCCGCGCCCGCCCGGCTGGCCCTGTCCGCGCAGGCGGATCTGCTGGCCGTCCTCCACCCCGGCGGGAACCTTGACTTCGAGCGTGCGGCCGGAGGGCAGAATGACGCGGGCCGAGCCGCCCTTGGCGGCGGTTTCGAGCGGCACGGTCGCCGTCGCGGCGACGTCCTCGCCACGCTCGGGCGTCGGCTGGGCGCGCCGGCGCCCGCCGAAGAGATCGGCGAAGAGGTCGCTCGGGTCGAAGCCGCCGCCCCCCTGGCCGCCGACATTGAATTCGAAATGCTGGTTCGCCCCCGGCCCCGCGCCCGCCGAGCGCCAGGCGCGCGAGAAGCCGCCCTGCCCCGCGCCGGCGCCGAAGCCCTCAAAGCCCCTGGGCTTGCCGTCGGCTCCGATCTCGCCCCGGTCGTATTGGGCTTTCTTCTTCTCGTCGCCGACGATTTCGTAGGCCGTATTGATTTCCGCGAACCGCTCCTTGGCCTTGACGTCGTCCTTGTTGCGGTCGGGATGGTATTTCTTGGCGAGCTGGCGATAGGCCTTCTTGATGTCGGCCGCGCTCGCCGATTTGGAAACGCCGAGTACGTCGTAAGGATCGCGCATTGTGTCCAATCAGCCCATGGGAGCGCCCGCCCGAAGCGGCGCGGGCGCAAATGTCATGAAAAGTCTATGTGGGAGAAACGCCGCCCCAACGCAAGCGCGAGCCGGGCGGATTTTAAAGCTTCGTCGGCGCTTTCGCGAAATCCTCGAGCGCCTTGCCTTCGGGATCGAGGCGGGCGAGGGCGTCGTTGACCGCCTCGATCTGGCTCGGCTCCCCGCCCGCCATATTTTCCTCGGTCGCCCGCATAAGGGCGCGGGCGTCGAGCTCCCAGCGTTTGAGGATTTCGATTTTCATGAGCTTGGCCAGCGACGGCGTTTCAACGATCTCGCTCGGCGCGTCGAAAACAGAAGACGGGGAGACGAGGGCCTGCTCGATTTCGGCGGCGCCCAGGGAAGCGACTTTCATCTTTGCATCCGGTTGGAGTGAATGTCTCGAACGCGCAAGCGGCGCCTGTGTTCCCGCGGCCGTCAGCCCGCGGCCGCGTCGATGATCAGCTTCACGTTCAGCGCGATGACGCCCGCCGCGATCACGGCCGCGACAAGGGTCGTGCGGCGGGGCGCGACGAGCGCGCCCATCACGTCGCGACGCGCGGTGAAGTGCACGAGAGGGACCACCGCGAAGGGCAGGGTGACGCTGAGAACCACCTGGCTCAGCACCAGAAGCCGCGCCGTCGCGCTCTCGCCGGCGTAGAGCGTGACGGCGATGGCGGGCGCGATGGCGATCGCCCGAGTCACGAGGCGCCGCGCCGCGGGGGCGAGACGCAAATGGACGAAGCCCTCCATCACGATCTGCCCGGCGAGCGTGGCGGTGACGGTCGAATTGAGCCCGCAGGCGATGAGCGCCACTGCGAAGAGCTTCGCGGCCAGGGGCTCGCCGAGCAGCGGCGCGATCAGCCGATGCGCCTCGCCGAGCTCGGCCACCTGATCGAGCCCCCGGGTGTGAAACACGGCCGCCGCCAGCACCAGGATCGCGCCATTGACGAGCAGCGCGAAAAAGAGCGCGAGGGAGCTGTCGAGCACGGCGAAGCGGATGGCTTCGCGCTTCTGCCGTGCCGAGACGCCCACGGCGCGGGTCTGGACGACGAAGGAATGCAGGAAGAGATTGTGCGGCATCACCGTCGCGCCGAGAATGCCGAGCCCGAGATAAAGCATCTCGGGATCGGCGAGGAAGCGCGATGTGGGAACGAGGCCCCGCGCCACCGCCGCCATGTCCGGCCGCGCCATCACGAGCTCGGCGGCGAAACAGAAGCCGATCAGACCGAGCATCGACACGACGAAAAGCTCGATCTTGCGAAAGCCCAGCCGTTCGAAGGCGAGCACGAGAAAGGCGTCGAGCGCCGTCGCGACGATGCCGAGGGCGAGCGGCAGGCCGAAAAGCAGCTCGAGTCCGATCGCCGTGCCGATCACTTCCGCGAGATCGGTCGCGAAAATGCCGGCCTCGGCGAGGAGCCAGAGGAAGACCGCCACCGGAAAGGGCGTATGGGCGCGGCAGGCCTGGGCGAGATCGAGCCCCGCGCCGACGCCGAGCCGCGCCGAGAGGGACTGCAATACGATGGCCATGAGGCTCGAGAGCACGGCGACGAAAAGCAGCGCCGTTCCAAACTTGGAGCCGCCGGCGAGCGCCGTCGCCCAATTGCCGGGGTCCATGTAGCCCGTGGCGACAAGATAGCCGGGGCCGAGAAAGACGAAGATGCGATTGACGAGCTTGCCGCCGGCGGGAACCGCCACGGAGCGCCTCAGCTCTCCGCTCGTCGACCCCCAGGGCGCGGATGTGGCCACGTGAACCCCTCCCGAACGTCGCCCGTCCGCGGGCGCCCGTTCGCGGAGGCGGCGGATTTCAGGAAACGACCTTGCGCAGCAACGCTTCGAGGCCTTCCGGGAAGATCAGCTCACAAGACGCAGCGATCTCGTCGGCAGACCACCACCGCCATCCGAGAAGATGCGTCTTCTCCTCCGGCGTGAGGCTTTGCGGGGCAGGCGCAAACTCTTCCGTTCTGATGAGGAAATAGCGCTCGATCGCCTGGCGCCAATCGTCGCCGAGCTCCATGGGGAATTCGCGCGTCGCCACGACGGGGCCCAGGTCCTGGCCGATCAGCAGGCCCGTTTCTTCGTGAACCTCCCGCCGCAGCGCCGTCTCGAAGCTTTCGCCCTCCTTGAGCGCGCCGCCCGGCGTCGCCCAGAAGTGATGATGCCCGAGCGCCAGAAAATGCGGCGACAGCCCGCCCGCATATTGCATCAGCAGCGCCCGGCCCGAAGGCGCGACGACGAGCGCGCGGGCGGCCTCGCGGCGGGGCAGCGGCGCGCCGTCCCAGGGCGCGGCGATCTCCGAGCGCCCCTCCGGCCGCGCCCAGTCGACGAGCGACCATTTGCCGCCCTCATAGGCGACCCAGTTCGGCGTCGCATTGAGGATCGGATGCTCGCGCTTCTCGGAGAGCGCCCGGCCGGTGGCCATGCGCCAGGCGATGTCGAGGACGCCCGCATGGGCGACGACGAGCACGGTGAGCCCGGCGCTTTCCCGCGCGATGTCGGCGAGGACGGAGCGGATGCGGCGCGAAAACTCCTCGAGCGTCTCCCCTTCGGGCGCGGCGAAATCCGGCCTGCGGGAAAGATAATGCGGATAGTCGTCGGCGTATTTGACCTGCACCTCGGCGTGCGTATGGCCCTGCCAGGCGCCGTCGTCCTTCTCGCGCAGCCGCTGCGTCGCCCGCACCTCGAGGCCGAGCGCGCCGGCGATGGGCGCGGCGGTGGCGAGGGCGCGGCGCAGATCGCTGGAATAGACACGATCGAAATGCGCGCCGTCGAGCTCGCGGGCGAGGGCCAGCGCCTGCGCGCGCCCGCGCGCATTCAGGGCGATGTCGAACTGGCCCTGAAAACGGCGCTCGATGTTCCAGTTGGTCTCGCCGTGGCGGGCGAGACAGATGATGGTGCGGGTCATCGCTCGTCTGGGCGCTGCTCGTGACGCGGCGCTTGGCGCGCGCCGGGCTGTTCTGCCCTATCTTCGCGCAAAAGTCAGTCGCCTTTTGGCCCGGAGCCGCCGGCTCCCGCGCCTCAATGCCGCGCGGCGTAGGTGAATTCGCCGGCGCGAATATGCTCTGGCAAGGCTTCTGCGAAGCGCGCGACGGCCTCCTCGCCATAGGTTGCGACAAGTTCGCGCAGCGCCGCCGACAGCGCCGCCTGGGCGAATGAATCGCTCTCGATTCCCGCCAGGATCGCCTCGGCGAAGGCTTCGGTCACATAGGCCAGGGCGGCGCGCTGCTGCTCGCCGCCGGTCTCGTCGAAAGTCGCTAGGTTCAGCTGCATCATGGGAGGCACTTTAGACAACGCGCCCCCGCGGCGCGACCGGCCTCTTTCCAAAAGGTTAATTGCCGCTTGCGGAAAACCTCACGGAACGCCGAAGCGGTAGCTGACCTCGCGGGAGATTTTGGCCGCCTCGTCGAGATAGCGCGCCGTCGCGTCCCTGGCGTTCTGGGTGCAGGCCCGATAGGTCAGCTCATAGCCATGAAAGCCGCGGTTGAAGGCCGCGACATATTTGTCCCGCCGCGGGCCGCTCGGGGCCTCCGCCTCGATCAGGGCGGACATTTTGTCGCGCCACTCGGCGCCGTCCTGCTCCTGGCAGAGGTCGCGCAGAAAGGCGAGCGCGCCGAGCACTTCCGAAAGCCGCACGAGCTGCCCCTCATAGGGCGGCGGCGGCGCCTCCCCGCCGGGCGCACCCGGTTTGGCGGCGGTCTCCGGCTGCCCCTTGGCCGCCTCCCCCTTCTTCTTGGCCTTGGCGGCCGCCGCCGCGTCGGGGCGCTTCTTCTCCTTGTCCGCGCGCGGGACGTCGCGAGCGGGCCGTGGCGGCGCGCGCTCGGGACGGTCGGGGCCAAAGAGATTGTCGAAAATCCCCTGGGCCCCGGCTTCGAAGCTCGGGAGCGAAACGCAAGCGAGCGCAAGGAAGGCGAGGCTGCGTCTCATGGCGAGGCTGCGCTTCATGGATAAAGGCGCTCCTTGCGCCAGTCATGATCCGGCGCCTCGCGGAAGAAGCGCAGCCGGTCGTGCAGACGGAAGGGACGGTCCTGCCAGAACTCCATGGCGACCGGCTGGATCCGGAAGCCGCGCCAATAGGGCGGACGCGGTATGTCGCCGATCGCATATTTGGCCGCATAGGCCGCGACCGACTTCTCCAGCGCGAAGCGGCTCTCCAGCGGACGCGACTGCTGGCTCGCCCAGGCGCCGATGCGCGAGTCGCGCGGGCGACTCGCATAATAGGCGTCGGACTCCGCCTCGCTCACCGCCTCCACGGGGCCGCGCAGACGCACCTGGCGGCGCAGCGATTTCCAGTGGAAGAGCGCCGCCGCCTTCATATTGGTGGAGAGCTGGCGGCCCTTGGCGCTTTCGGCGTTGGTGTAGAAGACGAAGCCCTCGGGGCTCCATTCCTTCATCAGCACCATGCGCGCGTCCGGAAGGCCGTCGGCGTCGACTGTCGCCACGACCATGGCTTCCGGATCGTTGATCTCCTTATGCCGCGCGTCCTCGAACCACCGTCCGAAGAGCTCAAAGGGTTCTACTGCTTCGACAAAGTCACCCGACGTTAACGCGTTCACGCGAAAATCCTCTCTCGAGCGCCCGGCGTGGCGCGCCGCGTTTGGAAGGCAGCCCTTTGCAGTTCTTGCGTATCAGACATATAACCGATGGCCCGTTTGCTCAATTCCCGCGCCTGCGCATCATCGGCGCGCTCGCGGTCGCCGGCGCCCTTTCGGGTTGCTCCATCGCCATTCCCGTTGCCTCTTCCAACAATTCCGCCCTGTGGCGGGGCGCGCCGGAAGATGCGACCGGCTCCATCGCCCGTCCCGCGCCGAAGCTCTCCCGCCATCTCGACGCCGAGGATATGCGCCGCGCCATGGCGGCGATGGGCACGGCCCTCGATCCCCAGGGGAGCGGCGCGAGCGT
This sequence comes from Hyphomicrobiales bacterium, assembly GCA_003963405.1. Classification (GTDB taxonomy): domain Bacteria; phylum Pseudomonadota; class Alphaproteobacteria; order Rhizobiales; family Beijerinckiaceae; genus Methylocystis. Next base: position 103,598 of record RXIY01000045.1, read on the forward strand.
CCATTGGGACAATCCGCAATCGGGGGCCAGGGGCTCCTTCACGCCCGTCGGACAGGCCTATCCGCTCGACGGCAAGATCTGCCGCGGCTTTGTCGCGGACATCGAAGCCGGCGAAACCGGCGAGAAGCTCAAAGGCGCCGCCTGCCGCGAGAAATCGGCGGACTGGGCGCTGACCGAGGCGAAGCCCGTCAAAAGCTAGATTTTTCGCGACTAACCCGGCTTGCGGTCGACGAGCCACAGGGCCGCGACGAAGAAACCCTTCGAAACCGGCAGAAAGACCAGCGCGGCGACGATCGTGACGAGGACGAGGATCGCCGCCTCCTGCCAGTAGGGCAGGAGTTCGCCGCGCTCCAGAAAGATCAGCAGCGGCACGACGATATGCGCGACGAGGCCGATGGTGAGCCAGGCCGGCCCGTCGTCGGCGTCGAGCCCCTCGAAGCTTTCGCCGCAGTGCGGACAGGCGTCGCGGCGTGTCAGATAGCCTTCGAAAATGCGCCCGGCGCCGCAGCGCGGGCATTTCATCGACGCGCCGCGCCACAGGGCCAAGGGCGTCGAGGCGGCGTCGCGCGCCGGAACATGCTTTTCAGTCATAAGGCTTTTTTCACCTTTCACCGTCCCGAATCAAGCGCCCCCGATTCGGACCGGCTTTGTGCCGGTTTTCGTCCCGGCCTTCCCGGAACGGGACGCACCGGAGCCCCTTGCGTTCAGGCCCCGGCAAGGTTTTTGAATTCTTCCGGCGCAAAGGTAAGCTCGTCGCCCGACCCCGGAGCCTCCCCATGTCCAAACCCTTCGGCAAGCGCCGCCTGATCGCCACGAGCCTCCTCGCGCTGCTCGTCGTCCCGGCCTTCTTTCTGTCCATGCGGGTCTTTGCCGCGTGGCGGGCCGGCTACGAGTGGAACGAGATGGATTGGGACGGCAAGGGTCATACGACCGTCCTCGATTTCCTCAAATCGGCCGAGATCGGCCGGCGGCCGGCGCTGGTCGGCGACCGGAGCTGCGTCGAATATTTCCTTCATCGGGACGGGATCGTGGTGAAGACCGCCTGTCCCCGCTAGCCTGCCCCCGCTAGCCAGCGCCCGGCGGACGGCGCCCCGCGCCATTGCCATTCCGGCCGGTCTGCGCTAGCTCGACGCGTCTTTTCCCGCGCGGCCAAAGTGCCGGCGGACGCGCGACCGGAGCCTTGCCCCCATGAAACTTCCCAACCAGTTCTATCGCCCGCTCGCCATCGGCGCCCCCGAGCCCTATCGGGAGCTCCCGGTCAAGGTCGAGCGCATGATTCATTTCGTGCCGCCGCATGTCGAGAAGATGCGGGCGAAGGTTCAAGACATCGCCCGGCAGGTCGATGTGGTGCTCGGCAATCTCGAGGACGCGATTCCCGCCGACGCCAAGGAAGCCGCCCGCGCCGGCTTCATCGAGATGGCGAAGAACACGGATTTCGGCTCGACGGGCCTGTGGACCCGCATGAACGCCCTGAACAGCCCCTGGGCGCTCGACGACATGATCGACATCGTCGGCGCGGTCGGAAACAAGCTCGACGTCGTCATGCTGCCCAAGGTCGAAGGCCCCTGGGACATCGCCTATCTCGACCAGCTGCTCGCCCAGCTCGAAGCCAGGAACGGCGTCAGGAAGCCCATTCTCATCCACGCCATTCTCGAGACGGCCGAGGGCGTGAAAAACGTCGACGCCATCGCGTCCGCCTCGCCGCGCATGCACGGCATCAGCCTCGGCCCGGCGGATCTCGCGGCCTCGCGCGCCATGAAGACGACCCGCGTCGGCGGCGGCCATCCGGAATACAAGGTCATCGCCGACGCCGCCGGCGACGCGCCGCGCGCCGTCTTCCAGCAGGATTTGTGGCACTACACCATCGCAAAAATGGTCGACGCCTGCGCCGCCGCCGGCATCAAGGCCTTTTACGGCCCCTTCGGCGATTTCTCCGACGCCGCCGCCTGCGAGGTCCAGTTCCGCAACGCCTTCCTGCTCGGCTGCGCCGGCGCCTGGTCGCTGCACCCGACCCAGATCGAGATCGCCAAGCGCGTCTTCTCACCCGATCCGGCCGAAGTCGCCTTCGCCAAAAAGGTGCTGGACGCCATGCCGGACGGCACCGGCGCGGTGATGATCGACGGCAAGATGCAGGACGACGCCACCTGGAAACAGTGCAAGGTGGTGGTCGATCTGGCGAAGCAGGTCGCGGCGAAGGACGCCGATTTCGCGAAGATTTACGGGCTGTGAGTCCCCCGCCCCTCCCGCCTCGCCGCGGGAGGGGCGCAACCGCGCCATTGACAGCCGCCCCGCGCCGCTCCTAAAAAGCCCGTCAATCTCGGTTCGAGAAAACCGTTCAACCCGCCGAGCCGTCCCAAGAGACGGCAGGTCAACGCCCGGCAGCGCGATGCGCCCCCGGGCGCGTTTTGCTTTGGAGCGGCGGCCGGCGTGAGCCCCCGTCGCGGGAGAGAAGACATGTTCGAGAGCCTTTCCGACAAGCTCTCCGCCGTATTCGACAGGCTGACGAAGCGCGGGTCGCTGACCGAGGCGGACGTCAACGAGGCCCTAAAGGAAATCCGGCGGGCGCTGCTCGAGGCCGACGTGGCGCTCGACGTGGTGCGCTCCTTCGCCGACAAGGTGCGCGACCGCGCGGTCGGCGCGGGCGTCATCAAATCGGTCTCGCCCGGCCAGATGGTCGTCAAGATCGTCAACGACGTGCTGATCGAGACGCTCGGCGAGACGACGGAGAGCATCGACCTCGCCTCCAAGCCGCCGGTCGCCATCATGATGGTCGGCCTGCAGGGCGCGGGCAAGACGACGACCACCGCCAAGATCGCCAAGCGCCTCAAGGAGCGCCACGGCAAGCGCGCGCTGATGGCCTCGCTCGACGTGAAGCGCCCGGCCGCGCAGGAGCAGCTCGCCGTCCTCGGCCGGCAGGTCGAGGTCGATACGCTGCCCATCGTCGCCGGCCAGACGCCGATCCAGATCGCGCGCCGCGCCATGGAGGCCGCGCGCCTGCAGGGCTATGACGTGGTGCTGCTCGACACCGCCGGCCGCACCCATATCGACGAGCCGCTCATGCAGGAGATGGCGGACATCAAGTCCTACGCCAGCCCGCATGAAATCCTGCTCGTCGCCGACGCGCTGACCGGTCAGGACGCGGTCAATCTCGCCAAGAACTTCGACGAGCGCGTCGGCCTCACCGGCATCGTATTGACGCGTATGGACGGCGACGGCCGCGGCGGCGCGGCGCTCTCCATGCGCTTCGTCACGGGCAAGCCGATCAAGCTCATCGGCTCCGGCGAGAAGATGGACGCGCTCGACGAATTCTCGCCGCAGCGCATCGCCAACCGCATTCTCGGCATGGGCGACATCGTCGCGCTCGTCGAGAAGGCGGCGGCGGCGATCGACGCGGAGGAGGCCCGCAAGGCCGCCGCGCGCATCGCCAAGGGCAAGTTCGACCTTCAGGACCTCTGCGACCAGCTCGCCCAGGTCGAGAAGCTCGGCGGGTTCGGCGGCATCATGGGCCTCCTGCCCGGCGTCGCCAAGATGAAGGACCAGATCGCCAAGGCCAATCTCGACGAGGGGCTGATCAAGCGCCAGCGGGCGATCATCCTCTCCATGACCCCGCAGGAGCGCCGCAACCCGGACCTTCTCAAGGCCTCGCGCAAGAAGCGCGTCGCGGCGGGCTCCGGCGCCAAGGTCGAGGAGATCAACAAGCTTCTCAAGCAGCATCGCCAGATGGCCGATCTCATGAAGTCCTTCGGCGCCGGCAAGCGCGGCGGGCTCATGGGCAAGGCCGCCCAGATGATGGGGCTCGGCCCCAAGGGCATGGAGATGCCGTCTCAGGAAGAGTTGCAGAAGTTGCAGGAGAAGCTCGGCGGGCCTGGCGCCCCCGGCCTTCCGGCCGCTCCCCCGGCCGACCTCCTTGCGAAGCCGAACCTTCCGGGGCTCGGCGGCGGACTGCTGAGCGGGCTGAACCCGTTCGGAAAGAAAAAGTAACCACGAAAAGCTCAAAGGAACTAACATGTCTCTCAAGATTCGCCTCGCCCGCGGCGGCGCCAAGAAGCGCCCCTTCTATCGCGTCGTCGTCGCCGACTCGCGCTCGCCCCGCGACGGCCGCTACATCGAGAAGCTCGGCACCTTCGACCCGCTGAAGGCCAAGGACGCCGCCGACCGCGTGGTGCTCGACGCCGAAAAGGCCAAGGACTGGCTCGCCAAGGGCGCCCAGCCGACCGACCGCGTCGCCCGCCTGCTCGACGCCGCCGGCCTGATGAAGCGCGAGACGCGCAACAATCCGGAAAAGGCCAAGCCGAAGAAGAAGGCGCAGGAGCGCGCCGCCGCCGCCGAAGCGGCCGCCGCTGCGGAGTAAGTTCCGCAAGCACGCTCTCCACCCTCCCCCTTGCGGGGAGGGTGGCCCCGCGAAGCGGGGTCGGTGGGGGGCTGCTGGCATAAAGGCCTTCGAGGTCCCGCCGTCCGGGCGGCCCCCACACGGCGCGCGTTGCGCGCCACCCTCCCCGCAAGGGGGAGGGATCGGGTCCCCCCGATTGGGGCTCCAGCGGCGACACGCTCATGAACGCCAGAAACAACCTCGTCCTTCTCGGCCGCTTCGGCGCCCCGCATGGCGTGCGTGGCGAAATCCGCCTGCAAAGCTTCACCGGCGACCCGCTGGCGATCGCCGATTACGGGCCGCTGCGCGACAAAAGCGGCGCCCGGACCTTCACCCTTCTCTCCGTCCGGCCGCAGGGCAAGGACATGCTCGTCGCCCGCGTCGAGGGCGTCGCCGACCGCACGGCCGCCGAGAGGCTCACCGGCGTCGAGCTCTATATCGCCCGCGACAGGCTTCCCGCGCCGGAAGACGACGACGAGTTCTACCTCGCCGATCTCATCGGCCTGCGCGCCGAGACCCGCGCGGGAGAAGAGATCGGCGTCGTCGTGGCCCTGCGCAACTTCGGGGCCGGCGACATCATTGAAGTCGCGCCGAAGGGCGGCGGCGAGACGCTGCTCTTTCCCTTCACCAGGGCGGTCGTGCCGGTGGTGAGCGTCGCGGAGGGCCGCGTCGTGATCGAACCGCCGGAGGAGATCGCGGGCGAAGGGCAAGACGCCGAAAAGGCGTGAGGGCTAGCGGCCCGCGGCGCCCCCATGCCATAAGCCCCCCATGTGGCGCGCGACGATCCTCACCCTTTTTCCCGAGATGTTTCCCGGCCCGCTCGGCCTCTCGCTCGCCGGCGACGCGCTCGCCCGCGGTGTCTGGGCGCTGGAGACGCGCCAGATTCGCGAGCACGGGATCGGCCGCCACCGCGCCGTAGACGATACGCCGGCCGGCGGCGGGCCGGGCATGGTGATGCGCGCCGATGTGCTGGCGGCGGCGATCGACGCGGCGCAGGCGGAAAACGATCCGAGGCCGCGCCTGCTGATGAGCCCGCGGGGCCGCCCGCTGACCCAGGCCCGCGTGCGAGATCTGGCGCGGGGGCCCGGCGCGATCATTCTCTGCGCGCGCTTCGAGGGCGTGGACGAGCGCATCATCGCCGCGCGCAACCTCGAAGAAGTCTCCATCGGCGATTACATTCTGTCGGGCGGGGAAATCGCCGCGCTTGCCCTCATGGACGCCTGCGTGCGGCTGCTTCCCGGCGTCATGGGCGAGGAGCTCTCGGGCGAGGAGGAAAGCTTCGAAGCCGGGCTTCTCGAATATCCGCATTACACGCGGCCGCGCGACTTCGAAGGGCGCCCGATCCCGGATATTTTGCTCTCGGGCGATCATGCGAGAATCGCCAAATGGCGCCATGAACAGGCGCTGGCGCTGACGCGGGCGCGGCGACCGGACCTTCTCGCGCGAGGAAAAGACTGACGGCGCGCCTTTGGCGTGCGCCTTTGGCGTCATGGCCGCGACGCGCGCGGCCATGACGCGGAGTTAAAAGCCCTCAGCCCACGGGCTTCAGGGCGAGCGCCTTTTCGATCTCGGGCAGCGGATGCTTGGTCAGATCCTTGTCCAGCTCGCCGGCGACCTTGCCCTGCGCCTTGACCGACAGATCCTTGCGGATTTCGCCGAGGGTCCTGGGCGGCGCGACGATGACGATTTCCTTCAGCTCGCCGCTTTCGGCGGCGGCGTTGATGCGGTCGGCCATGGAGCGGGCGAAACGCTCTTCCTCGAGCTCGTGCCAGTCGACATTGCCCATGGCGCTTCGGGCGTGGGAGCCCGCCGAAGCGAAGGCGCGGCCCGGCGCGTCGGACCCTTGCGCGCGCGTCGCAGGGTTGTCGTCGATCCGCGTTTCGATGACGCGAAGATCGAGTATCTGGGCGTCGCCATGATTTTGGAAGAACAGCGCCCGCCGTCCGTCGCCGACGAGCACCCACGCCCCGTTGTGCACCGCAATCGCGCTCATACCGTCCCTCGTGATTAAAACTGACGCCTCTGGATGTGGCGGCTCAGTGAGGGGAGAGCAAGCTTGGCCGGGCGCGTCGGATCGACGCGCCGCCAGGGAGCGACAGGGGATCAGGCCGCGAGCTTTGCCCGCGGCGCCTGCTCCTGCTTCATCTTCTCGACAACGGCCATCAGATCGCGCTCGGCCTGGCCCGAAGCCGGCGCCCCGGCGTGGAGCCGGCGGGCGATGCGCGCCTCGTTGACGGCATAGGCCAGATAGCAGACGCCGGCGATGAACAGCAGCGCCGTGAAGGGCTCGCCATTGCCGAGGACGGAGAGGTCGGGGGCGCATTCATTGGCGTATTCGCAGGCGTCCGACCAATCCTGGAAATACTGTCTGACGTGTTCCAACATGGTGACCTCCTTGCCTGCCCCGCACGGAGCCGAAAAAGCCGCCGGCCCCCGGGCAAGCTATCTAGCGCATGTCCGCCGCGCCGGTTGTGCGTTGCAACATATATACTGCGCCCCGAAGCTTGCGCCAGTGTAAATTCAATCGTAGCGGTTGAAACTAACCTAAAGATTACAACCCTCTGCGTTATATCGCCGCACTGCAAAAGGATTGTGCAGACAGCATGGAAAACGACCAGTGAATGAGGGGGACAAAAAAAGAGGGGCCCCTGCGGGGACCCCTCGAACACGCCGAAGCGGCTGATATGCCGTCGTTTTAGCCTTCGAGCAGGCGGCGGGCGATGACCTGGGCCTGAATCTCCGCGGCGCCCTCGAAAATATTCAGGATGCGCGCGTCGCAGAGCACGCGGGAGACCGGATATTCCAGCGCGAAGCCATTGCCGCCGTGGATCTGCAGGGCGTTGTCGGCCGCCGCCCAGGCGACGCGGGCGCCGAGAAGCTTCGCCATGCCGGCCTCGAGATCGCAACGCTTGCCCTCGTCCTTCTCGCGCGCGGCGAAATAGGTGATCTGGCGCGCGACGTGAATCTCGACCGCCATGGAGACGATCTTGTTGTAGACGCGCGGGAAGGCGAACAGCGGCTTGCCGAACTGGATGCGCTCCTTGGCGTATTTCAGGCCGAGATCGAGAGCGCATTGGGCGACGCCGAGCGCGCGCGCCGCGGTCTGGATGCGGGCCGACTCGAAGGTCTCCATGAGCTGCTTGAAGCCCTTGCCCTCCTCGCCGCCGAGGAGATTTTCGGCCGGCACCTCGAAATTGTCGAAGCCGATCTCGAACTCCTTCATGCCGCGATAGCCGAGCACCTCGATTTCGCCGCCCGTCATGCCCTTGGCCGGGAACGGTGCCTCATCCGTGCCGCGCGGCTTCTCGGCGATGAACATGGAAAGGCCCTTGTAGCCCTTCTCGTTCGGATTGGTGCGGGTCAGCAGCGTCATGATGTCGGCGCGGACCGGATGGGTGATCCAGGTCTTGTTGCCCGTGACCTTGTAGACGTCGCCCTCGCGCACGGCGCGGGTGCGCAGGCCGGCAAGATCCGAGCCGTTGTTGGGCTCGGTGAAGACGGCGGTGGGGAGGATTTCGCCGGAAGAGATCTTCGGCAGATATTTGTTCTTCTGCGCCTCGGTGCCGCCGACGAGAATGAGCTCGCCCGCGATCTCGGAGCGGGTGCCGAGCGAGCCGACGCCGATATAGGCGCGCGACAGCTCCTCGGAGACGACGCACATGGCGATCTTGCCCATGCCCGAACCGCCGTACTGCTCAGGGATGGTGAGGCCGAAGACGCCAAGTTCGGCGAGGCCCGCGATCACCTCGAGCGGAATATAGGCGTTCTTCGCGTGCCACTCCTGCGCATAAGGCACGACATGGTCGGCCGCGAATTTGCGCATTTCGCTGCGGATGGCCTCCAGCGTCTCGTCGAGGCCCGAGGCGCCGATGGTCTCGGCGGCGGCGTGGTGATCGATGAGCTCGGCGAGGCGCGCGCGGTTCGCCGGCGTATTGCCGGAAAGGATCAGCCGGTCGACCGAAGCCGGGCGCCTGGCGGCGATCTGCTGCGCGGAGAGGCCGAAGTCGGAGAGGCGGACGAATTCGCCCTGGCTCATCGGAATGCCGCCATAGACCTGCGCCAGCAATTCGGCGAAGCCGATCTGGTTCAGGAGCTCCTCGGTCTCGCCATAGGCGCCTTCGGCCTGGAGGCGCTCGGCGTAATGGATCAGCTCCTTCAAGCCCTGCACATAGGTCGCGAACCAGGCGAGGCCGTGGGCGGCGTGCTGGTCGGCCTCGAAGAGGGCGTTGTCGATCCGGCCGTCGCGCGAGACGCGGGCGCGCACGCTGGCGAGCCCCTCATTGTAGAGTGCCTCGACGGCGGCGAGCGCCTCTTTGGCGTCGGCGAGCCAGGTGGCGGGTTCGATTTTCAACGCGACGGCTGCGGTCATGGAGCTTCCTACCCGTAATTGAGGCCCGTTGCGGGGCGGATAAGTGATTTTGCGCCTTACATGCCGTCATTTTGGCTGCGACGCAACAGCGCCGCCCTGCGCCGCATCATCGCGGGCGGGGCCGCTTCGCGCCTCGGGGCTCGGGGCGCGCGACGCGCCGGAACCCCCGCCAGGCGAGGAAGGCGAGCAGCAGCGTCGGTAGCGCCATCCCGAGCAGCGCCGAGCCGACGGCGCTCTCGGGCGCCGGAGTCTCCGCGAAGCGCGGCAAGGCGTCGTAATCGGCGGCGGTCATCGCCTGCCCCGCTTTGGCGCGCGTGAGGAAAAAGGCCCGCCAGTCGAGATGGAAGGCGCTCAGCCGGTCGAGGAAGTCGCGATAGCGCGCCTCTCCCGCTCCTGCGACGTCGGCGAGCGCGCCATAGGCGAGCAGGGTGGGCGAAAGAAAGCTCAGGCGATCGACCAGGGCGCGCTGGCGGGAGAGCGCCGCGTCATGCGCCGCGATGACGCCCTCGACGCGCTCGAAGGCCGCCTCCTGCGTCGCAAGCCGGCGCAGCGTTCCTTCTCGCGCGCCGGCGGGTTTCTGACCCGCATGCTCCTCGACATAACGGGCGAGCATGGCGTCGCGGCTCTTGTCGGCGTCAGTCGCCGCGGCGCGGGCGGCGACCGTCATGTCGATGCGCGAGGGCGCGGGATAGACGAAGGCGGCGAGGCTGTTGATCCCGGCGGGCGCCAGAAGGGCGAGGACCACCCAGGCGCCGATGAGGGTCAGCGCATTGAAGGCGGAGCTTTGTCCGAGCCCGTCGACGGCCGCCGCCAGCGCCGCCCAGAAGAGGCCATAGACCAGAATGACCGCGACGAGCCGCAGGAAGCTCGCAGAGGCGAGCGCGTCCCAGCCCGCGAAAAGCCCGATGCCGAGGGCGGTCGCGAGCAGCATGATGGCGATGGGCGCGACGAGGCGCGCGGCGAGCTTGCCGGCCAGCGCCGCGCCGGGGCGGCGCGCTGCGGCGAGCGTCATGACGAGCGTGCCCTGTTCGCGCTCGCCCGCGAGCAGATTGAAGGCGAGCGCCAGAATGACGAGCGGATAGACATGGACCACGATGAAGGCGAGATCGGTCGCGCCGCTCGACAGCAGCGCCGGGTTCTCGATCTCGTCTGCGAAGAGAAAAGCGTCCTTGGAGCCGCTCGTCACCCTGATGACCGGGGAGAGAAGATCGCTCTGGCCGACGGCGACGAGCGCGAGCGGCTGCGGCGCCAGCGCCGCGACGCGCGCCGCCGGCCCCGCGCCCATGAAGACGGCGTTGCGAGGGTCGCGATACGGGGGCGGCTCCTCCTGCGTCGCGCCGCTCTCGAGCCTTGCGAGCGACGTCTTGAGGCCATCGAGACGCTGCGCCTCCTCGGCCCGCGCGGCGGCGACGACCGCCTGCTGCGACGCGATTCGCCCCGCGCCGGCGTGGAGCGCAAAGAGCGCCGCGGCGGCGAGCGCGACGAGCGCCAGCCCGACGGCGCGCGCGCGGGCGAGGATCCGCGCCTCGGCGAAAAAGCCGGCGAGGAAGCTCTTCATATCGGCCTCAGGCGGCGGACCGCGACGACGGCGAAGAGCAGCGTGAGCGCCAGCCAGCCGAGAAGGCCTGCGATCGCTTCGCGCGCGCCGGCGAGCGCGACGCCGGCGCCGGGCGCGGCATAGGAGAAGGCCGCGATCCGCTTCCACAGTTCCGGCCCGGCGACGTAACGCTCGTCGCGCTGGAAGTGGATGATTTTGTCGCTCACCTCGTTCTGGATCAGGCGGCGATGCGCCTCGGCGGCGCTGGCGAAATCGAATTGCGCGCGGCTGTCCGTGCCCGCAAGCGCCATGGAGAGGGGCTGCAAGGCGAGAAGCGGGAACAGAAATCCTCCTGCCGCCCGCAACGCGTCCTGCTTTTCGAAGGCGCCCTGCAAGGCGCCGAAATGGCTGTCGTAGATCGCATAGCCCGCTTCGTCGTCGCGGCGCAGCGTCAGGCCCCGAAAGCTCACCGGCAAATCCTCGACGCGGCTTACCCCATATTTTTTGAGGGTCTCCTCGCGGAAGGCGATGAAGGCCGGATGGGTCTCGTCGTGGCCGAATGTCTTGGCCTTGTCCTTGGCGACCGCTGCGCGGAATTCCTGGGCGGTCGGGGTTGGCGCGAGCGCGCGCGCAACATCGGCGGAGAGGCGCGGCGCGACGAAGGCGTTGGCGAGCCAGAAGGCCAGCAGCGCGACGAGCGCGGCGCGGCTGTCGCGCGCCAGCGCCGACACGCCGAGCGCGAGAAAGGCGAAGCCCGTCAGATAGACGCCATAGCCGAGCGCGAGCCCCAGAAGGCGCAGGTACTGATCGGCGAGAGAGAGCTTCGCCGGATCGGCGAAAAGCGCCACGGCGGCGGCGGCGGCGAGAAAGGCCGGCGCGAGCAGCGCGGCCGCCGCGCCGAGCAGCGCCAGCGCCTTGCCGGCGAGAAGGTCCTGCGGGCGCACGCCGAGGCTCAAGACCTGCCTGAGCGCGCCGCTTTCGCGCTCGCCCGAAAAGCTCGCGAAACCCGTCAGCAGCACGACGAGCGGCGCGACGACCTGGAGGATGAAGGCGAGCGACAGGCCGCCGAGCCGGGCCGCCGTCCCGCCGTCCCGCGCCGGGCGGAACTGCGCCTCGTTCTGCTTGTGCGCCTCGAGCCACACCGCCGTCCCCACGTAAGGATCGACGCCCGGATCGGCGAGGGCGAGCGGGCTCGCCGGCTTGAAGGCGTATTGGCCGAAATGCGCGGCGGCGTGCGGATTCTTGGCGCCCTGCCCGGTCCAGAGCAGACGGTCGGCCTGCGCCGCGGCCTCGCGCTCGCGACCGATGCGGGCGTTCTCCGCCGCGCCGAAGCCGAGCGCGGCGAGCATCAAAAGCGCGGCGAAGGCGAAGAGCGCGACGAGCCTGCGATCGCGCCGCATCTCCAGCCATTCCCTCGCGGCCACCGCGCGGATGATCCGCCAGCGCCCGGGCGCCCCGGCGGGCGCGGCGGCGGGGGCGAGCGCCAGATCGCTCACGCCGCGCCCCCGGAGGCGACGATGTCGAGATAGGCGCGCTCGAGTCCGAGATGATCGACGTCCTCGGCCCCGAAAACGCGGGCGAGCCGCCCCTGCGCCATCACGCCGATCCGCGCGCCGCATTGCTTGGCGAGAAAGAGGTCATGCGTGACCATCAGCACCGAAAGCCCGTCGCGCCGCAGCCGTTCGACGAGCCTCGCAAATTCATTCGCCGCGAGCGGATCGAGCCCCGAGGTCGGTTCGTCGAGCACCAGCGCCTCCGCGCGCCGCGCCAGCGCGATGGCGACGCCGACCTTCTGGCGCATCCCCTTGGAATAGGACCGCACCGGCCGGGTCGCGGCGTCTTCGGGGAGGCCGGCGGCGACGAGCAGCGGGAGAAATTCGGAAGCCGGCGTCGCCGCGCCCGAGACCTCGACGAAATAGGCGAGATTCTCGAGCCCCGTCAGCGCGCCGTAGAGCGTCACCGTTTCGGGGATATAGGCGAGCCGGGCGCGCGCGCCGAGCGGGTCTGTCGCCGCGTCGATCCCGCAGACCAGCGCCTGGCCCGCCGTGGGGGCGAGAAAGCCGAGGAAGAGGTTGACGGTCGTCGTCTTGCCGGCCCCATTGGGGCCGAGCAGGCAGAAGACCTCGCCCGGCGGAACGGTCAGATCGAGACGATCGAGCGCCGGCGCGGCGGCGCCGTCGTATCGCTTGGTGAGACCGCGCGCCTCCAGCATGGCGATGTTTCTCTGAAAGCCGTCAGGCCGCAGGCGTCGCGGGGGCGGCGAGTTCGGCCGCGCGCTCGGGTCGCGCGAGGAAGGCGGACGGGATGTTCGGCCGTCCTTCTTCCGTCGATTGCGGCGCGGATTGGGGCGGCGTCTTCCATTCGAAGGCGTCGAGGCGGCCGGTCGCGGGCGAAATCGGCAGCCAGCGGCGCGAAACGACGCCGTCGGCCACCCAGGCCGGATCGCGCGGGGCGCGCGAGCCGCGGGCGAGCCATTCGCGCACCGGCCCGCTCGGGCCGTTCTCGGCGTCCTCGATCTCGGCCATCAGCAGGCAGGTATGCGCGGTCGGATGCTGGCCCTCGGCGACGAGCGGCGCCAGCGCCTCCCGCGCCTTGGGGAAGTCGCGCGCCGCCAGCGCCGCCTGGGCGAGCGCATGCCGGCCCTCGGGGGCCTGCGGGGCGAGCTTGACGAGCTTCTCCACCCGCGCCTCGCGCTGGCTGTTCGACTCGCCCGGCAGGGCCTCGACATAGACCTCGGCCAGATCGGGGTGCGGCGCGGTCGCGAAGACGCTTTCGATCAGCTTCAGCGCCTGCTTCTGGTCGCCGTGGCGGATCAGAACCCGCGCCGCCGTGACGGCGGCGGGCACGAATCCGGGCCGGCGCTTGAGCGCCTGCCGCGCAAGGTGGAGCGCGTCGTGCGGTTGCTCGCCCTCGTGGGCCATGGCCATGGCCGTCTCGATGACGGCGCGGTAACGCTGCGCCGTGGGAGCGTCGATCGCCTTGGCGGCGACGCTGTTTTCGAGCGCCTCGCGCGCCTTCTCCCAGTCGCCGGCCGCGGCGAGATGCTCCAGAACGGCGGCGCCGGCCCAGGGCAGCGGCGCGATCGCCTGCGCGGCCGCCGCGAAATGATGCGCGGCCTCCGCGTCCTCGCGCCGCTTCGCCTCCACATGCAGGCCGCGCAGGCCGAGAAGCTTGGTCTCGGGCTTCAGGGTCATCCTGTGGAAAGCCTTGGCCGAGGCGTTTCTGTCGCCCGAAAGCTGCGCCGCCTGCGCCACGAGAAGCTGCGTCAGCGGCTCGTCGGGCAGGAGCTTCTCGGCGAGCTGCGCCGCCTTGCGGGCGCGGGCGAGATCGCCGGCCCCGACCGCGACGAGGCCCTGGGAGAGCACGTCGAGGCCCCTGGCCTTGCGCCGCTCGCGCGAGCCGCCGGTGATGCGGCCGGGCAGCCGCACGAGGGCGACGACGATCGCCCAGACGAGGACCGTCGCGGCGAGAAGCAGCAGCAGTCCGCCCACGGCGACGGGAATCGTCGTCTCGATGTGGCGCCCCGCGAACTCCAGCGTCAGCGAGCCCGGCTGCTCGATCAGCCAATGGACCCCATAGGCGGCGACAGCGAGCGCGATCAGGAAAAAGAACAGAAAAAGCATGGAGACTCCCGCTTATTTCTTGCCGAGCGCGGCGATGGCGCCGTGCAGCAGATCGTCCGCGGCGCGCGCGGCCTCGACCCGCTGACGCAGCGTGGCGCCAAAATCCTTCGAATCCTCCCGCGCCGGTTCGGGGAGGCTGTCATAGAGGCTCAGGGCCGCCGCGAAATCATTGTGCGTCAAGGCCATTTCGATCCGGTGGAGCTTGCCTTCGAGGCTCTCGGGCTCCGCTTCGCCGGTCGGGCGCACTTTCACGAGCTTGCTCGCGCCCTGCAGAAGATGCTCGGTCAGCGCGCCGCTCTCCTGGCCGGCGTGATTCTCATGCGCCCGGATGCTCTTGGCCACGGGCTGGAAGGCTTGGCCGAGCTGAGCGCCCGTCGGGGCGCCCTTCTCGGCGAATTCGGTCAGCGCCGGCGCGGGCGACGGCTCCGCTCCGAGTCGGGCGTAGGCGGCGATCTCCTCGGCGAAAGGCCGGCCGGCCTCGAGCTCGCGCTGCACGGCGAAGGCCAGAACCACGGCCGCCCCGGAAGCGTCGGGCGCGGCGGCGGAGACGGAGGCGGGCTTGGGCGCCTCGGCCTCGGGGGCGGCGCGCGTCTCGTTTTTCGGCGCGTCCAGCCGCTCCCTCAGAGCCTTCACCTCGTCGCTCAGGGCGTCGATCTGGCCGACGAGCGCAAAGATCAGGTCACGATCCGAAAAACCCTCGAGGTCGGCCTCCTTCGCGGCGGGCGCGGCCGCAGCCGCAGGCTTGGCGTCGATCGATTTGGCCTCGGGCGGTTTGGCCGCGGGCGGCTCGGCCGGCTCGAGAGCTTTGGGCTCCTGGGGCCTGGCCTCCGTGGAGGCGGCCGGGGCCGGCGTCTCGACAGGCTTGACCTCAGCGGAAGGCGTCTCGACGGGCTTTGTCTCCGCCGTCCTGGCCTCATCGGGTGTCGCGGCCGCAGGCTGTTGCTGGCGGGGTTCCGGCGCAGGGGGCGGGAGCTCGGCGGATTTTTCCGGCTCCGCGGGTGCGGCGGGCGATGGCTGCTCTTCGAGCGGCGCTTTTTCAAGAAGCGCCTGCGCGCCGTTGGGAGCGGCGTCCGGCTTCGCGGCCCCGCCGGTTAGCCCGCCGACGAGCGAGCGCCCCTTGTCGAGGAGGCCGTGCGCTTCGCGCAGCCCTTCGTCCACATAGCTGGCGGCGACGTCGATGCGCGGATCGACGTTCCGGAAGGTCAGCGCCGCATAGCCGGCGCCAGCCGCGAGCGCCGCCAGGACCAGCGCGGAGACGGAGAGCTTCAGGACAGGCCGCCCCTTGCGGGGCGCGGGCTTTCCTTGCGGCGCGGGCTTGGCGCCGGGAGCCTCGGGAGCGGCGCCGGCTTTGGCGGCCGGCGCGCCCGGGCCCTTCGGACTCTCGGCCTTCGGGCTTTCCGCCTTGGACGCTTGATCGGTCTTCTCGGTTCCAGGGGCCGCCATGCTCGCCGTCCTCGCTCTCTTCTCCGCTGACCGGGCAGGTATAAAGGAGGCGGCCTGCCCGCGAAACAGGCTTTGGACCTTTTGGCTCTAGCCTGCGGCCTCCATCAGCGCCAGCGTGCGGCGCGCAATGTCGAGATGGAGGCGCTCGACCATCTTGCCGTCGAGCTGCACCACGCCTTTCTCCGCATTCTCGGGTTCGTCGAAGACCGCGATGATCCGGCGGGCGAAGTCGACCTCCTCGGCGGTGGGCGCGAAGATCTCGTTCACTGGCGCGATCTGGCTCGGGTGGATAAGCATCTTGCCGTCGAAGCCCATGTCGCGGCCCTGCTCGGCCTCGCGGCGCAGGCCGGCTTCATCGTTGAAATCGTTGTAGATGCCGTCGATGATCTCGATGTCGTGCACGCGCGCCGCCAGCACGCCGGCCGAGAGCCAGGACAGGAGCGCCGGGCGGCCGGGGGTGAGGCGGGCGCGCGTCGATTTGGCGATGTCGTTGGGGCCGAGCACCAGCACCTCGAGGCGCGAGGCCGGATCGTCGGCGGCGCTCGCGATCTTTTCGATGTCGAAGATCGCGCGCGGCGTCTCGATCATCGCCCAGAGCCTGGTGTGGAAGGGCGCGCCCGCGGCGACGATGTCGGCGGCGGCCTTGAGAATTTCGTCTCGCGAATTCACTTTCGGGATCACGATGGCGTCCGGCCCGGCGGGCGCGATCGCCGCAATGTCGGGCTTGTACCACTCCGAGCCGCGCGCATTGACGCGCACGACGATCTGACGGTCGCCATAACCGCCGCCCTTCACCGCCTGCGCGACCTGCGCGCGCGCCGTCTCCTTGGCGGCCTCGGCGACACCGTCCTCGAGCTCGAACATCAGAACGTCGGCCTTGAGAGTCTTGCCCTTTTCCAGCGCGCGGGCGTTGGAGCCCGGCATGGCCAGCACGCTACGCTTCAGTTTCGAAATCATCATTTGCTCGCTTCGAAGGTGTAAGGGGTCATCTTTCTCTTGCCGCGCCGGCCCTCCTACACAATAAGAAGCGTCTCCGCCATCCGCCTTTGTGGCGCTTGCGGGGGTTCGCCGCCATCCTTTCCGGAACCGTCCAAGATGCAACCCGACGACAGCCCCGCGCCCGGCGGGGGCCTCCCACCCCACCTCGTGGACGGCTACGAGGTGTTCCTGTCCGGCCGCTTCCGCGCCGAGCAGGCGCGGTTCCGGACTCTCGGCATCAAGGGCCAGAAGCCGACGACCATGGTGATCGGCTGCTGCGATTCGCGCGTGGCGCCCGAGGCGATCTTCGACGCCGGGCCGGGCGAATTGTTCGTGTTGCGCAATGTGGCGGCGCTCGTCCCGCCCTATGAGCCGGACGACCATTTCCACGGCGCCTCCGCGGCGCTCGAATACGCCATCATGGCGCTCGAGGTGCACCATATCGTGGTGCTCGGCCACGGCCAGTGCGGCGGCGTGCGCGCCTTCGCCGAGATCAGCGTCAACCCCGAAGCGCCGCGCCTCAGCCATAGCGATTTCATCGGCGACTGGATCAAGATGCTCGGGCCCGCCGTCGAGCGGCTCGGCTGCCCGCCTGACCCGCAGGATCCCGCCTATCTCCAGGCGCTCGAATTCGAGTCGATCAAGCAGACGCTCCTCAATCTGCGCAGCTTTCCCATGGTGCAGATCCTCGAGCGGCGGGGCTATCTGCATCTCCACGCCGCTTATTTCAGCGTGATGGACGGCCGCCTGCTGGCGCTCGACGAGGCTTCGGGCGCCTTCCGCCCGGTCGCGGAGGAGGCCCATGCCGCGGCCCTCGAGGAGACGCGATCTTGACGCAGGCGACGGCCGCTGCGCGGGCGGCGACGATTCCCGAAATTTCCGGGATCCACGAACTCGCCGGACGCTATGAGGCGATCCTCTGCGACGTCTGGGGCGTGCTCATCGACGGCAAGAAACATTTTCCGCAAGCCGCCGACGCGCTCATCCGCTTTCGCGGCCAGGGCGGCAAGGTCGTGCTGGTCACCAACGCCTCGCGGCCCGACGCCGAGGTGCGCCGGCAGCTTCTGGGGCTCGGCCTGCCCGAGGCCGCCTTCGACGATCTCGTCTCGGCGGGCGAACTGACGCTCAATGAAATGGTCGCGCGCAAGGGGCAGGCCTGCTATCACCTCGGGCCGCCGCGCGACAACGGGCTTTTCGATGAGGCGGGCCGCCGGCTCGGCGCGACGCTGCGCAAGGCCTCGCCCGAGGAAGCGGATTACGTCGTCTGCACCGGGCTCTTCGACGAGCGCGCCGAAATTCCGCAGGATTACGACGAAAGACTCGCCGCGCTGAAGGCGCGCGATCTCGTCATGATCTGCGCGAACCCGGACATTGTGGTCGCCATCGGCGACGATATCGTCTATTGCGCGGGGGCGATCGCCGAACGCTACGCCGCCATGGGCGGCAAGGTGCTGATGTTCGGCAAGCCGCACCCGCCGATCTACGCCGCCGCCCGCGAGAGGCTCGCGCGCCTCGCCGGCCGGCCGGTTCCGGACCGGCGCATCGTCGCCATCGGCGACGGCGCCCTGACCGATCTCGCCGGGGCGGGCCGGGCCGGCCTCGATTGCGTCTTCGTCACCGACGGCGTGCATGGCGAGGAGCTGCGCCCGGCGGGAGGCGACATCGACCCGGCCGCGCTCGAGCGGCTGGTCGAAATCGCGGGCGCGCGCCCCGTCGCTTTGGCCCGCGCGGTTTTCTGGTAAAAGGGGGCGTCGGGCGCCCCCGCCCCTCCAACTCCAAAACGATCCGGTGAAAAGAAAATGTCGACGCCCTTCAAAATCTATTATTTCGAAGATCTGAGCGTCGGCATGCGCGAAACGCTGATGAAGGCCGTGATGGACGATGACGTCATCGCCTTCGCCGACCTCTCCGGCGACCGCAATCCGATCCATCTCTCGGACCATTTCGCCTCCAAGACGCGCTTTGGCGAGCGCATCGTCCACGGCCTCTACACCGCCTCGCTGATCTCGACCGTCATCGGCATGTATCTGCCGGGGCCGGGCGCGGTCTATCTGTCGCAGACGCTGAATTTCCGGGCGCCGGTGAAGATCGGCGACGTGATCACCGTCGTCGTCGAGGTGGTCGAACTCGTCGAGAAGGGCCGCCGCGCCAAGCTCAAATGCGAATGCCTGGTCGACGGCAAGGTCGTCCTCGACGGCGAGGCGACGGTGATGGTCCCCTCGCGCGAACAGGCCGCCCGCGCGGCGCCTCCGGCGGAGAAGCCGGCGACGGCGTGAAATTTGGCCTTGTTGGAGGTCCCGAAGCGGCCTGACGGGCGAAGGCTCACTGCACAAAGCGACGCTTGCCGGCGCGGCGCATCGATTTTTCGCTCCCCTTGCGCTTCGGGCCGCCGCGCGGCAGTTTGACGCCCCGCGCCCGATCGGATCAGCCCGTGACGAAATCGCCCTTCATTGTCGCCCGCGACCCCGAAAGCCCGCCCGACGGGCTCGAGGGCGCCGTCGTCGCCATCGGGAATTTCGACGGGCTGCATCGCGGCCATCGCGGCGTCGCGGCGCGCGCCCAGGCGCTGGCGAAAAAGCTCGGCAGGCCCTGCGCGCTGCTGACCTTCGAGCCGCATCCGGCCGACGTCTTCGCCGGCCGGCCGGTGATCTTTCGCCTGACCCCGCCCGCCGCCAAGGCGGCGCAGGCGAGCCGGCTCGGGCTCGACGGCATGATCGTGCTGACTTTCGATCCGAAATTCGCCGCGCGGCCCGCCCGCGAATTCACCGAGGAAATCCTGAAGAAAAAGCTCGGCGTTTCGGCCGTGGTCGCGGGCTACGACTTCCGCTTCGGCGCCGGCCGGGCGGGAGACGCCGCCTTCCTGCGGGCCGAGGGCGAGCGGCTGGGCTTCGCGGTCGAGATCGTCGACCGGATCACGCAGGACGAAGACGGAAGCCTCGAGGCGGTGTCCTCGACAGCGACGCGCGAGGCGCTGGAGAAGGGCGACGTCGAGGCGGCGCGCCGGCTTCTGGGCCATCCCTATTTCGTGCGCGGCGTCGTGCGGCACGGCGACAAGCGCGGGCGCCATCTGGGCTTCCCGACCGCCAATCTCGCGCTCGACCCCTCGAACCGCCTGCGCCACGGCGTTTACGCCGTCACGATCGAGATCGACGGCGTCTGGCGCGACGCCGTGGCGAGTTTCGGCCGCCGCCCCACCTTCGACAATGGCGCGCCGCTTCTCGAGGTCTTCCTATTCGATTTTTCGGGCGACCTCTACGGCAAGGACGTCGAGGTGGCGTTTCACGCCTTTTTGAGAGGCGAGGAGAAATTCGACAGCGTCGAGACGCTGATCGCGAAGATGGATGACGACAGCGCCCGCGCCCGCGCCATCCTCGCAAGCCGCTAGATCCCGCAAGGGCGGCGGGCGGCGTTGCGGCAAGGCCTCCCAACGCCTATTTTCGCGACAGAAAAGGAGTCCGCGTCATGAGCGAGAAGCCCAAAGGCGAGATCGAGATCATCCCGCCCGGCGCAGAGCGGGAGGACGAGTTCGCGACGTCGCGCATCTGGATCTCTTCGGGTTCCGGCGAGGTGAAATTCGTGCGCCTCGGTCCGTTCCAGAGCCTGTTGCTCGGTTTCGGCCTGCTGGTTCTGATCGGTCTCGGCCTGTTCTTCCTCTCCGGCCTCTTTCTCATCCTTGCGCCCGCCGTCGTCCTGCTCGGCGCGGGGGCGTGGGTCGCGCACAAGCTTGGCGTCGGTCCCTTCCGGCGGCTGAGGTAGATAAGAATTCATCGGGCTTCCGAGGCTTTTCCGCCGGGAGGGCGCTTGCTAAAGAGAGCCATGCCGCCCCCGCAAAAACGAATTACCCGCCCGGCCCACGCTTGAGACCGTCATGTCTCGCGGGGGGTCGGGGTCTTGGGCGCGATTGGCGCTCCTTCAGCAAATCCTTTATGTGACGCGGACCCTGCCGCCCCATCCGGCGCCGCCCGACCCTGGCTTCTACGACCCATGAACGACGAAACGCCCAAAGGGCCCGATTATTCCAAGAGCCTCTATCTGCCCGAGACGGCGTTCCCGATGCGCGCGGGCCTGCCCCAGCGCGAGCCCGACCTTCTGAAACGCTGGGCGGAGATCGGCCTCGACGCGAAGATGCGGGAGGCGGCGCAGGGCCGGCCGAAATTCACCCTGCACGACGGGCCGCCCTACGCCAACGGCAACATCCACATCGGCCACGCGCTCAACAAGATCCTCAAGGACATCGTCACGCGCAGCCAGCGCATGACCGGCAAGGACTGCGTCTATGTGCCGGGCTGGGACTGCCACGGCCTGCCGATCGAATGGAAGATCGAGGAAGAGAACTACCGGGCCAAGGGCAAGAAGAAGCCCGACTTCTCCCGCCCCGAGGAGATGATCGCCTTTCGCCGCGAGTGCCGCGCCTACGCCGAACATTGGCTCTCGATCCAGCGCGAGGAGTTCAAGCGCCTCGGCGTCGCCGGCGAGTGGGACCGTCCTTACGCCACCATGGCCTTTCCGGCCGAGGCGATCATCGCGCGCGAAATTTTGAAATTCGCCGAGAACGGCCTGCTCTATCGCGGCTCCAAGCCCGTCATGTGGAGCGTCGTCGAAAAGACCGCGCTCGCCGAGGCCGAAGTCGAATATGAGGACCACACCAGCGACACGGTCTGGGTCGCCTTCCCCATTCCGCGCGGCGCGCGCCCCGATCTGTCCGACGCGCGCGTCGTCATCTGGACGACGACGCCCTGGACGCTGCCGGGCAATCGCGCGATCTCGTTTTCCTCGAAGATCGCCTATGGCCTCTATCGCGTGACCGACGCGCCCGACGACAACTGGGCCTTTCCGGGCGCGAAATTCATCCTGGCCGACAAGCTCGCGGGCGACGTTTTCAAGGCCGCGAAGGTCGCGGGCTTCGAGCGCCTGCGCGACGTTGCGGCGGCGGAGCTTTCGGACCTCGTCTGCGCCCATCCGCTCGCGCATCTCGGCTACGCCTTCGACGTGCCGCTCTTCGACGGCGATCACGTGACCGACGACACGGGCACGGGCTTCGTGCATACGGCGCCCGGACACGGCCGCGAGGATTTCGACATCTGGATGGCGAACGGCCGTCGCCTCGCCGAGAGCGGAATCGAGACGCGCATCCCTTATACGGTCGACGAGGACGGCTTCTATACGCCGGAGGCGCCCGGCTTCTCCGGCAAGCGCGTGCTCACCGAAAAGGGCGAGAAGGGCGACGCCAACGAGGCTGTGATGGCGGAGCTCGTCACGGCCGGAAACCTCGTCGCGCGCGGCCGGCTGAAGCATCAGTATCCGCATTCGTGGCGCTCCAAGAAGCCGGTGATCTTCCGCAATACGCCGCAATGGTTCATCGCGATGGACAAGCCCTTCGACGGCGCCCCGCTCTCCGACGGCGAGAAGGGGAATGCGCCCACCCTGCGCGCCATCGCGCTCGAAGAGATTGCGCGCACGCAATGGACGCCGGCCGCCGGCGAGAACCGCATTCGCGGCATGATCGCCAACCGGCCCGACTGGGTCGTCTCCCGTCAGCGCGCCTGGGGCGTGCCGATCGCCGTTTTCGTCAAGAAAGGCACGCATGAGATCCTCGTCGATCCGCGCGTGAACGAACGCATCGTCGCGGCGTTCGAGGCCGAGGGCGCCGACGCCTGGTACGAGGCCCGCGCCGCCGAGCGTTTTCTCGCGCCCGACCACGATCCGGAGGATTACGAAAAGGTCGCCGACGTTCTCGACGTTTGGTTCGACTCAGGCTCGACTCACGCCTTCGTGCTGGACGATCCGAAAAACTTCCCCGCGCTCGCCGGCATTCACAGAAAGCGCGACGGCGGCGAGGACGAGGTCATGTATCTCGAAGGCTCGGACCAGCATCGCGGCTGGTTCCACTCCTCCCTTCTCGAAAGCTGCGGCACGCGCGGCCGCGCGCCCTATGACGCCGTGCTGACCCATGGCTTCGTGCTCGACGAGAAGGGCCGCAAGATGTCGAAGTCGCTCGGCAATGTCGTCGCGCCGCAGAAAGTGATCGCAGATTCGGGGGCCGACATTCTGCGCCTGTGGGTCGCGGCCTCGGATTACGCCGACGATCTGCGCGTCGGTCCCGAAATCCTGAAGACCTTTGTCGATCTCTATCGCAAATTGCGCAATACGCTGCGCTGGATGATCGGCGCGCTCGCCCATTACGGGGCAGACGACGAAGCGGCGCTCGAGCACGCGGGCGAACTCGAACGTCTCATGCTGCATCGCCTCGTCGAGATGGACGCCTCGATCCGCTCGGCCTATGCGGCCCATGACTACAAGCGGGTCGTGGCGCTGCTCACGCCCTTCATGACGAGCGATCTCTCCGCCTTCTATTTCGACATCCGCAAGGACACGCTCTATTGCGAGCCGCCGTCGAGCGTGAAGCGCAAGGCCGCGCTCGCGACGATCGAACACATCTTCCGCTGCGTGACGACATGGCTCGCGCCCATTCTCGTCTTCACCGCGGAGGAGGCCTGGCTCTCGCGCTATCCGGACGCCCTCTCCGTGCATGTCGAGAGCTTCCCCGACATTCCCTCCCACTGGCGCGACGAGGCGCTCGCGAAGAAATGGGAGGGCGTGCGCGCCATTCGCTCGGTCGTGACCGGGGCGCTCGAGATCGAACGCGCGCAAAAGCGCATCGGCTCCTCGCTCGAGGCCGCGCCGGTCGTCTACATCGCCGACGGCAAGCTGCGCATGGATCTCGATGGCGTCGATTTCGCAGAGATCTGCATCGTCTCCGATCTGGAGATCGTCACGGGCGACGGGCCGGCCGACGCGTTCCGCCTCCCCGAGGTCGCGGGCGTCGCCGTGGTTCCGAGACGGGCCGCGGGGGTCAAATGCGCCCGCTCCTGGAAATATTTCGATCCCGCCGCGGCGGAGCCGGACTATCCCGACGTGACGCCTCGCGACGCGCAGGCGCTGCGGGAGCTGAAGGCGCTCGGGCGCTGGAGCGCCTGAGCGGCCCGTATGAAGCGCGCCGACAGCACCGCGGCCCCCTCCCTGACCCGCCCCCGCTGCGCGGGAGAGGGGACGCGCGCGATCGGCGTCCTCGATGAAGGCCACGCCCTGCGCCCTCTCCCGCAAAGCGGGGGAGGGCTGTCGAGGGGGCGCGGCCGCCCGTGAGAGTCCTCCTCGCCTTTCTCGCCAACACCATCACCAATTTCATCATCGGCCTGCTGGTCGCGAAATTTCTCGGCCCCGAGGAATATGGCCGCTTCGCCCTCGCCTTCTCCATCGCCGTGGTGGTGCAAACGGCGCTCTACGACTGGCTGCGGCTCTCCGCGACGCGTTTCTACTCCCAGCGCACGCGCGAGAGCGATCCGATCATCCGCTCGACGCTCGGCACGTCCTTTCTCGCCGTCACTCTGCTTCTCTTCGTGACGACGGTCCTCTATTCGCTCGTCGGCCCCACGCTCGATTTCGACAGCGAGCTCATTTTGCTCGCGCTTCTCACCGCGACGGCCAACGGACTCTTCGACTATTCGACCGCGCTCGCCCGCGCGCGCTTCGAGGACGCCGCCTATGGCCGGCTGGTTCTCGTGAAGAACGTGCTGGCCTTTCTCCTCATCGGCGGCGGCGCCTGGCTCTTCCATTCGGCGGGCGTGGCGCTTGCGGGCGGCGTCGCGAGCCTCGTCGGCACGGTGTTCTTCGGGCGGGAGGCGTTGCGCGATCCGGGCGTGCGCTGCCGCGACGCGCAGATCGAAACGGTCAAGCTGCTCATGGCCTACAGCGCGCCCATCGTCGCGGCGCATCTCCTCTATCAGGTGATGCCGCTCGCCTCCCGCGCCATCGTCGCGAGCGTCTATGATTTCGCCGAGACGGGGCAATTCGCCCTCGCCTATGACCTCGGCATGCGCGCCGTCATGGCCTTCGGCTCGGCGCTCGACGTTCTCCTGTTCCAGATCGCCGTGGCGGCCCACGAGGCCCATGGGGAGCGCCGCGCGCAGGAGCAGGTGGCGCAGAATATGGGCGTCGTCTTCGCCTTTCTGCTGCCGGCCTGCGTGGGCCTGTGGCTGGTCATGCCCTCGGTCGAGGCGCTCATCGTGCCGGGGCAGTTTCGCGGCCCCTTCGGCCATTATCTCGGCCTGCTGCTGCCGGGCCTCTTCGCCATGGGCATGATCAATTTCGGCGTGAACCCCGTCTTCCAGATCAGCAAGCGGACGGCGCCGCTGGTCGTCGCGGCGGTCGCGGCGGCGCTCGTGTCGGGTCTGCTGATCTTCGCCCTGCCCTGGGGCCGCGACGCCTCCAATCTCGCCATCGCCCAGGCGGCGGGCTATGTCGCGGCGCTGGCCGCGACGATCTATTTCGCGCTCAGGGCGCAGCCGGTCTGGCCCTCCTTCTGGGACCTTTACGCCGCCGTCGTCGGGACGGGCGTGATGCTCGTCGCGCTGACGCCCCTGCGCGGCATGGCGCCCGGCTTTCTCACCCTGGTCGTCCAGATCGCCGCCGGGGGCGCCATCTATGGCGCGATGGTTCTGACCTTCGACATCGCCGGATTGCGGGGCCACGCCCTCGCCTGGCTGCGCGCGCGTCGCGCGAGAGCGTGACAGGCTCCCCGTGACATGAGCGCGGGCGCGCTTATGTTAGGAGCCGGGGTTCGAATCGAAAGAGGTCTCGCGCGATGGTCATGCCGCTTTACGACGACGCGCCGCTGCGCCATCTGAAGCGGCCGGTGGTCAATCATGTTCTGATCGCCGTCAATGTGCTGATCTTTCTCGTCGTCCAGAGCGAGGCGCTGGGCGATCCGCTGACGATCATGCGCGGCTTCGCCATCATCCCGCGCGTGCTCTTCGGCGAAGCCGATCTCGCCGAATGGGTGGTCGGGCCGCCGCCGGCGGCGACGCTCGTCACCTCGCTCTTCTTCCACTCGTCGATCCTGCACCTGGCGAGCAACATGCTGTTCCTCTACGTCTTCGGCGACAATGTCGAAGACGCCATGGGCTCGCTGCATTACCTGCTCTTCTATCTCTCCTGCGGGGTCGTGGCGGGCGTCTTCTACATCTACGCCACGCCCCAATCGATCACGCCGCTCGTCGGCGCGTCGAGCGCCATCTCCGGGGTCTGCGCCGCCTTCCTGCTGCTCTATCCGCGCGCGACGGTCACGGGCTTCTTCCCGCCCCTCACATTCGTGATGTTCCCCTATTGGCTCATCACCCTCGCCGACCGCGCGCGCCCCGCCACGCGGCCGCTCTTCGGCCTCAGGCCGCCGCTTTTCGCCTTCCACGCCTCGGGCTTTCTCTTCATCGGCGCCTGGGCCGTGCTCCAGCTCGTCAACGCCAGCTGGGGCGGCGGCGAAACGCATGTCGCCTGGATGGCCCATGTCGGCGGCATCGTCGCGGGGCTCGTGCTGACGCCGATCTTCAAGCGTCGCAGCCACCCGCTGTTCGATCGCAGGCCGGATCGTCTTCCGCCCGCGCCCCCGCGCCAGGAAACGGCTCCGCCCGAGGAGACGGGTCTCGACGGCTGAAAACAACGCGCGGAAGGTCTCGGCCTCTCCGTTTGACTTGCGCGCGCACGCCCGTTACCAGACCGCCACAGTTTTTCAAGGCTCGGACGCGTTGAAACGTCCGCCGTCACCTTCAGAGGTCGCGCGATGAAGATTCTCGTGCCCGTCAAACGGGTCGTCGACTACAATGTGAAAATCAGGGTCAAGCCCGACGGTTCCGGCGTCGATCTCGCCAATGTGAAGATGTCGATGAACCCCTTCGACGAGATCGCCGTCGAGGAGGCTCTGCGCCTCAAGGAGGCCGGCAAGGCGGCGGAAGTCGTCGTCGTCTCCATCGGCCCGGCCAAGGCGGACGAGACGCTGCGCACCGCGCTCGCCATGGGCGCCGACCGCGGCATTCTGGTGAAGACCGACGACACGGTCGAACCGCTCGCCGTCGCCAAGATTCTCGCCAAGATCGCGGCCGAGGAGCAGCCCGGCCTGATCATTCTCGGCAAGCAGGCGATCGACGACGACTCGAACCAGACCGGCCAGATGCTCGCCGCCCTGCTCGGCTGGGGCCAGGGCACCTTCGCATCCAAGGTCGATCTTTCGGACGGCTCAGTTGATGTGACGCGCGAGATCGACGGCGGCCTGCAGACGGTGAGCCTGAAGCTCCCGGCAGTCGTGACGACGGATCTCCGCCTCAACGAGCCGCGCTATGCGAGCCTGCCCAACATCATCAAGGCGAAGAAGAAAGAGGTCGCCGTCAAGGCGCCCTCCGATTACGGCGTCGACATCGCGCCGCGCCTCGAAGTCCTGAAGACCGCGGAGCCCGCGACCCGCTCGGCGGGCGTCAAGGTCGGCTCGGTCGCCGAACTCGTCTCGAAGCTCAAGGAAGCGGGAGTTCTCTGACATGGCCATTCTGCTTCTCGCCGAAACCGCCAATGGCGCGCTCGCGCCCTCGACCGCCAAGGCGCTGACCGCCGCCCAGCAGATCGGCGGCCCGATCCACATTCTCGTCGTCGGCCCCAGCCTGAAGGCCGCCGCCGATCAGGCCGCGAAGCTCGCGGGCGTCGAGAAAGTGCTCTACGCCGACGACGCCGCCCTCGACCATGTGCTCGCCGAGCCGGTCGCGGCGCTGATCCTCGGCCTTGCGCCGTCCTATGACGTGATCCTGGCGCCCTCGACCAGCGCGACCAAGAACGTGCTGCCGCGCGTCGCGGCGCTGCTCGACGTGGCGCAGGTCTCCGACATCGTCAAGGTCGTCGCGCCCGACACGTTCGAGCGCCCGATCTACGCCGGCAACGCCATTCAGACGGTGCGCGCCAACGACGCCAAGAAGGTGATCATCGTGCGCACCACGGCCTTCGCCGCCGCGCCCGAAGGCGGCTCGGCGCCGGTCGAGACGATCGGCGGCGGGGCCAATCCGGGCGTCTCCTCCTTCAAGAGCGAGGAGCTCGCCAAGTCCGAGCGGCCGGAGCTCACCTCGGCGCGCATCATCATCTCTGGCGGCCGCGCGCTCGGCTCCGCCGAGAATTTCCACAAGGTTCTCGATCCGGTCGCGAACCGCCTGAACGCCGCCATCGGCGCCTCGCGCGCCGCCGTCGACGCCGGCTATGCGCCCAACGACCTCCAGGTCGGCCAGACCGGCAAGGCCGTCGCCCCCGAGCTCTATGTCGCGGTCGGCATCTCCGGCGCGATCCAGCATCTCGCCGGCATGAAGGACTCCAAGATCATCGTCGCCATCAACAAGGACGAAGAGGCGCCGATCTTCCAGGTCGCCGACTACGGCCTCGTGGCCGATCTCTTCCAGGCCGTGCCGGAGCTCGACGCGGAGCTCGCCAAGCTCGGCAAGTAGAATGCCTCGATTCCGCCGTCCGGGTTTTTTTCCGGGCGGCGGAACGCGCAGGTTCCGACTTTTTCAAGCTTGCCAGTTTTCATTCCGCCTCGCGCCGCGTTATATTGCACTGCAACTTGGCCGCATTGCATCGCAGCCGTCCCGCCCTTTCAGGCGGTCCTCTCGCGTGGGTGTTCGAACTATGAGCTTCGAAATTCGCAAGGTCGGCGTCATCGGCGCGGGCCAGATGGGCAAGGGCATCGCGCATGTCTGCGCGCTTGCAGGCCTGGACGTCGCCATGAACGACGTGACGCCCGAACGGATCGAGACTGGGATCAAGGACATCGGCGTCCAGATGAAGAAGTCGGTGGAGCGGGGCTTTCTCGCCCCCGAGGCCGTCGACGCCGCCTTGCCGCATATTTCGGCCGCGCCCGCCATTCAGGATTTCCGCGACTGCGACATCGTGATCGAGGCGGCGACCGAGAATGAAGAGGTCAAGCGCAAGATCCTCTCCGACGTCGCGCTGGTCGTGAAGCCGGACGGCATCATCGCCTCCAACACCTCCTCGATCTCGATCACGCGGCTCGCCTCCATCACGGGGCGTCCCGAGCGCTTCATCGGCATTCACTTCATGAATCCGGTGCCGCGCATGCAGCTCGTGGAGCTCATCCGAGGCATCGCCACGGACGACGCGACCTTCGAGGAAGCCAAGGCATTCTGCGCCAAGCTCGGCAAGACGGTGACGGTCTCCGAGGATTTCCCGGCCTTCATCGTCAACCGCATCCTGCTGCCGATGATCAATGAGGCGATCTATACGCTTTACGAGGGCGTCGGCTCGGTCGAGGCGATCGACACCGCGATGCGGCTCGGCGCCAATCACCCGATGGGACCGTTGCAGCTCGCCGATTTCATCGGCCTCGACACCTGCCTCTCGGTCATGCAGGTGCTGCACGAGGGGCTCGCCGACACGAAATACCGCCCCTGCCCGCTGCTCGTGAAATATGTCGAGGCCGGCTGGCTCGGGAAAAAGACGCAGCGCGGCTTCTACGATTATCGCAGCGGCACGCCGACGCCGACGCGGTAGGGCGCGCGACGGCCCCCTACCTGCCTCTCCCCCCGCAATCGGGCGTCTGCAAGAAACACGCTCGCGCGAGGGCCGGACGCCGCCTTGGCGCGCCCGCCGGGGGACTACGCCTCACCCGGCCGGTCGCGGTCGAGTCCCTTGGCCGCAAGCTCCTCCATGTAGGCGGCGAAACTCGCCTCGGCGGTCTCGCCGAGCTCGCGCAGATAGCGCCAGGTGTAGATGCCGGTTCGATGCATGTCGTCGAAGTCGAGTCGGATCGCGTAATTGCCGACGGGGGCCACGGCGATGATCGCCACATTGCGCTTGCCGCCGACCGTCTTCTGATCCCTCGGCGAATGGCCCTGCACCTCGGCGCTGGGGCTTCTCACCCTCAGCAGCTCCGCGGTCATCGTGAAGCTCGCGCCGTCGTCGAAGGCCGTGCGCAGGGCGCGGCCGTTGTCGAGAAGGCGAATTTCGGTGGGCCAGGGGTCTGCGGTCACATGGGCTCCTTTATCGTTTCGTTTTGTCTATAGGTCGGACATGGCGAAGGCCGCCAGCGGTTTTCGGCTTTCTCCGGGCGTCATCAGCCGCCTCTATCGATCGGGTTTCCCGATCGCCGCACGGAAACGCTCGGGCTTCCCGATCGCGGGTCGTGGCAATATATGGGAAAAGGCTCCGCGAGAGAGCCCGCCCGTTGGAAGCGCCACTCATGAACGCCTATTCGCAAACGCCCGCCGCCTTGGCGCCCGCGCCGCTCGTCGACCCCTTTGGCCGGGCGGTTTCCTATGTGCGGGTCTCGGTCACCGACCGCTGCGACTTTCGCTGCGTTTATTGCATGTCCGAGCACATGACCTTCCTGCCGCGTAAGGACCTGCTCACGCTCGAGGAGCTCGAGCGGCTCTGCGCCGCCTTCGTCACGCGCGGGACCAGGAAACTGCGCATCACCGGCGGGGAGCCGCTGGTGCGTCACGATGTGATGAAGCTCTTTCGGGCCCTCTCGCGCCACCTCGACTCCGGCGCGCTCGAGGAGCTCACCCTGACGACCAATGGCTCGCAGCTCGCCCGCTTCGCCGCCGAACTCGCGGACTGCGGCGTGAAGCGGATCAATGTTTCGCTCGACACGCTCGACCCCGACCGCTTCCGCGCGCTGACCCGCACGGGCGATCATGCCCGCGTGATGGCCGGGATCGACGCGGCGCTAGCGGCCGGATTGAAGGTCAAGCTCAACGCCGTGGCGCTCAAGGGCGTCAACGAGGATGAATTCGTCCCGCTCGTGCGCTTCGCCCATGAGCGGGGGATGGACATGACCTTCATCGAGGTCATGCCGCTCGGCGAACTCGACGGGCCGGCGCGGGTCGATCAATATCTCCCCATGACGGCCGTGCGCGCGACGCTCTCGGAGGCCTTCACCTTGACCGAGATCGACTATCGCACCGGCGGCCCGGCCCGCTACATGCGGGCGGAGGAGACCGGCGGGCGCGTCGGCTTCATCACGCCGCTCACCCATAATTTCTGCGAAAGCTGCAACCGCGTGCGGGTCACCTGCACCGGCACGCTCTTCATGTGTCTCGGTCAGGAGGACGCCGCCGATCTCCGCGCGCCCTTGCGCGAAAGCGACGACGACGCGCTGCTTCACGCGGCGATCGAGGCGGCGATCCGGCGCAAACCGAAGGGCCACGACTTCATCATCGACCGCGCAACGCAAACCCCGGCGGTTTCGCGCCACATGAGCACGACGGGCGGCTGAGCCATGACCACCTCACGAAACGTCGCCTTCATTGGACTCGGCGTCATGGGCTATCCCATGGCGGGGCATCTCGCCCGCGCCGGCCACAGGGTCACGGTCTATAACCGCACCACCGCCAAGGCCGAAAAATTCGCCGCGTCCCACGCGGGCGCCAAATGGGCCCCGACGCCGGGGGCCGCCGCCGAGGGCGCCGACTTCGTCTTTTCCTGCGTCGGCAATGACGACGACCTGCGCGCCGTCACGCTCGGCCCCGACGGCGCCTTCGCCGCCATGGCGCCCGGCGCGGTCTTCATCGACCATACGACCGCTTCCGCGGAAATCGCCCGCGAGCTTCACACTGAGGCAAAACGGATGGATCTCGGCGCGATCGACGCGCCGATCTCCGGCGGGCAGGCCGGCGCCGTCAACGGCGCGCTGACCATCATGTGCGGCGCCGACCCCGAGGTTTATGAGAGGGCGGAGCCGGTGATGGGGGCTTACGCCCGCGCCTGCCGGCTGATGGGGCCGCCCGGAGCCGGCCAGCTCACCAAAATGGTCAATCAGATCGCCATCGCCGGGCTCATCCAGAGTCTCTCCGAGGCGTTGCATTTCGCCAGGAGCGCGGGGCTCGACGCGCTGGCGGTGATCGATCTCATCCGAAACGGCGCGGCGCAGTCCTGGCAGATGGAGAACCGCACCAGGACCATGCTCGCGGGCGAATTCGACCATGGCTTCGCGGTCGAATGGATGCGCAAGGATCTCGCCATCTGCCTCGCCGAGGCGCGCCGCACGGGCGCAAAACTCCCCGTCGCCGCGCTCGTCGATCAATTTTACGCCGAGGTCGAGGCCATGGGCGGCAAACGCTGGGACACGTCCAGCCTCATCGCGCGGCTGGAACGCAAATAGAGCGCGCTTTTTTGACCCTCCCCCGCTTCGCGGGAGAGGACGCGGGGCGTGCGGCCCTCCGTGTTTACGATTGTTTTACCAAGAGATTCGCCTTTTTGCGACCCGCGCGAAAAGGCCAAAATGTGGCGGCGGCCGAAAAAATAAAAATTTTTTGTGGCGCCCGTGCAACCATTTCATGAGCTGAGCGTTTTCCTCCCAACAAGAAGAGGAACACCCAAGGCCGCGTAAAGCGTTCGAGTTCGCGTTCGAGGGACAAGACCTTCTGTTACCCTAGTGGGAGGGGCCCTTATGGCCGTTACGCGCGAAAGCCCGTTTGCAAGTCGCCTGTCGCGGATTGTCCTTGGCTTCACGGTCGCCGCTGGTCTGTGCGCCGCTGTGGCGGCGGCGCCGTCCGTTCCGACCGCCAAGAGTCAATCTTCCGCCGCCGTCAGGGCGGCGGTCAGCCTCAACGACGACGGCTTGCGTCCGCTCGCGCGCGGACCGGCGATCCGGGTGGGACGCGCCTATGGCGCAGAGGATGAAGATTGCACGCTCGTTCTGAAACCAAGCACAGACGAGCGCGGTCGAGTCCGCTACATGCGCAGCGTGACCTGCGCCAACTGACGCTTGCGTCCCCCGACAGCCAGGTCGAAGGCCGACTGAAGGCGAAGGCGGCTCGAAAGAGCCCCTCCGCCCTCTTTTTATGGCGCGCTCACGCGGGGCGGTTCGCTCCCGTCGCCGTTGACCTCCCTCGCGCCGCTACCTACTGTGCCGCGCTCCCCCACTCTTCAAGATGGTTGACGCCGCGCAGATGTCCGCTCCCCTCGTTTTGTCGCCCGACCTTCTCGACGCCGCCCGCGTCTCTCCCGCCTGGCCCTTCGAAGAGGCGAAGAAGCTCGTCAAGAGAATCGAGGCGGCTGGCCAGACATCCGTGCTGTTCGAAACCGGATATGGCCCATCGGGCCTGCCCCATATCGGCACTTTCGGCGAGGTCGCCCGCACCAGCATGGTGCGCCGCGCCTTCGAGGTCCTGACGGAAGGCAAGATCGCCACGAAGCTCATCGCCTTCTCGGACGATATGGACGGGCTGCGCAAGGTTCCCGACAACATTCCCAACAAGGCGCTCGTCGCCGCCCATCTCGGCAAGCCGCTCACGCAGGTGCCGGACCCCTTCGGCACGCATGACAGTTTCGGCGCGCACAACAATGCGCGGCTGCGCGCCTTTCTCGACGCCTTCGGATTCGAATACGACTTCGCCTCCTCGACCGACTATTACAAGGGCGGCCGCTTCGACGCCGCGCTCAAGCACATGCTCGCCCGCTACGACGCGGTGATGAAGATCATGCTGCCGAGCTTTCGCGAGGAGCGCGCGGCGACCTATTCGCCCTTCCTGCCCATTCACCCGCGCACGGGAATCGTGATGCAGGTGCCGCTCACCGGCATGGACGCGGAGGCCGGCACGATCGACTGGGCCGATCCGGAAACGGGCGAAAAATTCACGACGCCCGTCACCGGCGGCCATTGCAAGCTGCAATGGAAGCCCGACTGGGCGATGCGCTGGTATGCGCTCGGCGTCGATTACGAAATGGCCGGCAAGGACCTCATCGACTCGGTCAAGCTCTCGGGCGCGATCGTGCGCGCGCTCGGCGGCAAGCCGCCGGAAGGGTTCAATTACGAACTCTTTCTCGACGAGAAGGGGCAGAAGATTTCGAAGTCGAAGGGCAATGGCCTGACGATCGAGGAATGGCTGACCTACGCCAGTCCCGAGAGCCTCGCCCAGTTCATGTATCAAAAGCCCACGGCCGCGAAGCGTCTCTCCTTCGACGTGATCCCGCGGGCGGTCGACGACTATCTGAATTTCCTCGACGCCTATCCGCGCCAGGACTGGCGCCAGCGCCTCGGCAATCCCGTCTGGCACATCCACGCCGGCGATCCGCCGCCACCCGAGACGCTGGAACATGCAGGCGAAGCCAAGGGGACGAGCGTCTCCTTCTCCATGCTGCTCAATCTCGCCGCGGTCGCCAACGCCGAGGACCCGTCCGTGCTGTGGGGCTTCCTCAAGCGTTATGCCCCCTCCGCATCCCCCGAGAATCATCCGCATCTCGACCGGCTCGTGGGCTATGCGGTCGCCTACTTCCGCGACTTCGTGAAGCCGGCGAAGTCCTATCGCGCCGCCGACGAGGTGGAGCGCGAGGTGCTCGAAAAGATCGACGCGACGCTCGCCGCTCTCCCCCGAGGCGCCACGGCCGAGGAGATACAGGCGGGGCTTTACGACGTCGCCCGCGCCGTTCCCCGCTATCAGGACTTCGCGGCCAAGGGCGCGACGCCCGAGCGTCCGGGCGTCTCCAACGACTTCTTCAACATGCTCTATGAGGTGCTGCTCGGCGAGAAGAAGGGTCCGCGCTTCGGCTCCTTCATCGCGCTCTATGGCGTCGCCGAGACGCGCAAGCTGATCGCCGACGCGCTCGCGGGCGCCTTTCTGGGCGCTCCGGCCTGATGCGCGCCGCCGAGGCCAATATTCTCATCATTCCGGGCTATCTCGATTCCGGCCCGGATCACTGGCAGAGCCGCTGGGAGAAGAAGCTCTCGACGGCGCGCCGCGTGGTCCAGCGCGACTTCGCGCATCCTGACCGCGCCGAATGGGTCGAGGCCATCCGCCGCGACATTCTCGCCTCGGAGCAGCCCGCCGTGCTCGTCGCGCACTCGCTCGGCGTGGTCGCCGCGCTTCATGCTGCGCAGCAATTGCGCAGCAAGATCGCGGGCGCCTTTCTCGTGGCGCCGCCCTCGGAGGAGGTGATCCGCGAGATGCCGGCGGTGGATGCGGGCTTTCTTCCCCTGCCGCGCGCGCGGCTCCCTTTCCCGTCCGTGATGGTGGGCAGCAGCAACGACCCTTACGCCGAGGCGTCCTTCGCGCGAAAGCTCGCCGCGGACGTCGGCGCGCGCTTCATCGACGCCGGCCCGGCCGGGCATATCAATGAGGCGAGCGGCCACGGCCCCTGGCCGGAAGGCTCGCTCGCCTTCGCTCATTTCATGGCCGGTCTCTGACCGGCGGCCGCGTCAGAAGGCGCGATAGGCGTCGAGATCGGCGGGACCGCCAACCGAGATCGCCGTCGCGCCCGGCGCGATGCGCTTGAGAAGCCCCGCGAGCACCTTGCCCGAGCCGCATTCGACGAATTTCGTCACGCCCTGATCGGCGATATAGGCGACGCATTCGCGCCAGCGCACCGCGCCCGTGACCTGTTCGACGAGGAGCCTGCGGATCGTCTCGGGGTCCGAGACCGGCGCCGCCGTGACATTGGCGACGACCGGCACGCAGGGCGGCGAGATCGTGGCCCCGGCAAGCGCCTGCGCCATGGCGTCGGCGGCGGGCTGCATCAGCGCGCAATGGAAGGGCGCGGAGACGGGGAGCAGCACGGCGCGCTTGACGCCCTTTTCCTTTGCGATCTCCATGGCCTTTTCGACGGGGGCTCTGGCCCCTGAAATCACCACCTGCCCGCCGCCATTGTCATTGGCGACCTGGCAGACCGAGGAGAGCGCCGCGGCCGCCTCTCCGGCAATCTCGCGAGCCTGATCGAGCTCGGCGCCGAGCAGCGCCGCCATGGCGCCCTCGCCGACCGGCACGGCCTTTTGCATGGCGTCGCCGCGAATGCGCAGCAGCTTCGCCGTCTCGGAGATGGAGAGCGCGCCGGCGGCGGCGAGCGCCGAATATTCGCCCAGCGAGTGGCCGGCGACGAAGGCGGCGTCTTTCGACAGGTCGAGCCCGCATTCGGCTTCGAGCACGCGGATCGCGGCGAGCGAGACCGCCATCAGCGCCGGCTGCGCATTGGCGGTCAGGGTGAGCTCGGCCTCCGGCCCCTCGAACATCAGTTTCGAAAGCGGCTGCGACAGCGCCGCATCGACCTCCTCAAAGACCACGCGCGCCGGGGTGAAGGCCTCGGCCAGCGCCTTGCCCATGCCCACCGCCTGCGAGCCCTGTCCGGGGAAAATGAACGCCTTCGCCATGCGCGACCGCCCTTTCATGATGCCTATGCTGCGCCCGCGAGTGGCATTGGCCGGCGTCCCGTGTCAAGCTCGCAGGCGGACGGCCGGGGGACGAGCGAAGGGGCGAAGCGCGAACTGGCGCGGCGGCGCCCTTGCCCCCTTGCGGGCGCCTTCCCGTAACGGGGCGGAATGCGCTGACATCCGGCTTTGTGCTTTTGGGGGCTGAAGATGGAATCGAAACCCTGCGACTGCGGCTGCGGCCGCGTCTGGGACAGGCGCGAGATGCTCGCCGGCTTCGCCTGCGTCGGCGTCGGAAGCGCGGTGGCGGCGGCGGCGCCCGCACACGCCGAGGCGATCCTCCAGCCGGTCCGGACGCAGGACGACGCCTTCATGCGCCTTGCGCTCGACGAGGCGGCGAACGGCGATCTGCCCTTCGGCGCGGTGATCGTGCTTGGCGGAAAGGTCGTCGCCCGGGGCCGCAACATCGGCGACAAGACAAACGACCCCACCGCCCATGGCGAGATGACGGCCATCCGCCGTTTCATCGCCGATCGCCCGGCCGCCGATCTTCAGGGCGCGACGCTCTACACGACCGGCGAGCCCTGCCCGATGTGCATGGGCGCGATTCTCTGGTGCGGCTTCGCCCGGCTGGTTTACGCCGCCTCCATCGCGGAGCTGGAGACGCGCATCGGCCAGATCATGCTGACGAGCCGGGCGATCGCGGGCGCGGCGCCCTTCGCCCATATCGAAATCACGGGCGGCGTTCTCGCCAAAGAGGCGCTGGCGCTCTTTCGCTGATCAGGAGCCTCATCGCCCGTCCCCGCTTCTGCTCTTTGCGGCTTTTCGCGAGGACGGGCGCGCCATGGTCGGGGGTCACTTGTGGTCGACCTCGACCAGGATCTCGTTGCGCCGGTTCCAGGGAAGGGTCCAGGGCGGATCGTAGAAGGCGTAAACGGCGGGCCCTTTCGCGCCGAGACCGCGAATGTTCAACTCCTCGACAAGCTTCGCCTCGTTTGCGGCCAGATCGTCGTCCCCCGCGAGACCTGAAAAACGGAGGGCGGCGATGCGCTTGCCGGGCGCCTGCGCGAGCCTGACGGCGGCGTTGTTGGGCTTCGGCAGGCTCGCCATCGTCAGCTCGGCCGGCATGGTGAAGCGCACGACCCAGGCGTCGCCCGCGCGCGCCTGGGCGACGGGGGCCGTCATCGCGATCTTCTGGCCCTGGGGCTGCTGCTCCACGGGCGCCGTCATCGCGATTTTCCCGGCCCCGGCATTGTCGCCGAAAATATAGCCGGCGAGGCGACGGAAGCCTTCCTTGATGGCCGCGTCGCGCTCGCCGGCGACCGTCGTCTCCGCGACGATCTGCGGCGCGTAGTCGCGTATCTCGAAATCGCCGGCGGAGGCGACCACGGAGTAACGCGCATGTTCCGCGTCGGAATCCGCGCTTGCGGGGGCGGCCGCGAGAAACCCGACGAGAACCATGGACAAGCGCCGCATTCACTCACTCCTCTCTCTCTGATGGAAAAAGGTGAGGCGGCGCCCGTCGTCGGAACAGGCGCGCGGGTGCCAAAGAGAGGCGGATTTCGGCCAGTTCGCTGCTGGCGATTCCCGGCGGCTAGCCTTGCGGCTTGTTTCTGACCAGTTCCTCCACCACACCCGGATCGGCCAGCGTCGAGGTGTCGCCCAGCGCCCCGAACTCCCCTTCCGCGATCTTGCGCAGGATGCGCCGCATGATCTTGCCGGAGCGCGTCTTGGGCAGGCCCGAGGCGAACTGGATCACGTCGGGCGCCGCAATCGGGCCGATTTCGGCGCGCACCCATTTGACGAGTTCCTTGCGCAGATGCTCGGTCGGGTGCGCGCCCTCCATCAGCGTCACATAGGCGTAGATGCCCTGACCCTTGAGATCATGCGGATAGCCGACGACCGCGGCTTCCGAGACCCTCTCATGGGCGACGAGGGCGCTTTCGATCTCGGCCGTTCCGAGACGGTGGCCCGAGACGTTGATCACATCGTCGACGCGGCCCGTGATCCAGTAATAGCCGTCACGGTCGCGCCGCGCGCCGTCGCCGGTGAAATATTTGCCGGGATAGGCGGAGAAATAAGTCTGCGCAAAGCGTTCGTGATCGCCGTGAATCGTGCGCGCCTGTCCGGGCCAGGAATCGGCGATGACGAGATTGCCCTCGCAGGCGCCGTCGAGAACCTTGCCGGAAGCGTCGACGATCTCCGGAAAGACGCCAAAGAGCGGCCGCGTCGCCGAGCCGGGCTTCAGATCCGTCGCGCCGGGCAGCGGGGCGATGAGAATGCCGCCCGTCTCCGTCTGCCACCAGGTGTCGACGATCGGGCAGCGCCCCTCGCCCACGACCCGGTGATACCATTCCCAGGCTTCGGGATTGATCGGCTCGCCGACCGAGCCGAGCAGCCGCAGCGATTGCCGGCTCGTCTTCTTCACCGGCTCCTCGCCATGCGCCATCAGCGCGCGGATCGCCGTGGGCGCGGTGTAGAAGATCGAGACCCTGTGCTTGTCGACGATCTCCCAGAAGCGGGAGACGCCGGGATGATTGGGCACGCCCTCGAACATCAGCGTGGTCGCGCCATTGGCGAGCGGACCATAGAGAATGTAGCTGTGGCCGGTCACCCAGCCGACGTCGGCCGTGCACCAATAGACCTCGCCCTCGCGATAGTCGAAGACCGCCTCATGGGTGAGCGCGACATGGACGAGATAGCCGCCCGTCGTATGCACCACGCCCTTGGGCTTTCCGGTAGAGCCCGAGGTGTAGAGAATGAACAGCGGGTCTTCCGCACCCATCTCGGCATAGGGGCAATCGGCGTGGACCGTCGCGGCTTCCTGCTCGTAGCGGAAATCGCGGCCCTCGACCATCTCGACCTCCGCGCCGGTGCGGCTGACGACGATCACCGATTTGACGCCCTCGACCTTTTCCAGCGCCGCGTCGACATTGCTCTTGAGCGGGACCCGCCGCCCGCCGCGCATCCCCTCGTCCGCGGTGACGACGACTTCCGACTCGGCGTCGGCGATGCGCCCGGCGAGCGCCTCGGGCGAGAAGCCGCCGAAGACCACGGAATGCACGGCGCCGATGCGCGCGCAGGCGAGCATGGCGAAGGCCGCTTCCGGAATCATCGGCAGATAGATGGTGACGCGGTCGCCCTTCTTGACCCCGTGCTTCCTGAGCACATTGGCGAAGCGGCAGACCTCTTCGTGCAATTCGCAATAAGTGATGTGGCGCGACAGCGCGGGATCGTCGCCTTCCCAGATGATCGCCGTCTGATGGGCGCGGTGGGGCAAATGCCGGTCGATGCAGTTCATGGCGACATTGGTCGTGCCGTCCTCGAACCAGCGGATCGCGACATTATGGAGATCGAAGCTCGTATGCTTCACCTTCGTGAAGGGCGTGATCCAGTCGATGCGCTGCGCCTGCTCCGCCCAGAACCCTTCGGGGTCGGAAAGCGAGCGCTCATAGAGCGCGCGATAGGCGACCTCGTCGATGCGCGCGCTCTTCTTCCAGGCGTCGGGAACGGGATGGATTTTTTCGGACATTGGCTGGCTCCAGGCGTTTCCGACTTGAGTTTCCGACTTGCGGTTCCGACGCGGCTCTCAGGCGTTGGGCGCGCCATCGGCGACAGGCGACGGCCTGCTCGCCTGCGTCGCCTGCATGGCCCCCGAGCGCGCGATCTCCACATTGTGCTGCATTCGCCGCATCATCAGCTTCATCAGATAGAATCCGAATTGCGGATTCTGGGCCGAGAGCTCCAGAAGCTCGTCATAGCGCACACAGAGCAGATCGACGTCGGTTGCGGCGACGGCCGTGGCCGTGCGGCGGTTTTCTTCCGTAAAGAGGCCCATCTCGCCAAAAAAGGCGCCGGCCTGGAGGGTCACGCCGGGCTCCAGCAGAAAAATCTCGCCCCGCACCAGAATGAAGGCGTCCTCGGACAGATCGCCCAGGTGATAAAGGGTGAAGCCCTCGGAGAGCTTGACCTGCTTCATATAGGGGCGAAGCCATTCGTAATCGAATTCGCCCTCGCTCGCCGCCTTCGTCGCCTGCCGCACGTCGGAAATGAGCCGGCGCATCTGCCGCAGGCGGAACACGTTGATCGGCGCCATGCAGGCGTTGAGCGCGAAAAGCGGCAGATAGCCCTTGAGATAAAAGTAAGCGGCGAAGAGCGCGTTCGCGGCGATGGCCGCGATGCGCAGCGGGATCATCGTATTCGAGACGAAGACGAAGACATTCGCCGCCGCGGCCATATAGCCGATCGCCTCGATGAGCAAGTTCTGGGGAATCATGGATGGCCTGGAATTCGCCCGTTACAACACCTTCTTAGCGTGCTTTCACGACGCATGGAATGCGCCCGCCGAAAGAAAGCCGGGCGCGACGCGGGAACGCTCCCGCCTCCGTCGCCGGCGTCTGCGCCCCTTTGCCCTTTGCCCTTTGCCGGGCAGTTTGCTAAAGGGCGCGTCAAATCCTCGAACGCGCCAGGGCCTTACGAAATGGACAAATTCACAACGCTCACGGGGGTCGCCGCGCCGCTGCCGATCATGAACGTCGACACGGACATGATCATCCCCAAGCAATATCTGAAGACCATCCAGCGCACGGGCCTCGGCAAGGGCCTCTTCTCGGAGATGCGCTACCGTGAGGACGGAACCGAGAATCCCGATTTCGTGCTGAATCAGCCCGCCTATCGCAAAGCGAGCATTCTCATCGCCGGCGACAATTTCGGCTGCGGCTCGTCGCGCGAGCACGCGCCCTGGGCGCTGCTCGATTTCGGCCTGCGCTGCATCGTCTCCACGAGCTTCGCGGATATTTTCTACAACAATTGCTTCAAGAACGGCATTCTGCCGATCAAGGTGACGCAGGCGGAGCTCGACAAGCTCATGGACGACGCCGCCCGGGGCGCCAACGCCACGCTGACGGTCGATCTCGCGGCCCAGGAAATCTGCGGTCCGGACGGCGGCGTCGTCAAATTCGACATCGACCCCTTCCGCAAGCACTGCCTGCTCAATGGTCTCGACGACATCGGCCTGACTCTGCAGAAGGCCGACAAGATCGCGGCTTTCGAAAAGGTCGCCGCGCAGTCTCGCCCCTGGGCGTGAGCGTGTGGCGGCGCGGGCTCTGGCCGGAGAACCATCGGTGCGTTAGGAACCGTTTAGACGCCGCCCGGCGGA
Source organism: Hyphomicrobiales bacterium (assembly GCA_003963405.1). Classification (GTDB taxonomy): domain Bacteria; phylum Pseudomonadota; class Alphaproteobacteria; order Rhizobiales; family Beijerinckiaceae; genus Methylocystis. The sequence goes on from RXIY01000045.1 coordinate 144,033, forward strand.
AAAGCGGGCGGCGGGGGCTTTTATAAGGGTCTCGACTTTCTCCTACTCGCGACGGACGCCCTCTTGAGCAGTTTCGCAGCCCTTTCGAAGCGCCTGCGCGCCGCCGCCGCCCGGTCTCTCGGCGGGGCTTTTGGCGCTGTTCGGGCGCGGCTCCTGACCGGGGCGCCCTCCCACAAGGCGGACGATCTCGCGGAGGCCGACTGGCGCGGCGATGACAGCGCTGAAAATTTAGGCGCCGCTCCCGAGGATGCGCCGGTCTGGGCGCAGGCCAGAAAGGCGGCCCCGCGGCATGGGCAGGAAGGCGACGCAGCGGGCTTCTCGGCCGGCGCCTATCTCGACGAAACGGGCGTCGACGGGCAGGGTATGCTGTCCGTGCACAATCTGGCCAAATCCTACAAGACGCGGCGCGTCGTCGAGGATGTGAGCCTGCATGTGCGGCGCGGCGAAGCGGTGGGCCTTCTCGGCCCCAATGGCGCCGGAAAGACGACCGTCTTTTATATGATCACCGGGCTCGTCAAGCCGGACAAGGGCGTGATCTCGCTCGACGGCTATGACGTGACGCCGCTCCCCATGTATCGCCGGGCGCGGCTCGGCATCGGCTATCTGCCGCAGGAAGCCTCGGTTTTCAGGGGGCTTTCGGTCGAGGACAATATCAGGGCCGTTCTGGAGATCACCCAGCCGGACGAGAAGAAGCGCGCCGAGGAGCTCGAGGGCCTGCTCGAGGAATTCCGCCTCACCCGCATGCGCCATACGCCGGCCGTGGCGCTCTCGGGCGGCGAACGGCGGCGCTGCGAAATCGCCCGCGCGCTCGCGGGGCATCCCTCCTTCATGCTGCTCGACGAGCCCTTTGCGGGCATCGACCCCATCGCCGTCGGCGGCATTCAGGATCTCGTGCGGCATCTGAAGGCGCGCGGCATCGGCGTGCTGATCACCGACCACAGCGTGCGCGAGACGCTGGGCCTCACCGACCGCGCCTATATCATCTACAACGGCCATGTGCTGACCGAGGGGCCGCCCGAGGCCATCGTCGCCAATCCGGACGTGCGCCGTATCTATCTCGGCGAAGATTTCCGCATGTAGGACCCAGACGTTCCGCCGCATTGGCGCGTCTTGGCGTCATTTTCGCGAGCGTTGCTTAACCCTTGGGCGATTTGCGCCTGGGGCGCCGCCTATTTGGTCCTGCCCGCGCCAGCGCCGCATGCTATAAGCAAGAAACAGGCCGAGAGGCTGGGCGGCAAGCGTGCGAGCGTGCGCAAATGACGATTTCGACCAAGCTGATGATGCGCCAGGGTCAGTCCCTGGTCATGACTCCGCAGCTCTTGCAGGCGATCAAGCTGCTTCAATTCTCCAATCTGGAGCTTTCCGCCTATCTGAACGACGAGATGGAGCGCAATCCGCTGCTCGAGGCGCGCGACGACGACGCGGGCGGCGCCGCAAGCGAGCCGGGCGCGAGCGAGGACTTCCGCGCGGATGCCGCCGCTTTCGAGGGTGAGGCGGGCGAGGTTTTTTCCGGCGAGCCTCGTGAGGGCGACTGGGCGCGGGACACGCTCGCCGTGGATGCGGGCGCGCTGGCGGCGGACCTCGGCGCAGACATGAGCAACGCCTTTCCGCCCGATGGGCCGGCCGTGACTCCGCTCGCGCCGCGCGAGGCGCCCGAGGGCGCGGGCCTCTCGGCGACCTCCTGGAGCGGAGCGGCCGGCGGCGGCGAGGACGGCGAAGCGCCCAATCTCGAAGCCTATGTCGCTGCGCGGCCGAGCCTGCACGAACATCTCGCGTCGCAGCTCTCTCTGTGTTGCGCCGATTCGCGCAGGCGGCTCATCGGCCAGGCGATCATCGACGGCATCGACGAGACGGGCTATCTGCGCGAAAGCCTCTCCGACATCGCGGCCCGCCTCGACGCCGATCCGGCGGAGACCGAAGCCGTCCTGGCCCTGATTCAGACCTTCGAGCCCTCGGGCGTCGGCGCCCGCGATCTCGCCGAATGTCTGGCGATCCAGCTCAAGGAGCGCGACCGCTACGATCCGGCGATGCAGATATTCGTCGCCAATCTGCCGCTGGTCGCACGGCGCGACGCCGCCCAGCTCGCGCGGCTGTGCGGGGTCGACGCCGAAGACGTCGCGGAGATGGCGGCCGAGCTGCGCCGGCTCGATCCGAGGCCGGGCCGCGCCTTCGGCGACGCGCCGGTCCAGCCGCTCGTTCCCGACGTCATCGTCCACTCCGCGGCCGACGGCGCCTGGCGTGTGGAGCTCAATTCCGACGCGCTGCCGCGCGTTCTGGTCAACCACAGCTACGCCGCCAGGGTGAGCGCCGCCACGCGCGACGGCGACCGGACCTTCATCTCCACCTGCCTGCAAAACGCCAACTGGCTCGCCAAGAGCCTCGAGCAGCGCAGCCGGACGATTCTGAAGGTCGCGTCGGAGATCGTGAGGC